>DIVD01000002.1 GCA_002423245.1 Rhodobacteraceae bacterium UBA6141
ATCAGGTCCACGATCAGCTTCACCTCGTGCAGGCATTCGAAATAGGCCATTTCCGGCTCGTAGCCGGCTTCGACCAGCGTCTCGAAGCCCATGCGGATCAGCTCCACCAGACCGCCGCAGAGCACCGCCTGTTCGCCGAAGAGGTCGGTTTCGCACTCCTGGCGGAAGCTCGTCTCGATGATGCCCGACCGGCCGCCGCCGATGCCCGAGCAATAGGAGAGGCCGAGTTCCATCGCCTTGCCCGAGGCGTCCTGATGCACGGCCACGAGGCAGGGCACGCCGCCGCCCTTGGTGTATTCGCCGCGCACCGTGTGGCCGGGGCCCTTGGGCGCCATCATGATGACATCGACGCCCGGCTTCGGCTCGATCAGGCCGAAATGCACGTTGAGCCCGTGGGCGAAGGCGATCGCGGCGCCCTCGCGCAGGTTGTCATGCACGTATTTGCGGTAGGTGTCGGCCTGCAGCTCGTCGGGCATGGTGAACATGATCAGGTCGCACCAGGCGGCGGCCTCGGCGATGGCCATGACCTTCAGCCCCTCGGCCTCGGCCTTCTTCGCGGAGGGCGAGCCTTCGCGCAGCGCCACGACAAGGTTCTTGGCGCCCGAGTCGCGCAGGTTGAGGGCATGGGCATGGCCCTGGCTGCCATAGCCGAGGATGGCGACCTTCCTGTCCTTGATCAGGTTGATGTCGCAGTCACGGTCGTAATACACACGCATGGGGCGGTCCTTTCGGTGGTGATGCGCGGATCATAGGCAGGGGCGCGACATGCGGCCTGCAAAGTTTGACGATCCCTCGCGTATCCGGCAAAGATCATGCGCTGAATGCGGGGAACGTGAAAAATGTCTGCAGACGATACCGACCGGCGCATCCTGCGGCATCTGCTGGCCGATCCGATGCTGGCGACCGCCGATCTTGCCGGGCGGGCGGGGGTGAGCACCGCGACCTGCTGGCGGCGGCTGGAACGGCTGCGCGGTGCGGGCATTCTGCGCGGACAGGAGGCGGTGATCGACTGGCGCGCGCTTGGCTATGAGGTGGAGGTGAGCCTGCGCTTCACGCTCGACAAGACCGACCCGCGCGCCTTCGACGAGTTCCTGTCGGCAGCGCGGCAGGTGCCCGAGGTGATCGGAATCGAGACCTTTCTCGGCCGGGTCGATGTGCGGCTGAGCGTGATCGCCCGCGACATGGCGCAGTATCAGGACATCTATCGCCGCCGCATCCTGACCCTGCCGCATATCGCCGATATCGAGGCGCTGATGCTGATCGCCACGATCAAGGACGCGGAGAGCCTGCCGCTGTGACGCGGGGTGCCCCGGCAGACGGGGAGGGCGCTGCCCTCCCCGGACCCCACCCGGGATATTTGGACCAGCAAGAAGATGAGGCGGGAGGGCCGGCATGATCGACCTTGACGATACCGACCGGGCGCTGCTGCGGGCGCTTGCGGGGGATGCCACGCAAAGCGCGGGGGCGCTCGGGCGGCGCCATGGCCTCAGCCAGCCTGCGGCCTGGCGCCGGATCCGCCGGCTGGAGGAGGCGGGGATCCTCAAGGGGCGCCGCGTGGTGCTGAACCGCGAGGCGCTTGGCTTCGGGGTGACGGTGTTCCTGGGGGTGAAGCTGGCGACCAGGGGCCGTGTCAGCCTCGAGGATTTCGAGCGCGCGGTGACGGCGATCCCCGAGGTGCAGGTGGTGCAGCATGTGCTGGGGCTGTTCGACTATCGCCTGCGGGTGGTGGCGCGCGACATCGCGGATTTCGAGCGGGTGCTGCGGCGGCGGATCATGACGCTGCCGGGCGTGGGGCAGGTGGAGGCGAATGTGCTGCTGTCCGAGGAGCGGCGGCCGGGGCCGCTGGGCTGAGGCAGGGTCAGCGCAGGCCGAGGCCCGCGCGCATCAGCGTCTTGCGCAGCGGCGCGAGCGAGGAGAGCGCGCTCAGCGCCCCGGCGCGCAGGTCGCGCAGCGGGCGCGGCGCGAGCATCGAGGCGCGGTTCAGAAGGTCGATGCCGGCGACGCGGGCCTGCAGCTCGGGCCAGCGGCGGCGGTGATAGGCGGTGAGCATCGCGCGCTCGCCGATCCGGTCCGGCGCGGCGCTGGCAAGCTCCAGCAGCACGCGCAGGTCGGCGAGGCTCATGTTCAGGCCCTGCGCGCCGATGGGCGGCACCACATGCGCGGCCTCGGCGATCAGTGCGCTGCGCGGGCCATGCAGGCGCGCGGCGATCTGGCTGATCATCGGCCAGATCTGGCGCCGGGTCGCCAGCGTCAGCGGGCCGAAGAGGCCGCAGCTGCGCGCGGTCATGTCGGCCTCGAACTCCGCCACCGGCAGCGCGGCAAGCCGCTCGGCCTCGGGCCCCCGCTCCATCCAGACCACGGCGGAGGAGGGCAGGCCGTCCCGGTCGGGCAGCGGCACCAGCGTGAAGGGGCCGCCCGAGCGGTGGATTTCGGTCGAGACATTGCCATGCGGGATGGGGTGGGTGACGGCGAAGGCCAGCGCCTTCTGCCCGTAGCGGATGGTGCGGGCCGCGATCCCCAGCGCCTCGCGCACCGGGCTGCCCCGGCCATCGGCGGCGACCACCATGCGGGCGCGCAGCCGGCTGCCATCCGTGAGGGCGACGATGGCCCCCGCGTCGCGCGTAACCATCCCGGCAAAGCCGGTGCCGGGGCGGAAATCGACGCCCGGCATCCCGGCCAGCCGCGCCACCATCTCGCGCCGCAAGAGCCAGTTGGGGAGGTTCCAGCCGAAGGGCTGATCGGAGATCTCGGCGGCGTCGAAGTCGCGCGTGACGCGCGCCACGGGGGCCGCGCCGCCGGCATCGACGATGCGCATCACCTGCAGGGGCGTCGCGAAGGGCGCGAGCCGGTCCCACAGGCCCGCCGCCTTAAGCACCCGGACCGAGGGTTGCAGGAAGGCGGTGCTGCGCAGGTCGGCCCCGGCATCGGCATCCGAGGTGACGGGCGGCGCGGGATCGATGCAGGTGACGCGAAAGCCGGCGGCGCCGAAGGCCGAGGCGGCGGTCAGCCCGGCGACCCCGCCGCCGCAGATCAGGATATCGGTCGCGTCATGTGCCATCATCGGGCCCTCCTGCCGCCCGATCTAGCGCGGCGGGCGGCAAAGGTCCAAGCGGCAATCGGCGGCGATCACCCGCGCGTGAGCGCGATCAGCAGCACGAACATCACCGGCACGCAGGCCAGCGCGACGAGGCCGAGCGCGGGCAGGCCCCAGGTCATCACCGCGATGGCGACGAGGCTGACCAGCATCACGATGGCATACCAGATGTTGCCGTGGAAGTCGCGGGCAAGGTCGCGGGCGATCCAGCCGAGGACGGGGATGTGGAAGTACCAGCGGCGCGCGAAGGTCGCGCGGGCAAGGTCGGTCATGGCGGTGGTTCTCCTGTTCGCGGGCCGCAGACTGGCGCCGGCGCGGGGGCGCGGCCAGAGCGCAGATTGCCGCAGTGCGTCGGCAGGTCGCAGGTCAGCCGGTCCGCAAATGCGCGAGGAAGCCGGCCAGATCGGCGGTATGGTGGTGGATATGCGGCGCGGGCGCGGGCGCGGGCGCGACATGGACGGTGCGCATCCCCATCGCATGCGGGGCGGCGAGGTTGCGCGCATCATCCTCGAACATCGCGCCATTGGCCGGGTCCAGCCCGTCGGCGGCAAAGATCGCCTCGAAGGCCGCGCGCTCAGGCTTGGGGCGGAAGCCGGCATGTTCCACGCCATAGACCGCATCGAACAGGTCCGACAGCCCGCGCGCCGCCAGCACCCGTTCGGCATGGGGCGCCGAGCCGTTGGTATGGACGATCCGCCGCCCCGGCAGCGCCGCGATGCCCGCGCGCAGGGCGGGATCGGGGGTCAGATGGCCCAGGTCGATCTTGTGCACCTCGGCCAGGTAGGGCGCCGGATCGACGCCGTGTTCGTGCATCAGCCCGGCAAGGGTGGTGCCGTAGATCTGCCAGTAATGGCGGCGCAGGCGGTCCGCCTCCGCGCGCTCCAGCTTCAGCGCGGCCATCACCCAGGCGGTCATCCGCGCCTCGATCTGGTCGAAGAGCCGCGCCGAGGGAGGATAGAGGGTGTTGTCGAGGTCGAAGACCCAGTGCGCGACGTGGCTGAACATGTTTGCGGGCATGGTCCGAGAGTAGCCGCCGCGGGGGCGTCCGGCAATGGCGGCAGGGCGGCGGGGGCGGCGGGGGCGGCGCTTCGCGCCTTGCCCTTTGCTGCCGCTCGCGCTTAGGGTTCGCGCTCATCGGACCGAGGGACCGGCAGGGAGCCCGAGGACTTGCAGGGGGAACGGCCGCCGGATGCAGAAGGACGCCTACACGCTGATCCTCGAGGCGATCGACGCGGGAACCTACCGGCCGGGCGACCGGCTGGTGGAATCCGAGCTGGCCGAGCGATTCGGCGTGTCGCGCACCCCGATCCGCGAGGCGCTGCAGCGGCTGGAGACGCAATCCATGCTGACCCGCGACGGGCGCAGCCTGATCGTCGCCAGCCTCGACCACAACCAGTTGGCCGAGCTTTACGTGGTGCGGGCCGAGCTGGAGGGGCTGGCCGCCCGCCTTGCCGCGCGCCATGCCAGCCCCGAGGAGATGCGGGTGCTGCGCGACATGGTCGAGGCGGACCGCCAGTTGCTGAACGATCCGGCCGCGCTCAGCCGGGCGAACCGGCGGTTTCACAAGATGATCCATCTTGCCTCGCACAACCGCTATCTGGTGCAGCAGCTTGACCTTGTGCATCGCTCGATGGCGCTGCTGGCCTCGACCTCGCTGGCGGCGGAGGGGCGCACGGAAACCGCGCTGGCGGAACATGACGCCATCGTGCGCGCCATCGAGGCGCGCGACGAGGCGGCAGCGCAACTGGCGCTGCGGGCGCATATCTCGAAGGCCTTCGAGACGCGGCTGAAGATCGACGCGGGGGAGCTGCGCTCGCGCTAGCCGCTCGGCGCGGGGCCGGGGGCAGGGGCCGCTGCCGGCAGCGGCGCGCCGGCCTCGCCGGGGCCGTGGCTGGCGTCAAAGACGCCGTGCTGGGTCTTGTCCCAGTAGAACGGCCTTGTCACCACCTCGTGCAGCGCCTTCCAGGCCGACAGCGTGCCGAGCGGGTGGTAGAGGCAGAGCGTCGGCACCCAGGCCGCCAGATGCCGGTGCCGCGGCCCGCGCACCGCCCAGAGCCCGCACAGGATGTTCACCGCCTCGGAGCCGAGGAACACCGCCGTCATTGCCGGCAGCAGCCAGCCGGGCAGGCCCGCGGTCAGCGGATGCGGCAGGCCGAGCGACAGTACCCAGAACGTCCAGAGCAGCGGCGCGAGCAGGGCCTGGGTCAGCGAGCCGAGAAACATCACCTGAAAGCCGAACATCGGCCAGGGCCCAAGCTCGCGCCACAGCCGCAGCGGGTCGCGCATGTGCACGCCCCAGGTCATCGCGTACCCCTTCTGCCAGCGCGAGCGCTGCCGGACCCAGGGCAGGGCGCGGCAATTCGCCTCCTCCTGCGTCACGCTGTCGATCAGTTCGGTGCGATAGCCGCTGCGGGCAAGGCGCAGGCCGAGGTCGGCATCCTCGGTCACGTTATGCGCGTCCCAGCCGCCAAGCGCTTCCAGCGGCCCCCGGCGGAAGAACAGCGTCGTGCCCCCCAGCGGCACCGCCAGCCCCAGCCGGGCGATGCCGGGCAGCACCACGCGGAACCAGCTGGCATATTCGACGGTAAAGCAGCGCGACAGCCAGTTGCTGCGCGGGTTGTAGAAATCGAGGATGCCCTGCAGGCAGACCACCTCCTCCGGCGCCTCGGCAAGGCGGGCGACGACCTTGCGGATCTGGTCCGGGTCGGGCGCATCCTCGGCATCATAGACGCCGATGATGCTGCCCCGGCAGAAGGTCAGCGCGAAGTTGAGCGCGCGGGGCTTGGTCTTGATCGGGCCCTGCGGCACCACCACCATGCGCATCCAGTGCGGCAAGTCGGCGCCGGCAAGCGCCTGGCGGGTGACCTCGTCCTCCTCCTCGACCACCAGCACGATGTCGAGCAGCTCCCTCGGGTAGTCGAGCCGCCCGAGCCGCTGCACCAGACGCGCGGCAATGTCATGTTCGCGGAACATCGGCACCATCACCGACACCACCGGCAGCCGGTCCGGCGCGGCGCCGCGCATGGGCAGGGCGAGCACGCCCTCGGGCAGCGCGGGCGCCGCCGCCGCCTGCGGCCGATGCGGGCGCAGCATCACCAGCAGCGCCGCCAGCTTCAGCCCCTGCGCCAGCACCAGCGTGCCGACCGTCCAGCAGAACAGCGCCCCCAGCACCAGCCCCGGCGCCAGCAGCAACCCTGCCGCCAGCAGCGCCAGCAGCATCATCGCGCCGCGCCCGGCATCGGCGCCGCGGCAGCTCAGATCGGCCGGCACCTGCACCTCGGCCCGGCGTGCCAGCACCGTCTGCCGCACCGCCAGAACCGCCGCGTGAATCTCGCGCTCGGGCGCCAGCGCCATCGCGCAGGGGCCGAAGGCGGCCGTCAGCCGCGGCAGAAGCGCCTGAAAGGCATCGGGCCGGGCGGTCGCCACCACCGTCGCGCCGCCGACGCGCCGCCAGGGCAGCACCGCCTCGCGCAGGCAGGTTTCGGGGCCGAGCCGGTCCAGCAGCCGCGGATCGGGGGGCTGGCGGGCGAGGTCCGGCACCTCGGCCCCCCAATGCGCGCCGAGCGCCGCCATCAGATCGGCCTCGGACACCCAGCCATGCGCCTGCAGGATCTCGCCAAGCGGCAGGCCCTGCCGGTCGCGCATCGCCACGGCGCGCAGCAGGTCGGCGGGATCGACTGCCCCCATCTCCAGCAGGATCCGGCCGAGCGGCTTGCGTTCGGGCCGCGTGCGGCGGGGGATGGCGCGCAGCGCCTCGGGGCGCGGCTCGGGGCGCGGCTCGGGCAGGGGGGAAGGCGGGGCGGCGTGCCGGGGCAGAAGCCGAAGATGCGGTCTTTGCGACATGATGTGCGACGTGGCCCCCCGCTGCCCCCGGCGCGGACCCCGCGGCCCGGCCCCGGCATCTTCGGCTCGGGATGGTTAACAGCGCGTTAACCGCTTATGGCGGAAGGCCAAAATCCCGCGCCTCGCGCAAGGCCAAACTCCTTGCGCGTCGTGCAAGGCGAACACCCTGCGGCGGGGCCACAGGGTGTTGCCGGCGGGGGAAAGGCGGGGTCAGGCGGCGCGGGTGCTGCGCATCGCCTCGGCGAACCGCTCGAACAGGTAGTAGCTGTCCTGCGGGCCGGGGCTTGCCTCGGGGTGATACTGCACCGAGAAGACCGGCCGCCCGGCCATGCGGATGCCGCAATTGGACCCGTCGAACAGGCTCACATGCGTTTCCAGCACGCCCTCGGGCAGGGTCTGGCTGTCCACGGTGAAGCCGTGGTTCATGCTGGTGATCTCCACCTTGCCGGTTTCCATGTCCTTCACCGGATGGTTGGCGCCGTGATGGCCGTGGTTCATCTTGACGGTCCGCGCGCCAAGCGCCAGCGCAAGCATCTGATGGCCAAGGCAAATCCCGAAGAGGGGGATGTCCCGCTGCAGAATGCCGCGGATCGTGGGCACCGCATAGGCGCCGGTCGCGGCCGGATCGCCCGGGCCGTTCGAGAGGAACACGCCCTCCGGGTTCAGCGCCAGCACCTCTTCGGCGCTGGCGGTCGCGGGCAGCACCGTCACGTCGCAGCCGGCCGAGGCGAGGCAGCGCAGGATGTTGCGTTTCGCGCCGTAGTCGATGGCGACGACCCTCATGCCGGGGCCGGAGCGGGCGCGGTAGCCCTCGGGCCAGGCCCAACGCATCTCGTCCCAGCGGTAGGACTGGGCGCAGGTCACCTCCCTTGCAAGGTCGAGCCCGACCAGCCCCGGCCAGGCGCGGGCCCTGGCGACAAGGCGGGCGAGGTCGAAATTCCCCTCGGGATCGTGGGCGAGCGCGACATGCGGCGCGCCTTGCTGGCGGATCGCGCGGGTCAGGCGGCGGGTGTCGAGCCCGCCGATGCCAATGCGGCCGCGCCTTTCCAGCCAGTCCACCAGATTGCCGGTGGCGCGCCAGTTCGAAGGCTCCGTCGGGTCCCATTTCACCACCATGCCGGCGGCGACGGGCTCGGCGGTCTCGTCATCCTCGGGCGTGACGCCGGTATTGCCGACATGCGGGAAGGTGAAGGTCACCACCTGCCCGGCATAGGAGGGGTCAGTCATGATCTCCTGATAGCCGGTCATCGCGGTGTTGAAGACAAGCTCGGCCACCGTCTCGCCGGTGGCGCCGAAGCCCCGTCCGTAGAACACGGTGCCATCCGCGAGCGCGAGGCAGGCGGTCGGCTTGTGCATGGGCTGGTGGCTGGCGGGCATGGCACGACTCCCCGGCTCGTAAATCCCGCGGAACCTACGGGGGCGGGACCGCCGGGTCAAGGGCCGGATCCGGGCGGGGCGCGATTCCAGAAAGCCAGTCCGATCAAGGGCTTGCCGCGCCGCAGCTTGGTTGTGCAGGCCGGGAGAACAAGATAGAATGCCGGCCTCGGAACTCATGGGGATGGGACGGCGGATGGATATGCGCGAACGGATCGGTTCGGCCCTGAAGGATGCGATGCGTGCGAAGGAGGCGGACCGGCTTTCGACGCTTCGGCTGATCAATGCCGCGATCAAGGACAAGGACATCGCCCTGCGCGGCGAGGGCGGCGGTGAGCAGGGGGTGGCCGACAGCGATATCCTGGCGATCCTCGGGCGGATGGTCAAGCAGCGGCAGGAAAGCGCGCGCGCCTATGAAGAGGGCGGGCGGCTGGAGCTGGCCGAGAAGGAACTGAACGAGATCAAGGTGATCGAGGAATTCCTGCCCCGCCAGCTTTCGCCCGAGGAGGTGTCGGCGGCAATCGACACCGCCGTGGCCGAGAGCGGGGCGAGCAGCATCCGCGACATGGGCAAGGTGATGGCGGCGCTGAAGGCGCGCTACACCGGGCAGATGGATTTCGGCGCGGCGGGCGCTGCGGTGAAGGAGCGGCTGGGCTGAGCCATGGCCCGACGCGGGCCGCCGGCACGCCCTGCCCGGGGCGCTGCGCCGCCGAAGGGGTCGCCGGGAACATTCGCGCCCCTCTCGCGGTTCCGGCCCCATGACGCAACCGATGGAGGCAGCGATGCCGGCGAAATCGAAGGCACAGCAGAAGGCGGCGGGCGCGGCCCTGTCGGCCAAGCGCGGCGAGACCCCGAAATCGAAGCTCAAGGGCGCCTCGAGGGGCATGGAGAAATCCATGACCGAGAAGGAGCTGGAGGATCTGGCGGAGACCAAGCGCAAGGGGCTGCCCGAGAAGAAGGGCGACTGAGGAGCGCCCTTTGCGGTTGCACCATCAGGGGTAGGTCCGTACGACGCTCGCTTTTGTTATCGCACCGCCGGATTTCCTGCTTTGTGCAGTAGCTGTCCACTCATAGCGGTGCACCCCGTCTGGGGGACAGGGGCTTTTATATTTGAAGGCGCCGGGTTCGATGGCTTCCTGGCCGGTATAGGCAACGATTCCTCCGCCGTGATCGTATCCGGGAGCGTCCTTGTCGACGAGTTTGAACCGGATAAACTTCGTGCCTTGCGGTACATCAGTCAAAGCGAAACGCGGATTGGCAACGGTATTGGGCCGTCCCGAAGTACACTTCTTCAGGTCACCCCAGTCGAAATCGAACGTGAAGGCGTGGCTTGGTAACGCGAATGTCAGACCAAGCGACAGTGCCAGAACCAGTTTCTTCATGCTCGTCGTTTCTTCATGCCGCCAAGGTTCCTAGCAGCACATATACGGGAACTTTCATGCCGGGTGATGCGCGGCACGTCAACTGATTGTATCTGAAAAACTTTATGCGCTTGAGCGTCGCTCCTTGCCGCCTACCGCATCCGGGCCAGCAGGTCGCGCAGCTCGCCATGCAGGGCGACGCGCTCGTCCTGCGCGAGGAATGCGCCAAGTTCCACCTCGCGGCCATTGCCCTTCAGCGTCAGGTAGTCGGGCACCGGGCCGCCGGTCGGGTGCAGGTGCAGGCTGACCCAGTAGGGGTTGGCCTGCCAGTCCTGCCGGTTGCCCTTGCGATCATGGCGGCACAGCTCGATGCGGGCGGGGAACAGGCGCAGCACCTCCAGCACCTCGCCGTCGCGGTAGCTGCGTTGCAGGGCGAACCAGACCCCGCCGACGGCGATCACCACGAATGGCAGCAGCCCCCAGAGCACCGGAGAGCCGAGAACGGCCAGCAGCGGCAGCAGCAGGAGGCCGGCGGTGGTGGCGATGAAGATCGCGAAGCCCCGGCGCGGGAGGGAGCGGTAGGGCCAGAGGTGCAGTTCTGCCAGCGGCGGGCCCTGCGGCGCGCCGACGTTGCCCTCGGCCCCGGCATCCGGCGGCCCGGTATCCGGTGGCCCGGTATCCGGTGGGATGGCGAAGGCCCCGGATCGCTCCGGGGCCTTCGATGGGCGGATGACCCATTCATGCGGCATGGTCAGTGCGCGTGGTGCTTGTCCCAGTCCTCGCGCTTCGGGAGCGTCTCGAACGTGTGCTCCGGCGGCGGGCAGGACAGGGTCCATTCCAGCGTGTCGGCATATTCGTTCCAGTAGTTGTTCTGGGTCACGCGCTTGCCCGCGAACAGGGTGTAGAACACCACGCCGATGAAGAACACGAAGGACGCGAACGAGATGAAGGCGCCGATCGAGGAGACGTAGTTCCAGAAGGCGAACGCCTCGGGATAGTCGATGTAGCGGCGCGGCATCCCGTTGCGGCCGAGGAAGTGCTGCGGGAAGAAGGTCAGGTTCGCGCCGATGAACATCGTCCAGAAATGCAGCTTGCCCGCCCATTCCGGATACTGCCGGCCCGACATCTTGCCGATCCAGAAGTAGATGCCCGCGAAGATGGCGAAGACCGCGCCAAGCGACATCACGTAGTGGAAATGCGCCACGACATAGTAGGTGTCATGATAGACCCGGTCGATCGCCGCCTGGCTGAGCACCACGCCGGTCACGCCGCCGACGGTGAACAGGAACAAAAAGCCGAAGGCCCAGAGCATCGGCGTCTTGAACTCGATCGAGCCGCCCCACATCGTCGCGATCCACGAGAACACCTTGATGCCGGTGGGCACCGCGATGACCATCGTCGCCAGCATGAAGTAGCTCTGCTGGGTCAGCGACAGGCCCACCGTGTACATGTGGTGCGCCCAGACGACGAAGCCCAGCACACCGATCGACACCATCGCATAGACCATCGGCAGGTAGCCGAAGATCGGCTTGCGGCTGAAGGTCGAGATGACATGGCTGATGATCCCGAAGCCCGGCAGGATGATGATGTACACTTCCGGGTGGCCGAAGAACCACAAGATGTGCTGGTAGAGCACCGGATCGCCGCCGCCTTCGGGCTGGAAGAAGGTGGTGCCGAAGTTGCGGTCGGTCAGCAGCATGGTGATGGCGCCCGCCAGAACCGGCAGCGACAGCAGGATCAGCCAGGCGGTGACGAAGATCGACCAGCCGAACAGCGGCACCTTGTGCAGGGTCATCCCCGGCGCGCGCATGTTGAGGAAGGTGGTGATCATGTTGATCGCGCCCAGGATCGAGGAGGCACCCGAGGCGTGGACGGCGAAGATCGCGAGGTCCATCGAGATGGTGTCGGCGTTCTGGGTCGAGAGCGGCGGGTAGAGCACCCAACCGACCCCGGCGCCAAGCTGGCCGTCCGACGAGCCGGGGGTCAGCATCGAGGCGACGCCAAGCGCCACACCCGCGACATAAAGCCAGAAGCTGAGGTTGTTCAGCCGCGGGAAGGCCATGTCCGGCGCGCCGATCTGCAGCGGCATGAAGTAGTTGCCGAAGCCGCCGAACAGGGCGGGAATCACCACGAAGAACATCATCAGAACGCCGTGATAGGTGATCATCACGTTCCACAGATGCCCGTTCGGGGTGCAGGTGGCGCTGGCATCGGCGATGAAGCGCGCGCCTTCCAGGCACATGTACTGCACGCCGGGATGCATGAGCTCCAGCCGCATGTAGACGGTGAAGAGGACGGACAGCAGGCCCACGAAGCCTGCCGTGAAAAGGTAGAGGACACCGATGTCCTTGTGGTTGGTGGACATGAACCAGCGGGTGAAGAACCCGCGCTGTTCATGTTGCCCGTGGCCATGAATGGCTGCGTCGGCCATGATATTCTCCCGTTCCATGCCACATGCGCGGGTCTCCCTTCCGCGGCACGTCTGCATTCGTCATAGGATGTACCGTGGCCTTCGGCAATCGCAGACGGGGGGGCTGGCTGCGAAAAAATGCCCCGCCCGCCGTGGCAAATGGTCCCGCCGCGACCGCGGGCGGCCTATTGGCCGGTGCTGGCGAGATAGGCCGCGACATCGGCCTGATGCTTGGCGAGCTTGAAGGTCATCTTGGTCTTGGCGGCGCTGTCGCCGGTCTTCCCGATCAGCCAGGCCTTGGGATCGGTGACATAGGCGGCCAGTTCCGCCTCGTCCCAGACAAGGCCGGTGGCGCCGACGGCGGCGATGCTCTCGCCATACTTGAAGTCGGGCTCCGAGGCGACGACGCGGCCGATCACCCCGTAAAGGTTCGGGCCGACCTTGCCGCCCTTGACGATCGCTGTCCCGTCATCGGCGGTGATCGAGTGGCAGGCCTTGCATTTCCTGAACTCCGATTCGCCCTCGGCCACGTCCTGCGCAAGCGCGGGCATGGCGAGTACGAGGACGGCGAGGCTAGCGATGAGGGGCAGTCTGGACATTGCTTTCTCCGGATGGGTGCAGGGTCAGATAGGCCCCCGCAGCGCCCGTTCAACCGGTCATGGCGTCGCATGAGCGGCCTTGGTGGCCAGCGGGCCGCCAACACGCGCGGGGGCGACACGCGCGGGGCCGAACACGCGCGGGAAGGTCGCGGCCAGCGCGGCATCGAGATCGGCCATCGTCACCGGCAGGCCGAGATCGACCAGGCTGGTGACGCCATGCTCGCGGATGCCGCAGGGCACGATGCCCTCGAAATGGCCGAGGTCGGGTTCGACATTGATCGAGATGCCGTGGAAGCTGACCCAGCGGCGCAGCTTGACGCCGATGGCGGCGATCTTGTCCTCGCGCGGGCTGCCATCGGGGTTCGGCGCCTTGTCCGTCCGCGTCACCCAGACGCCGACGCGCCCCGCCCGGCGCTCGCCCTTCAGGTTGAACTCGGCCAGCGTGGCGATCACCCAGTCCTCCAGCGCGCAGACGAAGCGGCGCACGTCGCGCCCCCGGCTGTTGAGGTCCAGCATCACATAGGCGACGCGCTGGCCGGGGCCGTGATAGGTGTATTGCCCGCCGCGCCCGGCCGCAAAGACGGGGAAGCGGCCCGGCTGCACGAGGTCGGCGGGATTGGCCGAGGTGCCGGCGGTATAGAGCGGCGGGTGTTCCAGCAGCCAGATCGCCTCGGGCGCGGCGCCGGCGGAGATGGCGGCCACCCGCGCCTCCATCTGCGCGAGCGCATCGGGGTAGGGGACCGGGGCCTTGCTGTGGATCCATTCGACCATGCGGGCCTTTCTGGCGTTGCCGGCGGGGTATTGCCGCGGCCGGGCAGATTCTGCGCGGCGATGCGGGGAAATCGTGCTAGGCTCATGCCGCATTTGTGAAGACCCCGAGTCCCTGTGATGGAGAAAGTGCAATGATTGCGAAGCGGATTGCAACCACATGTCTTGCCACTGCGCTGACGCTGGCCCCGGCAAGCCGGGTGGCCGCCGATGCGGGCGACGCGATCATGGGCGCCGTTGTCGGCGGCCTGATCGGCGGCGCCATCGTCAACGAGAACAACAAGAGGCGCGCCGCGGCGCCGCGCCGGGTGACGCACAGCAGCAGCGGCCTGTCCTCGGCGCAGCGCGAGGCCAACCGCGAGGTGCAGGTGGCGCTGAACTATTTCGGCTTCCCGGTCGGCACGCCCGATGGCGCGATCGGGCCGAAGTCGCGCGCGGCGATCGGCGAGTATCAGGCGGTGCTGGGCTATCCGCCCACCGGCCAGTTGACCGACTACGAACGCACGCTGCTGGTCGGATCCTACCATCGCGGCATCGCGGGCGGCCCCACGACGATGCAGCTTGCGGCGCAGAACCCGATGGGGATGCGCGGGCTGCTGGTCGCCTGGCGCGACGAGGCGGCGGGCGTGCCGCACGCGGCGCCGATGCCCGCGGCCCCCGCCGCCCCGCACTCCGCCCCGCCCGCCGCCCCGCTGGACAGCCTGCCCGCCGCGGCGCTTGCGGCCGCGCCCCTGCCGGAGCCGCTGCCCGTGCCGTCTGGCGTGCCCTCTGGCGTGCCCTCCGCCATGCCCTCGTTCCTCGGCGGCTCGGTGGTGCAGGCCTCGCTGGCCTCGCAGTGCAACACCGTCAGCCTGACCACGGCCAGCAATGGCGGCTTCGTCACCGCCGCCTCGATGACCGATCCGGGGCAGGCGCTGGCCGAGCAGTTCTGCCTGGCGCGCACCTATGCGATTTCCGAAGGCGAGCAGATGGCGGCGAAGGTGCCGGGCTTCACCCCCGCGCAGATCGCCGAGCAGTGCACCGGCTTCGGCCCGGCGATGCAGGACCAGATCAGCGCGCTGTCGCTGAAGCCGGCGGCGGCGGTTCTGGGCGATGTGCAGGGCTTCGCGCTTGGCACCGGGATGGCGCCCGCGCAACTGGCCGCGACCGCGAAGATCTGCCTCTCGGTCGGCTACCGGACCGACAACATGGATGTGGCCATCGCCTCGGCGCTGCTGCTGACGACGCTGGGCGAGGGCGCCTATGCCGAGCTTCTGGGGCACCATCTGGCGCAGGGCTTCGGGGCGGCGCGCCGGCCCGACCTCGCGCTCGACTGGTATGACATGGGGCTGGGCGCGGTCGAGGGCGGGGCGGCGGCGGTGTTCGCCCCCGCGCAGCCGGAACGCTCGGAGCTGATCCGGCGCGCGGCCTCTGCGGTCGGCGGGCGCGCGATGCCCGGGCCGGCGCCGGTACCCGCGGCGCTGCCCGGCTTCTCGGTGCCCGGCATGGCGGCGCCGCAGCCCGCCCCTGCCGCGGCACCCGTGCCCGATCCGCAGGACCAGTCGGCGCTGCGGCCGGAGACGCCCGCGCCCGCGCCCGCCGCGCCGGTGATGGCCCTGGCGGAGCCGGCGTCCGAGGTGACGGCCGCTTCGGGCCCGGGCCTGCCGGGGCCGCTGAACCTGCCGTTCCTGCTGCTGAAGAACTGATGCGAAACGGGGCGGCGCGCGTGCCGCCCCAGCTCCCGCCCCGCCCTGCTCCCGCCCCGGGCGAGCAAATCCGCGGGGCACGAAAAAGCCTCTTCACAACGCCGGAAGGCTCGGCTAGAAGCCGTCTCACCTCACGGGGGCGACCCCGAAGAGTGCGGTCGTGGCGGAATTGGTAGACGCGCAGCGTTGAGGTCGCTGTGGGCTAACCCCCGTGGAAGTTCGAGTCTTCTCGACCGCACCATTTACTTCCGTTTTCCAGGGGTTGCGCGGCGCTGTCCCGACCGGGACAGGCGGCGGAGGAGCATCGCGCGGCGGGGCCTGCGCCGCTCGCTGCGGAGGCAGCCCTGTCCATGCCCGCTGGATCTTCTGCCCGTCGGGATCGCCAGCCATGCCGTTTGGGGGCGGGCGGTCAGACGCCCTCGCCGACGAAGGCCTTTTCCACCACATATTCGCGGGGTTCGGAATTGGCGCCCTCGTGCAGGCCAAAGCCCTCCAGCACCGCCATCACGTCCTTGTTGAAGGCAAGGCTGCCGCAGACCATCGCCCGGTCGTCCGCCGCGTTCATCGGCGCGATGCCCAGATCGGCGAATACCTTGCCCGAGGCGAGGTTGTCGGTGATCCGGCCCATATGCGCCGAAGGCTCGCGCGTGGTGGTGGGGTAGTAAAGCAGTTTGCCCGCCACCATCTCGCCGATCAGCGGGTCATCGTGCAGCCCCTCGACCAGCTGGCGGCCGTATTCCAGTTCGGCCGCCGTGCGGCAGGTGTGCATCATGATGACCTGGTCGTATTTCTCGTAGGTCTCGGGGTCGCGCATCAGGCTGGCGAAGGGCGCGATGCCGGTGCCGGTGGCGAGGAACCAGATCCGCTTGCCCGGCAGCAGCGCGTCATGCACCAGCGTGCCCACGGGCTTGGGGCGCAGGATGATCTCGTCCCCTACGTGGATATGTTGCAGCTTCGAGGTCAGCGGGCCGTCCGGCACCTTGATCGAGTAGAATTCCAGTTCCTCGTCCCAGCTTGGCGAGGCGATGGAATAGGCGCGCAGCAGCGGCTTGCCGTTGTCGCCCATCAGCCCGATCATCACGAACTCGCCCGACCGGAAACGCAGCGAGGGCGGACGCGACACCCGGAACGAGAACAGCGACTCCGTCCAGTGCGTCACCGCCGTCACCCTCTGGGCGTCGGGCAGGTGCCGGGGGGCGGGCAGGGTTGCGGCAGCGGGGGTCTGGGGCACGGGCGATCTCTGGTCATGAGGGGGCGCGATGGCGGCGGCTGTCGCACACGGCTCGTTCTAGGGCAAAAAGTGGCTGCTGGCAAAGGCCGCCTGCGGGATCGTCAGGCCCGCAGCCGTGCCTGCGCCGGCCGTGCCTGCCCCGGCCGTGCCTGCCCCGGCCGCGCCTGCCCCAGCCGCGCCTGATAGTCATGCGCGCGCCAGTCGGCGCGGAACTGCCACTGCTCGGCGGGCTGGCGCGCGGCAAGCTCGTCCGGGATCTCCACCTCGTCGAAGCCGGCGCGGCGGGCCATCGCATATTGGTCGGCCAGCACATGCCCGCGCGCGCGCAGCCGCCCCGCATAGCCAAGGCTGCGCAGGCGCCGCGCGATCGTGAAGCCGCGGCCATCGGAAAAGCTGGGAAATTCGACCCGCACATGCGAGACCCCTGCCAGCCGGTCCTCGATGGTGGACAGGCACGTATCGGGCGCAAGCTCCAGCACCTCTGCGCCCTGCCAGTCGTCGGGGTGGAAACCGTCGTCGCGGACGATCACGCTCATGCCACGTCCTCCGTCTTGGCAACCGGCCCGCGCATCATGCGCCCGCCGATGAAATGGATGCCGCATTCGGACTTGTCCGATCCGCGCCAGCGCCCCGCCCGCGGATCCTCGCCCGGCTTCACCGGGCTGGTGCAGGGCGCGCAGCCGATCGAGGGATAGCCCTTCGCCACCAGCGGATGCCGGGGCAGGCGGTTCTCGGTCATGTAATCGTCCAGATCCTCGCGGCCCCAATGCGCCAGCGGGTTGATCTTGATGCGCCGGCCATTGTCCTCTTCCTCGAAGAAGTCGATATCGGCGCGGGTCTGGCCCTGATAGCGCTTGCGCCCGGTGATCCAGGCATCGAAATCCGACAGCGCCGTCTCCAGCGGGGTGGTCTTGCGCAGGGCGCAGCAGGCATCGGTGTTGACCCGGTGCAGCGTGCCGTCGGGATCGTCCAGCGCCACCGCAGACTGCTCGGCGCGGATGATGCGCAGGTCGGTCAGCTTCAGGCGTTCGGCAAGCATCGACTGATACTCCAGCGTTTCGCGGAACAGCATCTGCGTGTCAATGAACAGCACCGGCAGCGACGGCGCCATGACCGAGATCAAGTGCAGCAGCACCACCGATTCGGCGCCGAAGGACGATACCAGCGCGATGCGGCCAAGGTCGGCATCGTGCAGCGCATGTTCCAGCACCGCCACCGCCCCGTGATGGCGGTAGCGGTCATTCAACCGGGCGACGCGGTCGGCGATCGGGTCGAGATCGGGCGCACGCAGCGCGCTATGCTGCATCGCGGGCCTCGGCGGGATAGAGCGCGGCCTTGAACGGCGCGGGGCCAAGCCGGCGGAAGGCGTCGATGAACGTCTCCGTCGGCGCCTTGCGGTTGGCGAGATAGGCGCGCAGCAGCCGCTCGATCGCCGGCACCACCTGGTCATAGGCAAAGCCGGGGCCGGCCCTCTCGCCGATCGCCGCGGTCTCGGTGTGATCGCCGCCAAGCGTGATCTGGTAGTTCTCCACCCCCGCCCGGTCCAGCCCGAGGATGCCGATATGCCCGACATGGTGATGCCCGCAGGCGTTGATGCAGCCCGAGATCTTGATCTTCAGCGCGCCGATCTCCTGCTCCAGCCCGATGGCCTGGAAATGCGTGGCAATCGCTTGCGCCACCGGGATCGAGCGGGCGGTGGCGAGCGCGCAGTAATCCATGCCGGGGCAGGCGATGATGTCGGAAATCAGCCCGACATTGGCGGTGGCCAGCCCCGCGCCCGCCAGCGCGGCATGGATCGCCGGCAGGTCCGACTTGTGGACATGCGGCAGGATCACGTTCTGCTCGTGGCTGATGCGCAACTCGTTGTGGCCATAGCGTTCGGCCAGATCGGCCAGCAGCCGCATCTGCGCGGATGTGGCATCGCCGGGCGTCGCGCCATGCGCCTTCAGGCTGACGGTGACGATGGCATGGCCCGGCGCGCGGTGGCCGGCAAGGCTGGTGCCGGCCCAGGCGCGGAACGCGGGGTCGGCCGCCAGCGCCGCGTCGAAGGCATCGGTGGGCGCGTCGCGGAAGGCGGGCGGCGCGAACTGCGCCTCGATCCCCTTCAGGATCTGCTGGTCCACGCCGGAAAACTCGCGCCGCGTTTCCACGAACCGCGCTTCGACCGCTTCCCTGAACCTGTCGATCCCGTTCTCGAACACGGTGATCTTGATGCGCGCCTTGTACTTGTTGTCGCGCCGGCCCATCACGTTGTAGGTGCTGACGATGGCCTCGAGATAGGGCAGCAGATCCCGCTTGGGCAGGAAGTCGCGGATCACCACGCCCAGCATCGGCGTGCGCCCGAGGCCGCCGCCCACCAGCACCTCGAACCCCGCCTCCGCGCCGCGGCGCACCATCCGCAGCCCGATGTCATGGGCGCGGGTCACGGCGCGGTCGTTCGGGCTGCCGGTGATGGCGATCTTGAACTTGCGCGGCAGGAACTGGAACTCGGGATGGTCGGTGGACCATTGCCGGATCAACTCTGCCACCGGGCGCGGATCCTCGATCTCGTCGGCGGCGGCGCCGGCGAAATGGTCCGCGGTGGTGTTGCGGATGGTGTTGCCGCTGGTCTGGATCGCGTGCATCCCGACCTCGCCGAGGCTGTCGAGGATATCGGGCACGTCCTTCAGCTTCGGCCAGTTGAACTGGATGTTCTGCCGGGTGGTGAAATGGCCATAGCCCTTGTCCCAGGTGTCGGCGATATGCGCGAACTGCCGCATCTGCTGCGGGTTGAGCGTGCCATAGGGGATGCAGACCCGCAGCATGTAGGCGTGAAGTTGCAGATAGAGCCCGTTCATCAGCCGCAGCGGGCGGAACTCCTCCTCCGTCAGGCTGCCATCGAGCCGGCGCTCGACCTGCTGGCGGAACTGGGCATTGCGCTCGGCCAGAAAGGCGCGGTCAAAGGCGTCGTAGTCATACATGGGCGACCTCCTGCTTGCCGTGCGGATAGTTGGACGGGCCGCGGGCGCGGAACACCTCGCGGAAATGGACGGGCTCGGGGCCGTTCGGGCCGGGCCTTGCATCGGCGAGGCAGGCGCCGACCACGCGGTCCGACTGGGCCGCCGCGAACAGCAGCCGCAGCTGGGCATGGGCCTCGTCCTCGATCAGTTCCGCCTCGTGATGCGCGCGCGTCCAGCGGTCATCGGCGGTCAGATAGATCACGTCGCCTTCCAGCAGATCATTGGCGGTGACAACCTTGGGGGTGAACTGGCGGCTCATTGCAGGGCCTCCTTCGGCATCGGCAGGGTGGCAAGGGCCGCGCGGGGGGCGAGGCCAAGCAGAAGAACGGCGGGCCCGGTAACATCCTCAAGACAGCCGGGCAGGGTGGCCAGGGTCGCGGCAACAACCCGCTGATCGGGGCGGCTGACATTCTCCACGATGGTCACCGGCGTCGCGGGCAGGGCGCCGTGCATCAGCAGCCGGCCCTGCACGAAGCGCGCCGCCTTCTTGCCCATGTAGATCGCGGCGACGGTGCCGGGCGCCGCCAGCGCGCGCCAGTCCTGATCGGCAAAGCCGCGCGTGTCATGCCCGGTCATCATGCGCAGATCCGAATTGCGCCCGCGCCGGGTCAGGCTCCGGCCAAGGCTCGCCGCCGCCGCCACCGATGCGGTGATGCCCGGCACCACTCCGAACGCGATGCCGGCAGCCTCCAGCGCGTCCGCCTCCTCGTCCAGCCGGCCGAAGATGCCGCAATCGCCCGCCTTCAGCCGCAGCACCCGCCGGCCCGCGCGCGCGAAGGCGACGATCAGCGCGGTAATCTCGGATTGCGGGGTCGAGCGGCCGAAGCCCTCCTTGCCGACATCGATCAGCGTGGCGCGCGGCCCCGCCAGCGCCAGCACGCCCGCGCCTACCAGCCGGTCATGCAGCACGATGTCGGCCCCGGCCAGCGCCCGCGCCGCCTTCAGCGTCAGCAGGTCCGGATCGCCCGGCCCCGCGCCGACGAACAGCACCGCAGGCTCTGCGCCGGCAGCCCGGCTTTGGGTGGCGGTCATGGTCATGGCGAGTCCCTCTTGAACTGATGCCCAATATAGGAAAAAATTCCCCGCCGACGCCATACACCCTTGCCGATAAGGACATTTGTTCCGATACTGCGCCGCAGAAGGCCGCATGTTTCGCAGAACGGAGAAAAGGCGAATGTCAGTCCGCATAGACGAGATGGATCGGAAAATCCTTGCCGAACTGCAAGAGGATGCCGGGCAGTCGCTGGACGAGATCGCCCGCAAGGTCGGCTCCTCCAAGACCCCGGTCTGGAACCGGATCCGCAAGCTGCGCGAGGCGGGCGTGATCGGCCGGCAGACGATGATCCTCGACGCCGAGGCGCTGGGGCTCGAGGCCTGCTTCTTCGTGCTGATCCGCACCAGCGAGCATGAGGCCGACTGGCAGCGCCGCTTCCTCGCCACGCTGCGCGCCCGCCCCGAGGTGCTGGAGGCGCACCGGCTGGCGGGCGATATCGACTATATCCTGAAGGTCCGCGTCAGGAATGCCCGCGCCTATGACCAGTTCTATCAGGCGCTGATTTCCGAGGTGAAGATCCACAACGTCACCGCGCTGCTGTCGATGGAAGAGATCAAGTCCACCACGCTGCTGCCGCTCTGATCCCTTTGCCTTGCCGCAAGTGTCCTTCTGGGGTGGAACCCCCCGCGCTTGCACCCGGCGCGCCGCCGGCCCACATAGGCGGCAGTCCCGGAGGCCGCCGATGAACACCGAACTGATCCTCTCCACCTACAACAGCCCGCGCGCGCTGGTGCTGACGCTGCTCTCGGTGGCGCGCCAGAGCCGGCGGCCGGATTCGGTCTGCGTCGCCGATGACGGCTCGGGGCCCGACACGGCAGAGGCGATTGCGGGCGTGCAGGCGCGCGTTCCCGATCTGCCGATCCGCCATCTGTGGCACGAGGATCGCGGGTTCGAGAAGAACGTGATCCTCAACAAGGCCATCGCCAGCTCGCAGGCCGACTACCTCGTGTTCATCGACGGCGATTGCCTGATCCATCCCGGCTTCATCGCCCGGCATCTGGAACTGGCGCGGCCGGACCGCTTCCTGTCCGGCAGCCTGATCCGGCTCGATGCCGCCACCACCGAGGCGGTGACGGAGGCGGATGTGCTCGAGGGCCGGGTCTTCGACCGCGGCTGGCTGGCGCGCAGCGGCAGCTTCGGGCGGTTCAGCACGCGGCTGAAGGCGGGGCTCCTGCCCAAATGGGCGGGCAACGCGCTGGAGGCGGTCTATCCCGTCGGGCGCAACTGGTGCGGCGCCAACGGCTCGGCCTTCCGCGACGCGATCCTGCGGGTCAACGGCCTTGACGAGACGATGAAATACGGCGGCGGCGACAAGGAATTCGGCATCAGGCTGGAAAACTCCGGCGTGAAGGGCCGGCATGTCCGCTTCACCGCGCCGCTGGTGCATCTGGACCACCCGCGCGGCTACAAGGATGCCGGGCGCATCGCCGAGCACCGGGCCAAGATCGCGCTCGCCCGCCGCAACGGCAAGATCTGGGCCGAGGCGGGGATCGTCCCGGCTGGACGCAGCGCGCCCGGCATGGGATAGACCGGCATCGTCTGGAGGCGCGGATGCCGCTATATCGGATCAACGGTCGCACCGTGCTGTTCTTGCACGTCCCAAAGGCCGGTGGCACTTCGGTGCACAGGTTCCTGTCGGCGCACGGGGCCGTGGTGTCCGAGGTGAAGGCGCGCGACCACACATGGGCGCCCTGTCCACCGCAGCATTTCCACGCAGCGATCCTCCGCCAGATCATCCCTCAGGCGCTGCCCGATCTGGTGCTCTCGGTGGTGCGCCATCCCGCGCGCCGGCTGGAGAGCGAGTTCTTCTATCGCCACCTGCACCGGGGCCGCACCCGAAGCATCGGGTTCGATTTCCGCATCCGTCCCTTCGCGGCAATGGATGGGGCGGCCCGCTCGCATTACTTCGCGCGGTGGGCGAGGGATGCCCTGCGCAAGCACGCGCGCGACCCGTTCCATCTGTCGAACCACCTGCGCCCGCAGGTGGAGTTCGCGGACTGGCCCGGCATCGTGACCTATCGGCTGGAAGACGGGCTGGCCGCCGCGCTGGCCGATCTGGCGGTGCGGCTGGACCTGCCGCCCCCCGCCGATGCCCCGCGCGAGAACATGGGGGGCAGCAGGCTCGCCGCCGCCGATCGGCAGCTGGACTGGCCGGACGCCCTGCGCCAGCGGGTGCGAGAGATCTACGCCGCCGATTTGGCCCGCTGGTATCCGGGCGAGGAGCGCGGCTGACGATGCGCACCGCCATTGCCACCGGGGGCTACCACAAGCCCGGAGAGACCTTCGTCAACCGGCATATCGAGCATCTGTTCGGCGGCGACACGGTGGTCATCGCCCACAAGCTGAGCGGGGACAACCCCCTGGCCCGCCCCGTCGCCAGCCGCTCGCGCGGCAGCTTCGGGCTGGCGGATCTCTGGGCGCAGCCCGCAGCCTCGGTCATCGGCCTGTGGCAGCATGGCACGACCTCGGTCCCCTATGGCGCCACCCGCCGGGCGCTGGAGGCGTTCCTGCGCGCCGAGCGGGTGGAGGCGATCCTGTGCGAGTTCGGCCCCGAAGCGGTGGCGCTTGCACCCGTGGCCAATGCGATGGGCCTGCCGGTGTTCAGCTATTTCCGCGGCTACGATGCCTCCAAGGACCTGCGCAAACCGCGCAACGTGCGGGCGCTGCGGCGCACGATGCCGCGGCTGGCGGGGGTGTTCGCGGTCTCGCAGTTCCTGCTGGACAACCTCGCGCGGCACGGCATCACCCATCCCGAAAGCCATGTGATTCCGTCGGGCGTCGATACCGGGCTGTTCCGCCCGGGGGACAAGCAGCCGGGCAGCTTTCTCGCCGTCGGGCGGCTGATCGCCAAGAAGGCGCCCGACATCACCCTGCGCGCCTTTCTTGCCGGGGCGGCACGGCACCCGCAGGCGCGGCTCGACATCGTGGGCGATGGCCCGCTGCTGGACCCCTTGCGCCAGATGGTCGCGGCCTCGGGCATGGGCGAGCGGGTCGCCCTGCACGGCGCGCTGCCCCATGCAGAGGTGCGGGCCATGCTGGCGCGGACAGAGGTGTTCGTGCAGCACTCGCTGACCGATGCCAAGGGCAACACCGAGGGGCTGCCGACCTCGATTCAGGAGGCGCTGTCGGCGGGCTGCATCGTGTTCGCCACGCGCCATGCCGGCATCCCCGAGGCGGTGATCGAGGGCGAGACCGGCTTTCTGGTGGCCGAGCGCGACGAGCCGGGCTTTGCGGGCCTGATCCGCGGCGTGCTGGATGGCAGCCTGCCCAGGGCGGGCATGGCGGGCCGCGCCCGCGCGCTTGCGGTGGCGCGCTTCGACAACGGGCGGCTGCTGGCCGAGCTGGAGGCGACGCTGCTGGCGCTGGCGGGGCGCGGGGTGTGAGCGTTCAGCGGCAGGATGCAGGCGCGACCGGCCCGCGCAGGCAGGCCGGGCGCGCCGAGGCGCGGGCTGAACCCGGCGCTCAGGCCGTCTCCAGCGCGGTGATGATCGCGCCGAACTCCACCGCCTTCAGCGAGGCGCCCCCGACCAGCGCGCCATCGACATCGGCAATCGCGAAGATCCCGGCGGCGTTCGAGGCCTTGACCGATCCGCCATAGAGCAGCCGGAATGCCGCGCCGCCGGCCCCGAAGCGCGCGGTCAGTCCGGCGCGCAGGAAGCCGTGCACCTCGGCGATCTGGTCGGCGGTGGGCGTGCGGCCGGTGCCGATGGCCCAGATGGGTTCATAGGCGATCACCGTGCTGGCGCCGGTCGCCGCATCGGGCAGCGACCCCGCAAGCTGCGCGCCGATCACCGCCAGCGTCTGTCCCGCGTCCCGCTGCGCCTCGGTCTCGCCAATGCAGACCACCGCCACCAGCCCCGCGTCATGCGCGGCGAGGGTCTTGGCGCGGACCATCGCATCGGTCTCGCCATGGTCGGCGCGGCGTTCGGAATGGCCGAGGATCACGTGGCTCGCCCCCGCATCGGCCAGCATCGGCGCCGAGATGTCGCCGGTATGCGCGCCCGAGGCCCTGGCGTGGCAATCCTGTCCGCCGACGGCGATCCGCACCGCGCCGGGCCGCGCGGCCATGCGCGAGAGCAGCGTCGCGGGCGGGCAGATCAGCACCTCGCAGGCCGGCGCGGGGAAGGCCGCCGCCAGCGCGTCGAACTCGGCCAGCGAGGCCACCGTGCCGTTCATCTTCCAGTTGCCAGCCGCCAGTTTGCGCCGCATCGCCCGTCTCCTCTGTTTGCCGGGGGCAGACTAGGCAAGGCAATCGGGCCAGGCAAGGCACTCGGGCCAGGCAAGGCAATCGGGGTTGGAAATTGTCAGGTGCCGGATCGGCCCGACTCAGGCGGCAGGCGCGTCCTTGAAGCGGATCGACTCGCCGCAGCCGCAGGCCTCGGCCACGTTGGGATTGTTGAACTTGAAGCCCTGCTCCAGCAGCGAGGTTTCATAGTCGATTTCGGTGCCGAACAGGAACATCTGCGCCATCGGCGCGATCATCACCCGCGCGCCGCCCTGTTCCACCACCTCGTCCATCGGGCCGGGCTCGGCGGCGATCTCCATGGTGTATTCCATGCCCGCGCAGCCGCCCTTCTTGACGCCGATGCGCAGGCCATGCCCGCCATCCCTGGCCATCAGCCGCGAGATCTGCGCGGCGGCGGCGGGGGTGATGCTGACGGGCGGGGTGCCGGGGATGCCGAACATGGGAAGGATCCTTCTGGTCTCGCCTCAATATAGGGCGCAGATACCGCAATCTCAAGCAAGGGCTGCGCGGGATCGCCGGCGCGGCGCGAGTGATGCTGCCCGAATCGCCCGCTGCCGCGATTCGGTCAGCCCTCTCCGACCGGTGCGCCGGAGCGGAGCCGGCCGTCATCGTGCCGCCCCGGCAGCGGGCGGGTGGCCCCTGGCGGCGCTGAAGTCTTGGGCGCTGCGCAAACCGGGTGCCGGGCGGGCAGGGCCTGCGCGCCTTGCCGCGCCTCATCCTGCGCGCGGGTATTGCCGCGGTGCAGCGTCGCGAGGGCGCGATTGCGTCGCTTTCGCGCCCTTCGATGCCGCTATCGGCCGGTCGGGTGCCACATGCTTCGGCCCGGGGGGAACGGGACGACCGGACCCAGGCGACAGGTTGAAATGCCGCAGCCGATTTGCTCTGGTCGGCCAACGGGGAAACAAGACCATGATGATCCGGGGAGCCCGAGTTGAACGCATCCAGGCCCGACTCCACGCCCGACGCGGCATTTGTCGAATTCGACCGGGTTCAGAAGAGCTACGACGGCGAGACGCTCGTGGTGAAGGATCTGAACCTGACCATCGCCAGGGGCGAGTTCCTGACCATGCTGGGTCCGTCGGGTTCGGGCAAGACCACCTGCCTGATGATGCTGGCCGGCTTCGAGACCGCAACGCATGGCGAGATCAGGCTGGCGGGCCGGCCGATCAACCAGGTGCCGCCGCACAAGCGCGGCATCGGCATGGTGTTCCAGAACTACGCGCTGTTCCCGCATATGAGCGTCGGCGAAAACCTCGCCTTTCCGCTGGAAGTGCGCGGCATGCGCAGGGCCGAACGTGCGGCGAAGGTCGCCCGCGCGCTCGACATGGTGCAGATGGGCGCCTTTGCGAACCGCCGGCCCGCGCAGCTTTCGGGCGGGCAGCAGCAGCGGATCGCGCTGGCGCGCGCGCTGGTCTTCGATCCCGAACTGGTGCTGATGGACGAGCCGCTGGGCGCGCTCGACAAGCAGTTGCGCGAGCATATGCAGTTCGAGATCAAGGCGCTGCATGACCGGCTGGGGATCACGGTCGTCTATGTCACGCATGATCAGGGCGAGGCGCTGACCATGTCGGACCGCATCGCCGTGTTCAACGACGGGCGCATTCAGCAGCTCGCGCCGCCCGCCGAGCTTTACGAGCGCCCCAAGAACAGCTTCGTCGCGCAGTTCATCGGCGAGAACAACAAGCTGCCCGGCATCATCGAGGCGTTCGATGACAAGAAGGCGCTGGTGCGGCTGGCGACCGGCGAGGTGATCGACGCGACCCCGGTGAACATCCGCGCCAGGGGCCAGCAGACGCTGGTGTCGATCCGCCCCGAGAGGGTGGAGTTCAAGCCCGAGATGATGCCGCCGGGGGTGCACCGCATTGCCGCCGACGTGCTGGAAGTGGTCTATATGGGCGACATCTTCCGCACGCGGATGCGTGTTGCCGGATCGGAAGATTTCGTGATGAAATGCCGCAACACCATCGGGCAGCGCAGGCTGACCCCCGGCGAGCGGATCGAGATCGCCTGGCATCCCGAGGATGCAAGGGCGCTCGACCCGATGTGAAGGCTCCCCGGCGCCGGATGGCCGGGCCGCTGAAGACGCTGAAGACGCTGAAGATGATGAAGACGCTGACCCATCAACACAAGAAACCAAGTCCAACCGGGAGAAGACCATGAAGAAGATCCTGACCCTGTCCACGGCGCTGAGCGCTGTCGGCCTTGCCGCCAGCGCGCAGGAGGTGACCGTGATGTCCTGGGGCGGCGCCTATACCGTCAGCCAGGTCGAGGCCTATCACAAGCCCTTCACCGCCGAGACCGGCATCAAGGTGGTGTCGGTGGATGCCGACAACCCCGCCACCCCGATCAAGGCCATGGTCGAGGCCGGCAACGTCACCGTCGACGTGGCCGATGTGGAATATGCCGACTCGATCCGCCTGTGCGACGAGGGCCTGCTGGAAGAGATCGACCCCTCGATCCTGCCGCCCGCGCCCGACGGCACCCCCGCGACCGAAGACTTCCTGCCCGGCGCGCTGACCGACTGCGCCGTCGCCTCGATCGTTTTCTCGACGGTCTATGCCTACGACACGACCAAGTTCCCCGAAGGCCCGACCACGATGGCCGATTTCTTCGACCTCGAGAAATTCCCCGGCAAGCGCGGCATGCGCAAGGGCGCCAAGGCCAACCTCGAAATGGCGCTGATGGCCGACGGCGTGCCGGCGGACGAGGTCTATGCCACGCTGGAAACCGACGAGGGCATCGACCGCGCCTTCGCCATGCTCGACAAGATCAAGGACGACACGGTCTGGTGGGAGGCCGGGGCGCAGCCGCCGCAACTGCTGGCGGATGGCGAGGTGGCGATGACCACCGCCTATAACGGCCGGATCTTCGCCGCGCAGGTCGCCGAGGGCAAGCCGTTCCAGATCGTCTGGGATGGCCAGGTCTATGAATACGACCTGTTCGTGATCCCCAAGGGCGCGCCGAACCTGGAGAACGCGCTGGAATTCATCAAGTTCGCGACCGACACCCAGCGTCTGGCCGACCAGGCGAAATGGATCAGCTACGGCCCGGCGCGCAAATCCTCGGGGGCGCTGGTCGGGCTCTATCAGGATGGCAAGACCGAGATGGCGCCGCACATGCCGACCTCGGCCGAGAACCTGACCAATGCGCTGGCCTCGTCCTACGAGTTCTGGGTGGACCGCGATTCCGAGCTGAACGAGCGCTTCAACGCCTGGCTGGCGGTGTAGGCCGCTTTCGCTGTCGCGTGACAATCCGGGGCGGCGCCGCATGCGCCGCCCTGCCAGAGCGGGGACAATCACCATGCTCGCCATGGATGCAACGGGCGCCGATGCCGGGCGCGGGGGCCTGACCACCGCCGACGGCAAGCCGCTGAAACAGGCGCTGGCAACGGCGCAATCGCGCGCGCGGCGCCGGGCGCTGCTGCTGGTGCTGCCGCTGCTGGCCTTCATCGTCATCACCTTCGTGGTGCCGATCGGCCAGCTTCTGTTCCGCTCGGTCTACAATGACGGCTTCTCGGCCAACATGCCGCAGATTTCGGCCTGGTTCCGCGAGACGGAGCCGGGCACCGAGCCGGACGAGGCCGCCTATGCCGCGCTGGCCGCGGATCTTGCCGCCGCCGCCGAGGCGCGCAGCGTCGGCGTGGTCGGCACCCGCGTGAACTACGAGATGTCCGGGACCCGCTCGCTTTTCACCGCCGCGGGCCGCAAGGCCGGGGATCTGAAGCCGCCCTTCCGCGAGGCGCTGCTGGAGCTGAACGGGACATGGGGCGACCCGCAGCTCTGGGGGGTGATGCGCTCCGTCTCCTCCGCCTACAGCGCGAACTTCTACCTCGCGGCGCTGGATCTCGCCCGCGATGCGAACGGCGACATCGTCCGCGCGCCCGAAGGCCGGCGCATCTATGGCATGCTGTTCCTGCGCACGCTGTGGCTGTCGGCGCTGATCACCGGGCTGTGCCTGATCCTGGCCTATCCGGTGGCGCATCTGCTGGCGACGCTGCCGCTGGCGAAATCCAACCTGCTGATGATCCTGGTGCTGCTGCCGTTCTGGACCTCGCTGCTGGTGCGCACGACAAGCTGGATGGTGCTGTTGCAGGAACAGGGCGTGGTCAACAACACCATGGTCGCGCTCGGCCTCATCGGCGAGGACGGCCGGATTCAGATGATGTACAACCGGACCGGCACGATCATCGCGATGACGCATATCCTGCTGCCGTTCATGATCCTGCCGCTCTATTCCGTGATGCGCCCGATCAACCCCGGCTATGTGCGCGCCGCCCGCAGCCTTGGCGCGACCAGCTGGACGGCCTTCCGCCGGGTCTACCTGCCGCAGACGCTGCCGGGGATCGGGGCGGGGGCGCTTCTCGTGTTCATCCTGGCGGTCGGCTACTACATCACCCCGGCGCTGGTCGGCGGAGCCTCGGGGCAGCTGATCTCCAACCTCATCGCCTATCACATGCAGGACAGCCTGAACTGGTCGCTGGCCGCCGCGCTCGCCGCGCTGCTGCTGGCCGGGGTGCTGATCCTCTACTGGCTCTACGACCGGCTGATCGGCATCGACAAGCTGAAACTGGGCTGACCCGCGTCCGCGCTTCTTGCTGGCCCAAATATCCCGGGGGTGCGGGGGCAGCGCCCCCGCCCGCCGCACAAGGAGACCGCCATGGCCCTTCCGATCTACGCCTCCCCGCTCGAGAGGGTCTGGCACTGGACCTACAAGGCGATCTGCGCCGCGATCTTCGTGTTCCTGATCGCGCCGATCCTGATCGTGATCCCGCTGTCGTTCAACGCCGAGCCCTATTTCACCTTCACCGAAAAGATGCTGTCCCTCGACCCCGAGGGCTATTCGCTGCGCTGGTACGACAGGTTGCTGACCTTCGGGATGCAGGCCCCCGACGCGCCCCGCGACCTGTCCTGGTGGGAGGATGTGCGCCGCAACGCCACATGGATCGACGTTGCGTGGAATTCCCTCGTGATCGGCCTCTTCGCCACGCTGCTGGCCACCGGGCTCGGCACACTCGCCGCGCTCGGGCTCAGCCGGGCAGAGATGCCCTGGCGGCGCCCGATCATGGCGGTGCTGATCTCGCCGATGATCGTGCCGATCATCATCACCGCCACCGGGCTGTTCTTCTTCTATTCGAGGATCCAGATCCAGAAATGGGGCGTGCCCTATCTGGGCATCATCCTGGCCCATGCGACGCTGGGCATCCCCTTCGTGATCATCACCGTCACCGCCACGCTGTCGGGCTTCGACCGCTCGCTGAGCCGCGCCGCCGCCAGCCTGGGGGCGGGCCCGCGCACCACCTTCTTCAAGGTGATCCTGCCGCTGATCCTGCCGGGCGTGGTGTCGGGCGCGCTCTTTGCCTTCGTCACCTCCTTCGACGAGGTGGTGGTGGTGCTGTTCATCGCCGGGCATGACGAGCAGACGATCCCGCGGCAGATGTGGAACGGCATCCGCGAGCAGATCAGCCCGGCGATCCTTGCCGTGGCGACGATCCTGGTGGTGGTGTCGGTCGCGCTGCTGGCCACGGTGGAGATCCTGCGCCGCCGCAGCGAGAGGTTGCGCGGGCTGGCGGCGGCCTGAACCGCAGGACAATGGCAATGGCCTACGGCAGCAGCGCGAGCCAGGCCCAGATCGTCAGCGCCGAGGCGGCGGTAGCGATCAGCACGCTGGAGGCGGCGACGCGGCGCGCCGCGCCATACATGTTGGCGAAGAGATAGGCGTTCACCCCCGGCGGCATCGAGCCGGTGACGACCGACGAGCGCAGCCCCGCGGTATCGAGGCCCAGCCCCCAGCGGCCGCTTGCATAGGCCAGCGCGGGATGCACCAGCAGCGACAGCGCGCAGACCATGGCAATGGCGCGCAGGTCGCCCTCGGGCCGATAGCGCAGCAGCACGCCGCCGAGGCCGAACAGCGCCGCGGGCAGCGCCGCGCTGGCCATCATCCCGACGGCGGCGGCAACCGCCTCGGGTACGGGCGTCCCGGTCAGGTTCACCGCGAAGCCCGCGGCGATGCCGATCACCATCGGCGTGCGCACGATCCCGCCAAGCGCCGCCAGCGCCACCCGGCCGGGGCTGGTGCCGCGGCCGTGGTTGCGCACGATCTCCATGAAGGTGATGCCGAAGCCATAGAGCAGCGGCGAGTGGATCGAGATGATGGCAAAATTGCCGGCCAGCGCATCCGGGCCATAGGCGCGCTCGGTGATCGGGATGCCCATGAGCAACGAATTGGAGAACAGGCAGCAAAAGCCGATCGCAACCGCATCGGTCGCCGGGCGCCCGAACAGCCAGATCGCGCCGGCGAAGCCGAGCCCGAAGCTGGTGAAGGCGCCAAGGTAGAAGCTGACGAGGATCCGCGGGTCCCATCCTGCCGCGAGATCCATCGCGGCGATCGACTTGAACAGCAGCACCGGCACCGCGAAGGTCTGCGCGAAGTGCATCACCCCCTCGACCGCGCTTTCGCTGAACAGCCCGCGCCAGGCGGCGGCATAGCCGAAGCCGATGATCAGGAACACCGGCAGGATGACGTCGATAAGGGCCTGCATCCGCTCAGATGCCGAGCTCGATCACCATGCCGTCATGGGCGGGGATGACATGGGCAGGCGTTTCCGCGGCGACGCGGTCATGGTCGAGGTCGATATGCATGTTGGTCAGCACGGCGCGGGCCGGGGCGGCGCGCTCGATCCATTCCAGCGCGAGTGCCAGATGGGCATGTGTCGGGTGCGGGGTGCGGCGCAGCGCGTCGATCACGAACACCTCCAGCCCCTGCAGATGCGGCCAGACCGGCTCGTAGATCTCCGACACGTCGGGCATGTAGACCAGCCCGCCGATGCGGAAGCCAAGCGCGTCGATGCCGCCATGCGCGACCTTCAGCGGCAGGAACGGGATCGGCCCGCCCGCGCCCTCGATCTGGAAGGCGCCGCGGATCGCGTGCATGTCGCAGATCGGCGGATAGGCCGAGCCTTCGGGCTGATCGAAGGCATAGGCAAAGCGGGCGTAGAGCGAATCCTGCGTCGGCCCGTCGGCCCAGACCGGCAGGCGGCGGCGGGTGTTGAACACGATCTGGCGCAGATCGTCGAGCCCGTGGGTATGGTCGGCATGGGCATGGGTGAAGACGACGGCATCCAGCACGCCGATGCCCGCCTTCAGCAACTGGGCGCGCATGTCGGGCGTGGTGTCGATCAGCGCGCGGGTGGTGCCGTTCGGGCCGATCCGTTCCACCAGCATCGAGCAGCGCAACCGGCTGTTGCGCGGGTTCTCGGGGTCGCATTCGCCCCAGTGGTTGCCAAGCCGGGGCACCCCGCCCGAGGAGCCGCAGCCAAGGATGGTGAAGCGCAAGCCGGTCTGCATGGTCAGGCGGCCCTCGCCTTGCGGGCCGCGCGGGGGAACAGCCGGTCGAAATTGGCGCTGGTGGCGGCGGCGAACTCGGGCAGGGTCAGCCCGAAGATCCCGGCCCCGACGCGGGCAGTCTCGGCGGCATAGGCCGGCTCGTTGCGGCGGCCCCGGTGCGGGGGCGGCGCGAGATAGGGCGCGTCGGTCTCCAGCAAGATGCGCTCCAGCGGGGCGGCGGCGAAGATCGCGCGCAGCTCGGCCGATTTCGGAAAGGCGGCGATGCCCGACATCGACAGGTAAAAGCCCAGATCGAGCGCCGCCCGCGCCAGGTCCGCGCCCGAGGAAAAGCAGTGCATCACGCACGAATAGGCGCCCTCGGCGTGTTCCTCGGCCAGGATGCGCGCCATGTCGGCATCGGCGTCGCGGGCATGGATGATCAGCGGCAGGCCGGTCTGCCGCGCGGCGGCGATGTGGATGCGCAGGCTTTGCTGCTGCACGTCGGCGCTCTGCGCGGTGTAATGGTAGTCGAGCCCCGTCTCGCCGATGCCGACGAATTTCGGGTGGCGGGCGAAGGCGAGCAGTTGCTCGACGCTTGCCGGCGGATCCTCGGCGGCGCGCATCGGATGCACGCCCGCGGCATAGAACACGCCCTCATGCGCCTCGGCGATTGCCCGGACGGCGGGTTCCGCATCCAGCCGGGTGCAGATCGTCACCATCCGCGTCACCCCGGCGGCACCGGCGCGGGCGATGACCTCGGGCAGTTCGCCGGCGAACTCGGGAAAATCGAGATGGCAGTGGCTGTCCACGATTTCGGGGCTGTCGGGATCGGATGGTATCGGCATTCCTCGGCTTTCCTCAGGCGGCAAGCCGTGCTGCCGTCTCGTTCACCTGCAGCACCATATCCATGAGAAGCGCGGCAGGGTCAAGGTTGACCGCCCGCCCGTGCCGCGCACGCGCGCCGAGATCCTGCTGGCGCTGCGCCCAGAGACGGCCCGCCGCGGGCGAGGGCGCAAGCCGGGCGAAAAGCCGCGCCTCTCCCGGTGCCGCCTCGACGCGCGGCGGGCCGGCGATGCCGGCGCGCGCAAGCCGGGCGAGGAACAGCTCGAACAGCGTCAGCAGCACGTCGAACCGGCCCTCGGCGGCGCGCCCCCCGGCGCTGTCGGCAAGGTGCAGCGCGCGGATCCGGTCCAGCCGCGGCATCCCGGCGAAGAGGTCCACCATCTGCGCATAGGCTTGCAGGCCGTCCAGATTGACCAGCCGAATCGCCTCGCCCACCGAGCCGCCCGAAAGCTCGGCCAGCGCCGCCGCCGCATCGGTTTCGATGCCCGCCTGCGCAAGCGCCGCCGCCATGTCCTCCGCGCCCAGCGTGCCAAGCCGCAACGCGCGCACGCGCGAGCGGATGGTGGGCAGCAGGCTGGAGGGCTGGTGCGCCACCATCAGCAGCGTGGCGCCGGCGGGGGACTCTTCCAGCAGCTTCAGCAGGGCGTTGGCTGCGTTGGGGTTCATCTCGTCGGCCGCGTCGATGATCGCGACGCGCCGCCCGCCATCGGCGGCGGAGAGGTTGAAGAAGGCTTTCAGGCGCCGCACGTCCTCCACCCCGATCACCGCGCGCAGGCGGGACTTGTCCTCGTCCCATGAGCGGCGCAGCAGGAAAAGGCGCGAGTCCGACAAGGCGTGCATCCGCCGCGCGACCGGATGATCGGCGGGAATGTCCAGCGAGGCGGGGGGTGGGGGCGCGCCGAAGAGGCCATCCCCGGCTTCGGGCGTTGCCAGCAGGAAGCGGGCGATGCGCCAGGCCAGCGTCGCCTTGCCGACGCCGCGCGGGCCGGTCAGCATCCAGCCGTGATGCAGCCGCCCGGTGGCGAAGGCGGCCAGAAAGCCCGCCTCGGGCCGTTCCTGCCCGAACAGCCGCAGCGTGTCGCGCGGATGCGGCGCGCCCTCGACGCGGTCCGCCTCGGGCGGCGGCTCGGCAAGCTCGGCGGCGCCGCCGCGGGGCGCCCTCATGTCAGCCGCCCCTGCGCCACGGCCAGCACATCGGCGGCGACGGCATCAGGCGCGCGGCCCCCGTCGATCATCACGCAGCGGGCCGGAAACTCGTCGGCGAGCGCGAGGAACCCGGCGCGCAGCGTGTGCTGCATCCCGGCGCCCATATCCTCGAAGCGCTCTTCGCTGCCCCTGCGAGCGAGGGCGCGGGCAAGGCCGACGGCAGGGTCGATGTCGATGATGAAGGTCAGGTCCGGTTCACGCCCGATCATCAGCGCGTGCAGCGCGTCCACCTGCGCGCGCAGGTCGCCCCGGGTGATGCCCTGATAAAGCCGGGTGCTGTCGGCGAAGCGGTCCGAGACGACGATGCGTCCCGCGTCCAGCGCGGGGGCGATGGTCCTTTCCAGATGGTCGCGGCGGGCGGCGGTGAACAGCAGGATCTCGGTCTGTGGCGACCAGCGGTCGGGGGCGCCCTCCAGCACCAGCCGGCGAATCTCCTCGGCGCCGGGGCTGCCGCCCGGCTCGCGCGTCAGCACCACCTCGCGCCGGCGCGCCCGCAGCGCCTCGGCCAGCAGCCGCGCCTGGGTGGATTTGCCGGACCCGTCGATGCCCTCGAAGGTGATGAACATCGCCCTGGCGGCCCCTTCCTGCCCTCAGCTTCCCGCGTCGCCCGAGACGCGCGCCATCAGCGCGCCCGCCGCCACCGACAGATGCTTGCCGAAGCCGCCGACCGGCACATCGGCCTCGGCGACCAGCGGCACGCGCACATCCTCCATCTCCGGCAGGTCGAGCACCAGTTCCCCCAGCACCTGCCCGGCGGCGATCGGCGCCGCGACCGGGCCATTGTAGACCGCCTCGGCCTTCACGCCCTCTTGCGCCAGCGCCAGCGCCGGCAGCAGCAGCGTCAGATCCTTTTCCACCACCAGCCCGACCGTCTCCGCCGCGCCCATATGCACCTCGGCCTCGGCCAGCCGGGTGCCGGACCTGGCCAGCGTGCGCAGCACGAATTGCCGGAACGCCCAGTTGGTCAGCGCCTCGGCCTCTTGCGCCCGCTCCGCCTCGGAGCCGAGCCCCGAGAGCACGAACACGATTCGCCGCCCGTTCTGCTCGGCCGAACCCACAAGGCCGTAACCGGCCTCTTGCGTGTGCCCGGTCTTGAGCCCGTCGGCGCCGACGCCAAGCCCCAGCAGCGGGTTGCGGTTGTTGGCATTGGCCGGCGCCCGGCCCTCGTAGTTGAAGCCGGTCATGCCGAAGAACGGGTAGTATTCGGGAAACTCGGTGATCATCCGGGTTGCCAGAAGGCCAAGGTCATGCGGGCTCATCCGGTGGCCCTCGGCAGGCCAGCCCGAGGAGTTGACAAAGGTGGAATTTCTCATGCCAAGCGCGCGCGCCCGTTCGGTCATCTGCCGCGCAAAGGTTTCCTCCGACCCGGCCAGCCCCTCGGCCACCACCACGCAGGCATCGTTGCCCGAATTGATGATGATGCCGTGGATCAGATCCTCGACCGTCGGGCGGTCCATCTCGTTGAGGAACATGGTCGAGCCGCCCATGCTCCTGGCCTTGGTCGAGACCGAAAAGCGGGTATCCATCTGCACGGTGCCGGCCCGCAGCGCCTCGAACAGCATGTTCAGGGTCATCAGCTTCGACATTGAGGCCGGCGGCAGCGGCACATCGGCGTCCTTCTCCAGCAGCACGGTCTGGGTGGTCAGGTCATAGACCCAGGCGGCGCGGGCCTTGGTCTCGAACGCGGCGGCGGGGGCCAGCGAGGCGAGGAGGATCAGCGCAGAGTGCAAGAGGCGATTCAGCATGGTCGGGGTGCTCCGGAGGCTGGGGCAGGGCAGATGGGGCAGGACGGCAGATGGGGCACAGGGCAGCGGCCCGTCCCGACGGCCCGTCCCGGTCCTGCGCAGTCTAACGGCCCCGTCCGCGCAAGGGAAGTCCCGCGCGCCGTGCACGGTCCCGCCGCCCCGGGCACGACCCGATCAGGCCTCCAGCACCAGAAGATCGGCGGGCGAGATCGAGACCTGCACCCTGTCGCCCGCGGCGGGCGGCGGCGTGTCGGGGCGGTTGAACATGTCGAGCGACAGCGCGGTGCGTCCGGCCTGCGCCCGCAGCCGGATCACCGCGCCGAGGAACTCCACCTTGCCGATCTCGGCCCACAGCAGCAGCGGCCGCCCCTCTGCCGCGCCAAGGCTGACGGCTTCGGGCCGGCAGGCCAGCGTCACCCGGCCGGCGGGGAGAGGGCGGCCGAGGCTGACCTCGGTGGTGCCGATCCGCACGGTGCCGGTCGCGGGGGCAATCACATCCGCCTCGATCAGGTTCAGCGTGCCGACGAATTGCGCCACGAACCGGGTTGCCGGGCGGTTGTAGATCTCGAACGGCGTGCCGACCTGTTCGGCCACCCCGCCATTCATCACCACGACCCGGTCCGAGATCGACAGCGCCTCTTCCTGGTCATGGGTGACGAAGATGGTGGTGATCTGCAACTCGCGCTGGATCTCGCGGATCTGGGCGCGCAGGCTGACGCGGATCCGGGCGTCGAGCGCGCTCAGCGGCTCGTCCAGCAGCAGCACATGCGGCTTGATCGCCAGCGCCCGCGCCAGTGCCACCCGCTGCTGCTGGCCGCCCGAAAGCTGGAACGGATAGCGGTTGCCAAGGTCGGGCAGGCCGATCAGCGCCAGCATCTCGCGCACGCGGGCCGCGCGAAGATCGGCCGGCATCCGCTTGACCTTCAGGCCGAAAGCCACGTTCTCGGCCACGGTCAGGTTGGGGAACAGCGCATAGGCCTGAAACACCATGCCGATGTGGCGCTGGTTGGGGCGCAGGGCGATCACGTCCCTGCCGTCGATGGCGATGGCGCCGCTCGAGGGCGTCTCGAACCCCGCCACCATCCGCAGCACCGTGGTCTTGCCGCAGCCCGAGGGGCCGAGCAGCGAGACGAACTCGCCCTTCTCGATGCTCAGGTCGAAATCCCTCACCACGCGGGTCGTGCCGAAGGATTTCTCCAGATGCGCGATCTGCAGAAAAGCCATCAGCGCTGCACCCTGTTGTGTCGGCCAAGCCGCGCGGCAAGCTGGATCACGCCCATGCAGACCCAGGTGATGCCGAAGGCGATGACCGCCAGCGCCGCGGGCTCATAAGCCTTGTTGCCGCCCATCCACACCATGTAGGGACCGAAGGCCGGCCGGTTCAGCAGCGCCGCGAACACGTATTCGCCGATCACGATGGCGAAGGTCAAAAACGCCCCCGACAGCAGCGACGACAGGATGTTGGGCAGGATCAGCCGGGTGATGATGGTGAACCAGCCCGCCCCCATGCCCTGCGCCGCTTCGGTCAGCGTGGCGATGTCGATGCTGCGCAGCCCGGTATCCACCGCCCGGTACATGTAGGGCAGGGCCAGTGTCGCGTAGCCGAAGACCAGCAGCAGGTTGGTGCCCGCCGCGGTGCCGGTCAGCGGCAGCCAGCTCGAGGTGTTGTAAAGCCGGATATAGCCGAACACGATCACGATCGGCGGGATCACCAGCGGCAGCAGGGTGATGAACTCGATCACCGGGCGCAGCCTCGGCAGCTTCAGCCGCACCCAGAAGGCGGTCGGCGCCACGATCAGTACGCCAAGCACGATGGTGAACAGCGCCGCCACCACCGAATAGAGGAACGTGTCACGGAATTGCGGATCGCCCAGCACGTTGGCGTAGGCCTGCAGCGAGTATTCCCCGCGCCGGGCGCGCAGCGAGAACTCGAACATGCCCGCCAGCGGCAGGAAGAAGTAGAGAACGCCCGCGACAAGGGCGGCCCAGGACCAGAAGCGCGGCGAGCCCATCACCTGACCCATTTCTCGGCGCGGCTGCGCAGCACGATATAGACGAGGTTGGCGATGCCGGTGATGACGATCATGCCAAAGGCGATGGCATAGCCCAGATGCGGGTCCTGCAGCACGTCGCCGCGGATCTGCGCGAACAGGATGATCGGCACGATCGACAGCGAGGATCCGGTCAGCGCCATCGCGGTGGCCACCGCCCCGAAGGAATTGGCGAACAGCAGCGCGAAGGTGCCCAGAAGCGAGGGCCAGAGCACCGGCAGCGCCACCATCCGCCAGTATTGCGCGCCGCTTGCGCCGAGGATCTCCGCCGCCTCGCGCCATTCGCGCTTCAGCCCGTCAAGCGCGGGGGTGATGATCAGGATCATCAGCGGGATCTGGAAGTAAAGGTAGGTCAGCGTCAGGCCGGCAAAGCTGATCAGGTTGAAGCCGGTCGCGGCGAGGTTGATGCCGAACACCTCCTTCAGCACCACCGTCACCAGCCCCAGCCGCCCCAGCGTGGCGATGAAGGCAAAGGCGAGCGGCACCCCCGCGAAGTTGCTGGCGACGCCGGAAAAGGTCAGCATCGCATCGCGGATCCAGCCCGGCAGCCCGCCCCGGGTGACGGCGGCGGCAAGGATCAGGCCGATCAGGCAGCCAAGCCCGGCGGTCAGCAGGCTGAGCCGGATCGACAGCATGAACGGGCGCACCACCTGCGGCACCGCCAGCCCGGCGAGGTTGCGCAAGGTGAACGCGCCCTCGGGCGTCTGGAAGGCGCCAAGCACGATGTGGATGGTCGGCAGGATCAGGAACAGCAGCGCGAAGATCATGAAGGGCGCGACGCCCAGCCATTTCAGCGCCAGCGCGGCCGTCCGGCGCGGGCGCGGGGCCGGAGACTCGGCCGCAACGGGTGCCGGTGCAACAGGGGCCGGCGCCACGGGTTCGGCAAGCGTCGCGTCGGTCATCGGGCGGCTCCGGGCAGGAAAGCGCCCGCCCCCTTGCGAAGGGCGGGCGCGCGGGTGGGGTTACTGGACGTTGGCGCCGACGACGGCATCCCACTGTTCGGAAACCACCTTCTTGTTGGCCTCCTGCTGTTCCACGGTCGGGAACACGGCGCGGGCATAGCCTTCGGCGGGGGGCAGCTTGTCCAGCATCTCCTGCGGGATCTTGCCGGCCTCGGACATGGCGACAAAGCGCGCCGGGTGGCAGTAGCCGGCCAGCCAGCCAAGCTGGCCTTCGTCGGAATAGAGGTATTCCATCCACAGCTTCGCCGCGTTCGGATGCGGCGCATAGGCCGAGATCGCCTGCACATAGACGCCGGCAAGGCTCGGGCCCTCGGGGATCACGATTTCCATCGGCGGGTTGCCGGCCAGGCTGTCGCGCCAGGCCAGCAGGTTGTAGTCCCAACCGGCGACGATCGGGGTCTGGCCCTGCGCGATGGTGCCGGCCTTGCCAGCGACCGGAACGAAGTTCCCGGCCTTGTTCATCTCGGCCATCAGCTCGAGCCCGAGCTTGCCCGACTCCTCGCCCGGCTCGCCGCCGCGCGACATGCCGGCCGACATGATGGCGAGGATCGCCTGGTTGGAGGCGCGCGGATCGCCGGTCAGCGCGAAGGAGGCGGCGTAGTCGCCTTTCAGCAGGTCTTCCCACTTGGTCGGCACGGTGTCGATCAGGTCGGTGTTCACGCCAAACGCCATCACGCCGTAATAGTCGCCATACCAGTAGCCGTCCGGGTCCTTCACATCGTCCGGGATCTCCTCCCAGGTGGCGACCTTGTAGGGCGCCAGCAGCCCCTCGGCCTGGGCCTGCGGGCCGAAGGCAAGGCCCACGTCCAGAACGTCGGGCGCCTGCGGGCCGGTATTGTTCTTGTTGGCGCGCACCGCCTCCAGCTCGTCCCCGGAGCCGGCATCGGGGTTCAGCTCGTTCACGGTGATCTCCGGATACTTCGCCTTGAAGCCCTCGATCACCGCGCCATAGCCGCACCAGTCATGCGGCAGGGCGATGGTGGTCAGCATCCCTTCCGCCTTGGCGGAAGCCTCGATCTCGGCCAGCGACTGGGCCTGGACCATCGCGGTCGAGGCCAGCAGCGCGGCAAGGGCAATGGCGCCCGACGCTTTCACGGTCGATTTCATCTCAGACTCCCTCATAGGTCCGTTTGCATGGGACAGGCCCGCCAGCATGGCCCGGCGATCCGACGCCCGGACGCCTATCCCGCGGATACGTCAATCATGTGACGGCAGCTAAGCGGTTCACGCGCGATCTGGCAACCGTCTCGTCCGCTGATCCGCGCCTTTCCGATCTGCGCGCATCTTGTGCAGCGCATCGGCCCCGTGGCCGGAAAGCGGCGAATCCCGGCCGCTTTCGCAGCCTTGCATCCGCGAAATCTCGCGCGTGCAGCATCCCTTGCGGCGGGTGCAGAAATTCCGCTTGCCTTTTTGCCGTGTCGCAGGACATAGCGCGGTGACAGCCACTGATTGCCCCGCCCCCTGCCTACCCCGTGGAGGTCTCGCTTGCGCCTGCCCGCCTTGCCCCGCGCGATCGCGCATCCCCTCCATCTGCCGCTGCTGGTCCTGCTGGCGCTGCCGCTTGCCGGCCCTGCCGCGGCGCAGAGCGCGCTGCCCGTCTCTGCGTCCGGCCCCGCGCCCTTCAGCCCCGCACTGGGCGAGGCGCAGCCGTTTTCCTTCGATCTGCTGGTCCAGCGGGCGCAGGCGCTGGCCGCCGCGCCCTGGCAGCCGGACCGGGTGGCGCAGCCCGAGGTGCTGGCGCAGATCGACTATGACGCGCATTGGCGCATCCGCTTCCGCCCCGAGGCCACGGTCAAGGTCGGCGAGGTGCCGGTGCAGTTCTTCCACCTTGGCACCTATTTCCGCAGCCCGGTGAAGATCTCGGTGGTCGAGGCGGGGCAGTCGCGCGAGGTGGTCTATGACCCGCGCTTCTTCGACATGCCCTCTGACAGCCCGGCCCGCGCCCTGACCGAAGGCACCGGCTTTGCCGGCTTCCGCCTGCTGCGCGAGGATCTGAAGACCGACTGGATCAGCTTTCTTGGCGGCGCCTATTTCCGCGCCGATGGGGCGCTGCGCCAATACGGGCTTTCGGCGCGGGGCGTGGCGCTGAACACCGGGCTGTCGATCCCCGAGGAGTTTCCCCGCTTCACCGAGTTCTACCTCGAGCAGCCCGCCGACGGCTCGGCCGATGTGGTGATCCATGCGCTGATGGACGGGCCTTCCGTCACCGGCGCCTACCGGATGAAGGCGGTGAACACCGAGGGCAAGGGCCAGGTGATGGAGATCTCCAGCCGGCTGTTCTTCCGCGCCCCGGTGGAGCGGCTGGGGATCGGCCCGCTGACCTCGATGTTCTGGTATTCGGAAACCAACCGGGTGCTTGGCTTCGACTGGCGGCCCGAGGTGCACGATACCGACGGGCTGATGATGGTGATGGGCAATGGCGAGCAGATCTGGCGCCCGCTGAACAACCCGCCGCGCGTCGTGACCTCGAGCTTCTTCGGGCGCGACGTGAAGGGCTTCGGCCTGATCCAGCGCGACCGGACCTATGCCAATTACGAGGATGACGGCGTGTTCTACGACAAGCGCCCGGCGGTCTGGGTCGAGCCGATGTCGGGCTGGGGGATGGGTGCGGTGCAACTTGTCGAGATCCCGACCACGGACGAGATCTACGACAACATCGTCGCCTTCTGGAACCCGGCGGAAAAGCCCCGGGCCGGCAGCGCGATGCAGTTCGACTATCGCCTGCACTGGGGCATCGACGCGCCGGTCGAGACCCCGCTGGCGCGCACCGTCGCCACGCGCATCGGCGCCGGCGGCACGCCCGGCCACCCGCGCCCGCCGGGGCATCTGAAGATGGTGGTGGATTTCGAGGGGCCTGCGGTCAGGGGCCTTGGCCGGCAGGATGGCGTGACCCCGCAGATCACCCTGCCCGAGGGCGCCGAACTGGTGCAGGCCTTCGCGCTGCCGGTGGTCGGGACCGACCGCTGGCGGCTGATCTTCGACATCGCCGCGCGGGGGATGGAGACGGTGGACATCCGCGCCTATCTGGCGCGCAACGGCGCGCCGCTGACGGAAACCTGGCTGGGCCAGGTGCATCCCGCGCAATATGACCGCGCGCGCTGAATGACCGTGCGCGCTGAGGGCGGCCGCGCGCGCTGATCTCCGGGCGGGCGCCCGGTCTGCCGGCAAGGCCCCCGGCGCGGCCATTCGCCCGCCGGCGGCTGACGCGGGGTCAGCCCCGGGATCGCAGCGGCGGGCTGCCCTGCGCCCCCTCCCAAACGGTGCTTTTCGCCGCGGCATCTGCCCGATCCGATTGACGCACCCCACCGCCTCGGCCATAGCAGGCGCAGGATTCCGCCCGTGGGGAACAACCGGGCGGGCGCGCAACGTTCGCGGCATGCGGCCACCCCAGGGACGGCGATGCGAACTGGAGAAGCAAGGGAGGACGGCAATGGGCGGGTTACTGACCCTGTCTGCGGTCATCGACCGGGTGAACGAGATCATCGGAAAGGCCGTGTCCTGGCTGATCCTGGTGGCGGTGCTGGTCAGCGCCGCCAATGCGGTGATCCGCAAGACGATGAACGTGTCGTCGAACGCCTGGCTTGAACTGCAATGGTATCTTTATGGCGCGGCCTTCCTGCTGGCGGCCGCCTACACGCTGAAGCAGAACGAGCATATCCGCATCGACATCGCCTATGGCGCCTTCTCGCGCCGGGTGCAGCACTGGATCGACCTCTTCGGCCATGTGTTTTTCCTGATGCCCTTCGTGGTGCTGATGCTGTATCTGTTCGTGCCCTATGTCTCGATGTCGGTACGCTCGGGCGAGGTGTCGAACAACTCGGGCGGGCTGGTCATCTGGCCGGCGAAGGCGCTGCTGCTGGCGGGTTTCACGCTGCTGTTCCTGCAAGGGATTTCCGAGATCATCAAGAAGATCGCGGTGATGCGCGGGATCATCGACGACCCCACCCCCTTCATCTCGGCGCATGAGGCGGCCGAGAAGGAGGGCGAGGCGCTGGTGGAGGAAATCCGCAAATGATCGAGTTCATCGCGCAGAACATGGCGCCGATCATGTTCGTCTCGCTGATCGGCTTCCTGCTGCTTGGCTATCCGGTCGCCTTCGCGCTGGCCGCGAACGGGCTAGTGTTCTTCTTCATCGGGGTCGAGCTTGCGCCGATGTCGGGCGGGTCGATCAACCTCGACTGGCCCTTGCTGAACGCGCTGCCCGAGCGGATGTGGGGGGTCTTGTCGAACGAGACATTGCTTGCGATCCCCTTCTTCACCTTCATGGGCATCTTGCTGGAACGATCCGGCATGGCCGAGGATCTGCTGGATACCATCGGCCAGCTGTTCGGCCCGATCCGCGGCGGGCTTGCCTATGCGGTGATCATCGTCGGCGCGCTGCTGGCGGCGACGACCGGCGTGGTCGCGGCCTCGGTGATCGCGATGGGGCTGATCTCGCTGCCGATCATGCTGCGCTATGGCTATGACCGGCGCATCGCCTCGGGCGTGATCGCGGCCTCGGGCACGCTGGCACAGATCATCCCGCCGAGCCTGGTGCTGATCGTCCTGGCCGACCAGCTCGGCCGGTCGGTCGGCGACATGTACAAGGGCGCGCTGGTCCCCGGCATGATCCTGACCGGGCTCTACATGGGCTATGTGCTCTTCATGTCGGTGTTCCGCCCCGCCTCGATGCCGGCGCTGCCGCTCGAGGCGCGGACGCTCGGCTCGGGCGTGACCTCGCTGGCCGTCGCGCTGGTCGCCTGCCTGGCCATCGGCTACGGCGCCCATGTCTGGCTTGCGCCCACGCAGGGCGCCAATGCCGACATTCTGGGGGCGGCAGCGGCGGTGATCTTCATCTACATCGTCGCCCTGCTGGACAAGGCGCTGAAGATCAACGCCATGTCGCGCCTCGCCCAGCAGGTGATCATCGTGCTGATCCCGCCGCTGGCGCTGATCTTCCTGGTGCTGGGCACCATCTTCCTCGGCATTGCCACGCCGACCGAAGGCGGCGCGATGGGCGCGGTGGGGGCGCTGATCCTTGCGGCGGTGAAGGGCAGGCTCAACCTGCGCGTCGTGACGCAGGCGCTGGCCTCGACCACGCGGCTCTCCGCCTTCGTCATGTTCATCCTGATCGGCGCGCGGGTGTTCTCGCTGACCTTCTACGGGGTCAACGGGCATGTCTGGGTCGAGCATCTGCTGACCTCGCTTCCGGGCGGTGAACTCGGCTTCCTGCTGGCGGTGTCGGTGCTGGTGTTCTTCCTCGCCTTCTTCCTCGACTTCTTCGAGCTGGCCTTCATCATCGTGCCGCTGCTGGCGCCCGCGGCCGAAAGCCTTGGCATCGACCTGATCTGGTTCGGGGTGATCCTCGGCGTGAACATGCAGACCTCGTTCATGCACCCGCCCTTCGGCTTCGCGCTGTTCTTCCTGCGCTCGGTCGCACCGAAAGAGCCCTATGTCGACAAGCTGACCGGGATCAGGACCGCGCCGGTGACGACGGGCCAGATCTACTGGGGCGCGGTGCCCTTCGTCTTCATCCAGATCGTGATGATCGCGGTGGTGATCTCGTTCCCGCAGATCGTGATGCACTACAAGGGCCCGGTGATCGACACCTCGAACGTGACGATCACGCTGCCGCAGATGCCGAGCCTCGGGGCGGGCGGCCTCGGTGGCGGGCTTGGCGGCGGTCTGGGGGCGCCCGGCGGGCTCGGCGCTCCGGCTGCTCCGGGGTCTGCTCCGGCACCGGGCGGGCCTGGCGGCGGGCTCGGCACGCCTCCGGGCCTTGCTCCCGGTGCCGCTCCGCCACCCGCACCCGGGAACTGAGACACGCGACGCAAGAGCGACCGGCGGCCGGCAACGGCCGCCGGTTTTTCGTTGGGCGCCGCTTCCTCGGGCGCAAGGCGCGCATGAAAAAGCCCCCGGAAGCGGTGGCTTCCGGGGGTTCCGTCCTGTCGCCCTCGCCCTGCGATCAGAGCTTTCCGGGATCAGAGCTTTCCGGCGTTCTGCTGCACCATCATGAAGGTGTCGTAGTTGTATTCGGCGATCTGCGCCCAGGTGTAGTTCTCGGTGCGGAACGCCTTGATCGACTGCCAGATCTTGGCGAAGGCCGGGTTGGAGGCCTCCATCTCGGCATAGACCTCGTTGGCGGCCTCGAAGCAGGCCGACAGGATCTCGGGGCTGAAGGGCCGCAACTGCGTGCCCTGCGCCACCAGCGACTTGATCGCGGCGGGGTTCTTGTAGTCGTATTTCTGCAGCATGTCGGCATCCGCCGCCTGGCATGCGGTGCGCAGCAGCGCCTGATAGGCGGGGGTCAGCCCTTCATGGGCAGCCTTGTTGAAGTAGAAGTGGACGGTCGGGCCACCTTCCCACCAGCCGGGATAGTAGTAGTAGGGCGCGACCTTGAAGAAGCCGAGCTTCTCGTCATCATAGGGGCCGATCCACTCGGCCGCGTCGATGGTGCCCTTTTCCAGCGACGGGTAGATGTCGCCGCCGGCGATCTGCTGCGGCACGACGCCAAGGCGTTCCATGACCTTGCCGGCAAAGCCGCCGACGCGCATCTTGAGGCCCTTCATGTCCTCGACGGTGTTGATTTCCTTGCGGAACCAGCCACCCATCTGCACGCCGGTATTGCCGCCGGGCAGGGCGAAGATGTTGTGCTGCGACAGGAACTCGTTGTAGAGGTCGATGCCGCCGCCGTGATACTGCCAGGCATTGGTCCCGCGCGCCGACAGCGAGAACGGAACCGCAGCCGCCAGCGCGAAGGTCGGATCCTTGCCCCAGTAGTAGTAGCCGACGGTGTGGCAGACCTCTACGGTGCCGTTGGTCACCGCATCCGCCGCCTGCAGGCCGGGAACGATCTCGCCCGCGGCAAAGGGCTGGATGATGAAGTTGCCGTCCGTCGCCTCGCTGAGGTATTTCGCCAGCACCTCGGCGCCGCCATAGATCGTGTCCAGCGATTTGGGAAAAGACGACGTCAGCCGCCAGGTGACTTTCGGGTTCGCTTGCGCGATGGCCGGGGCCGCGAGCGTCGCCGCGGCGGCAGCGCCGGCGCCGCCGATGGCGGCCTTTGTCAGAAATGAACGACGGTCCATGGAGTCCTCCCTGTTATGGCACTCGTGCGGCAGTCCGGGCGGGACTGGTCCCGAGGGCGTTGCCGCCTCCTCCCCGGAGAGTTGCGCGATCACCTTACACGGTGCGGCGGGCCTGTCCAGCACGGGTGAAAGCGCCCGCGGGCCCGCGCGCGCTGCGGCCACTGGCGCCGAGGTGCCGGCCGGTCTGCCCGGCTCGGCCGGTCCGGTCAGTCCGGTCAGTCTGCCCAGTCCGGCGCGCGTTTCTGCAAGAAGGCGGCGATACCTTCGTCGGTGTCGCGCATCAGCATGTTTTCCACCATCACCGCGGCGGCATGGTCATAGGCCTGGTCCAGCGGCAGGGTGATCTGGTCGTAGAAGGCGCGCTTGCCGATGCGCACCGCCGCCGTCAGCTTGCCCGCGACGGTCTGCGCCAGCGTCAGCGCCGCGTCCTGCAGGCCCTCCGGCCCGGCGATGCGGTTGATCAGGCCGATGCGCCGCGCCTCGGCCGCGTCGATGAAGGCGCCGGTGGTCAGCATCTCGAAGGCCTGCTTGCGCGGCACGTTGCGGGTGAGCGCGACCATCGGGGTCGAGCAGAACAGGCCGATATTGACGCCGTTGACACCAAAGCGCGTGCCTTCTGCCGCGACGGCCATGTCGCAGCTGGCGACGAGCTGGCAGCCGGCGGCGGTGGCGATGCCATGCACCTCGGCGATCACCGGCTGGGGCAGGGCGGGGATCATCTGCATCACCTCGGCGCAGCGGGCGAAGAGATCCGAGAAATAGGCGGCTCCCCTGTCCGGGGCGGCGCGGCCGGCCTGCATCTCCTTCAGGTCATGGCCGGCGCAGAAGGCGCGGCCGGCGCCGGCCAGCAGCACCACGCGCGCGGACCGGTCGCCCGCCAGATCCGCAAGCCGCGCCTTCAGCGCCGCCAGCATCGCATCCGACAGCGCATTGAGGCTGTCGGGCGCGTTCAGCGTAAGCCGCGCCACCGGGCCGATATCCTCGCGCAGGACAAGATCATCCGTCATTGTCATTCCCTCCGGTCTCGTGAAATCCTAGGCGAGGAATCGTCGGGGGGAAAGAGACGCGATGGCTGGACTGGTGATGGACGCGGCGGCACTGGAGGGGTTTCTGGCGGAGATATTCCCGCAGATCGCGGAGGATTTCGCCGTGGAGGTGCTGGAGCCGGAGCGGCTGGTGGTGCGGCTGAAGGTGGCCTACCGGCACCTGCGCCCCGGGGGCACCGTGTCGGGGCCGAGCATCTTTGCACTGGTGGATGTGGGGGTCTACCTTGCGACCCTGGCGCGGATCGGGCCGGTGGGGCTGGCGGTGACGACGAATTCCAGCCTCGACTTCCTGCGCAAGCCGGTGGGGGATCGCGATCTTCTGGCCGAGGTGCGGATGCTGAAGCTGGGGCGCAGCCTTGCCATGGCCGATGCGCTGGTGTTTTCGGAAGGGGATGCGGCGCCGGTGGCGCGCGGCTCGATGACCTATGCGATCCCGCCGAAGCGGTAGGTCGGGGCCTGGGCTGGGGTAACAAGATACCTATTTCGCAACGCACTGATTTCATTCGGTCAATTGGCGCAACGCGCTCTTGACCTGCGTGCGCGCTTGCACGATAAGCCCCCATCCGAATGCGGGAGCCGTGACCGGCCCCCCTCTACCCGTCAGCCAAAGGGGCAAGACCCGATGAAAACCTTTACCGCGACCCCGGCGGACATCGAGAAGAAGTGGATCCTGATCGACGCCGAGGGCGTCGTTCTGGGCCGCCTCGCCACGATCGTCGCCATGCGCCTTCGTGGCAAGCACAAGCCGACCTTCACGCCGCACATGGACATGGGCGACAACGTGATCGTCATCAATGCCGACAAGGTGCAGATGACCGGCAACAAGCGCGCCGACAAGCGTTACTACTGGCACACCGGCTACCCCGGCGGGATCAAGTTCCGCACCGCGGCGCAGGTGCTGGACGGCGCGCATCCCGAGCGCGTGGTGATCAAGGCGGTGGAGCGCATGATCTCGCGCAACCGCCTTGGCCGCGAACAGATGTCGAACCTGCGCGTCTATGCCGGTGCCGCCCATCCGCACGAGGCGCAGCAGCCCGACGTGCTGGATGTCAAGACGCTGAACCCGAAGAACACCCGGAGCGCCTGAAGATGGCCGATGAAATCAAGACACTCGACGAGCTGAAGGCCGCCGTGGCGGGCACCTCTGCCGCTGCCGCCCCGGTTGCCGAACCCGCACCCCGCACCCCGCAGCGCGACTCGCTCGGCCGGGCCTATGCCACCGGCAAGCGCAAGAACGCGGTCGCCCGCGTCTGGATCAAGCCGGGGTCTGGCAAGGTCGTCGTCAACGGCAAGGAAATGGCGGTCTATTTCGCCCGCCCCGTGCTGCAGATGATCCTGCGCCAGCCCTTCACCGTGGCCGGCGTCGAGGGCCAGTTCGACGTGATGGCCACGGTTGCCGGCGGCGGGCTTTCGGGCCAGGCCGGTGCGGTGAAGCATGGCGTGTCCAAGGCCTTGCAACTTTACGAACCCGGCCTGCGCGCCCCGCTGAAGGCTGCCGGCTTCCTGACGCGCGACAGCCGGGTGGTGGAGCGCAAGAAATACGGCAAGGCGAAGGCCCGCCGCAGCTTCCAGTTCTCGAAGCGCTGATCTGTTCGGGGGCTGGCGCCGCGGCAGGGTGCCCGGCGCCGGCCTGCACGTTCTGCAAGGGCGCGGATCCTGCCCCGCGCCCTTGTGCCGTCCTTTCCCGGTCTCGCGTCCTCGCCGGACCGCGCCATTGCAGGAACAGACGTGTCGCTCCACTACCGCCGCGAAATCGACGGGCTCCGCGCGGTTGCGGTGCTGCCGGTGATCCTGTTCCACGCCGGGTTCGATGCCTTCTCGGGGGGGTTCGTCGGCGTCGATGTGTTTTTCGTCATCTCGGGCTATCTGATCACCGGCATCCTGGCGCGCGACCTTGCAGCGGGGCGGTTCTCGCTGCCGGGGTTCTACGAACGCCGGGCGCGGCGGATTTTGCCGGCACTGTTCGTGATGCTGCTGGCGAGCTTGCCGCTGGCCTGGGCGCTGATGACGCCCGAGCAGCTGGGGAGCTTTTTCGCCAGCTTCGTCTCGGTGGCGAGCTTCACCGCGAACNNACCTGGAGCCTTGCGGTCGAGGAGCAGTTCTACCTGATCTTCCCGCTGCTGATCGCGGGCCTGTGGCGCTGGTGGCGGCGCGGGTTGTGGGCGGTGCTGGCGGTGCTGGCACTGGCAAGCCTTGCAGGCGCCATCGACATCGTGCCCCGCAACGCCCCGAAAGCCTTCTTCCTGCCCGAGTTGCGGGCGTGGGAGCTGCTGGCCGGCGCCTTGCTGGCGCTGTGGCCGGGGGAGGCGTCCCGCGCGCCGCGCGCAGCATCTTGGATGGGCGGGCTCGGGCTGGCGCTGATCCTTTTGCCGGTGGTGATCTATGATGACTACACGCCCTTTCCCGGGCTGGCGGCGCTGCCCCCGGTTCTCGGCACGCTGCTGGTGCTGCACGCCGCAAGGGCCGGGACGCAGATTGCCGCGATCCTGTCGTGGCGGCCCCTCGTCGGTGTCGGCCTGGTCAGCTACAGCGCCTATCTGTGGCATCAGCCGCTGCTTGCCGCGGCGCGGCTGGCCTGGCTGACCGAGCCGCCGCCGGTGCTGAGGGCCGGGTTGGTCGGGGTGACGCTGGTCCTTGCGGTGTTGAGTTGGCGCTATGTCGAACGTCCGGCGCGCAGCGGGGCGCTGTTTGCCCGCAGGCGGGCGGTGTTCGGGGCGGCCGCGGCGGCGATTGCGGCGGCGGTCGTCATCGGCATGGCCGGGCAGGCGCCGCAAACCGCCGCGCTCTGGCGGTGGACGCATCCGGGCCTCGCGCCCGGATTGGCACGGCTGGAGGCCGCGACGGTGCGCCCGGCAAGCGTCGATGACGGCGCCTGCTTCTTCAGCGTGGAAGCGGTCGATGCTGCCCTGCTGCGCCGGATGACCGCCTGCCATGCCAGGCTGGGCCCCGGCATCGTGGTGCTGGGCGACAGTCATGCGGCCGATCTTGTCGCGGCCATCGCCACGCGCGCGGATCGCCCACGGTTCATGGTCGGGCTGGCGGCGGCTGGCTGCCGCTTGAGCCGACCGAAAGCCGAATGCGACTTCGATGACTTCCTTGCCTTCGTTCGCGGAAATCCCGGTCTGGTGAAACGGGTGATCTACGCGCAGGCCGGGTTCTATCTGCTCAGCGGCGACGGCGAGAGGGACGGAAAGCGCCGGATGCTCGCCGATCTGGGGCTGGATGAGCGGGTGCCGGAACTGCCGAACAATCCGCAGGCAACCGCCAAGATCCTCGCCTATCTGAAGAAGATCTCGCAGCACGCCGAGGTCTGGTGGCTGGGGCCATGGATGCCCCCGCATGTCCCGCCGGGCCTGACCCTGCGCCACGGATGCGCGGCCCCGCTGGCGCTGCGCCCCAATCTCGAGGCGGAGTATCACGAGCTTGACCGCTTTCTGGCCGACGAGGCGGCCGCTGCGGGCCTGCGCTACCTGTCCTTGATGGACATGCTCGACCTGACGCTGCCGGCCGACCTGCAGGATTGCGGCGCGATCTTCTGGCGCGATGGCGACCATTTCAGTCCGGCGGGGGCAGGCCGGTTCGGCGCGCGGCTGGATCCGGCGCTGTGGCAATGATGCCGCAATCGCGCCGCCCTTCTGTTGCCTTGAAGACTCAGGCCCGCGGGAACGTGATCGCGGACGGATTGACGCAGGGGCCGCGAAAATTCACAGTCTGCTCCTACAAGCCCGGGAAAAAATCGGGCATCACGAGGCAGAGCAGAATGGCAATCCTTTCCACGTTCCACAGCTCCTGTGGGGGCTTCGATTTCCTTGGCATCCGCAAGGGCCGCAGCGGCGGGTACGAGATCGTCTATGACGATGGCGTCACCCGGCGGCTGGTCTGGCGGGTGCAGGGCAAGGCCGGCGAGGCGCAACTGGGCGAGGCGCTGCGCAGCGCGGTCGACAAGCCGCGGGTGCTGCCGGCGATGTATTCGGAACTGAAGAAGCGTTCGATCGCGATCGAGGCGGTTGCCCTCTGACGGTGGCCGCCTGACGGGGGCGGGGGCCTACCCCGCCATTTCGATCACCGGCTCCATCGTGGCAAGCTGCGCGTCGGTCAGGTGGCACTTGACCCGGTGGCCGCTGGCCACGCGCCGCAGTTCCGGCACCACGCTCTCGCACAGATCGCCCGGCACCTGCGGCTTCCAGCGGCAGCGGGTCTGGAACGGGCAGCCCGGCGGCGGGGTCATCGCGCTGGGAACGTCGCCCTGCAGCACGATGCGCTTGCGGTTGACGCGGGGGTCGGCGACCGGCACGGCCGACAGCAGCGCCTCGGTATAGGGGTGGTAGGGCGGCGCGAACACCTGGTCCGTGCTGCCGATCTCGACCACATGGCCCAGATACATCACCAGCACCCGGTCGCCGAGATACCGAACAAGTCCGAGGTCATGGCTGATGAACAGCAGCGTGGTGCGGTTCTTGCGCTGGATCTCCATCAACAGGTCGGTCACCGCCGCCTGCACCGACACGTCGAGCGCCGAGACGGGTTCGTCGGCGACCACTACCTTCGCCTCGCCGGCAAAGGCGCGGGCGATGCCGACACGCTGCTTCTGCCCGCCCGAAAGCTGGCGCGGCTTGCGGGCGGCGAACTCGCGCGGCAGGCGCACGAGGTCCAGCAGGTTGAGCATCCGGTCATGGCGGTCGCCGGCGCTGCTGCCGATCCGGAAGATCTCCAGCGCGCGGATGATCTGCGCGCCGACGGCCATCGAGGGGTTCAGCGTGTCGAACGGGTTCTGGAACACCATCTGCAGGCTGGCGATCAGCGCCGCGCCGCGCCGTTCCACGGGCAGGGCCTGGATCTGCTCGCCGTTCAGCGTGACGGTGCCGGCACTCGCCACCTCCAGCCCCATCAGCACCTTGGCGAGCGTGGACTTGCCGCAGCCCGATTCGCCGACGATGGCCAGCGTTTCCCCGGCGCGGGCGGAGAAGTCGATCTGTTCGTTCGCCTTGACGATGCGGGCCGTGCCGCCGCCGAACAGGCCCGGCGCGGTCTGGTAGTATTTGCGCAGGTCCGACGCCTCGATCACCACCTCGCCGGGCGGGGTGGGTTCCGCGGTGGCGGCGAGGGCAGGGGGGGCGTTCCAGTCGATCTCGTCCACCCGGATGCAGCGGCTGTGGTGGCGCGGGGCGCCGCCCGCGGGCAGCATCGGGATGCCCTGCGCATCGCAGCGCCCGGCCACGAAATGATCGCAGCGCGGGCCGAAGTTGCAGCCCGGCGGGCGTTCATGCGGCAGCGGGAGGTTGCCCGGAATCGCCACCAGCGGCCGCGCGGACTTGTCGGCGCCGGGCAGCGGGATGGATCGGAACAGCGCCTGCGTATAGGGATGGCGCATGTCCGAAAACACCTCGGTCACGCCGCCGGTCTCCACCGCCTCGCCCGAATACATCACGCAAAGCCGGTCGCAGACATCCAGCACAAGGCCAAGGTTGTGGCTGATGAACAGCATGGAGGTGCCCTGCCTCTCGGCCAGATCGCGGACCAGATCGACGATGCCCGCCTCCACCGTCACGTCCAGCGCGGTGGTCGGCTCGTCAAGGATCAGCAGCGATGGCCGCGACATCAGCGCCATGGCGATGACGATGCGCTGCTGCTGCCCGCCCGAAAGCTGGTGCGGCCATGCCTGCAAGATGCGGTCCGGGTCGGGCAGGCGCACATCCTCGATGATGGCGCGGGCGCGGGCGAGCGCCTCGTCCCTGCCGATCCTCTCGTGGATCATCGGCACTTCGGCCAGTTGCGCGCCGATCCGCATCGCGGGGTTCAGGCTCGCCATGGGTTCCTGATAGATCATCGCGATCTCGCGCCCGCGCAGAGCACGCAGCTCGCGCTCGCCCATGCGCGTGATCTCGCGGCCCTTGAAGCGGATGCTGCCGCCGGTGATGCGTCCGTTGCGGCCCAGATCGCGCATCACGCCAAGCGCCACGGTGGACTTGCCGCAGCCCGACTCCCCCACCAGCCCCATCGCCTCGCCCGGCATCACCTTGCAGGAGAAATCCATCACCGCCGGAATTTCGCGACGGCGGGTGAAGAAGCTGATCGACAGGTTCTCGATCTCGAGGATGGGGGTCGCGTCGGCCATGTCGTCCCTTTCGTCTTGCGGCTTCGGGCTTCGCCCGCGGGCGTCAATCCTTCAGGCTTTGCTCGCGCAGCGCGTCGGCCAGCAGGTTCAGCCCCAGCACGAGGCTCAGCAGCGCCAGCGCCGGCACGATGGCGGGGTGCGGCGCGATGGTCAGCAGGCGGCGCCCGGCATTGATCGTCGAGCCCCAGTCGGGGCTTTCGGGGCTGACGCCGAGGCCGAAGAAGCCAAGCGTGCCCAGAAGGATGGTGGTATAGCCGATGCGCAGGCAGAAATCGACGATCAGCGGCCCGCGGGCATTGGGCAGGATCTCCCACAACATGATGTACCACGGACCCTCCCCCCGCGTCTGGGCGGCGGCCACGTAGTCGCGGGTCTTGATGTCCATCACGAGGCTGCGGACGATGCGGAACACGGTCGGCGCATTCACGAAGACCACGGACACGAAGACGTTGAGCATGTTCGGCTGCATGGACCAAACTCCCAGCGGATCGGCGTTGAAGGCCAGCCCCGACCAGGCCCAGAGCCCGAGCGCCAGCGTCAGCCCGACGTAAAGGTTGCGCTTGGCGGGCCGGGTGAAGAAGCGGCTGTTCCACAGAAGGGTGAAGAACAGCACCGGGAACAGGAACAGCACCGCCGCCAGCGCGGCCGGCAGGCCGGTGGCGCGGATCTCGGGCGTGACCAGCAGGTAGAACAGCAAGATCACCGGGAAGGCGAGCACGAGGTTCGCAATGAACGACAGCCCCGCGTCCAGCCGCCCGCCGCGATAGCCCGCCGGCAGGCCAAGCGTGACGCCGACCATGAAGGCAAAGACCGTGGCGGCCGGCGCGATCGCCAGCACCCGGCGCGCGCCCATCACCATGCGGCTGAACACGTCGCGGCCAAGGTTGTCGCCCCCCAGCAGATAGACCGCGCCATCGGGGGTGATCGTGCCCGGCACCTTGTTCTTCATCTGCGCGATCTGCCCCAGCGGGTCGAACATCAGCAGCAGATCGGCACAGAGGGCGGTGAACACCCAGAACATCACCAGCCCGAAGCCGACCATCCCCAGCGGGCTGTCGAACAGCCGGCCGTAAAGCCCGCTGCGCCGCCGGGTGCGCAGTGACACGGCAAAGACGACCAGCAGCGCCAGCCAGACCGGCCAGAATTGCAGCGCGAGGCGCAGGAAGATCGCGGGCCAGCCAAGCTCTGCCATCAGGGCACCCGGATCCGCGGGTTCAGCAGCACATAGCCCAGATCGGAGATCGCCTGCGTCACCAGCACCACCGCCACCGCCACGACCGAACATCCCAGCAGCAACTGGATGTCATTGTTGCCCGCCGCCTGCACCAGCGTCCAGCCGAAGCCCTTGAAGTTGAACAGCGTCTCCACGATCACCACCCCGTTCAGCAGCCAGGGGAACTGCAGCATGATCACGGTGAAAGGCGCGATCAGCGCGTTGCGCAGCGCATGACGCATCACCACGCGGCCAAAGCTCGCGCCCTTCAGCCGGGCGGTGCGGATATATTGCGCGGTCATCACCTCGGACATGCTGGCGCGGGTCATGCGGGCGATGTAGCCCATGCCGTAAAGGGCGATGGTCAGCACCGGCAGGAAGAAATTCTCGAAGCTGATCCCCTCCATGGCGCTGGTGGCGGTGCCCTTGAACCATTTCAGCCCGACCATCGAGGACGAGAACACCGCAATCAGGATCACGCCCGAGACATATTCGGGCGTCGCCGTCGTGGCGATCGAAGCGGTCGAGAGCACGCGGTCCAGCTTCGATCCCTCGCGCATCCCGGCAAGGACGCCGATCAGCAGCGCCGAGGGCACCATCAGCACCATCACCCAGAACATCAGGATCCCGGTCAGCGACAGCCGCGTGGCGATGATCTCGGACACGGGCGCCTTGAACACGGTGGATTGCCCCCAATAGCCCTGCAGCACCCCGCAAAAGCGCGCGCTGTCCCCGGGGCTCGCGCCGCGCGGGATGCAGCGTCCGCTGACCACGCCACCGCGTTCGCTGGTCCATCCCGGCGCGACCCCAAGCCATTCGCCATAGCGTTTCAGCAGCGGCTGCGCATGGCCGTTGCGCTCCAGCCAGCTTGTCACCTCGGCATCGGTCATCCGGGCATTGCCCTCGGATTTCGCCAGCTTTTCAAGGTTCGGCGGCAGGTTGGTCAGCCAGAACACCATGAAGGTCAGCACGAGTGCCGTGGCCAGCATCGTGAGGATGCGCCTGACGAGGAAATTCAGCATTCGGCTATCCCTTCGGACGCTGCGCGCCGGCGTGGCCGGGGTGCGGAGCGGCAAAAGGGGAAGGCGGCGGGCGCCTTCCGGGCGATATGTGAAAGGGGAAAGGCGGCGGGCGCCTTCCCCCGGCTGTTCCGGCGGTGCCGAGGCTCACGCCTCGGTCAGCCACCATTTGTAGTGGTGATGCTCGAAGGTCGGGTGCATGTCGGCGCCCCTCACCCGCGCGGTCATGTGCCGGTAGATCGAGCGCCAGTAGGGCTGGATCAGCACGCCCTCCTCTTGCAGGATCCGCTCCAGCTTCGCCATCGACTCGCGGCGGGCATCGGCGTCGGCAATCGCCATCGCCTTGTCGAGTTCGGCATCGAATTCGGCATTGCTGAAGGCGGTCTCGTTCCAGGCCACGCCGGTCTTGTAGGCCGATTGCAGCACCTGCACCCCCAGCGGGCGCATGTTCCATTCGGTGGCCGAGAAGGGGAATTTCGTCCAGTCGTTCCAGAAGGTCGCCCCCGGCAGGATCGTGCGCCTGATCCTGATGCCGGCATCGCGGATCTGCGCCGCCACCGCATCGCAGGTCGCCGCCTGCCAGGCATCGTCGATCGAGATCAGCTCGAATTCCGTGTCGGCATGGCCGGCGGTTTCCATCAGCGCCCGGGCGCCGGCGGGATCGGCCTCGATCGGCGGCAGTTCGGCATAGTCCGGGTGGATCGGGCAGACGTGGTGGTTCTCGGCCACGGTGCCAAGGCCGGCATAGCCAAGTTCCAGCACCACCGCGTTGTCCACCGCCATCTGCAGGGCGCGGCGCACATCGCGGGTGTCATAGGGCGCATTCGCCTGATTGAAGCGCACCGCCAGCGTCGCCGCCGTCATCGCCTCGGACTTCTCCCAGCCGAGGCTGTCGAAGACCTCCACGAATTCCGACACGGTCTGATAGGTCATGTCGATCTCTTCGGCCTCGGCCGCGGCGATCAGCGCCGAGGGGTCGGTGCCGTAATCGACATATTCGATGCGGTCGAGGTAAGGCCCGCCATGGACCTCGCTGCCCCACCATGCGTGGTCTTCGTTCCTCACCAGCACCTGCTTCACTCCGACCTCGTTGCTTTCGGGCAGGTAGGGCCCGGTGCCGATCGGGTTCACCGAGGGATCGCCGCCGTCATAGGAGGAATGCACCACCTGCGCCGGGTAGTCGGCGAAATTGGCGATGACCGCGATGTCGGGGCTGGACAGGCTCAGCCTGACCGTCATGTCATCGACCACGGTGATCGCGCCCTCGCGCGCCATCTTCGTGCCCGCGTCGGCCAGCGCCGACATCCGGCCCGCCATCGAGTTGCCCTCGACGGTGCCATCGGTCCAGCGGGCGATGTTGTTCGCCACATCCTCGGCGGTGAAGGGCTCGCCATTGCTCCAGGTGGCGTTGGGGCGCACCTTCAGCGTGTATTCGGTGGCGTCGTCATTCACCTCCCAGCTTTCCAGCAACATGCCGCGGAAGGTGCCATCCCTCTGGTATTCCACCAGATATTCCAGCCAGCCGCGGCTGAAGTTGGACAGTTGCGACCAGTCGTAGGTGCGCGGGTCCTTCAGCGCCTTGGTTTCCATGTCCATCCTGAGCGTGCCGCCCGTCACCGGCGTTTGCTGCGCGAGTGCCGGCGCCCGCATCCCCAGAAGGCCGTAGGCCGCCAGGCTCGTCGCCCCGAGCGCCGAGGCGCGGGTCAGGAACTCGCGGCGGCTCATCAGCCCCGCCCTGCACTCCCTGGCATAAAGGGTCACCGCCGGATGCAGGCGCTTGCCGAAGATCTGGTGCCTGGTCATGTGTCAACTCCCTGTGAGAAGGAACGAGGTCCGTTCTGTTGTTGTCCGGTCGCCGGATCGCCGGCGTATCGCGTCGGGGCCGGCGGGCGGGGATGCGGGCGGGGGCAGGCGGGCGGGGGCAGGCGGGCGGGGCAGGCGCGGTCTCACCCCTACATTCCGCACGGATTGCAACAAGGCGTCAACGCCCGATTTCGACGCCTGACGGCCTGAAAACGACATGGCGCGCACCAAAACGGACCCATCCCCGGGGGTCAACCCCAAAGGCGCGGCGGATCGGGGATGCGGCGCGAAAACCGCGTCAGCCCTGGCGGCGGAAGTCGCTTGGCGTCTTGCCGGTGCTGCCCTGGAAGGCGCGGGTGAAATAGGCGGGCGAGGCAAAGCCGAGGCTCGCCGCCACATCGCGCACCGGCAGCCTCGTCTCGGCCAGCAGGCGGCGCGCCTCGTGCATCTTGCGGTCGGCCAGCAGTGCATGGGCCGTGCGCCCGCAGGTTCGGTTGCACACCCGCGTCAGGTGGGTCGCGGTCACGCCAAGCTCTGCGGCAAGCTCCGCCACGGTCGGCCCGCTGCGATACTTGCGCTCCAGCAGCGCGGCGTAGCGCGTCGCCAGCCGGCGCGCGGCATCGGGGCGGGGTGCGGCCGCCGCCGCCGGGTCGGCAGCGGCCTCGGCCATCTGCCGCTCCAGCCAGACGCCGACAAGGCCCAGATGATGCCGCGCCGCGCGTTCGTGGCCCGGCCTCGTGCTGTCCATCTCGCGCTGTACTGCGTCGAGGATCGAGGACAGTTCCCCCTGCGGGATCGCGTCCCGCACCCGCAGATGCTGCGGGCTGCGCGGCAGGTCCAGCTCGTTCTCGCGGCCGAAGAACAGCGCCGTGCCATGCACCTGATGGCCGATCTCGAAGCCATGCATCACGCCCGCCGGAATGAAGATGGCATTATGCGCGCCATAGCCGCGGGTGACGCCGGCCACGGTGATCCGGCCCTGCCCGCGGGTGAACCACAGCAGCAGGGGCTCGGAATAGCTGCGCATCGCCTCCACCCGCCAGCGCCCGCCCGCCGCCAGCCGCGGGATCGGCACCAGCCGGATATTGGCGCGGCCCGGCGTCGCGGGCGCGGCGAACTGCGAAAGGGGGGGGCCGGAAAACAGCTTCACGGGGCAGAAATCCTCGGTCGGTTTCGGTCCTGGGCGGGCGGCAGCATCGGTCAGGGCCGCGGCATCGGGGGGCCGCGGCCCGCGCCCTGCGCCCTGCGCCGCCCCGATCCTAACCAGGCGCGCTGCAAGACACCAAGACCAAATGCAGCCGATTCGGCAAGCATCCCGCGCCGTGGCCAATCGGCAACGCCGGCGGGGTGACAAGACGGGGTCACGCTTCGAGCGCGGGCTCGCAGACGGCGCCGACCGCCGCGGCAGGATGGCCGAGCCCCTTGCAGAGGATCGGCCCGCGGGCGAGACTGCCCGCCAATCCCGCCAGTACAGGCGGGGCGGCGGCAGGCCGGGGGCGGGCGCGTGGCACATATCGACCTCAACAGCGATCTGGGCGAGGGCCTGGGCGCATGGAGCATGGGCGACGACGCGGCGATGCTGGACATCGTCACCTCGGCCAATGTCGCCTGCGGCTTTCATGCGGGCGACCCGGCCGGGATCTTGCGCACCCTGCGCGCCGCGGCGGCGCGGGGCGTGGCGGTGGGCGCGCATGTCGGCTACCGCGACCTGTGGGGCTTTGGCCGCCGGGCGATGGATGTGGCGCCCGAGGATCTGACCGCCGATGTCATCTACCAGATCGGCGCGCTGCAGGCGCTGGCGGCGGCGGCGGGCACGCGCCTGTCGCATGTCAAGCCGCATGGCGCGCTCTACAACACCATCGCCGGCGATGCCCGGCAGGCCGATGCGGTGATCGCGGCGCTGCGGGCGGTGGAGGGCTCGCTGCCGCTGGTCTGCCTCGCGGGCGCGCCGGTGCTGGAGCGGGCGCGGGCTGCGGGCCTGCCGGTGGTGGCGGAGGCCTTCGCCGACCGGGGCTATGGCGCGGATGGCAGGCTGCTGGCGAGGGGCCTGCCCGGCGCGGTGCTGCACGATCCGGACCTGATCGCCGGGCGGATGCTGCGGCTGGTGCGCGAGGGGCGGATCGAGGCGGCGGACGGCTCGGTGCTGCGGCTTCGGGCGCAGTCGATCTGCGTGCATGGCGATACCCCCGCCGCCGTCGCCATCGCCAGCCGGCTGCGCGCGGCGCTGGCGGCGGCGGGCGTGGCGCTGCGCCCCTTCGCGGCGGGCTGAGCGATGCGGCTGCTGCCGGCGGGGGACTGCGCGCTGCTGGTGGAACTGCCGGGCCTGCCCGAGGTGCTGGCGCTGCTGGCGCGGCTGCGCCGCGATCCGCCGCCCGGCGAGGTGGACCTGGTGCCCTGCGCGCGCACCCTGCTGCTGCGCTGGCGCGCGGGGCGGGCAGTGCGCGCCGATCTGGTGGCGGCGCTGGAGGCATCGGCGCCGGGCGGTGGCCCGCCCGAACCCCCCCCGGGACGCGAGATCACCATCCCCGTGCGCTATGACGGCGCCGATCTGGCGGAGGTCGCGGCGCTGACCGGACTCGGGGTGGCAGAGGTGATCCGCCGCCACACCGCGGCGCCGCAGGTGGTGGGCTTCACCGGCTTCGCCCCCGGTTTCGCCTATCTCGCGGGCGGCGATCCCGCGCTGGAGGTGCCGCGTCGGCAGGTGCCGCGCCCCCGCGTTCCGGCGGGGGCGGTGGCGCTGGCGGGGCCGTTCAGCGGCATCTATCCCCGGCCCAGCCCCGGCGGCTGGCAGATCATCGGCACCACGCCGCTGGTGATGTGGGATTTGCACCGCGAGCGTCCGGCGCTGCTGGAACCGGGCGACCGGGTGCGGTTCCGGCAGATGGCCGCAGAGGAGCCCTGGCCGGAACCGGCGCCTGCCTCCGCAACGCCCCCGCCCGCCGCAACGCCCCCGCCCGCCGCAACGCCCCCGTCCGCCGCGCAGCCCCGGCCGCCCGCGGCGCTGCGGGTGCTGGCGGCGCCCTTGCCGCTGCTGTTCCAGGATGCCGGGCGCCCGGGGCTGGCGGGGCAGGGCGTCTGCGGCTCTGGCGCCGCCGACCGGGGCGCGCTGGCGGCGGCCAATCGCGCCGCGGGCAATCCCGCCGGCGCTCCCTGCCTCGAAATCACACTTGGCGGGGTGGAACTGCTGGCCGAGGCGCCCGCCACCCTCGCGCTGGCCGGAGCGCCCGCCGCGCTGCGCGTGACCCGCGCGGACGGAACGAAAGCAGCGCCCGCCCTTGGCGCGCGGTTCAGCCTCGCCCCCGGCGACCGGCTGCAGATCTCGCCGCCGCGCGCGGGGCTGCGCAACTATCTCGCGGCCCGGGGCGGCCTTGCGGTGACGCCGGTCCTGGGCAGCGCCGCCACGGACACCCTCTCGGGCATCGGCCCCGCCCCGGTGCTGCGCGGCGCGGGCATCGCGCTCGGCACGGCGCCCGAGGTGACGAGCGACGGCCCCGCCATGCCCGGCTTCGCCCCGCCCGCGCCCGGAGAGACGGTGACGCTCGACATCCTCCCCGGCCCGCGCGGCGACTGGTTCACCCCCGAGGCGCTGGCCCGGCTGACCGGTCAGACCTGGGAGGTGACGGCGCAGTCGAACCGCGTCGGCATCCGCCTCGCCGGGCCCGAGCCGCTGACCCGCCGCATCGCGCGGGAGTTGCCCAGCGAGGGCGTGGTGCCCGGCGCGGTGCAGGTGCCGCATGGCGGGCAGCCGGTGCTGTTCCTGGCCGACCACCCGCTGACCGGCGGCTACCCGGTGATCGCCGTGCTCGCGGATCACCACCTCGACCTCGCCGGCCAGCTTCCCCCCGGCGCGCGGCTGCGCTTTCATCTGCTGGAGCCCACGCGCCGCCGGCCGTTCCGCAGGGCTCCGAATCCAAGTCGGGCCGGGGGTGAGGAGAGGATGGCGTCGAGGTAGTCGGGGTTCCATCCCGCGATTTTTCTGCAGGATTTGATGGATCGTTTGTCCTGGACGGTACGGACCAGGTTGAGGGCGAAGTGGCGGACGGTGGCCATGTTTCGGGCGCCGTGGCCCTTGCGCAGGCGGGATCGGTCGTCGGCGAAGGTGACATCGAGCACCCAGTGGAGCCGGTTCTCGATGGCCGGTGGTCGCGGATTGCCTCGGCGGCGCTCATCGCGCGGGAGGAGAGGAAGTACCTGGTTTCGCATCGCTTTCTTCCCCCGGTTTCGACCTGTGTCGCGATGCGGATGAGGCAGGCCGCTCCGGGCAGGCGCGTCTCGCCGGGGAAGCGGCGCTGGCCGGACAGCCAGTCGGTGTCGCGGAGCACGATGGTGTGGCGTTGCTCGATCCGGCCGTGGCCCTTGTCGTGCGCGACGTGGGTCCGGGCGCGGGCCTGGGTGTGGGCGTGGGCCGGCTCCGTCACGGCGAAGGCGGCCTCGACCTCGGCGCGCAGCGTGGGCTGGTTGGCCGTGACCGCCAGCAGCCAGTTGGCGCGCTGGCCGGTGATCGCCCCGGCGCCGAACCGCTCGAGCGGCGGCGGGATGGCGGCGAGTTCGCTGGCCTTGTCGGGCACCGCCTGCCTCGCGCCAGGACCAGTCGCGCGGTGGTGGCGAAGGCGGAGACGAGGTGCAGCGGGGCCGCGCCGGCGCTGCGGCCATGACTGCGGCCATGAC
>DIVD01000030.1 GCA_002423245.1 Rhodobacteraceae bacterium UBA6141
CTTGACCAAGACGGATAACTTCTGACATCCTTGTCACTCTCTGGTAGAGCGACGTAAACGCGAAGGCAGCAGCCATTGCGACATCGGAGTCCTCTATCTTCCGAATTTCTTTCCAGATGGCGGCGTTTGCGATCAGATTTCGCGCAGTGTAGAATTTGTCGATACTGTCTAGTCCATGCCGCTTTGGCTGGCCGAGATTCACACCGTCTGGAAGTGGGAGATCAGGATACGTACCTTCCCAATCAGTTAGCTTCAATTGAATCTGATTAATTCTGTGCAGATCCTCATCATTCAGGGGGTGCTCGACGATTTTCTTTGAGCAACATTTGTAACCGAGAAACACCGGCACTTGCTGCTTTCGTTTCAAGTAGGATTTATTGACTTCCTCGCCACAGTGTGGGCAGGGGAACTTCTTCAGGAGTTTGTGCTCGCGGACGGTCTTTCCGTATGTTCGGCAATGGTCCCAAAGGACGAAATCTTCGTGGCAGTGGTTGCACTCAAGTGTGTATGACCAAACAAAGAACTGCGCTTCGACATCTTTGCAGCACTCTCGACACTGCGTTTGATACAGCGTTCGCCGCAACGGCTCGAGCCGGTCCAAGATCGTGGAAATGGCGGTATGGAAACTGCCGACGTCCGTGGTCCTGCAAAAGTTATAGGAAATGAAGGACGCAGCGGGGGAGAGTTCATTCAGGATCACATCGCACCCAACATGCCGTGCGGCCACCCCGGTCATGCCGCTGCCAGCGAATGGGTCCAGAACTAAGCCGCCTGATGGCAGGTAGCTTGAAATCACACTGGCGATCCCCTGTGGCGGAACCTTCGTGTGGTAGGTGTGTGCATCATAGGTGTAGGTGTTCTTCCCTGCGGAGACTTCCTTCTCCACAGCTGACTCGGTCGTTTCCGCTGGGTCTTCGTGTGCAGCTAGCAGGCTGCTTAAAGCGATCTCGCCATCACCCCAGAACACTCCATCGAACACATCCGCCAGAATGTCGCTCCGTGCTTCGTCAAGAAACTTGGTCATCTCCTTATCAAGGAGCGGCAAGGGAGCAGCCTTTTTTCTTGCGCCAGTTGACGCGAATATGACTTGGGGTGACCGAGGCGCGCCTCGCGACGCTTTTGCTGTACCCTTTGCCGCAATCAAGCTGTCGAGGGCGTGGATGATGTCCTCAGGAGGTGTCGAGTCGCCGCGCTCCCATCGAACCACTGCGTAAAAGGACGCCCCCAAGCGTTCCGCCAACTCTTTTTCAGTAAGGTTTAAACGCTCGCGGACCTGCCGAAAGGGGTTCGGCATCTCAACGGCATCGGCGGGCGTGTCCATGTGGCGGTTCATAGAGAGTCTATATCTTCTGTTTGGCTGCTTGGAAACAACACTATCTGGGGTGAAATGTGAAGGGCGATGTATGGCGCTCGCACGGCTAGGAAGCTGATCGCTAGCGCATCCAAGCCGACCTGATCACGCGCCCAACCTCGGCTCCCGGCCGCATTGGCACCGACGCCACCCCCTCCACCTCCTCGTTCAGCCTGAGCCCCATGCTGATGAGCCCCTGTAGGGCGGCGTGGGCGTAGACGAAGGTGTCGAGGGCCTCGTTGCGCTCGCCGTCGCGTTTGGGCTGCCAGGAGCGGATGGGGCGTCCGCGCTCGAAGCGGGTGACAACGCGCTCTGCGGTCAGCTGCCGGAAATAGTCGGCGTCGAGGCGGCGCGGGAAGTGGATCGCGCCGGGGCCGGGTTCGGTCAGGCGCAGGCGGGCGTAGACGGCATCCTTCACCGCGTCCACGCCGACGATGAAGAGCGGGATCTTGCCCTTGTTGGTGCGCGTCGGGCGGCGGGGCCAGACAGGGATGCCGGGCCCGCCGCGGCCCTTGATCGCCCAGATGCGGCGGGCGAGGCGGGTGCGGCAGAACTCGTAGGCCATCTTGGTGTGGTGGCCGCCGGTGTCGATGGCGGCGGCGCGCACGGGCAGGTCGAGCCCGGCGGGATGCGGGAATGTCGCCTGCGGCACCATGTCGAGATCGGACCATAGGCGCGGCCCGGACGGGTCGCCCCAGAGCACGCGGTAGTCGATCACCCACGCCTCCTCGTCGCGGCCCCAGCCGAGGATCTGCACCTCGATCCGGTCGCCCTGCACGTCCACGCCGGCGGTGAGCACGGCGACCGAGGCGGGCAGCGCCTCGCCCCAGTCCTCGCGCCGCGCCATCAGCGGGTCGGCCGGAACGGTGTCGCCCGCCTGGTCCTCCCAGGATTCGCCCAGCTTGGTGTTGACCCAGACCTGCAGGCGGGGCGGGTCCTTGCGGACGCGGCCGTGCTCGGCGGCGATCTCGGCCCATGTCTCCCATGGGGAATAGAGCGCGGAGAGGTGGAAGCCCGCGGTGCGGCCGTCACCCTTGGCGGTCTGACGCCATTCACCGGCTGCCAGCAGGCGGGGCTTCTCGTGCTCGTGATGGATGCCGCCGCAGGCCGCGCAGACCAGATGCGCCTGGTCGCGCCGCCCCTCGGGCCAGCGGATGCGCGCCCAGGTGATCGGTGCCATGTCGCCGCAATGCAGGCAGGGGACGTGGTAGAAGCGCCGGTCGCTGTGCTCGAAGGCGGCCTCGATGCGGGAATGGCCCTTCAGCGTGGGCGTCGAGACCATGTAGATCTTGCGCCGCCCGCGGAAGGTGGCGGTGCGCTGGATGGCCAGATCGACCGGATCGCCCTCGCCATCGGCGTCGCCGGGATAGCCGTCCACCTCGTCCAGGAACAGGTAGCGCACGGGCGTGGAGCGGAGCCCCACCGCGCTGTTCGCACCGGTCATCACCAGCTGGCCGCCGGGGAAGGATTTTCGGAACAGGCTGTTCCCGGCGTCGCGGGAACGGGGCGCGGCGACCAGCTCGCGCAGGGCGGGCGTCGCCTCGATCAGCGGGTCGATGCGAACGGTGGTGTTCCGGCGCACCATGTCCAGCGAGGGCATGACCAGCATGGCGATGCCGGGCGCGTTCTGGATGATGTAGCCGAGCCAGTTCAGCCCGGCCTCCGAGCCGCCGGTCTGCGCGCCCTTCATCAGGACGACCCGCTCGTAGGGGCTGGCGGTCGAGAGCGCGTCCATCACCGCGCGCAGATAGGGCGTGCGGTCCGTGCGCCAGCGGCCCGGCTCGGCCGAGGTCGGCGGCAGGATGCGATGCCGGTCGGCCCAGTCCGAGACCGGGATCGGCGGTTCCGGGCGGATGCCGCGCCGCCAGGCGAGGTCGATGTCAGGCACCATCACCGAAGCTCCCCAGCGGCAGGTCGGCCAGGTGTTCGAGATGCTCGCGCATCATCCGGTCGAGCGCGGCGAATGTGGCGCGCGGATCGGCGCCAAGTTCGGCTGCCAGCAGCGGCGCCGTGCGCTGGACCCACGCCATGTGCGCGTCGCGTTCGGCACGGGCGCGCGCGAACACCGTGCGCGTGGCGGCGGCGGTTTCGACCAACTGGCCCTGTTCGCGCTCGAACGCGAGCTTGGCGCGCTGGACCTTCACGATCTCATGCAGCCGCTTGGCCTCGGCCAGCGTGGTGGCGGCGCGTGTCGGGCTGGCGGCGCCGCCCCTGTTGCGCCGCGCCGGGTCGAGGTTGTCCTCGATCCAGGCGAGCCCCACCGCCACGTCGATCCGCCCGTCCGCGCGCACCGGCAGCCCTTCGGCCACCAGCTGCGAGATGCGGCCCTTGGTCAGGCCCACGCGGGCGGCGAAGGCGGTCTTGGTCTCCGCGCTGTCGAGTTTAGTCATTTCCGCCCCCTGACGCTGGCGGGCCAATGCGCTGCGCGTCCCCACATACGGATCGGCCCGGGAGGAACCGCCCGCCGCTCCCAACGGTTGTCTTAAGATTCCCCCGGCTC
>DIVD01000071.1 GCA_002423245.1 Rhodobacteraceae bacterium UBA6141
TCGAAGCTGTCGAGGCTCTTGGCGGCCGGGAACTTCGCCGCCTTGATGCGCCGCTCGACCATCCGCCGTTCGCGATCGCGCCGAAGGCGCGATTCAAGTATTGGCGGCGCACGCCGCCGGGCATCTCCATTTCCACCAGGCGCGCCAGGAACTGGACGTGATCCAGCCCTTCGGTAGCGCCCCGCGCGCGGAGGCGCGCAGACTTTTGGTTCTGGCGGCGGACGCCGCCGGGGGCGGGCCTGCTTCTCGTATTCCCGCAGGAACGTGGGCAGCTTCAGCGTCTTGAGGTGATGGGCGAGCAGGATCTGCGGGGCCTCCATCATTCAGCCGCCTCCGCCATCAGGGCCATATAGCTCGCGGTCGAGGTCGTCTCGACGTCGGCACGCGGCAGGTAGGGATAGCTGGCCAGGTCAAGCTTGGGCGGGCGCTTCTCGATCCGACAGAGCAGAAGGTGCCTGACCGCGTCGAAGCCTGTCGCGCGCAGGCGCAGCGCATCCTTGAAGCCTTTCGTCCACGCCGACTGGCGCCGCGCCACGGTCGGGGTCGACTATCATGTCCGGCTGGAAGGCCACCATTACTCGGTGCCCCACGATCTGATCCGCCAGCAGCTCTGGGCACGGCTGACCGCAGGCATCGTCGAGATCTTCCGCGCCGGCAAGCGCGCGGCCTGCCACAGGCGCGCCGCCCCGGGCGACACCGGCGCCACGACGCTGAACGACCATCGTCCTGCCAGCCATCGCCGTTATGCCGAGACCACGCCCGAGCAGCTGCGCGACCGGGCTGCCCGCATCGGTCCTGCCACCGGGATCCTGATCGACGTCATCCTCCGCGACAGGCCCCACCCGGAGCAGGGCTTTCGCCCCTGCCTCGGCATCCTGCGTCTGGCCCGCAGCTCTGGGTCCGAGCGGGTCGAGGCCGCCTGTGACCGTGCGCCCGCCGTCAACACCCGCACCACGACGTCGGTGAAGTCGATCCTGCTGAACCGCCTCGATGGCCGTCCCCCGGACCGGCCATCCGAAGCCCCGCCCATCACCACGCCAACATCCGCGGCGCCAGGTTCTTCCACTGACCGAAGGAGACAAACCCTTGCTGACCCACCCCACCCACCAAGCGCTGAACGCATTGAAGCTCGACGGCATGGCCGAAGCCTTTGCCGAGCTGATCAGCGAAGATCGCGGCCGCAGCCTCGACCCCGTCGCCTGGATCGGGCTGATGCTGGACCGCGAACAGGCCCGGCGCGGCACCCGCCGGTTCCAGTCGCGCCTGCGTGCCCCAACCTGCGCCATGGCGGCGCCTGCATGGAGGATGTGAATTATCGGACATCCCGCGGCCTCGACCGCGCCTTGTTCCAGAGCCTCGCCAGCCCCGACTGGATCGATCGGCACCGCTCGGTGCTGATCACCGGGCCCTGCGGGGTCGGCAAGTCGTGGCTGGCTTGCGCGCTCGGCCACGGGGCCAGCCGCGCGAACCGCACCGTCCTTTACCACCGGCTGCCGCGGCTCTTCTCCGACCTCGAGCTGGCGCGCGGCGACGGGCGCTTCGACCGGCTGTTCCGCAAGATCGCCCGTGTGGATCTTCTGATCCTCGACGATTGGGGTCCCGACCGCCTGACCGCCACGCAGCGCCGCGACCTGATGGAGATCGTCGAGGAGCGCTACGGCCGCCGCTCGACCATCGTCACCAGTCAGCTCCCCGTGGAAGCCTGGCCCGATGTCATCGGTGAGCGCACCTTCGCCGACGCCATCCTCGACAGGCTGGTTCACAATGCCTGCCGGATCTCCCTGGATGGCCCATCGCTGCGCAAGACCGGCACCGACAACCGCGCCGAGGCCAGCCAATGAGTATGACCCCAGCTTGCCAACCGGTCCCTCCCGTGGACAACCCTCCGCACCAAGCTCACCCTTGACCGGATGCACCCGGATCAATCATGAAGACTCTGCCTCAGACCGCTACCGCCGACCGGTCGGATGATCGTGGAACAGCTGGTCGGATGCTGCTGGAATAAGCGGTCGGATGCCATGGAATGCGCATCGGCCAGAGCGCGCAGCTTCATCGTCCGCTGGCCTCGCCCATGACTCGCAAGATCGTATCGGCTGGGCAGATCCTGTTCCACCTGATCAGCCGCCTCTACGAGTGCACCTCGGTCATCGTCACCACAAACCTCGCCTTCGGCCAATGGCCCACCGTCTTCGGGGACGCCAAGATGACCACTGCGCTCCTCGACCGCCTCACCCACCACTGCGAGATCATCGAAACCGGCAACGAGACATGGCGCTTCAAGAACCGCGCCTGACCCCGATCAGGGCCTGACCCGTACGCCGCGCGCCCCGCCTCACGCCTGTGCTAATCCTTCGCGGCGGAACCGGTAGACGCGGGGCCGGGAGGCGATGACGCTCGCCGGCATCTTGTATTGCATTGACCGCTGCTCGCCGCCCGGCACGAGCAGTTTCGCCTCGAGCAGTTGGTCCAATACCCTGCCCGGCGCAGCATCCGATGCGATCTCGTCGGCGAACACGGCACTGTCGAGGTAGATAAAGCGGCCATCCATCC
>DIVD01000027.1 GCA_002423245.1 Rhodobacteraceae bacterium UBA6141
GTGGCGCGGATCGCCCGGAAGGGCGGGGGCTGCGGCCGCCTAGCGCTTCAGCGGGCAGGTGCTGATCCCGAGCAGCGAATAGATCGGGCAGGTCTTCAGCAGCCCCGTCGCCAGCGGCACGATGCCGATGAGATAAAGCCACCGATACGGGCTTTCGGGCGAAAGGAAGAACCCGGCGATCAGCGCAAGGCCGACCACCACGCGCAGGATGCGGTCGATGCCGCCGACATTGGTCTTGAACATGACAGGCTCCTCGAACGGAAATCATTCAGATTTGAATATATGACATCCGGGGGCTTTCGTCATGCGGCAAATTCCCTTCAGCCGCGGCTGCGCGCCTCGAACCTTGGCAACATTGCGGAAAAATCCTTGCCGCGCCCACCTTCCGCCTCGACGAAGGTTTCATAAAGCTGCATCGCCAGCGCGCCCATCGGCGTGTCGGCATCGGCCGAGGCCGCCGCCTGCTGGCTGAGCCGCAGATCCTTGAGCATCAGTTCCGCCGCGAAGCCGGGCTTGTAGCCATCGTCGGCGGGGCTGGCCGGGCCGATTCCGGGCGCCGGGCAATAGGTGTTCATCGACCAGGACGACCCCGAGGAGGTGGAGACCACGTCGAACATCTTCTGCCGGTCCAGCCCCAGCTTGTCGGCCAGCGCGAAGGCCTCGCAGGTGACGATCATGGTGGCGCCAAGGATCATGTTGTTGCAGATCTTGGCGGCCTGTCCCGCGCCCGCGCCGCCGCAATGAACCACCTTGCGGCCCATCACCTCGAACAGCGGCAGCACCCTGGCAAAGGCCGATTCCGGCCCGCCGACCATGAAGGTGAGCGTGCCGGCGGTGGCGCCGCCGACCCCGCCCGAGACCGGCGCGTCGAGCGCCTCGAGCCCCGCCGCCGCCGCCTGCCCGGCCACGGCGCGGGCGCTGTCCACATCGACGGTGGAGCAATCGACCAGCACCGCGCCCGGCGCCATGGCCGGGATCACCTCGGCCGCGACATCGCGCAGGATGGCGCCGTTGGGCAGCATGGTGATCACCACCTCGGCGCCGCTGACCGCCTCTGCCGCGCTGGCCGCGCCGCCGACGCCTGCGGGCATCGGGGCGGCGGGGTCGTAGCCCGTCACCTCATGGCCGGCCTTCGCCAGATTGGCGGCCATCGGGCTGCCCATGTTGCCCAGTCCCAGAAACGCGATCTTCATGGTGTCTCCTCCTCAGAAGCAAAGCTCATCCGGCCCCAGCGGTGCCAGCAGCGCCCGCCGTTCCGCCAGGGTGACGGCTTCGGGGCCTGCATGGCGCCAGCGGGGGCTGCGGTCCTTGTCGATGATCTGGGCGCGCACGCCCTCCAGAAAATCGCCATGCTCCACCGCGCGGAAGGTGAAGCGGAACTCGTTCGCCAGCGCCTGCCGGATGCCGTCCTGCGGGCCGATCATGTCCAGCAGGTCCAGCGTGCAGGCCATCGACAGCGGCGAGTTGCGCAGGATCGCCTTGCGCGCGTCGCTGGCCCAGGGCGCGCCTTGCTGGTCCAGCCGCTGCACGATCCGGGCAATATCCGCGTCGCCGAATGCCGCGTCGATCCCGGGCGCGGCGTCGGCCAGCGGGCTCGGGGGGGCGGGCAGGGCGCGGGCGGCGACCCGCCCGGCATCGCCGCTGGCGCAAAGCTCCGCCGTCAGCGCCGGCCAGTCGGCCTCGGGGATGTAATGGTCGGCAAAGCGCGCGTGGATCGCATCGCCCGCGCCCATCCGCGCGCCGGTGAGCCCCAGATGGCGGCCCAGCCGGCCCGGCGCGCGCGCCAGCAGCAGCGTGCCGCCCACGTCGGGGATCAGGCCGATGCCGCATTCGGGCATCGCCATCTGCGTGGTCTCGCCCACGACGCGGTGGCTGACATGGCAGCCGATGCCGACGCCGCCGCCCATCACGAAGCCCTGCATCAGCGCGACGATCGGCTTGGGATACTCGGCCAGCTTGGCGTTCATGCGGTATTCGTCGCGCCAGAAGGCGCGCCCGGCGGCCATGTCGCCCGCCCTGGCGGCGTGATAGACATCGGCGATGTCGCCGCCCGCGCAAAAGGCGCGCTCGCCTTCGGCGTCGATCAGCACGAGGTCCACGGCGGGATCGCCACGCCAGGCATCCAGCGCCGCCTCGAGCGCCAGCGCCATCGGGTGGCTGAGCGCGTTCAGCGCCCTGGGCCGGGTGAGGGTGATGCGCCCGGCGCGGCCCTCGATGCGGGTGTTCAGGTCGGTCATCTGCGCCCTCCAAGCAGGTCACGCGCCACGATCAGGCGCATGATCTCGTTCGTGCCTTCAAGGATCTGGTGCACGCGCAGGTCGCGCACCAGCTTCTCGATACCGTAATCGGCAAGGTATCCATAGCCGCCATGCAGTTGCAGGCAGTCATTCGCCACCGCAAAGGCGGCGTCGGTGACGTAAAGCTTGGCCATCGCGCAGAACTTCGTGGCATCCGCCGCCCCGGCATCGAGCCGGGCCGCCGCCTGGCGCAGGAAGATGCGCGAGGATTGCAGCTTCACCTCCATGTCCGCCAGCCGGAATTGCAGCGCCTGGAACTCGGCGATCGGGCGGCCGAAGGCCCGCCGCTCGGCCATGTGGGCCAGCGTCGCGTCCAGCGCCGCCTGCGCGCCGCCAAGCGCGCTTGCGGCGATGTTGAGCCGCCCGCCATCGAGCCCGGCCATCGCATAGGCAAAGCCGCGCCCCTCCTCGCCCAGCAGGTTTTCGGCGGGCACCGGGCAATCGTCGAACTGTACGGCCCGCGTGGGCTGCGCGCGCCAGCCCATCTTGTCCTCCAGCCCGCCGAAGGAGAGCCCGGGCGTGCCCGCCTCGACGATGACGGTGGAGATGCCCCCCGGCCCGTCGCCGCCGGTGCGCACCATCGTGACATAGGCATCCGAATAGCCGCCACCCGAGATGAAGGCCTTGCTGCCGGTCAGGCGGTAGCCCTCCGCCGTCCGGTCGGCGCGGGTGCGCAGCGCGGCGGCGTCGGAGCCGGCGCCGGGTTCGGTCAGGCAGTAGGAAAACAGCTTTTCCATGCTGCACAGCGACGGGAGCCACCGGGCGCGGGTCTCGGGGCTGCCGAAGCGGTCGATCATGCCGCCGCACATGTTGTGGATCGACAGCAGGCTGCCGACCGAGGGGCAGGCCATCGCCAGCGCCTCGAACACCAGCGTGGCATCGAGGCGGCCGAGGCCCGAGCCGCCGACATCCTCTGCCACATAGATGCCGCCGAGGCCGAGTTCCGCCGCCTTCGGCCAGAGCGTGCGGGGAATGGTGCCCTCCGCCTCCCACTGGCGGGCGAAGGGGGCGATATGTTCCTGCCCGAAGGCATGGGCCATGTCGAAGATGGCCTGCTGCTGCTCGGTGAGTGCGAAATCCATGACGGCCTCCTCCCTCGGTTTCGGATGGTCTGGCGGCGCACCTTGCAGGCGGGCAAGGCGGGCAAGTCGGGCAACGCGGGCAAGGCGGGCGCGGGGCCGGTGCGATCCGGCCCTGCGGCGCGGCCTCAGTCCATCGCCTTGAAGTTGAACGCCGCGCCCTCCTTGAGCCCCGAGGGCCAGCGCGCCGTCACCGTCTTGGTGCGGGTGTAGAAGCGGAAGGCATCCGGCCCGTGCTGGTTGAGGTCGCCGAAGGCCGATTTCTTCCAGCCGCCGAAGGTGTGATAGGCCAGCGGCACCGGGATCGGCACGTTGATGCCGATCATCCCCACGTTCACCCGGTGGGCGAAGTCGCGCGCGGTGTCGCCGTCGCGGGTAAAGATCGCGGTGCCGTTGCCGTATTCGTGGTCCATCGCCAGCTTCAGCGCCTCCTCGTAGGACGCGGCGCGCACGGTGGAAAGGACCGGGCCGAAGATCTCCTTGCGGTAGATGTCCATCTCGGGCGTGACGTGATCGAAGAGGTGCGGGCCGACGAAGAAGCCCTCCTCGTAGCCCTGAAGGCTGAAGTTCCGGCCATCGACGACCAGCCTGGCGCCCTGTTCGATGCCCGACTCCACCAGCCTCAGGATGTTGGCCCGGGCGGCGGCGGTGACGACGGGGCCGTAATCCACATCGTCGCCGGCGGTCCAGGGGCCGACCTTCAGCCGCTCGATCCGGGGCACCAGCTTCTCGATCAGCGCATCGGCGGTGGCATCGCCCACCGGCACCGCGACGGAAATCGCCATGCAGCGTTCCCCCGCCGCGCCGTAGCCGGCGCCGACCAGCGCGTCGGCGGCCTGGTCGAGATCGGCGTCGGGCATGACGATCATGTGGTTCTTGGCGCCGCCGAAGCACTGCACGCGCTTGCCGTTCGCGCAGCCGCGCGCGTAGATGTATTGCGCGATCGGGGTGGAGCCGACGAAGCCGATGGCCTGCACGGTGTCATTGTCCAGAAGCGCGTCCACCGCCGCCTTGTCGCCGTTGATCACCTGCAGCACCCCATCGGGCAGCCCCGCCTCCTGAAAGAGCGCGGCCAGCATCAGCGGCACCGAGGGGTCGCGCTCGGACGGCTTGAGGATGAAGGCGTTGCCCGCCGCCAGAGCCGGGCCCATCTTCCACAGCGGGATCATCGCGGGGAAGTTGAACGGGGTGATGCCGGCGGCCACGCCAAGCGGCTGGCGCAGCGAATACATGTCGATGCCGGGGCCGGCATTGTCGGTGAACTCGCCCTTGAGCAGGTGCGGCGCGCCGATGCAGAACTCGATCACCTCGAGCCCGCGCTGGATATCGCCCTTCGCGTCGGGAAAGGTCTTGCCGTGCTCGGAGGACAGCGTTTCCGCCAGCCTGTCGATGTCGCGGTTGATGAGCCGCACCATCTCCATCATCACCCGGGCGCGGCGCTGCGGGTTGGTCGCGCCCCAGGCCACCTGCGCCTCGGCCGCGGCGGCAACGGCGGCGTCGACTTCGCCGGCGCTGGCGAGCGCGACGCGGGCCTGCACCTCGCCCGTCGCGGGGTTGTACACGTCTCCAAGGCGGCCCGAACCGCCAGCCACGAGCGCACCGTTGATCCAGTGACCGATGGTTTCCATGCGCATTCCTCCCCAAACTCTGACTTGCGCCACCATAGGCTTGCATTTCTGCCGGGGGAAGGACCAGATCGGCAAGGCTGTCTTGCAAGAGTGCAGCGGAGGGCGGGACTGCGGCTGGGAATCCTCGCGCGGGCGATGCGGCGCCACCGGGCGGGCTGTCTCTGGCGGTTCGAGAGCCTCGCGCCGCGTCTTGCGGCGGGCGGGCATGAGGTGACGGTGTTCACCACCGCGCTGCCGGATGGAACGGGCGCGCGCTTCGACGACGGCGGCGTGAGCGTGCACCATCTGCAGGGCACGCGCCCCGAGCGCATCGACGCGGCCTTTCACGCCGCCAGCGCCGCCGCGCGCCACGGCACCGTTCTTGCGCAAGGCTTGACAGGATGCCCCGACGGGCGGACGCTGTTCCCGAGGCGTACAACCCTTGTGGAGGAGGTATGCGATGCTGGTTCAACAGATCCTGAAATCCAAGGCCGATGACGGCGTCGTCACCGTGGCGCCGGGCTGGAGCCTTGCCGCCGTGGCCGAGGTGCTGTCGGCCCGCCGCATCGGCGCGGTGATCGTCTCGCCCGACGGCAAGGCCGTGCAGGGCATCCTGTCCGAGCGCGACATCGTGCGCGAGCTTGGCCGGCGCGGCGCAGCCTGCCTGTCGGACCCGGTGGAGGCGGTGATGACCCGCGCCATCGTGTCGTGCCGGCGCGAGGATGACGCGGTCGCGGTGATGGAGCGGATGACCGCCGGGCGCTTCCGGCACATGCCGGTGATGGAGGGCGACGAGATGGTCGGCCTGATCTCCATCGGCGATGTGGTCAAGGGGCGGCTGTCAGAGCTTTCGATGGAACGCGCGGCGCTGCAAGGCATGATCATGGGCAACTAGCCCCGCGGCGGCGCGCCCCGGTGCACATTCGCGGCGGCACATCGCGCGGGCACATCGCGCCGATGCGGTGTTGCAACGCGCCTGCCGCATCTGGCGGGGCAACAAGGCGGCTCTTGCATTTCGCGGGGCAATATAGTTGCGTGCTGAAAACCCGGGCGCGGAAGGAACGGGGCCCCGCCCCCCGCGCGCCAACTGGAGGAACAGCATGCGCATCGGCCTTTATCCCGGCACCTTCGATCCGGTGACCCTCGGTCATACCGACATCATCGAGCGCGCGGCGCGGCTGGTGGACCGTCTGGTGATCGGGGTTGCGATCAACCGCGACAAGGGCCCGCTGTTCACGCTCGAGGAGCGGGTGGCGATGGTCGAGGACGAGATCGCGCGCATCGCCGCGCTGACGGGCGCCGAGATCGTGGTGCATCCCTTCGAGAACCTGCTCATCGACTGCGCCCATGACGTGGGGGCCAGCGTCATCATCCGCGGGCTGCGCGCGGTGGCGGATTTCGAGTATGAATTCCAGATGGTCGGCATGAACCGGGCGCTGGATTCGCGCGTGGAAACCGTGTTCCTGATGGCCGATGCCCGGCGGCAGGCGATCGCCTCGAAGCTGGTGAAGGAAATCGCCCGGCTTGGCGGCGACGTGTCCAGTTTCGTGCCGGTGCCGGTGGTGTCGGCGCTGACCGAGCGATTCAACCGCGCGCCGCGCTGACGGCAGGCTGCCCCTCGGCATCGTTGTCGGGCGCGTCTGCGGCGGGCAAGTCCGCAGCGGGCGGGTCTGCGGCGGGCAAATCCGCGGCGGGCGGGGGGCCGGCGGGCGGGCTGTCAGCCTCGCGCTCTGCCACCGCGCGCTCTCCGGCTGCCGATGCCTGCGCGGGTTCGGCGGGTTTGGCCGCGCCCGCCACCGCTTCGGGGTCTGCCGCCGGCGCCGCCAGTGCGCGCGCGTTTCTGGCGGCGCCCTCCACGCTGTCGGCCAGCGCCGCGGCTGCCCCCCGGCCCCCGGCGACAAGGCCCGGATCCAGCTTCACCCCGCGGCGCGCGGCGCTCTCCACCACGGCGCGGCGCAGCGGCTCGCTGCTGTCCAGCAGCTTGCGGAAGCGCGCCTCGTCCAGCGCCAGCAGCGTGCAATGGGTGATCGCCACCACCTGCGTGCGCCGCCGCATCCGCGCCAGCAGCGCCAGTTGCCCGAACATCTCGCCGCGCCCGAGCCGGTGCCTTGTGCCTGCCGTCACCGTCTCCACCGCGCCCGAGGCGATGAACCACACCTGCCGGGGCACGCTGTCGCGGTGCACGATCACCTCGCCGGGCGCCACATAGACGGTGCGCAGCCGCTTGGCCAGCATCTTGCGGCTGGCCTCGTCCAGCCCCGAGAACAGCGGGAACTGCGCCACGAGGTCGGACTTCTGAAGCTTGAGGTCCAGCGTCGGGCGCGCCGCCAGCAGGGCCCGGCGCCGCGCGATCTCGTCCCCCAGCGTGGCGCGCAGTTCCGGGCCGATCAGCCCGTCCTCGGTCAGCGCGTCATATTCGCGTTCCTCGAGCTGCAGGGTGGTGCGGCGGATCAGCCGGCGCTCCAGCATCTCGGCATAGCCGGGGAATTGCAGGCGCAGGCCCTCCAGCTCCTTCTGCGTTTCCTCGGCGCGGCGGTCGAGCAACTCGTGCAGCAGGTCCGCCACCCGGCGGCCGTGGATGCGGCGGATGCGGTCGTTGATGAAGCCGTGAAGCTCGGGCAGGATCATCCGCAGCGTGACCAGCATCTCGAAGCGGTCCTCGGTCAGCCGCGCCAGCGGGCGGCCGAGCCCCAGGCGGTTGTGCAGCGCCTCGGCCGCGCGATAGCGCCAGCCGGTCGCAAGGTTCGCGCGCGCCGCGCTGCGATAGGCGCTGCGCCCGCCCGCCCGCGTCGCCTCGATGATCCGGTCGGCGCCGGCCAGCAGCCGGTCGGCAAGCTCGGGCGGGATCACCTGCTGGCGGAACTCCTCGAGGATCAGGTCGCGCTCGCGCCCCGCCAGCGCCACCAGCCCCAGCGTGATGCGGTCGCGGTCGAGGATCTCGAGATTGCCGTCGGCGCGGTCCACCGCCGCGTCCAGCCGCTCGCCGAAGCGCTTCGCCTCGTCGCGCACGATTTCCCGCGTCAGGCCGAAGTCGCGGGCGGTTTCGGCCACGCCCTCGCGCACCGTCTGCAGCGCGACGGCGATCACCTGATTGCCAAGCGCGGTGTCGAGCGGCGAGAGCCTGTCCAGCCCCAGCCGGGCGATCACCCGGCGCAAGCTGGTGCCCTGCACGATCAGCGTGAACAGCGTGAAGCCGGTGGCGAGGATGCCGACCTGCCGCTTGATCTCGGGCGGGACCAGCCGGCTTTCGGTGACCGCCAGCGCCAGTGCCAGCGTGACCGCGCCGCGCAGGCCGCCCCAGAGGATCGCCACGCGGTAGGGCCGCTCCACCCGCGGCGAGAGGCGCAGCAGCGTCAGCAGCGGCAGCACGATGAACAGGATCGCCGCCCGCGCCGCAAGGGCCGCCAGCACCACGATGCCGACCAGCACCAGGTCGAAGAGGCGCGCGTCCGACAGCAGCCGCGGGATCAGCAGCGCCGCCAGCACGAAGATCAGCGAGCCGGCCCAGTGCGCCAGCAGATCCCATGTGTCGCGCAGGGTGGCGGTCAGCGCCGGGGGAAAGCGGCCCGGAGCCATCAGGTTCAGCGTCAGCCCCGCGGTGACGACGCCGATCACCCCCGAGGCGTGCAGCTGTTCGGCGCCGATATAGGTCAGGTAGGGCAGGGCGACGCTGACCGACACCTGCCCCAGCGGATGCGCCGGCATCCGCGCGATGATCTCCACCGCCACCCGCGCCGTCAGCGCCCCGGCAAGAATGCCGCCCGCCACGATCCAGGGAAAGCGCATCAGCCCGGCGGCAAGGTCGGGATTGTCCTGTCCCACGGTGACGAAGCCGAGGAACAGCCCGAACAGCGCGATCGCGGCGGCGTCGTTGAGCAGGCTCTCGCCCTCGACGATCCGCGCCAGCCGCTGCGGGGCCGGGGTCGCGCGGAAGATCGAGACCACGGCGGAAGGGTCGGTGGTCGAGACGATCGCCCCGATCAGCAGGCAGGCCGCCAGCGGCAGCCCGGCAAAGGGCATCAGCGCAAAGCCGATCATCACCGTCGCCACCACCACCGCGACCACCGCCAGCAGCAGGATCGGCACCCAGTCATCCAGCATCCGCCGCAGGTTCAGCCCGAGCGCGACCTGAAACACCAGCGTCGGCAGGAAGACATAGAGAAAGACGCTGGACCGGATCGGCAGGTTGAGGATCGCCAGCGCCACCGGGTTCAGCGCGTCGGTCAGGTCGGTGCGCCAGAAGAAGGTCGCCGCGGCGCCGATGGTGATGCCCACCGCGGCGAGGATCACCGAATAGGGAAGGCGCAGTTTCGCCGCGAGCGGCTCGGAAAGGCCGATCAGCAGGAAAAGCGCGGCGCCGATGGTGATGATGACGACCAAATCCATGCGTCATCAGTAGCTTGGACAGGGGCCGCGCGAAACCTTCGCGCCGATAAGTTTTCGTTACCGGCGCGAAACATTCGCCGCCATGCGCAGCGTCAGAGCAGCTTGCCCATCGCGACGGCGGTATCGCTCATCCGGTTGGAGAAGCCCCATTCGTTGTCATACCAGCTGAGGATGCGGCAGAAGTTGCCCTCCATCACCCGCGTCTGGTCGAGCGCGAAGGTTGAGCTGTGCGGATCGTGGTTGAAGTCGATGGACACGTTGGGCAGCGCCGTCACGCCGAGGATGCCCTTCAGGCGGCCCGCGGCGGCGGCCCTGATCGCCTCGTTGATCTCTTCGACGGTGGTGGGGCGCGCCGCCTCGAAGGTCAGGTCCACGACCGACACGTTCGGGGTGGGCACCCGGATCGCCACGCCGTCGAGCTTGCCCTTCATCTCGGGCAGCACCTCGCCCACCGCCTTCGCCGCGCCGGTCGAGGTGGGGATCATGCTCATCGCCGCGGCGCGGGCGCGGTAGAGGTCCTTGTGCATGGTGTCCAGGGTCGGCTGGTCGCCGGTATAGCTGTGGATCGTGGTCATGAAGCCCTTGGCGATGCCGATGCTTTCATGCAGCACCTGCGCCACCGGGGCGAGGCAGTTGGTGGTGCAGGACGCATTCGACACGATCAGGTCATTGCCGGTCAGCGCGCCGTGGTTGACGCCATAGACGATGGTCTTGTCCGCGCCCTTCGAGGGGGCCGAGACGAGCACCCGGCTCGCGCCGTTTTCCAGATGGATCGCGGCCTTCTCGCGGTCGGTGAAGATGCCGGTGCATTCCATCACGATATCGACATCGCCCCAGGGCAGTTCGGCGGGGTTGCGCAGCGCCGTCACCTCGATCGGGCCGCGGCCCACGTCGATGCTGGTCGCGGTCGTCCTCACCTCGCCCGGAAAGCGGCCATGCACCGAATCGAAGCGGATCAGGTGGGCATTGGTTTCCACCGGCCCCAGATCGTTGATCGCCACCACCTCGATATCGGTGCGGCCCGATTCCACGATCGCGCGCAGCACATTGCGCCCGATCCGCCCAAAACCGTTGATTGCCACCTTCACCGTCATCATCCGTCTCCTCTGGTCATGCCTCAGGTTTGCGCTAACAGCTTGATAGCGCGAAAAAGCTCAGGGCGGAGCCTAGCCCGACTATCGCCAGAAGGCGAGATACTCGATGAGGTTTGCCAGCTTGATTCCGAGAAAGACCGGCAGGCTGCCGCCGAAGGCCAGCGCATCCACGAGGAAGGCCAGCACGATCAGCGCCCCAAGCGCGATGGCGATGCGGTCGGTCATGATCGGGGGCGCGTGGCCCCCCGGGCTCCTTCACTGCGCGGAAAGCCGCCCCTCGCCGCGGCCGGATCGTCCGTCCGGCGGGAGAAACGCCCGTCCCTTGCCATGCGGGGCCGGCGCGCGGGCGGCAAGCGCGCCCGCCACCCCGGTCCGGTCGGGGGGAGGATAGACGAAGAGCGCGCGTGATTGAAGTCCGTCAACGGCTCTGGTTGCGGATCATGGACCGGCCATGCCCCTGCCCGCCTGCTCTTGCCCGTCTGCTCTTGCCCGTCTGCCCTTGCCTCGGCCCCGGCATCGGGTAGGTTGCCCCGAGCGCAGACACAAGGACATGGCCGATGAGCGGATTGCTGGCGCTTCTCGATGATGTGGCGACGATTGCCAAGGTCGCGGCGGCCTCGCTGGACGATGTGGCGGGGCAGGCGGCGAAGGCGGGTGCCAAGGCGGCGGGCGCGGTGATCGACGATGCCGCCGTGACGCCCAAATACGTCCACGGCTTTCCGGCGGCGCGCGAATTGCCCATCGTCGGCAAGATCGCGATCGGCTCGATCCGCAACAAGCTGCTGCTGCTGCTGCCCGCCGCGCTGATCCTGTCGGCCTTTGCGCCCTGGGCGATCACGCCGCTGTTGATGATCGGCGGCGGCTACCTGTGCTTCGAGGGCGCCGAGAAGGTGCATCACCTGCTGTTCCCGCCCGCGCATCACGACGATCCGCTGGACGAGGCGGTGGCGGATGCCGTGCATCTGGAGGCAGAGAAGGTCGCCGGCGCGATCAAGACCGATTTCATCCTCTCGGCTGAGATCATGACCATCGCGCTGGCGGCGATCCCCGAAAGCGGGGTCGTGACCGAGGCGGCGATCCTCGCGCTGGTCGGCGTCGGCATCACCGTGCTGGTCTATGGCGGGGTGGCGCTGATCGTGAAGGCCGACGATCTGGGCCTGCATCTGGCGACCGAGGGGCGGCTTGCAAGCACGCGCGCGGCGGGGCGCGGGCTGGTCAGGGGTATGCCGGTGTTCATGAAGCTGCTCTCGGCGGTGGGCACGGCGGCGATGATCTGGGTCGGCGGGTCCATCGTCATTCACGGGCTGGAAGGCTTCGGCCTTGCCGGCCCCGGCCACTGGATCGCGCATGTGGCCGAACTTGCCGCCGGGGCCGTCCCCGGCGCGGCGGGCGCGGTACGCTGGGCGGTCACGGCGCTGTTCGACGGGATCTTCGGGCTGGCGCTCGGGCTGGCGCTGATCCCGCTGGCGACAAGGGTGATCGGCCCGGCGATTGCCAGCCTGACCGGCACGCGCGCGGCAGGGTGACGCAGGCCGGTCGCGGCCCGCTGCCGCTCCGCGTCCGGCAGGAACCGCTGGCGAGCCACGCCCCGGCGCCCGCCCGCTTGCGCCCGAAGACTTCGGTGCCCTTCCGGGTCCGAGCCTCACACCAGCCTCGACACCTCCACCGCCGCGCGCACGAAATCGGCGAACAGCGGATGCGGCGCGAAGGGTTTCGACTTCAGCTCCGGGTGGAACTGCACGCCGATGAACCAGGGGTGATCCCTGACCTCGACGATCTCGGGCAGGCGGTTGTCGGGGCTCATGCCCGAGAACCACAGCCCGCATTGCTCCAGCTTGTCGCGGTACCGGATGTCCACTTCGTAGCGGTGGCGGTGGCGCTCCTCGATGGTGGTCGTGCCATAGACGCGCGCGGCATTCGAGCCTTCGGCCAGCAGCGCGGTATAGGCGCCAAGGCGCATGGTGCCGCCCTTGTCGTCGGTCGCCTTGCGTTCCACCCGGTGATTGCCCTGCACCCATTCCTTGAGGTGATAGACCACGGGGGTGAACCGCCTGAGGCCGGCCTCGTGGTCGAACTCCTCCGAGCCGGCATCGGCGAGGCCGGCGAGGTTGCGGGCGGCCTCGATCACCGCCATCTGCATCCCGAGGCAGATGCCCAGATAGGGGATCTTGCGGGTGCGGGCGAACTTTGCGGCGCGGATCTTGCCTTCGGTGCCGCGCTCGCCAAAGCCGCCGGGCACGAGGATGGCGTGGTAGCCTTCCAGCCAGGGGCCCGGATCCTCGCGCTCGAAGATCTCCGCGTCGATCCATTCGGCGCGCACGCGCACGCGGTTGGCCATGCCGCCATGGGTCAGCGCCTCGGCGATGGACTTGTAGGCGTCGCCAAGCTGGGTGTACTTGCCGACGACGGCGATGCGCACCTCGCCCTCGGCATTGACCAGCCGGTCCATCACGTCCTCCCAGCGGCCGAGGTTGGGGCGCGGCGCGGGCGAGATGCCGAAGGCGTCCAGCACCGCCTGATCGAAGCCCTCGCGGTGATAGGCCAGCGGCGCCTCGTAGATGGTGCCAAGGTCGGGCGCGGCGATCACCGCCTCCTTGCGCACGTTGCAGAACAGCGAGATCTTCTCGCGCTCCTTGGCCGGGATCGGGTGTTCGGAGCGCAGCAGCAGCACGTCGGGCGCGATGCCGATGGCGCGCAGTTCCTTGACCGAGTGCTGGGTCGGCTTGGTCTTCAGCTCGCCCGAGGCGGTGACATAGGGCAGCAGCGTCAGGTGGACGAAGATGCACTGGCCGCGGGGCTTGTCCTGCGCGAACTGGCGGATCGCCTCGAAGAAGGGCAGGCCCTCGATATCGCCGACGGTGCCGCCGATCTCGCAGAGCATGAAATCGACCTCATCCTCGCCGATCAGCAGGAAGTCCTTGATCTCGTTGGTGACATGGGGGATCACCTGGATGGTCTTGCCCAGGTATTCGCCGCGGCGCTCCTTCTCCAGCACGTTGGAATAGATGCGCCCCGAGGAAACGCTGTCGGTCTTGCGGGCCGCAACGCCGGTGAAGCGTTCGTAATGCCCGAGGTCGAGATCCGTTTCCGCGCCGTCATCGGTGACGAAGACCTCGCCATGCTCGAAGGGCGACATCGTGCCGGGATCGACGTTGAGATAGGGATCGAGCTTGCGCAGCCGGACCGAGAAGCCGCGCGCCTGCAACAGCGCGCCGAGCGCGGCCGAGGCGAGACCCTTGCCCAGCGAGGAGACGACGCCCCCGGTGATGAAGATATATCGCGCCATGTCGGATGCTCCCGTGAAGCTCAAATTCAGGTCGAGGGCCGGTCCCGAAGAACAGGCATCACGGGAATCCACCTCTAACAGATTCGCGGGCAAGCCGCAACCGGACCGCTAGATGCTGTAAGGCAGCGGCGGAACGTCCCAATATTTGCGATGGTTTCGGGATCGCCGCCGCACGGGGCCGCGATCCCGGGAGCGGATGGGCCCGGGCCGTCAGTCGGCTGCGGGCGGGGCCGCCGGCGCGTCGCGCGAGGGCGGCGGAAGCTCGATCTCGGGCAGGGCCGGGGTGGCGGGGGCCGCCGCATCGGGGGCGCCGGTGCCGAGCCGGTCCACGACCGAACCCGAGGAGGCGTCGCGCGCCGCAAGCACCGTCAGCGTGAGCGAGGTGGCGATGAAGGCCGCCGCGAAGATCCAGGTAAGCTTGGACAGGGCGTTGGCCGCCTGCCGGCCGGACATCACGCCCGAGCCGCCGCCGCCGCCCATGCCGAGGCCGCCGCCCTCGGAGCGCTGCAAAAGCACCACCCCGATCAGCAGAAGCGCGAGGATGAGGTGGACGGTAAGGATGACGTTTTCCATGAGCCCCGGGCCGTTCTTTCGGTGACGCGCCTATCTAGGCGGTCGGCGCTGCCGGTGCAAGGCGTTTCGGGCTGGGCGCGCCGCCCCTCGGCTGGACGAAGACGACGGAGAGGAACAGCGAGGCGAAGGTGATCAGCAGGCGCATGATGGCGGCAACCTGGTCGGGCGGCGCGGCGGGTGAAAGTGGCATCGGCTGGCCCGGGGGCGGGCGTCCCACCCCCCCTGCGGCCCTTCTGGCGAGGAGAGGCTTGCGCCGGACCCGTCAATGCGATTGCCTGCCGTCAGAGCATGACGATTGCCCGGTCTTCCCGGGCGGGAAAGGACTGACGGTGCCCGTATTGCGAACCGCCGCGCTGTCGGGCGCGCTGCTGCTGGCGGCCTGCGGCGGGGCGGGGCCGCGCGCGGGCCACCGCGATCCGGGCGTGATGATCGCCTCTGCCGCGCTGTTCGACCCGGCGCGCTTTGCCGGCACCTGGCATGTTGTGGCGGATTTCCCCTTCCCGGGTGCCGCGCGCTGCGGGATCACCCGCGAGGACTGGCGCGTCACCGGCCCCGGCCGCTTTGCGGTCGCCGGCAGCGCCTGCGGGCCGCGCGGAGTGCAGGGCTTTGCCGCCAGCGCCGCCGTGACCGGGCCGGGGCGGATCGACCTTGCGGCGGACGGGCGGCCCGATCTCGGCACCGACCCGCTCTGGGTGCTGTGGATCGACGCCGATGACCGGGTGGCGGCGATCGGCACACCCTCGGGCCGGTTCGGGATGATCCTGTCGCGCAGCCCCGCGGCGCGGGGCGATCTGCTCGCCGCCGCGCGCGAGGCGCTGGATTTCAACGGCTACGCGCTGGAGGGATTGCAGCCGCGCCAGGCGCCGATGTCCCCTTCTTTGCCGCCGGGCCCGCGGCAGCAGAGCCGATGATCCTCTGGTTGCCGATCACCTTTGCGGCGGCTGCGGTGCAGACCCTGCGGTTCATGCTGCAAAAGCGGCTGAAGGGCGCCGGGCTTTCAGTGGGCGGGGCGACGGCGAGGGCGCCGGGGTCGCGCTGGTGGTCGGCAGCGTGATTGCGCTGGTGCTGGTCCTGCATTGACCGCCGGGCGGCCGCGCCAAGCGGTAACGCGGCGCCGGTCATTCTGCCACGCCGGTCACTCTGCCGCGCTGGTCACTGGCCGCGCCAATCACTCGGCCGCGCCGATCCGCCGGAAGGCCGAGACGGGGCCGGAATTGTCGAAGAACGCCACGCTTTCGGGCTGGTGCAGCCCCTCGGCACAGAGCGCGGTGACCTCGGCCAGCACCATCTCGGTGACGAAGGGCAGGTCGAGCTTGCGCGCATCGGCCAGCGGCACCCAGTGCAGGAAGGACAGCTCGTCCGTGGCGCGGCCGAAATCGTCGGGATCGCCGCAGACCGCCTCCGCATCGGCCAGAAAGAAGCGCGCGTCGAAGCGGCGCGGGCGGCCCGGGGGCGTGATCGCGCGGAACACGAAATGCAGGGGCGAGGCGTCGGGGACGAGGCCGGTCTCGGCGAAGCCGGCCCAGTCGGCATCTCCGGGGGGGCCATCCGGCCAGGTGCCGGGGCGGCCGATGCGCAGACCGGTCTCTTCCCACAACTCGCGGATCGCGGCGCCGGCCAGAGCCACGGGCGGGCAGGCGCCGCCCTCGGCAAGCCGCGCGGCGCAAAGCGGATTGAGCGGCGCCGCAAAGGGCAGCGCCCCGTCACCGGCATCGACCGCGCCGCCGGGAAACACGAATTTCGAGGGCATGAACGCGGCCGTCGCGCCGCGCTGGCCCATCAGCACCGCAGGCCCTTCGGC
>DIVD01000070.1 GCA_002423245.1 Rhodobacteraceae bacterium UBA6141
AAGCCGCTGATCGTCCGCTCCGCCTATCGCAGCCCCGCGCACAACCGCGCCGTCGGCGGCGCCACCCGGTCGAAGCATATGGAGGGCACGGCGTTTGATATCGCGATGGCGAACCACGACCCGGCGGCCTTCGAGGCGGCGGCGCGGGCGGTCGGGTTCCTCGGCTTCGGCTTCTATCCGCGCTCGGGGTTCATGCATGTCGACCTCGGCCCCGCGCGTCAGTGGGGCGAGCGGTTCCCGGTCCGGGCGACGGCATTTGCAGCCGAAACGACGCCCGCGCGCGAGGTACTGGCCGACAGCCGCACCATGAAGGGCGGCGGGGCGGCGGGCGTGGCGACGCTGGGCGCGGCGGGCGTCGAGGTTGCGCAAGAGGTTCTGGCGGAAACCCAATCGGCGATCCTGCCCCTCGTGCCATACCTCGACACCCTGCGCTGGTTGCTCATCGCCGTGGCGCTCGGCGGCATCGCGGTCACGATCTACGCTCGGCTCGACGACTGGAAGCGGGGGCAGCGATGATTGCCGGGCTGATCACTGGGTTCGCCGCCAGCCCGTGGATGCGGTCGGCGCTGCGCTACGGCCATCATCCTCGCCGTGCTCCTGTTTCTGCATTCGCTTCGGCGGTCTGGCGAGCGAGCGGGCCGGCTGGCCGAACGATTCGAGACCATGGAGAAATCCCATGACGCACAACGGCAGATGCTCGAGGCGGCGGCACGTCGCCCCCGTTCTCGCAACGAGCTTGCTGAGCGGCTGCGCGACGGTCGGTTCTTACGGGCGCGCCGTCGGAACATATCCGCCCTTGGTCGAGTATAGCCGCGATGTCCAAACGCGCGCGGCCGAGGAGCTGACCCTGCTGCCCGAGGGGGCGGTGATCATGGAGATGCTCAGCGACTACGCTGTGATGCGTGCACAGGCGCGGGCATGCAGACCGCCATGAGGGCTTGCCGTGACCGGTCGGAACAGCCGAAACGAGGTTTGACTGGCTTCTGGCAGAAGCACGGCGTGCTTTCGTGGCAGCCGCGTTGCACACCTCGTCAGCCTGCACAGTCTCGATACACCCGCCTCAGTCGTCGCACCAGCCGAACTCCCCCGCATCAATTCGACGGATGGCTGCCTCGAGAACCCTGACGCGTCCACGTCGCCGTGTTTCCCGAGCTGCCGCCATGGCCTGTTGCTGCATCGCGTCCATGCGGATGAGTCGGCCAACGCTTTGCTGATCCAGCTCGACAGGTCTGCGGTCCGCCTACGTCTGAGCGGACGCGGACCGCAAGGCATCCAGTTCGTCGCGGAGCCGCAGCAGAAACGCTGTCTTCAGCTCCTCCGGAGTGGGGTCCGACATGGCGCTCACCGCAAGAGCAGGACAGGAACCTTGCAGGACCGCATCATCTCGGTCGTGGTGGAGCCGATCACGAGGCTCCGGATGCGGCTGTGGCCGTAGGCGCCCATCACGAGCATGCCGAAGCCGTCCTTCTCGACCATCTTGCCCAGTTCCTCGTCCGGTTGCCCGGGCACGATGCGCGTCTGCGCCTCGATCCCGGCGGCCGCGAGCAAGGCCTTGGCGTCGGCAAGGCCCTTTGTAACCTCCGGCGTTTCGTTTCCGACGGTCACGACGGTGACGGGCAACTCCGCGAAGAAGGAACTGCGCGAGATGTGATCGACCGCCTTCATTGCCGAGCGCCCTCCGTCATAGGCGACGAGCACGGAGTCGATCGGCTTGAAGGCACGCGCGGCGACGAAGACGGGTCGATGCGCAGCGCGCACGATGCGTTCGAGATTCGAGCCCAGATGTCCCTTCGCGAAATCCGCCGCCTCGCCGCGCTTGCCGATGACGATTACTCGCGCTTCGCCCTCGATCTCGCCGATGGCCTCGACGATGTCACCGTGGCGCAGGCGGGTGGTAATCTCGGTCACGCCGTCCCGGTCCACGATGGCGCGGGCATCCTCGAGGATCGCGCGACCGCGATGACCGACGAGCTTTGCGCGTTGCGCGTCGAGCTCGGCCAGTTCCTCCATCAGTTTCGTCCGCGCCCCGAGGCGGATCGCGCCGGACAGGTCCGACTTTTCCGGGGCCTCCCGTCGGCCGAGTACATGGATCAGCTCGACCGGTGCGGCGGTGCGCTGCGCGATCCAGGCGGCGTGGTGGCAGACGCTCTCGGAATAGATGGAGCCGTCCACGAGGGCGATGATCTTGTCTGTCATGGGTCTCTCCTCCCTCAATGCGCCGTCAGCTTGTCCATGGCGCCGGGCTTGTCATGGATCGCAAGCCGGTCGACCAGGGTTTCGGTCGCGTCGTTCATGCCCACGACCTCGACCTCGGCGCCGTCGCGACGGAATTTCAGGATCGCCATGTCGAGCGCCTGAACCGAGGAGATGTCCCAGATATGCGCACGGCTCACGTCGATCACGACGCGCTCGGGGGCCTCCTTGAAGTCGAAGGCATCCATGAAATCCTCGACGGAGCCGTAGAACAACTGCCCCTCGACGCGATAGGTGCGCACGCGCCCGTCCGCGCTGATGTCCGAGGTCACGCGGAACAGCTGCGCGATCTTTCCGGCGAAGAAGACGCCCGACAGCAGCACGCCCACCAGCACCCCGATGGCCAGATTGTGGGTGTAGACCACGGTGACAACGGTCGCGATCATGACGATCGAGGACGACTTCGGATGCACTCGAAGCGCCTTGATCGATGACCAGGAGAATGTCCCGATCGAGACCATGATCATGATAGCGACGAGTGCCGGCATCGGAATGATGCTCACCAGATCGCCGAGGCCCACCACCAGGATCAGCAGGAAGACGCCCGCCACGAAGCACGACAGCCGCCCGCGCCCGCCGGATTTCACGTTGATGATGGACTGCCCGATCATCGCGCAGCCCGCCATCCCGCCGATGAAGCCGGTGGCGGTGTTCGCCAGCCCCTGACCGATGCATTCCTGGTTCCGGTTTGACTTCGTGTCGGTCAGGTCATCGACGATATTCTGTGTCATCAGGCTTTCGAGCAGGCCCACGACGGCCACCGCCACCGAATAGGGCAGAATGATCATCAGGGTCTCGAAGTTGAGCGGGATCTGCGGGATCAGGAAGACAGGCAGGGTGTCGGGCAGCGCGCCCATGTCGCCCACCGTCCGCACGTCGAGCCCGAGCGCGACGGCCAGACCCGTGAGCACCAGGATGGTCACGAGGGGCGAGGGAATGGCCGTGGTCAGAAGCGGAAAGAGGTAGATGATGGCAAGCCCCGCGGCCACGAGCGCGTAGGTGATCCACGTCACCTCCCGCGGGTCGAGCTCGGGCAGCTGCGCCATGAAGATCAGGATCGCGAGCGCGTTGACGAAGCCGGTCATCACCGATTTCGACACCCAGCGCATGAGGAAGCCGAGTTTCAGGACGCCGGCGCCGATCTGGATCAATCCGGCCAGCACTGTCGCGGCCAGCAGGTATTGCAGCCCGTGATCGCGCACCAGCGTGACCATCAGGACCGCGGTCGCGGCGGTCGCCGCCGAGATCATGCCGGGCCGCCCGCCGGTGATGGCGGTGATGACCGCGATGGAGAAGCTGGCGTAAAGCCCTACCTTGGGGTCCACGCCGGCGATGATGGAAAAGGCGATGGCCTCGGGAATGAGTGCCAGCGCTACGACGAGGCCAGCGAGCAGGTCGCCACGAATGTTGCCGAGCCACTGGCTGCGATAAGCGTCGAGTGAAATCATGTAAATTTTGTCCAATACCGGTCCTGCGGCTTGCGCGAGATCGGCGTGCAAGTGCACCGTTTTCTTGTGGTTGTCCGGCGGATCGGCGGCCGGAAGAGCCACCCGGAATCTCTTCCAGGTCCAGGTTCGTTGCGCTGCGGCATAAGGGTTGCAGCGGAAAATGGCAACAAGCTTGGCTGGTTGGCAGGCCACAGCCAACGCCCTGGCGGCGGGTCAGCAGTGTTGACTGCTCAAGAAAGCAGCAGTTACGCGGCATCCCCACAACGACATCTGTCCTCGGTTACGCAGGTATGGCCGGTCGCATTCGGTCTCGCAACGACCTGGCTATGCGGCAGGGCGACGGCCGCTTCTGAAGTCGGTGGCCTCGGGGTGTGTCCGCCGGGCGTCGACAGCCGGGAGTTCCAGGCGCGGGCGAGCGTCGAAGGTAGCTGAGTCCGACGTGATCGCGAAGGACTGTGCTGAGCGGGTTGCGCATGTCGGCCCCAAGCGACGCGTCTCTCCGCTCCGCGGCTGGTCGGGATCGCGTGATGCGGAGGAGCCGCCCGTTTTCCTGATCCGTGATCAAGAGGAGCGACCCCTCGTCGTCGATTTCCACCTCCCGAGTTCGCTTCAGGTCGCGCAGGACCCGCTCCTCCGCCTGGACCAGTCCGTCCTCGCCGATCTCGAGAGGAACCACCCCCCCTGCCACGAGGGCCGAAATCAAGAAATCGGGCCGATCGAAAAGGAGGAGGACGTCACAATGAGACTATTGATTTTTGGCGGTGCGTTGAGCCTGCTGGTGAGCGCCGCAGTCGCGCAAGATTTCGGCGGGCAGGAGGAGCAGGACTACGCTGGCCAGCTTTGGCAGAATATGCAGGACAGAAACTTGGCTGCGACGACGCTGTCCACGCCTTTCCCTATCCAGGACCGGATCCGCATGCCCATGAAACATCGCCCGCGCCCTCCGGAGCAAGATGATCTGCTGCGTCCGCGGCTTGTTGACAAGATCAACCAGCGGCACGAGCTTGTGAAACTGGCGGCCTTGATCGACTGGGAGGTGTTCGATCAGGAATGGGCCGGGATCTTTCCGTCCGGCAAGGGTCGGCCCGCGACGGAGCCGCGGCTGGTGGCGGGGCTGCTTTATCTGCAGCACGCCTACCGGCTGTCAGACGAGGCGGTTGTGGCCCGCTGGGCCGAGAACCCGTATTCAGCACCTTACCGGCGAGATTTTCTTCCAGCACAAGCTGCCACTTGACCCGTCCTCGCTGACCCGCTGGCGTGGGCGGATCGGGGAGTTCGGCGGCAATGCGCCGTTGGTCCGAGCATGCCGCCGAACGGCGTCGAATGGCTGCTGACCCGGACGATCCGGGCCGGGCAGAAGTCCGGTGCGATCGACAAAGACAGCGTCAAGCGCGTGGCGGTCGATACCACCGTCATGGAAAAGGCGATTGCCCATCCCACGGACTCCCGGCTTTACGAGCGGGCGCGGGAGCAGTTGGTCGCCTTGGCGCGAGGCGCCGGGGCCAGCAGCCCCAGGGTGCCGACAAGATCTACGCCCTGCACGAGCCGGATGTGGATTGCATCTCGAAGGGCAAGGCCGGGTGCGTTATGAATTCAGCTGCAAGGTCAGCGTCGCGACCACGCTGGACGAGGGCTTTGTGGTCGGCATGCGCAGCTTTGCCGGCAACCCTTACGACGGCCATACCCTGAAAGAGGTCCTCGAACAGGTGACCATCCTGACCGACCGGCGCCCGGATCTGCCCGTCGTCGACCGCGGATACCGCGGCCCTGGCGTCGAGGCGACCCGCGTCCTGATCAGCGGCACAAGGCGCGGGTTGACGCCAAAACTCGTCGCAGACCTCTGCCGCCGAAGCGCCATCGAAGCGGAAATCGGCCACATGAAAACCGACGGCCGCCTCGCCAGATGCCCGTTGAAAGGCACCATCGGCGACGCCCTCTTTGCCGTGCTCAACGCCTGCGGACACAACATCCGCAAGATCCTCGCCCACCTCCGGGCTTGGCTTGCCTAGATCATCGCAGCCGTTTTGACTGCAATAACACCAATAGGGGCGCCAGCGTCAGCCGGTCACATCAGCCTGATCGGATGTTCAGGGCCAACTGTGTACCGCGCGGATTCACTATGTGAATCCTCGACGGTCAGAGTTCTGCAACAACCCCGTGTGGCTGCGGTCAATGCACCGTGTCCCGGTGCTTCCATTTGTAAATGGTCTGCTCGGCCGTGCCGAACCGTTCCGCCAGCACCGAGGCGGCTCAACACTGGCCTGGATTGCCGCCCGAACCTTCGGGTGTCGTCGTCGCCTGCTTGTGAAGATGGATCAGCACGTGCGCACCCCGCCCCGAATTTCCCCCAGAACCGACCTTGCCATGAAAAACGCAGAACGCCGAGGGTCTATGCGATCATCCGGGGTGGAACACACAGGAATACGGAACAGGCTCAATTTTTCACCGGCGGCCTGTCCAACCGTATGGATTCGCAATGTGCATCCTACAAGGGCGGAGTTTTGCAGCATCGTCAGGCCGACATCGCAAACCAACGAAGCTCACATGCTCTCAACCGCCTTCGGGCGGCATGCTTCCTCTCTTTTCGACGGAATCTTTAGAATGGAGGAGAGGATGAAAATTGAATATACACTAAAACTATAGAGATAGACGGGAAAGGAAGATCCGTGATGGAAATCATCGGCTTCGCCGGCAGCCAGAGCCAGCAGAGCCAGCCCTCGCGCACCCGCGCCCTGGTCACCGCAGCGGTCAGGGACGTGGCCCGCCAGACGGGGTTGGACCATGCGGTGTTCGATCTGCGCGACCTGGGCCCCTCGCTGGGCGCGGCCGGTTCGCTGGCCGATCTGGCGCCAGAGGCGCGGGCGCATGTGGACCGGCTTCTCGCCGCGCGTGCCGTTGTCGTCGGCAGCCCGGTCTACAAGGGCAGCTATGCCGGCCTTTTCAAGCACCTCCTCGACCTGGTCGAGCCCGAGGCCCTGCGCGGCAAGCCGGTGCTGCTGATGGCAACCGGCGGCGGCGACCGGCACGCGCTGGTGATCGAGCATCAATTGCGCCCGCTGTTCGGGTTCTTCGAGGCGGCGAGCGTGCCGACGGGGGTCTATGCCGGGGCCGCCGATCTCGACAGTGACGGGCGGCTCTCGGCACCGCTGCGCGCCCGGCTCGACATGGCGGTCACGCAACTCGCCGCCGCCCTCAGCCCGCAGAGGCTGCAACCCGCCGCCTGACCACCTTCACCCCGCTGCGCCATCCGAACGCCCGACCCTGCCGGCCGGGCCATGGCGGAGCCCTGCCAAGACCAAGGAGACCATCATGACCAGACAGACCAAGCCCAGACAAATCAGGCTCGGTGCATTCCTGCCCGGTGGCGGACAGCACGTCGCCGCCTGGCGCCACCCCGAGGCGCGTGCGGACGGGGCGACCAGCCTCAAGTATCACATCGAACTGGCGAAGGCCGCCGAACGGGGCCTGTTCGACGCCTATTTCTTCGCCGACGTCCTGGCCACCACCGGAGGCGGGCGCGAGGGGGGCAGCGCCAAGATCGCGGGGTTCGAGCCGCTGACGCTCGTTGCAGCCCTGGCCACGCAGACGACGCATCTGGGCTTCATCGCCACCAACACCACCACCTATGACGAGCCGTTCAACGTGGCGCGCAGGTTCGCCTCGCTCGATCTGATCTCGGGCGGGCGCACGGGCTGGAATGTCGTCACGACCGCGACCGAGGCGGCGGCGCAGAACTTCAACCTCGACAGGCAGATCCCCCATGCCGACCGCTATGACCGCGCGCGCGAGCATGTGGAGGTGGTCAAGAAGCTGTGGGACAGCTTCGAGGATGACGCCTTCCTGCGCGACAAGGAAAGCGGCGCGTTCTACGATCCCGGCCGGCTGCACGACACCAACCATGTCGGCAAGCATTTCCGCGTGAAGGGCCCGCTCGGCGTTCCGCGCAGCGCGCAGGGGCATCCGGTGGTGGTGCAGGCGGGGCAATCCGAGGCCGGGCGCGACCTGGCCGCCGAGACCGCCGAGGTGATCTTCACCGCCCATCAGAACATCGCCACGGCGCAGGAGTTCTATCGCGACATCAAGGCGCGGGCGGCAGGCAGGGGGCGCAATCCCGACCATGTGCTGATCATGCCCGGCGTCGCCCCCTTCGTGGGCCGCACGGCCGAGGATGCGCGCGAGAAATACCAGCGGCTGAGCGATCTCATCGTCGAGGCGGACGGGCTGGCGCTGCTGGCCGGGCTCGCGGGGGGCACGCTCGATCTTGCGGGGGTCGATCTTGACGGCCCCTTGCCGCCGGCGCCCGAGACCGAGGGCGGCAAATCGCGCCAGGCCCTCATCCGGCAGATCGCCGACGAGAACGGCTTTACCATCCGCCAGCTCTATCAATGGATCGCGACGGCACGCGGGCATCTCACGCTGGTGGGCACCCCCACCGAGATCGCCGATACGCTGCAGGAGTGGTTCGAGAACGAGGCCGCCGACGGCTTCAACATCATGCCGCCCTGGCTGCCGGGCGGGCTGGACGATTTCGTCAACCTCGTGACGCCGGAGTTGCAGCGCCGCGGCCTGTTCCGCACCGCCTATGAGGGGCGCACCCTGCGCGAGAATCTCGGGCTGCCCTATCCGGTCAACCGCTACACCGCCGCGCGCGCCGCCGCGCAGGCCGCCGAGTGAAGGAGGCTCCCATGACCTTTCAGATGACAGAGGCGCGCGTCCGGTCCCCAGGGGGGCCGGACATCGGCGCGCCGCTGCCGCGCTCCCTGCACCGGGGGCGGGTGCTGCTGGCCGACTACGGGCTGCTTCTGGCCTTCTTCGCGGGCTGGCATGTGGCAAGCGTCACGGGCGTGCTCAACCCCGCGGTGTTTCCGCCGCTCGACCGGGTTGCCGGGGCGCTCTGGTCCGGGCTCGCCTCGGGGCGGCTGGTGGGCGATGTCGCCATTTCGCTGCAACGCGCGGGGATCGCCTTTCTTGCGGCGGTGGCGCTTGGCATCCCGCTGGGCCTGTTCATGGGGCAGATCCGCGCGCTCGAGCGTGCGCTGGACCCCATCTTGCAACTTTTCCGCCAGACATCGGCGCTGGCGCTCTATCCGGTGTTCATCCTGCTTCTGGGGCTGGGCGAGGCATCCAAGATCTTCGTCATCTTCTGGGCGACGCTGTTCCCGATCCTGCTGGCCACCATCGGCGGCGTCAAGGAGGTGGACCCGAAGCTGATCGAGATGGCGCGCAGCTTTGGCGCCACGCGGCTGACCACCTTCCGCCGTGTCGTGCTGCCGGCCTCGGTGCCGCCGATCTTCGTCGGGCTGCGCCTTTCGGCCACCACGGCGCTGCTGCTGCTGATCGCCGCCGAGATGATCGGGGCCAACAGCGGGCTCGGCTTTCAGGTCATGAACGCGCAGTACAATTTCCAGATCCCGCTGATGTTCGCCGCGATCTTCCTGCTGGCCTTCCTCGGTCTGGCTGCGAACTGGGGGCTGATGGTGATGCAGCGGCGGCTCTGCCGCTGGAGCACCGCGCAGCACTGACCGGCTCTACCCCATCGCCAACCCGTCCAGTCACCCGAAGGAAACCTGACATGACCATCACGTTCAAACCCGTCCTTGCGGCGACGGCCCTCATGCTCGGCCTGTCCGGCCCCGCGCTTGCCGAGGATGTCACCTTGCGGTTCCTGACCAGCCATGGCGGCATCTCGGCGCATGAGCTTGCCCACGAACTCGGCTATTTCGAGGGCACCGGGATCACGCTCGAGCCGGTCGGCTATTCCGGCGGCGGCCCCGAGTCGCTTTTCGCGCTCGCCTCGGGCAGCGTCGAGATCGGCTCTGCGGCCACCTCGGCGGTGATCAACGCGATTGCCAGCGGCAATGAGTTCATCGCCGCCTATCCGAGCGGCGGCATCAGCGACGATGTGCAGTCGGTCTTTCATGTGCTGGAAGACAGCCCGATCAGATCCATCAAGGATATCAAGGGCAAGACCATCGCGGTGAACACGCTTGGCGCGCATCTCGACTACACGATCCGCGAGGCGCTGCATCAGCAGGGCCTGCCGCCCAGCGCCGTCAGGCTGGTGGTGGTGCCGGGGCCGCAGCTTGAACAGGTGCTGCGCTCGAAACAGGTGGACATCGCCGCCTTCGGCAACTGGCAGACCACCTTCGAGGGCGCCGCCCGCGCGAATGGCGGCTTGCGCAAGCTGTTCGACGATACCGACGTTCTGGGCGAGATCGCAGTCGGTTTCACGTTGCTGCGCCGGGACTGGGCCGAGGCACATCCCGAGGCCGCGCGCGAGTTTGTCGAGAAATCGGCCAAGGCTATCGATTACGCCCGCGAGAACCCCGAGGAAACGCGCGCGATCATCGCCAGGCTGCTCGAGGCGCGCGGCGAGAACCCGGACGTAGCCAGATACTTCGCGGGCTTCGGCGTGCGCGAGGGCGGTCTGCCGGTCGAGCGTGACGTGCAGTTCTGGATCGACGTTCTGGTGCGCGAGGGCGCGCTGCGCGAAGGCCAGTTGCGTGCGGCCGACATCCTGCTGGTCACGGGCGACGCGCCCGGCACCAATTGAGGAGGCGGCGATGACGCTGGCGCAGACACGGATCAAGGGAGAGGTCACGATCCGCGACCTTTCCAAGAGCTTCCCCCTCGACGGCGAGACGCTGACCGTCCTGCGGGGGATCAGCCTCGACATTCGCGGTGGCGAGAGCCTTGCCATCGTGGGGGCGAGCGGGTCGGGCAAGACGACGCTGCTGCGCGTGCTGGCCGGGCTGGAACAGCCCGACGCAGGCGAGGTGCTGATCGACGGCGCGCCCGTTCACGGGCTGGGACGCGACCGCGCGGTGATCTTTCAGGAGCCGCGCCTGCTGCCTTGGCTCACGGTGCTGGACAACGTGGCCTTCGGGCTCGAGGTGCAGGGCCTGCCCAAATCCGAGGCGGCCGAGCGGGCGCGGCGCTATATCCGCCTTGTCGGGCTGGCGGAATTCGAGTCCGCCTGGCCCCGGCAGCTTTCGGGGGGCATGGCGCAGCGGGTGGGCATCGCCCGCGCCCTGACCGTGCAGCCCGAGATCCTGCTGCTCGACGAGCCTTTGGGCGCGCTCGACGCCATGACCCGGATGACCATGCAGCAGGAACTCACCCGCATCTGGCACGAGGAAAAGGTGACGATGGTGCTGGTGACCCATGACCTTGAAGAGGCGATCTTTCTCGCCGACCGGGTGCTGGTGCTGCCGGGCGTCAGGGGCGAGGCCATCCGCCTGATCGAGGTCGATCTCCCCCGCCCGCGCGACCGCAACGACACAGATTTTGTCGGCTATCGCCGTCAGTTGATGGCCGAGTTCGGGCTGTATTGACGCGGGGGCCGGCCGGCACGCGTCTGGCCGGCCTCAGCGACCCTCGGGCAGTCCCGGGTCGCCGGCGGTACCCGCCTCGCCATCGGCGACCCCGCCATGCTCGGGTGCGTCGCTCTTGGGGGGAGAGGTGGTTCCGAAAATCTGAACAGCCGGGATAAGTGGATTTTACGCGCTACGGCGGCATGATGCTGCAAGCGAGGAGAAGACCATGGCAAGAGGACCACGCCGGAACCACAGCCCGGCATTCAAGGCGAAAGTCGCGGTGGCGGCGATCAATGGGCGTTGTTGGATAATTCACGCCTGAGGCATGATGGCCCCTTTCCCCGCCGTCATCAGTCCACGCGGACGATCTCGGCCGTTTCGGGGGCCGAGAAGCGGTTCATGAGTGCGATGCGGATCTGGATTTCGGCGCTTTGGCGGTCCGGGTCTCTTGCGGAAATGCGTTCGCCAAAGGCGTTGAGGTCGAGCAGGTTGAGCGCCACAGGTTCGTGCGAACCTGCGAGGGCATCTTCGCCTCGATCCGGCTTCGGACGTGGTATCCTTCCAGCGCTTCCAGAATGCCAGCGCTTCCAGAACACCCGGCCGTAGTGCCGTGTGGCGCGGTGGGTGTCGTTTCTGGCAGTCGCTGCCGCAATCCTCTTTCCAGGGCCTGCCGTTCTTGCGGATGGGGATGATGGCGATGGCCTGCCGGTCGATGATGGCGCTGTGGCAGCGGCGGGTGTCATAGGCGCCATCAGCGGTCACCGTGCCGATCTCTTTGTCCTCGGGGATCTGACCGAGCAGTTCCGGCAAGACCGGACTGTCGCCGTCGCTGGCGGGAGTGAATTCCACTGCCCGGATGTCCGAGGTGGCGGTGTCCATGGCCAGATGCACCTTGCGCCACTGGCGCCGGCCTTGGAGCGCCGCGGTGTAGCTGGACCAGTTCGTCGTGCGATAGCGGGCGGGTGTCGGCTTGCTCATGCGGTCACGATGTGAATCCGCTAAGGCTGGAATTCTGCAACAACGCCATACAGTACCGAACGAGATCTCCAACTTGGCTGCCGGAGCAGAATGCGCGCATCGATCCATGCGGTCCGGCAGCAAGATCCCGCTCCCGGAAGAGTTGCCGATTTCCATTGGACCTGCCGCTGTCGCGCGGTGTTCATCCCAGCGAAGCGTCAGGCTGGGACGCGGCAAGCGGGCCGGTCGCAACCACCGGCTGTCAGATCAGGCGGGCGAGGCTGTCCACTCACCATCGAAATCAGCGGCCGTGGCGTCGAACCCTGTCGGCACGCGTGCGCTTCGAAGAAAGTGAAGAGGGTTCGCCTCCGATGCTCAGTAGGTTGCCCGCTCAGAAGGATCTGCCGTGGGAGAGTGCGAAACCGTCGTTTCCGCCCCGGCACCGAACACGTCCCTGGCAAGCCGGAAGGTCTGCTCGCGAATGTCGGGAATCGCGGTGATTTCCCAAAGTGTGCCGCGGGCGGCGGGACCAATCGCGAAGATGCGGTGCGACGGCCGATTGTACGTGTCGATCACTTGTGCGTCGGTTGTCGTATCAAGACCCAGCCCCAGCGGGTCGAGGCGGCCCGCGCCGCAGGTTAACAGATCCCGAATGACAGGGGCGGAATCCTTGATGGGATCACGTCGAATGCCACGGCAGTCGATGACGTGATCGGCCACGATGTTCCGCACTCCCACGGTGCCGCGGGAGGCGAGCAAGAGGTCGATCCTGCCGTCGTCACGCACCGCGGCCCGGTCGAACTTCCCGCGCAGGACGAAGAGCTGGCCGTCCGACATCGCTTGCTCGATGCGCCTGGCCGAGGTCGGTGGCATCCGGTGGCGATGGACTTCCCAATAGGCGGCAGCGTGGCGCAGGAAGCGCGCCCGCTGATCGAGATCCCATGAGCGCCAGATTGCCGCGATGTGATGACGGATGCCATCGACGGCATCGCGCCACGTGCCGCCCTGCGCTTCCGCGGCCCGGACCAGTCGGCGCAGCCCATGCAATACGGCGCTGACGGATGCGCCTAGGGGAATGTCCTGCCGGCCCAGCTTGAGAGGTTGCGACGGCGCATGAACCTTCGGGACAAGCCCGCGGCGGGACAGGCACAGGACCGGCCCACGATGTCCGGCGCCAAGCAGCGTAACCACATGGTCGACCATGCTGAGCCCGGTTCCGATGATGGCAACCGCGGCTTCCGGATCGGTGGGTGCGGAAAAGTCCCAGGCCCCGCGCAGGGGCGCGGCAGGCTCGGCGGGCACGGCGTGTCCGGTCGCAAGAATTGCGGTGTCGGAGATGACCGACGTACCGTCGTCGAGATGCGCCACGACCCCGCCCCCGGTTTCCCGCAGGCTCGTGCAAGTACCCCGCACACAGCGCAAACGGTGGCTTTCGCCACCGGAACGCCATGGGTCCAGAAGGCTCGACAGATACCGCCCGTAGGTTGCCCGGTCGACGAAACACTGATCCGTCGCGCCCATGCCGTTCTGGGCGAGCCAGCGCGCGAAATGATCTGACCGGTCCGGAAACGCGCTCATCTGGGCCACGCGCGTGTTCAGAAGGTGATCGGGATGCGTCGTGCCATAGGCGATGCCGCAGCCCAGCATGGGGCCGCGCTCGATGATGGTCACGCGCAGATGCGCGGAGGTGCCGCCCAGCAGATGGGCAGCCATCAGCACGCCACTCGCCCCGCCGCCGACGATGACGACGTGGACTTTGCGTTCGTGCGTTGCCTGTCCCCCGTCCATCATGAAAGCGCGAACAAGAGACTGTAACAGAGCGCGAGTGACGCGATAGCCACTACGGCGAGGATGCGATCAAGCTTTTCATCCGAAACATGTGTTCCGGTTTCGGACAGATAGGCGAATATTCCGGGATCGTATCCGCAGCAGGGAAACATGTCTCGTTCCTTTCGATGCAGGGCGACCGGTCAGGTCACGACAGAAGGACGAAGGCGAAGAGGGTGATGTAACAGGCGCCGAAGATCGCAGCGGGAAGCGTACGCCTCATGCCTTGAATGACCGGTGTGAGGATCATGACATCACCTGAGCTTGATGAGAGGACGGTCTGAAGTCAGGAAGCCGTACTGGCTGAACGCGGTGGCTGCTGTCCATGGACCAGATGATATTCCGAAGCGCTATGCCTTCAGGCCAGGGACCATGGCCCGAGGCCACGTTGATATGGCCGACATCACCCATGTCGATGAAATCCGCGCCCCAGCTTTCGCTCAACTCGCGCGCATGGTCCTGATCCATCCACGGATCGCTCCGGCTTGCGGCAACGATGGTCGGAATGCCCAAGGTGACGTCGGGTATCGGCCCGAATCTGCGCGTGCGCGGGCTGCGGGACGGCTCGGCCGGTGCGACCAGAAGCGCGCCACCGGTCCGTATCTGCGGCCAATGCGCGAGGAGGCGAACGATTGCGATCGCGCCAAGGGAGTGCCCGACCAGAACTGCGCCGGGATGGATCAAGGTGGCGGCGGCGATCTCCGTGAGCCACGCCTCCGGGGAAGGGCTCGACCAGGAATGCTGCTCGACGATCTTGGCCGAAGGGTCGTTCGCTGCCCACCAATGCTGCCAGTGTGGCGCCGGTGAGCCATCGAGGCCGGGAATGAGCAAGGTTCTGATCATGGCCGCCTCCCTTCAGAAAGCCCAGCGTTGCGCTGGAAGTTCACGCACCGCCTTGGGCAGGACGTAGCGGCGGGCGCGGACGATCAGATCGTCCCGCAATTCGATCCCGTCCGGCCATGGCCCGAAGCCGCTCATCGTGTCGATATGGCCGGCATCGCCAAGGTCCACGAACTTGCTGCCCCAGTCCGCGGCGACGTGTTCGGCCTCGTCGATGTCGATCGAGCGATCGGTCCTGCTGGCCACTACCGTGGTGGGCACCGGAAGATCTTCGTGCGTCACATCCGAGAGCCGCAGCCGGCAGTAGTTTCGGTCCGGGTTCGTTGGCGCGACGAAAAGCGCTCCTGCGGCCAGGGGTTGTGCGTGACTTGCCAGCAGGTGCGCGACGACGGCGCAGCCGTCGCCATGGGCAATGAGGATCGTGTCCGGATTGGCCAGAATTGCATCCGCGACGTCACTTGCCCACGCGATGCTCGCCTCGCCCTGGCTGTCCGCCCGATGCAGCATGTGGGCATTGTGCTCGACCTCGGTCCACCAGGCCTGCCAATGATCTGCAGGCGCGCCGCCGAGGTCCGGAATGAGAAGGGTTCTGGTCATGGCAGTCTCCTTTCACGAAAAGACTATCATGTTGATCGTGTATTTTAATTCTAAAGAAAGGGCTTCAATGGGAAGGTCGTTCTCCTCCTGCGGGCACCCCGCGTCGGCGGACTGCTCCGGGCGAACTGCGCCAACCGGGCAGGATCAGCCGCATTGCTTCATCTTGCGAAGGCAGCGAAGAGTAGATCGAACTGCCGATCTGGGTGTCCGGGCCGGTTGCATGGCGACACAGAAGCACATGATCATTCGGCCACACGTGAGAGAGGCAGCACTGGCTCAAGCTTATCGTTAAATTTTCTGTTTAGTTTTCAATCTGTTGCGGGACAAGAAAGTGGAGAAGGTTGTCTTTCAGACCCATCCCCTCCGCCACT
>DIVD01000040.1:0-123 GCA_002423245.1 Rhodobacteraceae bacterium UBA6141
AGAACGCGATCCTGCCGCTGGATTCGGCCATTCAGGAGAACCTGAAGGAAACCACGACCCGCGTGCTGGCCTCGCTGACCCCGCGCGAGGAACGGGTTCTGCGGATGCGCTTCGGCATCGGCA
>DIVD01000040.1:128-14068 GCA_002423245.1 Rhodobacteraceae bacterium UBA6141
CTCAAGCACCCGAGCCGGAGCCGGAAGCTGCGCAGCTTCCTCGACCAGTAGCCCGCAGGGAGGGGAAGGGGTCCGCTTGCGCTTCGGGATCGCCCTTCGCGCCATGCAGGGCGGTGGTGCGGGCGGCGGGAGTCGAACCCGCACGAGCCTGGCTCTGGCGATTTTAAGTCGCTTGTGTCTACCGTTCCACCACGCCCGCAAGAGCTGCGCCGGGCCCGCCGCTCCCGCAGGCGGGCCGCCCGAACCGGCCGCACACCGGCCGCAAATCCGGCGCTGGCGGCGACCATAGCGGCGGGGAGGCACGAAGGGAAGCGGGCGGTGGAATGGCCCGAACGCAAGCATCCGCCCCGCCCCGACAGGACATCCCATGCAGGACATCTGGCCATGCAGGACATCTGGCAACGCATCGAAACCGGCACCCTCGCGCCCGAGGGGCCGCTTCTGGCGGCGTTGATCGCGGGGGCCGGCCTCGATGCCGCCGCCCGCGCCCGCATCGCGGCGGGCGGCGCGGATCTGGTGCGCGCCATCCGCGCCGATGCGCGGCCGGGGCTGATGGAGGTGTTCCTGGCCGAATACGGCCTGTCCACCGACGAGGGCATCGCGCTGATGTGCCTGGCCGAGGCGCTGCTGCGGGTGCCCGATGCCGCCACGATGGACGCGCTGATCGAGGACAAGATCGCGCCCTCGGACTGGTCGCGCCACCTTGGCGGCTCTGCCTCCACGCTGGTCAACGCCTCGACCTGGGCGCTGATGCTGACGGGGCGGGTGCTGGACCACAGCCGCGAGCCGGGCGTCACCGGCCATCTGCGCGCCGCGCTGCGCCGGCTGGGGGAGCCGGTGATCCGCGCCGCCGTCGCCCGCGCGATGAAGGAGATGGGGCGGCAGTTCGTGCTGGGCGAAGACATCGGCGCCGCCATGACCCGCGCCGCAAGGCTGGAGGCGCAGGGCTATACCTACAGCTATGACATGCTGGGCGAGGCGGCGCGGACCGGCGCCGATGCCGCGCGCTATGCCAAAAGCTACGCCGCCGCCATCGGTGCCATCGCGGGCGCCTGCCGCACCGGTGACGTGCGGGCCAACCCCGGCATCTCGATCAAGCTCTCGGCGCTGCATCCGCGCTACGAGGTCGCGCAGGAGGCGCGCGTCACGGCCGAACTGGTGCCGGTGGTGCAGGGCCTTGCCCGCGCCGCGGCGGCGGCCGGCATGGGCTTCAACATCGACGCCGAGGAGGCGGACCGCCTGACCCTCTCGCTGCGGGTGATCGAGGCGGTGCTGGCCGATCCCGCGCTGGCCGGCTGGGACGGGTTCGGGGTCGTCGTGCAGGCCTACGGGCGCCGCGCGGCGGCCACGCTGGACTGGCTGCACGCGCTGGCGGTGAAACTTGACCGGCGCATCATGGTGCGGCTGGTGAAGGGCGCCTATTGGGACGCCGAGGTGAAACGGGCGCAGGTGCTGGGGCTGGCGGACTTCCCGGTGCTGTCCCGAAAGGCCGCGACCGATGTCAGCCATATCGCCAATGCCGCCAGACTGCTGGCGATGACGGACCGGATCTATCCGCAATTCGCCACCCACAACGCCCATACCGTCGCCGCGATCCTCGAGATGGCGGGTGACAGGGCCGCCTTCGAGTTCCAGCGCCTGCATGGCATGGGCGAGCGGCTGCATGACATCGTTCACCGGGCCGAGGGCACACGCTGCCGGATCTATGCCCCCGTCGGCGCGCATCGCGACCTTCTGGCCTATCTGGTGCGGCGGCTGCTGGAGAATGGCGCCAATTCGTCCTTCGTGCACCAGATCGTCGATGCCTCGGTGCCGCCCGAGACCGTCGCCGCCTGCCCCTTCGCGGCGCTGGAGCCGTTGCTGCCGGACCATGCGGCCAATCCCGCCATCCGCCCCGGCCCGGCCCTCTACGCGCCCGAGCGGCGGAACAGCCGCGGCTTCGACCTGACAGACACGGGCACGCTCGCGGCGATCGAGGCGGCCCGCGCGCCGTTCCTTGCCGCCACGCCCACGGCTGCGCCGCTGATTGCCGGGCCGCTTGCCGCCCCGAGGCCGTCGCCGGTGACAAGCCCCACCTCCGGCGCTCTTGCCGGGCATGTGGTGCCTGCCACGCCCGCCGACGCCGAAACCGCGCTGGCCGCCGCCGCGCCCTGGGGCGCGCCCGCCCCCGCGCGGGCCGAGGTGCTGACCCGTGCCGCCGACCTCTACGAGCAGAGCTTCGGCGAGATCTTCGCCCTGCTGGCGCGCGAGGCGGGCAAGACCCTGCCCGACGCCGTGGCCGAACTGCGCGAGGCGGCGGACTTCCTGCGCTACTATGCGGCAGGCGCTGGCGCGCTCACCGCGCCGGCCCGCGGCATCGTCACCTGCATCAGCCCGTGGAACTTTCCGCTGGCGATCTTCACCGGTCAGATCGCCGCCGCGCTTGCCGCCGGCAATGCCGTGCTGGCCAAACCGGCCGAGCAGACGCCGCTGATCGCCCATCTTGCCACCCGCCTTCTGCACCGCGCCGGGGTGCCTGCCGCCGCGCTGCAACTGCTGCCGGGCGCGGGGCCGACCATCGGCCGCGCCCTCAGCGCCGATCCGCGCGTGGGCGGCGTCGCCTTCACCGGATCGACCGCGACCGCGCAGGCGATCCGCGCGGGCATGGCCACCGCCACCGCCCCCGGCACCCCGCTGATCGCCGAGACGGGGGGCATCAACGCGATGATCGTGGACAGCACCGCCCTGCCCGAACAGGCGGTGCGCGACATCATCGCCTCGGCCTTCCAGTCGGCGGGCCAGCGCTGTTCGGCGCTGCGCTGCCTCTATGTGCAGGAGGACATCGCCGCCCCGCTGCTAAAGATGCTGGCAGGCGCGATGGACGAGCTGGTGATCGGCGACCCCTGGCAGCTTGCCACCGATATCGGCCCGGTGATCGACGCGGCCGCGCTGGCGCGGATCCGCGCCCATGTGGAGTGCGCCCGCAGCGAGGGGCGGCTGGTCAAGGCCCTTCCCGTGCCCGCGACCGGCAGCTTCGCCGCCCCCGCGATCCTGCGCGTCACCGGCATCGAGGCACTGGCAGAGGAGGTGTTCGGCCCGATCCTGCATGTCGCGACCTTCCGCGCCGCGGACCTGCCCCGCGTCGTGGCGGCGATCAATGCCAGCGGCTACGGCCTGACCTTCGGCATCCACAGCCGCATCGACGGGCGCGTGCAGCAGGTGACGTCGGCGCTGCGGGTCGGCAACATCTATGTCAACCGCAACCAGATCGGCGCGGTGGTCGGCAGCCAGCCCTTCGGCGGCGAGGGGCTGTCGGGCACCGGCCCCAAGGCGGGCGGGCCGCATTACCTGCCCCGCTTCACCGCCGCAGGGCGGGTGGAGGTGACGGCGGAGGCCCCGCCCGAGGACGAGGCCGCGCTGCAGGCCCGCCTGACCGCCGCCGCCGGGGAGCGGGCGGCGGTTGCCACGCTCGACCTGCCCGGCCCCACCGGCGAGTCCAACCGGCTCTCGCTCTACCCCCGCGCGCCGCTGATCTGCGCCGGGCCGGGGGCGGAGGCCGCCGCCACGCAGGCCGCGCAGGTCCGCGCACATGGCGGAGTCGCGGTGGAGGCGCCCGGCAGGCTGCCCGCGGGCGCCCTCACCCGGCTGCAGGGGTTTTCCGGCGTGATCTTCTGGGGGCCGGAGCCGGAGGCCCGCGCGCTGGCGATCGCCCTCGCCGCCCGCCCCGGCCCGATCCTGCCGCTGATCACCAGCGCCCCGGACCGTGCCCACGCGCTGCTGGAGCGGCATCTTTGCATCGATACGACGGCCTCGGGGGGGAATGCGGACCTGCTGGCAAGGGCGGGGTGAGGGCTGGCACGGCACCGGCCATGGCCCGTCCGGGCGGCAGGGCCGGCCCCCGCGGCTGCTGGCGGAGCCCTGCCGATGCGCGAGCGCGGTCAGGAACCCCGCCGCCGGCCCGCCGTTGTCTGCGTGATGGTGCCGGCTGCATGTCAACCGGGCGCGACGGTAGGAAGAATGCGGCGGTTTTCCCGGTTTCACGCCGCAGCCAACGAAACGGCAGTCGAGCTTCTGTCCCGTCTGCGGCCGGCCCCACATCTTCAGGCGGCAACTTCGCCCGGGCCGCCGGTCCGGCAGGCGAGGATGCCAGGCACGCAGCCGCTCACGGAGCCGGGCTGACGCCGATCACCGGCAGATGCAGGTGTGCCCGCAGCCAGCCCCGCGCGGCGGGCAGCGAGGCCAGCGCGTGCGAGGCAAGGAACGCCGCCAGTGCCGCCGCGAACTCGCGCACCCGGCCATTCGTGCCCGCCTTTCCCCCCGCGGCCCTTTCCTCGGGCGGCGTTTCGCGGCAAACCTGCCGCCTGGGGACCCGGACCTCAAGCCCTGAACCTCAAGCCGACCCTCGACCCCCAATCCCCGACCCCGATCCCCGACCCCGATCCCCGACCCCAATCTCCGACGGAGCCGCCCTTGACCCTCTACCGCCTGCTCGTCTCGGTGCTTGCCCCGCTGCTGGTGCTGCGCCTGCTGTGGCGCCGCCTGCGCGGAACGGAGCCTGCGGGCGCGCTGGCCGAACGGCTGGGCCGGGCGCCGAGATCCGGAGGCCCGGTGCTGTGGCTGCATGGCGCATCGAATGGCGAGCTTGCCTCGGTTCGCGCATTGCTCGAGGCGCTGCTCGCCGCGGCGCCGGGGCTGCGGGTGCTGGTCACGGCCAACACCGTCACCGCCCGCGCGATGGTGGCGGGCTGGGGTCTGCCGGGGGTGGCGGCGGCGCTCGCGCCCATCGACCACCGGCTGGCGCTGCACCGCTTCATGGCCCGCGCGCGGCCGGCGGCGCTGGTGGTGGTGGAGAACGAGTTCTGGCCGAACCGGCTTGCCCTCTGCGCCCGGCGCGGCATCCCGGTGCTGGTGGTCGGCGCACGGATGTCGGCGCGCAGCGCCCGGCGGTGGGCGCGCCTGCCCTCGCTTGCCGCGCGCCTGACGGGGGCGATCCACCTGCTCAGCGCGCAAGATGCCGCGTCAGAGGCGCATTTCGCGCAACTGGGCCTGCCCGCGGCGCGGATCGGCCCGGCGGTGAACCTCAAGGCCGGGCTGGCCCCCGCCGTGCCCGCAGCCGACCTGCGCGCGCTTGCGCCGCTGTTCCTGCGCGAAAAGACCCTCCTCGCCGCCTCCACCCATCCGGGAGAGGAGGCGCCGGTGCTAGAGGCTTTCGCCGCGCTCTGGCAGGCCGATCCCGACCGGCGGCTGATCCTCGCCCCGCGCCATCCGCGCCGCGCGGCCGAGGTTGCGGCGCAGATCGCCGCGGCGGGCCTCGGCTTCGCCCGCCGGTCCCGCGCCGAGCTTCCGGGGCCGGAGGCGCCGGTGCTGCTGGCCGACACGATGGGGGAAATGCCGCTGTGGTATGCGCTGGCGGGCGTCACCTTCGTCGGCGGCTCGCTGGTCGAGAAGGGCGGCCATACCCCGTTCGAGCCTGCCGCGCAGTCCTCGGCCATCGTGCATGGCCCACATGTCGGGAATGCCGCCGAGGCCTATGCCGCGCTGCAGGCCGCCGGTGCCGCCCTGCTGGTGACCGACGCGGCGAGCCTTGCCGCCGCGGTGCGGGGGCTGGATGCCGGCAGGCAGGCGCAACTCGCCGCCGCCGCAAGCGCCGCGCTGGCGCCGGCGGGCGCCGACGCGGCGCGCGCGCGGCTGCGGGACGCGATCCTTGCCGCCTGCCCTGCGGCTATCCCGCCCGCAGGCTGACCCGCGACAGGCACCGCCGCGGCCTCCTTGCCGCTTTTCCGGGCAAAGCGCACATTCCTTTCACCATCTGTCGCGGCGCAGGTCGATCGAGTCGCGTTTTGCGCTAAGTTGGGCCGAAGGCGACATGCGGAACGGCAGCGCCGTCAGGGATCGGGCAGGGATCGGGCAGGGATGACAGTGGCGGGACGGATCGTGGCCCATGCGGGGCCCGACGACAGCGCGACCCCGACCGCCACGCCGGCGGAGCGGATGCAGTATGGCGCGCTGTGCTACCGGGCGCAGCTGGGCAAGGTGCGCAGCCTGATGCCCGCTTGTTCAAACCCAACTCCCGCGGCTAAAACAACCCAACATTCCAAAGGCTTCTGGAACTGCCCAGCGCGCATCGCTGGCGCCGCTTCGTTTGACTCAAGCATGACTCAAGATTCCGGCCCAACCAGAGCGCGCGGATCGCGCCCGTCTTGCCAAGCATCTGGTGGAACACGGAAATCCGGAGTGGAGAGTGGCGTGCTGAATGCGGCGCACCAGCGTTCCAGACCTGGTGTCGCGGCCGCGCGCCCAGGTGATGCGTGCGCTTCGCTGTCGTGGTCGCCCTAGAGCAGCGCGCGGACATGGGCGATCCGCTGCCCGATCCAGTCCATCGCGTTGACCGCCATGCTGTTGCCCAGCGCCTTGTAGCGCGGTCCGTCCGGGGTCCGGTTCCGCTTCCGGTAGGGCACGTCCGTGTAGCCATCCGGGAAGCCCTGCAGGCGCTCACACTCGAGTGGCGTCAGTCGACGCACCGCCCAGCGCGCCGCCACGGCCGCGCGGCCGCAACCGTGCAGAGTGCCAGCGACCTCCTCGCCGATGGCCAGCCCGGTGTTTACGCCCGCCTGGGCGTCGAACGCCACCGCCAGCTGGCCACCGGCGTTCGCGTGCGATCCCGAATGCCCCATCGCCCGAAGGGTCGGCGTCGCGCCGGTCATGTCCACCTGCGCCTCGCTCCCCTTGCAGTCGAACGCCACAGGCACCAGCGGCGTCCCGCGCCCGGTTCCATCCTCGCTGGCATCGAACCCCTCGCCGCGCAGCGAATGCGCGACGAACGTCTCGACTTCGAAGTCGATCCGATGGCCCTTGGCGGTGAGGCAGGCAGCAACGTCGATGGGTCCCGATGTGTTGCCACCTCCGAAGCCCCGCGGGATCAATCCTCCGTCGAGGTCGAAGTCGGTCCCGAGGCCACCACAGCCACGAGTGCGCGCTGCAAGAGTTGGGGCAGCTTTTTTCCCCGGTTCCCGGCGCGGCGGAGGACTCCCGCGCAGGCTCGCGCGGTCAAAAAGTACTGCGGCGGGAGGTCGCCAGTCTCCAAGATATCCGATAACGAACACACGACGTCGCCGCTGGGGAACTGCTCCGGAAAAGCGGCGTGTTCTGATGTACTGAGCGTCCAGCACTCGGTAGGCCCACCCATACCCGAGGTGGCCCAGCGCCCCGAGGAAGGCTCCAAAGTCCCNNCGGTCAACCAGTCCCAGATAGACGAGCGCCAGGTTGCCGCGCGGATCGTCCAGTCCTCGTCGGAGCCCGGCGACGCTGAAGGATTGGCACGGGGTTCCTCCCACGAGAAGGTCGATTGCTGCATCCGGCCAATCCTTGAAACGGGTCATGTCGCCCCAATTCGGGACGCTTGGGTGGTGATGAGCGAGAACCGCCGATGGGAATGGTTCGATCTCGCTGACCGCGACAGGTCGCCAGCCGAGCGGCTCCCACGCGACGCTCGCGGCCTCGATGCCGCTGCAGACGCTCAAGTATCTGATGTTCTTGTTCATGCCATGCACACTGCGTCACGCAGCCCCGAGGCGGCAAGGCGCGGAGAGGCGTGGAGAGGCGTGGAGATGCGTCCATCCACGCCGCGCTCATAAAGCAATGGAATTGCTCGGGTTTCTCTACCCTACAAGCGGCATCGGAGCGATGGTGATTACACGAAGCGAAGCGAGTCGCGACGCACCAGAGACGGAGCTAGAGCCATGGCCACGACGATCAACACCCACGCGAGCCACATGCCGGATACGATCGTCGGCCAGGATGGCCGCACGTACTACCGCACCCGCCACACGGGGACGACGCTTCCCACCTGCCGCTTCGGCGCGGGCCACACCTGCCACGAGTATTGGGCCTACGAAGAAGGCCACGAAGAGGACACCTTCCGGCTGCAGGCGATCACTGCCACCCAATTCTGGCTCGACTGACCATGGAGGACGCGCAGATGATGACCACCCACCAGCAGGCGCTCGCCGAGCGCGCGCCGGAGTTGAACGCGCTGCACATGGAGACGCTTGCCGTCGCGATTGGCTCCACGCTCGACGGACTGCCGCCGGAGTTCTTCGACGAGATCGCCGGGCTGGCGCGGCAGATGGGACCGGAGCGTCTCGCGAAGCTCCACGCTGGCGAGACACCAGAATAATCCACAACCACGAAAGGAACACACACCATGACGAACACCAACGACATTAAATTTCGCGACTCCGGCGCTGGCTACGTCTTTGTATCCGATGCCGTCGGCCGCAACACCAGCCGGGAAATCATGGAGGCCATTGCCTTTTTTGCCCGGGACATGGACGAGGCCAACGCGCTGTGGGCTGGCGATGCCATCGGTGTCGTCGCCAATCTCTCGGACATATGGGAGCACGCGACCGGAAACGGCCGCATTGACGACGAGACCCTGATCTGGAGCGGCAAAACGTTGCGGCAGATCGTGAACGACGCCAGTTGACCCGCCAGCGCGGCATCAACTGAACATCCACCCGCAGAGTAGTCACCGTGCTATTCTGCGGGCGAATTCTTCCAATGCGCGCACCGTCGGCTGGTAATGCTTCGCGAAGGCGCCGTTCTTCCTGTCCCGCAGTTGCCGATAGAGGGCCATCTGGCGCGGCAGGGCATCGATCGGATATTTGCCCGACCATGCGCCGATGCGGATCGTGAAGCTCTGCCCGTCCTCTGACGCATCCACCAGCGGCTCGACCGTCATCGCGCCCAGCGCCGCGCTGCCAGCGCCCCGGCGTCGCCGAGGATCACCGCGGGGATCAGGATCGTCGCAATATCCCAAAACCGAGGTGGAATGTCGTCGATGGAGAGCGTCCAGCCGAACATCGGGTTCAGGATCGAGACTGCGAAGACGGAGGTCCACCAGACGCCGAACGGCACCACGATCAGAATCCGCCCGATGCGCGTGGCGCTCCACCGATCCGACTGCTCGGCGAGAGCGATATCCCGCGCCGTCTCGATGCTGGCGATCTGCTTCTCGGCCGCCAGGCGCTCCCTGTCGTTCTGCGCGGCCAGCCGGAGGCGGTGCGCCTCGAGCAAGGGGCCGGTGAACTGCTGTATGATCCCGCCCTTCATCAGCCCGACGATCCAGTTCATGGATCCCGCCTCCCGACCGGCGTGGTGGTGATGGTCCGCAACCATATGTTCAGCAGCGCCAGTGCCAGCGCGTAGTAGGGCAGCCAGCCCTGCGGCAGGAGCCCGCGCAGCTCTGGCATGCCGAGCACGTCGACAAGATGCGGCAGCGCCGCGTTGAGCGCGGCAAAGGCGCCGGCGATGGTGTTGAGGATCACCGTCCGATATCCCTTCAGCTTCATGCCCGCGCCTCCTCCGCGACCGCCTGGAACGCTGCTGCCCGCTCCTGCTCGTGCTGGCGGCGTCCAAGCAGATTGATCACAGCCAGGGCCACGACCGCGATCACCACGAGGATGCTCCAGTCGGGCATGTCGGCGAGCGTGGTGCCCGCACCTCCGCCGACAGCCACGCCCCCGGCGCTCGTGCCATCACGTCGCGCCTTGGCCCCAGCGTCGGCCTTCTCCGCGATCAGCGTCGGGCGCGCTGGCAGAGTGCTTGCCTCGAGCGCCATGCGGATCGCCACAGCCTCCACGCGCGCCACCCGCCGCGACCAGCCGCGCCCGAAGGTGTCCCAGGTGCGCAGCCCCCGCAGGAAGCCCATGCGGGCCGCGCAGGCGCGCTTGATCGTATCGACTGGCGTGGCGGCGGCGGCGGCCTTCAGGGTCACCGGACCCATCTTGCCGTCGGCGGCGACGCCCACGGCGCGCTGCAGCCATTGCACGCCGCGCCTGACGCCGCTGTTCACCGCGGGATCGAATGCGACGAGGTCGACGCCGGCGCGAAGATCGTCGCCGCGCACCGGGTTCCAGTAGCGGGCGCGGTAGATGGTTTCCGCTTCGCGCCGGGTCAGGCTGCGGACGTCGTCCCTGGTGACTGGCACGCCTCGCCACTCGTGCAGCGTCCCGATGGTGATTCCCATGTTGGTGGCGCCGCCCGGGTCATTGGGGTGTTCGACGTAGCCGCCCTCATGGGCGAAGATTTCCGCCATGCAGGCGGCGAAATTGTCTCGGGCCATTTCTGGATCCTTCAATGCACATTCGGAACAGGGGTCTGGCGGCTGCGCTCGGCCATGGCAGCAGCCGGCGCCGGTCGGTTTGTCGATCACTCATGCACCGGAAGCTGGCTTGTGTGTCAGTTATGGCCGCGTTTCGACACACAAGATGCCTGGACGCCGACGGCACATGGTCGTGTCAGCGGTCGCCCATCTTCCGGTCGAGTCGCTCCAAGGTTCTGCCTATGCCCATCAGGCTTTCCTCGATGCGCCCGAGCTGCACGGCCTGCTGCGCCGCGGATGCCGCCTGCGCCTCGACCTTCACCTCGAGCTTGGCGATCTCGCGATCAGCGTGCTTGCTCGCCTCGGACGCTTTCAAGAGCGCCACTTCAATTCTCGCCCATAGACCAGCAAGCCCAAGGAGCAGCGGCCAGACCGATTGAATCGCCTCCCAACTCGGCATGATCATGTGTCTCCTCCGCTTTCATTTGCTTGCTGGCGCGGGTCCGGTAACGCATTGGCGGCTGATGCGACGCTACGCGCCGGAACCTATCCTGCTTCGCATCTCTTCGTTCTCCTTCTTCAACGCCTCAAGCTGGATTGTGAGAACGTCAATGAATGCTCTTGCGTCAATCAGCTGGACGGCCATCGAGCCGACTTGCAGCGCGACGTGATTCTTGAACTGCTGTTCCATGTTCATTTCCATTTCCATTTCCATCAGACGATCATCAGCGTTGATCCGTTACGATAGACGGTGCCGGCAGGCAGTCCGTCCGGGGCCGTCGGGATGTTCGGCATGAACAGTGATCCGTCCGCCCTGATACGGAACACGTTCACGCTCGTGCCGCCGACATTCGAGAAGACATCCAGCACGCCCGCGCTCGCCGTGGATGAGTTTCTGTCCCAGCGCGTGTAGCCGTCCTTGCTGAACGCGAAGCCGAAGCCCGATCCGAACGCGGACTTCGCCACCAGGAATTCTCCGAGACGGGTGAAGGCGCCCCTGTAGGTTTCAACGGTCCGGAATTGCAAATCCCTGTCGCCGGCGGCCCCGACCCTGACATTGGAGGATACCTGGTCGTAATAGAACTGCCCCACGATGCTTCCGTCATTCACCAGATCGATCGCGGCATTGTATCCGGCCGAGGAAAGCACCTGGAAAGTCGCGGCGCCGCCATCGAGATCGTGGACGACCTGGACCTTGGAGCCTTCCGCCGCGCCAATGCGCAGATCGCCGAGGCCGTAAATGTGGCGAGCGGCTTCTCCGAACTTGATCCCGTATTGCGGGTGATAGTTCACACCCCACGAGCCGCAATTGAGGCCAACGGTCCCGGCAATGCCAGCCCCGTGAAAGCAGTTCCCCTCGATCACAAGCGCGTTCCAGTATCCGAAGCGTTCGGATATCTTGCCGGCCCCGTCGATATTGACCCCGGAATGCGCCGGGCTGCCGGTGCTGGACGAGCGGACATGCAGGCCGGTGGACCATTTCGGGCCGAGTTCATCGCTGGGCAACTGGCCCGCGACGTTCTGGTAGATGTGGACCTCGCCGCCCATCACGCCGCCGTTCTCGGTGCTCTCCTGATAGGCGGAGCCCCAGATCCCGGCAGCGTCTCCGATACCGCCAGAAACATTCGTCTTGCGGGCGCGCCCGGAGACCGCGATCACATCATTGTCGCCGGATGCCGCGTTCAGCGCGTAGGCCATGATCGAATGCGTGAACGCATTGTTGTCCGGAGCGCCGCCGGTCTGCTCATGCTGCACGTAGAGTCCAACCGGGACAGAGCCGCCAGCGGCAGCAGGAAAGTCGAGAGCCACCGCCCCTGTCGCGGCGTATGACGAGCTGATGGTCATGAGCGGATCGATGCCGGATGACGCCGCCTTGTATTGCGCGCCGTCGATGCTGCTGCTCGCGGTTTTACCCCACGGCGGCGCGAACTCGCTAACAGCCTCGCGGGACAGGTCGGCGAACTGCTGGACGGTGGTGAACAGCTGCCCGCTGGCGCTATCGTCGAGCGGAAGGTTCGCGGCCAGGCTGGAGACGCCGATGCGAACGGTGTCGCCCTGGTAGTTGCCAAGCAGCTCGTCCGCAAGGTTGGACGATGCGATGCCCGTGGTCTTGATGCCCGTTTCCAAGTCGGCCTCCTATGGAATGGTGACGGTGAAGGGCCCCGAGATCTGGCCTGGCCAGCCCTCCGAGGTCTGCGGCTCGATGTGATACTCGAGGGTTCCGATCGGCAGACAGATTTCGGTCTCGGCGAAGAGCACGATGTCATCGACGCTGCCGTCGAACTCGGCGCTCGCCAGCAGCGCGAAGGCGGCATTGCCTGCCGCGGCCTGGATGCGGCCCGATGCGATGCCGTTGGCCGCGATGGCGGGGCCGTCCTGATCGCTGCCGCCGGCGAGGCGCGGGGTCAGGGTGCCGGCGCTGCGGCCCGCCACCACCGCCTGCCAGCGATACCAGGTCCCGGCGGTCAGCGCCTCGGCCTGCGAGAGCGCCCCGGCAAGACCTGCCGCGTGGCTGGCAACCCCTCCCGCGATGGTCCAGCCATCGCCGGTGGTCCAGGGAGCGCTGATCCCGAACGAGGGCTCCGCCAGCAGATTGACCCGGGTCGCATCGCCGTCCACATGCTCGGCCGAGGACCGCGGGGTCACCGGCCATGGCGCGCCGGCCCGATGCAGGGTGCGGTCCAGTGTTGCACCTTCCGGCACGCGGTAAAGCTGCACCTGCGCCAGCCTGGCGTCGTTCGGGACCGAGAGGATGACCCGGACATGGCCAAGCCCCGGCGTGATGGCGACGGCGCTGCTCGGGATGGCCCCAGGCAGCAGTTCGTCCATGCCGATGCCGATGCTGCGCTCCTCTGCCGCCGGCCCCTCGGTGCCGTCGATGGCGACGGCACGGGCGCGCAGGGTGACGGTGTCGCCGGCGTCGAAGGTCGAACTGGAGATCACCACGGCCGCGCCTGAAGATGCGGAGATGGAATTCCACGGCGCCGTTGACCCGATGCGCCATTCGACACGCCAGCTGTTCAGAATGGCGAACTCTTCCGGCGCCGGATGGATCTCGACCGTGACCGTGTAGGTATAGCCGGTGATCGGACCCCATTCATATTCTCCGCCCCCGGTATTGATCAGTTCCTGGATAGGATGCGCATCGGAGCGGATCGAGACATAGACAGGTGGCAGCGGCGTCACCGACCCACCCAGCACCGTGCCGACCCGGCCCGACCAGTCGGGCGGCACCTCGGCATCGGTCAGCGTGTCGATGATCTCCGCCGCCGCCACCATGCGCAGCACCGAGGCGCCGCCCTCGCCGGCCTCGACGCCCTTCACCCGCAGCGCGAGGCTCTCCTGGCCAAGCACGCCGACATGCACCACCGCCCCCGGCGCGGGCATGCTGGACGTGTCGATGATCTGCAGCAGCCGCGACGGCCCCGCGCGCCAGACCACCTTGCGCAGCACCGATGTGGTGATGGCGCGGGCCGGATCGGCTGGATCCGGGGCCACCACCGCGAAGCGGATGCCGTACTCGCTGCCGGCCTCCATCGCGATCTCCTCGTCGAGATCGATCATGCCGCCCATCACTCCGCGCACCCGCGCCGCGATCATGTCGCGCGCCAGCACGTCCCACGACCCCATCACCAGATCGCCGCGCGTGGCGATGCCGGCGCGGCCGCTCTGCAGCGCCGAGAATGTGTCTGGGCGGTGGATCAGCTCGTACATGCGCCGCCGGCATTCGCGCCAGACCTCGTCCGGATGGGTCTTGCCGGGCAGCTCGATTGCCTCGATCAGCCTGATCTCGCCCTCATGCCCGGGCCATGGCACGATGCGCTCGGCGGGCTCGTATTCCGCGGTCTCGTCGAGGAAC
>DIVD01000081.1 GCA_002423245.1 Rhodobacteraceae bacterium UBA6141
CGGGGGCTCTGCCCCCGCGCCCCCGGGATATTTCGACCAGCAAGAAGGACAGGCGCACCGATGACCTTGCCGCTCAACCCCGCGATGGCCGCGACCTTGCCGCCCCCGGTGATGGAGGCGCGGCGATGGCTGGAGGGGGCGGTGTTTCCGCCGGAGCGGCCGCTGATCAATGTCAGCCAGGCGGCACCGGTCGATCCGCCGCCGCTGGCGCTGCGCCAGGAGATCGCGCGGGCCGCGCTCGAGGATCCGGCGGCGCATCTTTACGGGCCGGTGCTGGGGCTGCCGGCATTGCGGGCCGAACTTGCCGCGCAGTGGTCGGCGGGCTATGGCGGCGAGATCCGGCCGGGACAGGTGGCGATCACGCAGGGCTGCAACCAGGCCTTCTGCGCGGCCATGGCGACGCTGGCGGGCGCGGGGGATGAGGTGATCCTGCCGACGCCCTGGTATTTCAACCACAAGATGTGGCTGGACATGCAGGGCGTGGCGGCGGTGCCGCTGGTGACCGGCGCGGGGCTGATCCCCGACCCGGAGGCGGCGGCGCGGCTGATCGGGCCGCGGACGCGGGCGATCGTGCTGGTCAGCCCGAACAACCCGGGCGGGGTGGAGTATCCGGCACAGGTGCTGCGCGGCTTTTACGAGCTTGCGCAGGCGCGGGGCCTTGCGCTGATCGTCGATGAGACCTACCGCGATTTCGACAGCCGGGCCGGCGCGCCGCATGAGCTGTTCGCCGATCCGGGCTGGCCCGGCACGCTGATCCATCTCTACAGCTTCTCCAAGGCCTACCGGCTGACCGGGCACCGCGTCGGGGCCATCGTCGCGGATGCGGCGCGGCTGGCGGAGGTGGAGAAGTTCCTGGATACGGTGGCGATCTGCCCCGGCCAGCTTGGCCAGATCGCGGCGCTGTGGGGGATGCGCAACCTCGGCGACTGGGTGGCGGGCGAGCGGCGCGAGATCCTGGCGCGGCGGGCGGCGATGGTGCAGGGGTTCGCGCGGCTGGAGGGCTGGCGCCTGCTGGGCTGCGGCGCCTATTTCGCCTATGTCGAGCACCCGCACCCCCTGCCCTCGCCCGAGTTCGCAAGGGCGCTGGTGCAGCGGGCGGGCGTCCTGCTGCTGCCCGGCACGATGTTCATGCCCGGGGGCGACGCGGCCGGCGCGCGGCAGTTGCGCATCGCCTTTGCCAATGTCGATGCGGCGGGCATATCGGATCTGTTCGGGCGGCTGGAGCGGCTGGCCTTCTGAGCCTCGCCGCCGCGCGAAGCCTTGCCCCGGCAGGGGCGAGGCCGTAAACAGCCCGGAACTTCGAACGCATCTGCTGGGGGGCGGCATGGCAAAGGGACTTCGGCGCAAGGGTGCCAGCACGGTCGTCTGGCTGCTGATGGCCATGCTGATCCTTGGCCTTGGCGGCTTTGGCGTGACCAATTTCGGCGGTGCGACGCAGAGCGTGGCGACGGTCGGCGAGCGCGAGATCGACGTGAACGACTATGCCCGCGCGCTGCGGGCCGAGCTGAACGCGCTGTCGGCCGAGGTCGGCCAGCCGATCAGCCTTGCGCAGGCGCAGGCCTTCGGGCTCGACCAGGGGGTGCGCGCCCGGCTGATCGCCGCGGCCGCGCTGGACGAGGAGGCCGCGCGGATCGGGCTGTCGGTCGGCGACGCGCAGGTGCATGAGCAGATCGTCGGCGCCAGCGCCTTCCGCGGCATCGACGGCAGGTTCGACCGCGAGCTTTACGCCCTGGCGCTGCGCCAGCAGGGGCTGAGCGAGACGGAATTTGAATCGCAGTTGCGCGACGAGGCGGCACGGCTGCTGCTGCAGGGCGCGGTGGCGGGCGGGGTCGTCGCCCCGGCGGCCTATGTCGAGGCGGTTGCCGCCTGGGCGGGCGAGGCGCGCGGCTTCGAGCATGTCGTGCTGACGGCGGACCTGCTGACCGGGCCGGTGCCGGCGCCGACCGAGGAGCAGCTTGCCGCCTTCCATGCCGCCAACCCCGCCCCCTTCACCGCGCCCGAGACCCGGGTGCTGCGCTATGTCTGGCTCTCGCCCGAGGCGGTGCTGGACGAGGTGCAACTGGACGAGGCGGCGCTGCGCGCGGAATACGAGGCCCGGATCGCGGAATTCATCCAGCCGGAGCGGCGGATGGTGGAGCGGCTGGTGTTCGGCACCGAGGAGGAGGCCGCCGCCGCCAAGGCGCGGATCGACGCGGGCGAGGTGAGCTTCGAGGATCTGGTCAACGAACGCGGGCTGACGCTGCAGGATGTCGATCTGGGCGAGGTGACGCGCGAGGAGCTTGGCGCGGCGGGGGACGGCGTCTTTGCGCTGGAAGGCCCCGGCGTGGCCGGGCCGCTGCCCTCGGATCTGGGCCCGGCGCTTTATGCGATGAACGCGATCCTGCTGGCGCAGGAGGTCAGCTTCGAGGAGGCGCGGGAGAGCCTGTCCGAGGAGGTGGCGCTGGACCGCGCCCGCCGGATGGTCGCCGACCGCGCGCAGGACCTGAACGATCTGCTGGCGGGCGGCGCGACGCTGGAGGAGCTTGCGGCCGAGGCGGGGATGGAGCTTGGCACGGTGGAGGTGACGGCCGAGGGCGGCGAGGGCATCGCCGCCTATGCCGAGTTCCGCGAGACGGCGCTGGCCGCAAGCCCCGACGACTTCCCCGAACTGCACGAGATGGAAGATGGCGGCGTCTTCGCGCTGCAACTGCTGGAGGTGCGCCCGCCCGCGCTGCGCCCGCTGGGCGAGGTGCGCGCGCAGGCGGTTGCGCTCTGGACCGCGGCCGAGACGGAAAAGCGCCTGCTGGCCGAGGCCGAGGCACTGGCTGCCGCGCCCGATCTTGCCGCCGCCGCGGCCGAGCGCGGGCTGGAGGTGACCGAGGTCGCGCCGATCACCCGCGACGGCTTTGTCGAGGGCCTGCCCGAGGGCGCGGTGGACACGCTGTTCCGGATGGCAGAGGGCGAGGCCCGCGCCCTGCCCGGCACCGGCGAGGAGGCGGAGGCGCATGTGCTGCGCCTGACCTCGATCGCGCAGTCGGGTGGCGAGGCGGCGGCGCAACTGCGCGGCGCGCTGGAAACCCAGGCGCGGCAGGGGCTCGCGCAGGACATGGCGGAGCTGTTCACCCGCGCCGTGCAGGACACGGCCGGGGTGACGCTGAACCAGGCCGCGATCAACGCCGTTCACGCGCAGATGCCCTAAGCCGCGGGCGCCCTGCCCGCCCGATTTCCGCCGCAAGCCGGCCTTCCAAGGACAAGACCCGTGGCCCTGACCCCTTCCTTCGCCGAATTCGAAGCCGGATATGATGCGGGACGGAACCAGCTGGTCTGGATGCGGCTGGCGGCGGATCTCGACACGCCGGTCTCGTTGATGCTGAAGCTGGCCGAGGCGGGGCCGCTGTCCTTCCTGCTGGAAAGCGTGACGGGGGGCGAGGTGCGCGGGCGCTATTCGGTGGTGGGCATGAAGCCCGACCTGATCTGGGAATGCCGCGGCAGGCAGGCCCGGATCAACCGGCAGGCGCGCTTCGATGCCGCCGGGTTCGAGGACCAGCCGGGCGATCCGCTGGAGGCGCTGCGCGCGCTGCTGGCGGAAATCCGCATCGACATGCCGCAGGGGCTGCCGCCGATCGCGGCGGGGCTGTTCGGCTATCTCGGCTATGACATGATCCGCCTGGTGGAGCATCTGCCGAACGTCAACCCCGACACGATCGGCGTGCCCGATGCGATGCTGCTGCGCCCCTCGGTGGTGGCGGTGCTGGACGGGGTGAAGGGCGAGGTAACGGTGGTGGCGCCGGCCTGGGCCAACTCTGGCCTGACGGCCCGCGCGGCCTATGCGCAGGCGGCCGAGCGGGTGATGGACGCGGTGCGCGACCTCGACCGCCAGCCCGGCAGCGACAGCCGCAACCTCGGCGAGGCGGCGCGGGTGGGCGCGCCGGTGTCGAACTTCACCAAGGAGGGCTACAAGGCCGCCGTGGAGAAGGCCCGGGAGTATATCCGCGCCGGCGACATCTTTCAGGTGGTGCCCAGCCAGCGCTGGACGCAGGAGTATCCGCTGCCGCCGTTCGCGCTCTATCGCAGCCTGCGCCGCACCAACCCCTCGCCCTTCATGTTCTTCCTGAACATGGGCGCATTCCAGATCGTCGGCGCCAGCCCCGAGATCCTCGTGCGGTTGCGGGATGGCGAGGTCACGGTGCGCCCGATCGCCGGCACCCGGCCGCGCGGCGCGACGCCCGAGGAGGACCGCGCGCTGGAGGCGGAGCTGCTGTCGGACGAGAAGGAACTGGCCGAGCATCTGATGCTGCTGGACCTTGGCCGCAACGATGTCGGCCGCGTGGCGAAGGTCGGATCGGTGCATCCGACCGAGACGTTCGTGATCGAGCGGTATTCGCATGTCATGCACATCGTGTCGAACGTGGTCGGCCAGATCGCCGAGGGCGAGGACGCGCTGTCGGCGCTGCTGGCGGGGCTGCCGGCGGGCACCGTCTCGGGCGCGCCCAAGGTGCGCGCGATGGAGATCATCGACGAGCTGGAGCCGGAAAAGCGCGGCGTCTATGGCGGCGGCGTGGGCTATTTCTCGGCCAATGGCGAGATGGACATGTGCATCGCGCTGCGCACCGCGCTGCTGAAGGACGGAAAGCTCCATGTGCAGTCGGGCGGCGGCGTCGTCTATGACAGCGACCCCGAGGCCGAATGGCAGGAAACGGTGAACAAGAGCCGGGCGCTGATGCGCGCGGCGGAGGATGCGGGGCTGTTCGTGCGGCGCGGGAACGGCTGAGCGCGGCGCGGGCGGCAGGCGCCGGGGGTTTTCCACCCCCGGACCCCCGGAGGATATTTCGACCGGCAAGAAGCTGGGGGGCGGGGGCGGAAGGCCCGCACCGGCACGGGCGAGCGCGACGCGAGCCCTGACCCCGCGTCCTGACCCCGCGGGTTTTCGGCCATCGCGGCGGCGGGCCGCACGCGGCGGCCTGCGGGGGCGATGCGGCCCTTGACCCCGGGGGGCGGCCGGGGGCATCTATGGCCGGACGGGCGCGCGCTGCATCCCGCTTGCGCCCGCGCGATGCCCGTCTCTCCGCCCGATCCCCACCCGATCGCCACGAACCGAACGCCACGAACCGATCGCCACGAACC
>DIVD01000079.1:0-23166 GCA_002423245.1 Rhodobacteraceae bacterium UBA6141
CCACGAACCGATCGCCACGAACCGAACCCGGACCCAGACGAAAGCGCCCCGCGATGCTTCTGCTCATCGACAACTATGACAGCTTCACCTATAACCTCGTGCATTATCTGGGCGAGCTTGGCGCCGATGTGCTGGTGCGGCGCAATGATGCGCTCGACGTGCAGCAGGCGATGGCGCTGAACCCCTCGGCCATCGTGCTGAGCCCCGGCCCCTGCGATCCGGCGCAGGCGGGGATCTGCCTTGCGCTGACCGCCGCCGCCGCCGAGACCCGCACCCCCCTGCTGGGAGTCTGCCTCGGCCACCAGACCATCGGCGCGGCCTTTGGCGGCAAGGTGGTGCGCGCGCCCGAGATCGTGCATGGCAAGCTGGGCAGCATCATCCACGAGGGGAAGGGCATCTTCCGCGGCCTGCCCTCGCCCTTCAGGGCGACGCGCTATCACTCGCTGGTGGTGGAGCGCGAGAGCCTGCCGGACTGCCTCGAGATCACCGCATGGGTGGAGGATGGCACGATCATGGGCCTGCGCCACCGCGACCTGCCGATCGAGGGGGTGCAGTTCCACCCCGAGAGCATCGCCAGCGAGCATGGCCACCGGATCTTGCGCAACTTCCTTGATCTGGCGGCGGTGCCGGCATGAGCGACCGGCTGAAGCCGCTGCTTGGCCCGGCCTGCGAGCGCCCGCTGACCGGGGCCGAAGCGACCGCCGCCTTCGAGGCACTGTTCGAGGGCGAGGCGACCCCGGCGCAGATCGGCGGCTTTCTTCTGGCGCTGCGCAGCCGCGGCGAGACGGTCGCGGAAATCACCGCCGCCGCGCGGGTGATGCGCAGCAAATGCCTGCCGGTGGTGGCGCCCGCGGGGGCGATGGACATTGTCGGCACCGGCGGCGACGGCAAGGGCACGCTGAACATCTCGACCGCGACCGCCTTCGCGGTGGCGGGGGCGGGTGTGCCGGTGGCAAAGCATGGCAACCGGAACCTGTCGTCGAAATCGGGGGCGGCGGATGCGCTGTCGGCGATGGGCATCAACGTGATGGTCGGGCCGGAGGTGGTGGAGCGGGCGCTGGCGGAGTGCGGCATCGGCTTCATGATGTCGCCGATGCATCATCCCGCGATGCGGCATGTGATGGGTCCGCGCACCGAGCTTGGCACGCGCACCGTGTTCAACCTGCTGGGGCCGCTGACCAACCCCGCGGGCGTGAAGCGGCAGCTCACCGGGGCGTTCTCGCGCGACTGGATTCGCCCGATGGCGGAGGTTCTGGGCGCGCTCGGCTCTGACCGGGCCTGGCTGGTGCATGGCGGGGACGGCACGGACGAGCTGTCGATCTGCGGGATCAGCTGGGTCGCGGCGCTGGAGGATGGGGCGGTGCGCGAGTTCGAGTTGCACCCCGAGGAAGCCGGCCTGCCGGTGCATCCGTTCGAGGCGATCATCGGCGGGATGCCGGCAGACAACGCCGCCGCCTTCCGCGCGTTGCTGGCCGGCGCGCCGGGTGCCTACCGCGATGCGGTGCTGCTGAACGCCGCCGCCGCGCTGCTGGTGGCGGGGCGGGCGGCCAGCCTGCGCGAGGGCGTGGCGCTGGCCGCCGAGAGCATCGACAGCGGCGCCGCGGCTGCGCGGGTGGCGGCGCTGGCGGCGCTCTCGCCGCTGGCATGAGCGCGGTGCCGCCCGAGGTTGTGGCGGCGGGCTGGGGCGGGCTGGCGTTCTTCGCGCGGGACTGGCCGGGAATTGCGGCGCGGCTGGCGGGCGAGGCGAGCCTGCCGCCCGCCGCGCAGCGTTTTGCCGCGCTGGCGCTGACGCCGCGCGATGCGGTGCGCGTGGTGATCCTGGGGCAGGACCCCTACCCCACGCCGGGCCATGCCAACGGGCTTGCCTTCTCGGTCGCGCCGGGGGTGGCGCTGCCGCGCTCGCTGGCGAATATCTACCGCGAGATGGACGGCGACATCGGCGCGCGCCCCGGGGATGGCGACCTGAGCCACTGGGCGCGGCAGGGGGTGCTGCTGCTGAACACCGCGCTGTCGGCGCCCGCAGGGGCTGCGGGGGGCCATGCCCGCTGGGGCTGGGACCGGCTGGCGGGCGAGGTGCTGGCGGATGTCTCGGCGCGCAGGCCGACCGCCTTCGTGCTGTGGGGCGGCCATGCGCAGAAGGTGGGGGCGGCGATCGTGCCGCCGCCTGCCGGGGAGCATCTGCGGATCGAGACGGCGCATCCCTCGCCGCTGTCGGCGCGGCGGGGCTTCTTCGGCTCGCGGCCCTTCAGCCGGGTGAATGAGTGGCTGGCGGAGAGGGGCGAGGTGCCGATCGACTGGGCGGGCTGAGCGCCGGTCTGGGCCTGCAACGGGCGCTGCCCGGAATTTCGGCTGTCGTGGCGCAGGCGGACATGCCTCTCGCCCTCCGGCTGACGCCTCCTGGCAACGGCGCGGGTGACTTGCCCCCGGCAAGGCCCGGATCGCTTCGGCGCAGTTCCGGGGGGTGCGGCACTTCCCTGCCGGCTCCCTTCCCAAGCCCGCCTGCCCCCGCTATGAAAGCTGCATGGATATTCTCGACAGGATCAGGCGCTACAAGCTGGACGAAATCGCCGCCGCCAAGGCCGCCCGCCCGCTTGCCAGGGTGGAGGCGGCGGCCCGCGCCGCCAGCCCGCCGCGCGGCTTTGCCGCCGCGCTCGCCGCGGCCTCGGTCACCGGCTATGGCCTCATTGCCGAGATCAAGAAGGCCAGCCCCTCCAAGGGCCTGATCCGCGCCGATTTCGACCCGCCCACGCTGGCGCGCGCCTATGCGGCGGGCGGGGCCGCCTGCCTTTCGGTGCTGACCGATGCCCCCTCGTTCCAGGGCGCGCCAGAGTTCCTGACCGCCGCGCGCGATGCCTGCGACCTGCCCTGCCTGCGCAAGGATTTCCTGTTCGACACCTATCAGGTGGCCGAGGCGCGGGCCTGGGGCGCGGACTGCATCCTCATCATCATGGCGAGCGTTTCGGACATGCAGGCGGCCGAACTCGAGGCCGCCGCAGAGGGCTGGGGCATGGACGTGCTGATCGAGGTGCATGACGAGGCGGAGCTTGACCGCGCGCTGGCGCTGCGCTCGCCGCTGATCGGGGTCAACAACCGCAACCTCAAGACCTTCGAGGTGTCGCTGGACACCACCCGCCGGCTTGCGCCGCGCCTGCCCGCCGATCGGCGGCTGGTCTGCGAGAGCGGGCTTTTCACCCCCGCCGATCTTGCCGCCATGGCCGGGTGCGGGGCGCGCTGCTTCCTTGTCGGCGAAAGCCTGATGCGCCAGCCCGACGTGACGGCGGCGACCCGCGCGCTGCTTGCAAGCCCGGTGCAGACGGCGGCGGAGGGAGGCGTCGCATGAGCCTCACGCATTTCGACGCCGAGGGCCGGGCGCATATGGTCGATGTGTCGGACAAGGCGGTGACGGCGCGGGTCGCGGTGGCGACCGGCTGCGTGGTGATGGCGCCCGAGACGCTGGCGCTGGTGACGGCCGGCACCGCGCGGAAGGGCGACGTGGCGGGGGTCGCGCGGCTGGCGGGGATCATGGCGGCGAAGAAGACCGCCGATCTGATCCCGCTTTGCCACCCGCTGCCGATCACCAGCGTCGCCGTGGATCTGGAGCCCGACCCGGCGCTGCCCGGCCTGCGCATCACCGCCACCGTCAGGACCACCGGCCGGACCGGGGTGGAGATGGAGGCGCTGACAGCGGTCTCGGTCGCGGCACTGACGGTCTATGACATGCTGAAGGCCGCCGAAAAATCCATGCGCATCGAGGGGTTGCACGTCGTTCTGAAAGACGGCGGCAAGTCCGGCCGCCATGAGGCCGCCCCGTGATTCCGGTCGCCGAGGCGCTGGCGCGGGTGCTGGCGCTGGCCCCGGCGCCGGTGGCGGAGCAGGTCGCCTTGCGCGCCGCGGCGGGGCGGGTGCTGCTGCACCCGGCGCTGGCGCAGCGCGACCAGCCGCCCTTTGCCGCCGCTGCGATGGATGGCTATGCGGTCCGCGAGGCCGACCACCGCCCCGGCGCGCTGCTCACCGTCATCGGCGAATCGGGCGCGGGGCACGGCTTTGCGGGCAGCGTGACCCCCGGCAGCGCGGTGCGCATCTTCACCGGCGCGCCGATGCCGGCGGGCGCCGGGCGGGTGGTGCTGCAGGAGGATGTGACGCGGGAGGGCGGCCGCATCATCCTTGGCGACAGGCTGGAGCCGCAGCCCCATGTCCGCCCGCAAGGCGCCGACTTCCGCGCCGGCGACGCGCTTGCCGCACCGCGCCGGCTGCGCCCGGTAGAGCTTGCGCTGCTCGCCAGCATGAACCTGCCCGAGGTCACCGTGGCGCGGCGGCCCGAGGTGGCGATCCTCGCCACGGGGGATGAACTGGTGATGCCCGGAGAGGCGCCCGCGCCCGACCAGATCGTCGCCTCGAACGGCTTCGCGCTGGCGGCGATGGCCGAGGCGGCGGGCGCGCGGGCGCGGATGCTGCCGATCGCCCGCGACCACGAGGCGAGCCTGCGCCAATGCCTTGCGCTGGCGGCGGGGGCGGATGTGATCGTCACCATCGGCGGCGCCTCGGTCGGCGATCATGACCTCGTGGGCAAGGTCGCGGCCGATCTGGGAATGGAGCGGGCCTTCTGGAAGATCGCCATGCGCCCCGGCAAGCCGCTGATGGCGGGCCGGCTTGGCGGCGCGGTGATGCTGGGGCTGCCGGGCAACCCGGTGTCGTCGATCGTCTGTGGGCACCTGTTCGTGCTGCCGCTGCTGGCGGCGATGCAGGGCCTGCCGGGGGAGGTGGCAACGCGGCGGGCGGTGCTGGCCGGGGATCTGCCCGCGAACGGACCCCGTGCCCATTACATGCGCGCGGGCCTGGAGCCGGGCGACGGCGCCCTGCCCCGCATCACGCCGTTCGAGAGCCAGGACAGCGCCCGCCTGCGGCTTCTGGCCGAGGCGTCGGCGCTGCTGGTGCGCCCGGAGGAGGATGGCCCGCGCAGCGCGGGAAGCGTGGTCGAGTATATCGCGCTCTGAACCGCTTGACACAAAACGGGAACGCGGTTAGAACATTCAAGAAACGCGGATGGGCCGGGCCAGCGGGGGTAGAACGATGCTGACGCGCAAGCAACTGGAACTTCTGGATTTCATCCAGAAACGGATGGACCACGACGGCGTCCCCCCCTCGTTCGACGAGATGAAGGAGGCGCTGGACCTGCGGTCGAAATCGGGCATCCACCGGCTGGTCACGGCGCTGGAGGAACGCGGTTTCATTCGCCGGCTCGCCCACCGCGCCCGCGCGATAGAGATCGTGAAACTGCCCGAATCGATGGAGCGCAGCCGTGCCCCCGCCCCCGCCTTCACCCCCCGCGTGATCGAGGGCGACCGCACCGCCCTCCCCGCCGGCGCGATGCCGGTGGCGTCGTTTCAGGCGGGCGACGTGCAGGCGGTGGAACTGCCGGTGATCGGGCGCATTGCCGCGGGCGCCCCGATCGAGGCGATCTCCGATGTGTCGCAGCATATCGCCGTCCCCGGCTCGATGCTGTCGGGGCGCGGCCAGCATTATGCGCTGGAGGTGAAGGGCGATTCGATGATCGAGGCCGGGATCAACGATGGCGACATCGTGGTGATCCGCGAACAGTCCACCGCCGAGAACGGCGATATCGTGGTGGCGCTGATCGACGGACAGGACGCCACGCTGAAGCGGTTCCGCCGAAAGGGCAACATGATCGCGCTGGAAGCGGCGAACCCCGCCTATGAAACGCGGGTGCTGCCCGACCATGCGGTAAAGGTGCAGGGCCGTCTGGTCGGGCTGATCCGCAGTTACTGAGGCCGGGGCGGGGCGGCGGCGGCGCCGGGACCGGTGCAGGCTGCGGCGCGGACGGCACGGCGGCTCTCCGTGCGGCTGGCGGGGATGCCTGCCTTTCGATGCCGCGTGGTTGACGGCCGACGAGGGCGCCGATTGCCCGGTCCTGCGAGCGATGCCGCGAGCGGCGGCCGCGGGATCGCCCTATCCGATCAGCGGCGCCGCCCCGCCATAGGTCTCGTCATAATGCCGCTTGAGCCGCATCAGCGCGATGCGCAGCACGATCTTGCCGGAGCGCGCCGACCAGCCCATGCGCCGCTCCGTCGTCTCCAGCCCCTCCAGATAGCAGCAGCAGCGCAGCGCCATGTCGCCAAGCCCCGGGCCGAGGTCGCGCAGCGCCGCCGCCACGCGGTCGCGCGCGCGGCGCGAACCCTCGGACGGGCCGCCTTCGGCCTGAAAGCTGCCACGGTCGCCGCTGGTCAGGAAGCGGTCCCAGTTCTGCGCCACGCGCGGGCCCATCTGCGCCAGCTCGAAATCCTCGCGCAGGCGTTCCGCGGCGGCGACCAGATCCGGCGTCAGGAAGGGCTGGCCGTCCTTCTCGCGGCGACGGGCGAGCACGGCGAGCGGGCTTTCGGCCAGGTTGTAGCGGACGCGGCGTGGCTCGCCGGCCCCGTCCATCACGGTGCGCTCGGCCCAGACCCGGTGCTGGTCGGCATAGGGCTGCGGCTCGAAGCCCGCCGCCGCCTCGGCAAAGCCGCCGGCTGCGCCCGCCTCCTCCGCCAGCAGCCGTTTCAGCGCGGCGCGCCCTGCCGTGGTGATTTCATAGATCGCAACGCGGCCCTGCTGGCGGGCGCAGGCGATCCAGTCCTTCAGCGCGAAGGCCTGCGCGGCGCTGCGGTCGGTCACCGCGATGCGGACCGCGCCCTTGAGCACCGCCGCCCTGTCCATGTCCGGCGCCACGGCAAGGATCGCCCCCGGCTCGCACAGGCGGCGCAGGATGCGCCTCGCCTCGCGGGCGATGGCCGGGTCTTCGGAAGCGGCGGTGGAACGGATCGGTGCGCTCATCGGCGGGAACTCCTTGGCAGAGGCAGGGACAGTCGGTCGGGCGGGGGCGGGCGTTCCGGCATCGGCGACCTTGCCGAGGCGGGCGAGCGCCTCGTCCACCAGCGGGTCGTCGCGCCGGTTCTCGATGCGCCGCACCCGGCGCAGGATCGTCGAGGCATGGCAGCCCTCGGCGCGGGCGATCTCGCGGATCGACTGGCCGCCTTCGACATGCCGCAGGTACAGCCGCGCGCCGTCGGGCAGCCAGGCGGGCATGGCTGCAGCGGCATCCATCGTCATCGTCATCTTCTTTCCCCAAGTTATGCGGCGGCGTTGCTGCCGCCGACCGTCCTGTCTTACAACCCCGGGTTGCGTCGGTCATTGTCCGTTAACCGTTTCCGGATTTCGCCAGACTTGTTTCCAAAAGGTAAACGCTGCCGGAATCCGGCGAACGCCGAGCGCGCGAAATATGCAACGGCGCGCGGGGTCATGCATGGTCCGGCCATCCAAGTCGAAAGGGACCGGACATGACCGCGCCAGCCACCCCCACCACCATCTCCGCCGCCGCCACCACTGCCGCGCATCCGCTCGCCGCGCTTGTGGCGGGCCTGCGCCGCCCTGCGCTGCTGATCCGCGCCGCCCGCGCCGGGACGGTGGAGTACGACCGCAACCGCGACCTCAAGCGCCTGATGCGCCTGCCGCATGCCCCCGCGCCCGAGCGCGCGCTGGACGCGCTGCTGAACGAGGAGGCGATGCTGGAGGAGACGCGCAGGTCCGGTGACGGGCGCTACAGCGTGGCGCGGCATATCGAGGTGCTGATCGCGATGATGGCCGAGGTGCGGCTGCTGCCGCGCCCCGCCACCTCCGGCATCTGACGCGGCGCGACACTCCGATGCGAAGGGCGGCCCCCGGGCTACCCGCCTGGCTGCCCCCGGACTCCGCCGGGGGCACCTTGCCAGCCCTTGCACGCAGGCGGCGAAGGCAATATTGCCCGCCCATGACCCAGCATGACCGCCTTCTCATCATCGACTTCGGATCGCAAGTCACGCAGCTGATCGCCCGGCGCCTGCGCGAGCTGCACGTCTATTGCGAAATCCACCCGTTCCAGAAGGTGACGGAGGCCTTCTTGCGGGACTTCGCGCCCCGCGCGGTGATCCTGTCGGGCGGGCCGGCCTCGGTCTTTGCCGAAGGCGCGCCGATGCCGCCTGCGAGCGTGTTCACGCTTGGCGTGCCGGTGCTTGGCATCTGCTACGGCCAGCAGGTGATGATGCATTGCCTTGGCGGCAAGGTGGAGCGCGGCCACAAGACCGCCGAGTTCGGCCGCGCCTATGTGACGCCCGCGGGCGAGCCGCTGCCGCTGCTGGAGGGCTGGTTCGCCGAAGGCCGCGAGCAGGTCTGGATGAGCCACGGCGACCATGTCTCGGCGCTCGCGCCCGGCTTCCGGGTGTTCGGCACCTCGCCCAACGCGCCCTTCGCCATCACCGCCGACCCGGACCGGCATTTCTACGCCGTGCAGTTCCACCCCGAGGTGCATCACACCCCAAGGGGCGCAAAGCTTTTCGAGAACTTCGTGCGGCTGGCGGGCTTCAGGGGCGACTGGACGATGGGCGCCTTCCGCGAGGAGGCGATCCGCAAGATCCGCGAACAGGTGGGCGATGCCAAGGTGATCTGCGGGCTTTCGGGCGGCGTGGACAGCTCGGTCGCGGCGGTGCTGATCCACGAGGCGATCGGCGAGCAGCTGACCTGCGTCTTCGTCGATCACGGCCTGCTGCGGCTTGGCGAGCCGGAACAGGTGCTGACCATGTTCCGCGACACCTACAACATCCCGCTGATCCACGCCGATGAATCCGAGCTGTTCCTGACCGCGCTCGAGGGCGTGTCCGACCCGGAGGTCAAGCGCAAGACCATCGGCCGCCTGTTCATCGACGTGTTCCAGAAACACGCGCATGAGGTGGGCGGGGCGAAGTTCCTCGCCCAGGGCACGCTTTACCCCGACGTGATCGAATCGGTCAGCTTTTCCGGCGGGCCGTCGGTCACCATCAAGTCGCACCACAATGTCGGCGGGCTGCCCGAGAAGATGGGGCTGAAGCTGCTGGAGCCGCTGCGCGAGCTGTTCAAGGACGAGGTTCGCGCCCTCGGCCGCGAACTTGGCCTGCCCGAAAGCTTCATCGGCCGCCACCCCTTCCCCGGCCCCGGCCTCGCGATCCGCTGCCCCGGCGAGATCACCCGCGAAAAGCTGGAGATCCTGCGCCGGGCGGATGCGGTCTATATCGACCAGATCCGCAGGCACGGGCTTTATGACGAGATCTGGCAGGCCTTCGCCGCGATCCTTCCGGTCAGGACCGTCGGCGTGATGGGCGACGCGCGCACCTACGAATTCGCCTGCAGCCTGCGCGCCGTGACCTCGGTTGACGGGATGACGGCGGATTACTACCCCTTCACCCACGATTTCCTTGGCGAAACCGCCACGCGGATCATCAACGAGGTGCGCGGCATCAACCGGGTGATGTATGACATCACCTCGAAACCGCCCGGCACGATCGAGATGGAATAATTTTTGCCCATCCGAGGGTATCCGAAACTACGCCAGAATACGACATAGCCACCTGAAAAACAAAAGTAATTCAGCTGAGACCTATCGAGGGCTATCGGTGGGCATCAAACGCCTCCACGGCGAGAAGGTCTCAAACCCGGCCGATGACGTCGGTCCGGCGTCGATCGCCACATTCACGCCCAAGGACCGGGCGCTTTCGCCGACCGAGATCCGCATCATGCTCAAGCAACTCGAGCATGTGGCGACGCTGCCGACGATCCGCCTCGGCATGAAGCTCTACCTCCTCACCATGGTCCGGAAGAGCGAGCTGCAGGACGCGGTCTGGGATGAGGTCGATTTTGAAAACGCCGTCTGGACGATCCCGAAGGAGCACATGAAGCGATCGAAGCCGCACAATGTCTACCTGTGCCGGCAGACCCTCGACATCATGATCGCGCTCAAGACCTGCGCCGGTAATTCCCGGTATCTGCTGCCGTCCCGCTACGATGCGGATGCGCCGATGTCGCGGGCGACCTTCAACCGCGTCAGCTACGCGGTCGTCGAGCAGGCCAAGAAGGAGGGGCTGCCGCTGGAGCCGTTCACCGTGCATGACCTACGCCGCACGGGCTCGACGCTGCTCAATGAGCTGGGCTTCAACCGCGACTGGATCGAAAAGTGCCTGGCGCACGAGGACGGGCGTTCATCACGCGGCGTCTACAACAAGGCCGAATACGAGGTTCAGCGTCGCCACATGATGCAGGAATGGGCCGACACTGTCGATGCCTGGGTCGAGGGGCGGAAGTATGTTCCGACGCTGCTGCCGACAGTCATGCCGTCTATCGCGCTCGATCCTGCCCTTTGATCGGGCGGGACTTGCGCTTGGTGACGTCGGGATGCTGTGCGCGATGGATCGGCTTCGCGCGCCGCGCCAGCAACCAGGCGTGGACCTCGGCGAGATCCCAGACGATGCAGCGCGATGACAGCGCGAAGCGGCGTGGAAATTCGCCGCGCTGCTCTATGCCACTAGCCCCGCTTCCTTGATTAGTTAAGGTAGTTTGGTAGGATCAGACCTTGGCATTGCCGTGTGGCCTAACTGTGAGGTGGCCCGCATTGGGCGTTTGCGGTCAGGAGTCATGTTATTGTCTCAGTCGTTCTCACATCTGCCGCTGCGTACTCTGCACCGATTCGACGAAATGATTCTTCCTCATGCTGCTGCTTGGGTACTAGAGGGTTGCGCGTCCGAGCCAGTTATGCTTGGAAATCTCGTCGAAAGCCACAGGTCAAACCGATTAGATCCATCGATCCTCTGGTTTGGGGTTCCTGCCGATGGTTCATTGCCCTCTTTGCTTGCCCTGCTTCCGGAAGCGGAGCGGATACAGATTCGCTGCCTTCGCTGCGGCAGGGACCAGTGGAGCGTCGCCGCAGCCCGCGCAGCAGCACGAATACTTTTGAGCCAACGCCTCGATTGTCCTGCGCAGGATATCGCCTTAGCGCGAGATGACCGTGGAAAGCCCTCGCTCGATCCTCGCCGCCACGGGACTATGGCGAAACAACTCTACTTCAGCATCAGCCACACCAGAGAGTTAGTGGCCGTCGCGATCGGGCATGGTCGTGTCGGGATCGATGTCGAAGCGGTGCGTGAATTTCCTGACCTGATGCAAGTCGCCAGCATGCAATTCGCACACGAAATGCTTCATGACCTTCTGGCGGTTGAGGCGGATACAGAGAGAGCCGCGCTCTTCTTTCGATTTTGGACGCTGGGCGAGGCTTTCATCAAAGCAACTGGTGAAGGCATCGCGCAAGGACTGCAATCATTTGCTTTCCCTGCTCGTGGGCACCCCACGTTGATACGGGTGAACGAACTCTGGGGACCGCCCGATCGCTGGCGCTTTGGAACATTGAGATGGGGAGCGCTCCCTCCTAATGGCGATTCCTAGCTCGCGCGCTACTTCACGGCGGCATCCATCTCACGCACCAGACTAAGTGGACGCATGTCGGTCCAGTTCTCGTCGATCCATGCCATGCACGTTTGCCGTTTACCACGCGGCCCGACCGTCTGCCATCCGGCAGGCACGTCAAACTGGGTGGGCCACAGCGAGTGTTGGCCTTCATCGTTGACCAGAACGAGGAACTCGCCTTCCTCATCGTCGAAGGGGTTGGTCATTTGTGATGCACTCCTTTATCCAAGCTGCTGAATACCCTAGCGCAACGTTTCAGATCGGCAAGCCGACCCGATCCAGGATGGCCCGGTGAAAGGCTTGCACGGCCGGCTCATTGCGCCCCACGATCAGGTCGGGTTTTTCTCCCGCGGCCGCCAGATTGGACCAGATGCCTTCAGCGACATCATAATCCTCCAGCGTCACGTCGCTCTTGCTGTCATCGATGGTCCCGAATTTGGCTTGATAGCATTCAACGGAAAGACCCGCGATGTGGACCGAGAACAGGCAGACCATTTCGCCTGGCGTCTCGCCCGGAAAGATACGGAACATGCGCACGAAGCGCCCGTTGGGTCCGATGTCACCGGCGACGAGAACGGTGTTGGGGAAGATGAAGTATGTTCCCGCATGCCGCGCCTCAGGCCATTTTTGTTCAGGCATGCCTACCAGATCGGCAAGCGCTCGCTCCGCGAAGGTCAACACCCAGTGCGCGCCATAATCGTCGAACGCGGCCACATCCGAGATGTAGGCATCCCGGATGGAACGAGCGTGCAACACGCTGAAATGATAACTCTCCGCATATGTGTCGATGGCGATTTTCCAATTCGTCCGTGCATCCAGGCGGCTGGTCTGGACCGGCGACATCGCGGCCAATTCGAGCGTCGCCAGGACCGGCGCGAAGCCGCGTAGGTGCCCGGGCAGATCGAGAGGTTCGTCACCCCGCAACCGTACAAAGACGACACCATCTTTCTCTGCTGCGGCGACAGGAGACAGTCGGCAATCTTCGAGTGTCTGCGGATCAAAACCTGCTCGGCCGGGGACATTCGCCAGACGGCCGGACAGATCATAGCTCCAGCCGTGGAACGGACAGACAATGCGGCGTCCGCGCCTCACGCCTGAATCGTCTCCGGGCCTCATGAGTTGCGCGGAGCGATGCGCGCAGCGATTGCGAAAGGCACGAACCTGCCCGTCATCGTCTCGCAAGATCAAAACCGAATGGCCCGCGACCTCGAACAACGCCCGATCGCCGGGACGCGGGATGTCCTGCGCAAGACAGGCGATGACCGGCAACTCCTCAAACAGGGCCTGGCGCTCGGCCGCCCACTGCGTCGGGTCTGTGTAACAACGCGCGGGTAAACGCAGGACCGTCGGCGCGAGATCGGTACTCCCGCCGGTCGCGATATGCGCGACCAGGCGTTGGCGGACGGATCGAGCTTGCGCGTGTCGCACCTCATGAAACATAGTCATCTGAGCCAACCTTTAACCTCCCAGAACACAGTAAACTTGAATACTCAAAAAGGAAAATCGAATTCAGTACCGACGCCACGAGATGGAGTTGCCCTGCGTGATCGAGGATCGGATCGACCTGTCCGTGGAAAATGCCCCGGTGGTGAGGCCTGCTCACGTGCCGGCGGATCGGATGGTGGATCTCGACATCTATCGCCTGCCGGGATCGGGGGACGATTTTCTGCGAGCCTGGCTGGAGGTGGCCGACAGGGCCCCGGCGCGAATCATCTGGACGCCACGCAATGGCGGGCACTGGGTCGTGCTGGGGGGAGCGGACATCGCCCACGTCTATGCCGATTACGAGCATTTCTCCTCCCGGATCACGCTTGTTCCCCGCAAATGGGGCGAACTGTATCCGCTACGGCCCACCACCCTCGACCCACCCGAACACCAGCCCTATCGGCGCATTCTAACCAGCCTGCTGTCGAGCCGCACTGTGCGACGCTCCATACCGATCGTGCGCGCGCTCGCCTCTCGCGCCGCCACAGGCATCCGTTCTCGGGGAGCGTGCGACGTCGTCGCGGATTATGCCGCTGCGCTACCCTTCGCGCTGTTTGCGGGGCTGGCGGGAATCGAGGACGACCGCATGGGTGTGTTGCCTGGCTATGCCGCTCATCTGCTTGCGGATGAAGGGACCGATCTCGTTGAGCCCGTGATGGATCGCTTCGCAACCTTCCTGCGGGCGTTGATCGCGGAGCGGCGGGCCGTGCCGGGAGATGACATCATCACTGCGCTTCTGGCCGGTAGAATCGACGGCCGACCTATCGAAGATGATGAGGCTGTGGATGTTGCGACCGCTCTGTTGACCGGTGGCCTGGACACCGTCGTGTCGCTTTTTGCGATGATGATGAGGCACCTCGCCGGCGAAGAGGCGCTGCGCCGCAGACTCGTTGCCGATCCGAGATTGTTGCCGGCGGCGGTGCGCGAGATGACACGACGCTTCGCCATCATGACCAAGGCGCGCCTGGTGCGCGGAGACCATATATTGGACGGCGTGACTCTGAAGGCAGGAGACATGGTCGTGATGCCGCCATTACACGGCCTAGATCCCACGATTTTCCCCGATCCTTTGCGCGTCGACCTGGATCGGCACGCCGCTCCACATTCCGCATATGGTAATGGTGTTCACCGTTGCCCGGGTGCGCAACTGGCCGAAGCGGAAATGACAATCATGCTGGAAGAATGGCTGGCCCGTATCCCGAACTTCACTCTCGACCCTGATCGCCCGGTGCGCATGCAAGGCGGTGTGCTGGGTACGGTCGTCACTTGCCACCTGCGCTGGGATACAGCGACCGCGGCGCCATGACCTATGATGCGGAATCCCTATTGGCGCAGGCAGCGCGCGAGGCTGATCGTCTGGCTCTCGGACAGATCGACGTCAGCTTGGGAGAGCGCTTTCGAAGCGAGACAGTCGGACCTTATTTCGCGCGCCTACGGCGAGACGATCCGGTCCATTGGTGCCCTGACAGTGCCTACGGTCCCTACTGGTCGGTCACGCGGTTCGCCGATCTCATTGCAGTGGAGAAGAATTTCGAAGACTTCTCGTCGGCGGGCAACGTCATCATCAATGACGTTCCACCCGAGTTCGACGCGCCTGCGTTCGCCACAGCCGATCCGCCCGGACATACCGCCGAGCGAGCTGCTGTGGCGCCGGCGCTTGGCAATCGGCGCGTCAGCGCGCTGGAAGACGAAATTCGGCACGAGATCGGGGCGATCCTCGATGCGCTTCCGGTGGGCGAGCCCTTCGATTGGGTGGAGCGGGTGTCGGTCGAGTTGACGACGCGGATGGTGGCCGCGCTGTTCGACTTTCCACGCGATGAGCGACACCTGCTGCCCTATTGGGCCGAAGTGCTGGTGACAAGCCCGGAACCTGGCGCACTCGTCGAGAGCTGGGATCAGCGAGCGGCGATCCTCGATGTCTATCTGGCGCGCATCATGGAGATGTGGCGCACCCGCACAAGCGGGTGCGGGCATGACATCATCTCCGCGCTCGCCAATGCGCCAGCAACCTGCGCCATGCCACAGGATCCCAAGCGTCTGATCGGCACCGTGACCATGATCGCTGGCGCCAACGAAGCGGCGCGTGGTGCGCTCTCGGGCGGCGTCGTCGCATTCGACCGTTTTCCGCAGGCTTGGGAGCAACTGCGCGCCGAGCCGTCACTCATCCCCAACGCGGCGGCGGAGATCGTCCGCTGGCAATCTCCGATCATCCATATGCGGCGAATGGCAACGCGCGATACCGATCTTGGCGGCAAGTTGATCCGAAAGGGTGACAAGGTCGTGCTCTGGTACTGGTCGGCGAATCGCGACGAGGTGGTGTTCGAGGACGGTGACACATTCCGTGTCGACCGGCCTAATGCTCAACGCCACGCCGGCTTTGGTTCGGGCGTCCATCGCTGCCTTGGCAGGCGCGTGGCTGACATGGAGCTACGGTTGCTTTGGGAAGAAGTCCTGCTGCGCTTCCGCCGTTTCCGTCTCTGTGAGCCACCGGAGAGGCTCGCCTCCAACTTCTCGTCCAACTACCAGCGCGTGATGGTCATCGCCGAGAGGTGAACGAACCCCACGGGGAGCCTAATCGAAGAAGGCGATTAGCCGCTCGTCAATGCTCTCGCGGGGCGGAACGCTTTCGGGGCAGTTCGGATCCGTGAAGGCGGCATGGGCGACACCCTGCGGTCGGGCCGGATCGGAATCGTAGCCTGTAAAGACCAGCAGATCGTTCCGGCCCAAGTCCGGAAAATAGAACCAGTTCTGAGCCGGGTTGTAGTGGTAAAGGCTGAGTTCGAAGCGGATTGTGCTGCCATCTCGGGCCGTGATCACCTGATCGCAGCCAACAACATCCTCCGGCAGCACGCTGGCCGGCTCGCAGAATGCGAGCGGCGTATCCTGCGGCGGATCGGTCAGGCACCGCCAGACATTGTAGATCGCATAGCGGCGAGCCAGTCTCTCCTGCGCTTCTCCGCTATGCAACAGATGCTCGACCCAGAAACGTGAACCGGCAGCCGAGGGACTGAAATCGCAATGTGCAAAGCGTCCCAGCACGGTCGTCCCATCACACCTATGGCGCACCGAGCGTTCGCTGCGGCGGACAACGCCATTGCCCAGCGCCACGACCTTGACGGCTCCAGTCGTCTTGGCGACGATTTCTTCGAGTGCCCGAAGATAGGTGACGCGGCCTTCACCAGCCGGTTGGTACTCCAGCGGACCTGTCCGATGAACAATTTCGATGCCATGGCGGTCGAGCGCGAATGTCATCCGCTCGTCATGGATCGCGCTGATTGGAACGATGCGCTGTTTAAGCGGGAGATAGTCCTTGTCCGAAGGCGTATCATGGAAGACAGGACGCCGCTCGCACGGCGCAAGGAACGCGATCTCGGCTTCGATCATCGCCAGGGAGCACTCCGCATCAGCAGCATTCAGGACTACGAGCTTGTCTCTCGCCTACACCCTATATTAAGAAATAGGGTATGATGGAGGGCAAGTCCAAGTTATTCCTGACGCGGAGGAATCTGGTCGGGGCAATCGCCTGTACGGCGTTGTTGCCGAGTTCCCTCGGCGCGTCAAAGGCGGCCCAGCGCGTCGCCGTGTTGGATTGGGCCATTGCCGAGACTCTTTTCGCGCTCGGAGAACCGCCGATCGCGCTGGTGGCGGCGAGCGACTGGAACCGATTCGTGGTCGAGCCCCGCCTGCCGGCCGGCACGGCCGACATCGGCGTCCAGCAAGAGGTCAATTTCGAGCTTCTGGCCGCTTTGCATCCGGATCTCATCCTGACGTCGCCCTTTTCGCAAGATCAGGAACCTGCGCTTGCCCGCATCGCGCCGGTTCGGCGCTTCACCGTCTTTGAACCGACATCGACGCCGCTCGATCGCCCTCGTACATTGACCCGTGAACTGGGGGCGATGGTCGGAGCCGAAAGGCAAGCGGAAGCTCTCATCGCATACACCGACGCACAGCTAGCCGCTTGCCGCACGCGTCTTGCGCGTTTGCGCCTGCCGCCAGTTCTCCTCGTGGGCTTTCTCGATGCACGGCATGTGCGCGCTTATGGCGGAGTCGGCCTTTACCAAAATGTCCTCGATACACTGGGACTCCAGAACGCCTGGACCAAGCCCACAAATGCCTGGGGCTTTGCGACGACGGGGATAGAAGGGCTCGCAACCGGCAAGGACGTGCGCCTCGTCGCATTCCAGCCCGTCCCGCCGGATGCGTTGCCGACACTCGCTCAGAGCCCTCTCTGGCGTGAGCTACCATTCGTCAAGGCGGGCCATATGTCGATATTACCACCGGTGCTCATGTTCGGAGCGCTGCCGGCCGCCCTGCGATTCGCACGCCTGCTCACGACCGAGTTGGAACGCGTCGCGGGATGACGAGCGGAAAGGAGAAATTCGGCCCGGCCCTGCTGGCCCTCATCCTCGCGCTGATCGCCGGCGGGCTGGTGATCGCGGTCATCCATGATCCGCTGATGGCGTTCCTCCGAACACCCTCGAGTGCCGAGGGCTACGACGCTGACAGGATGGTCTTCGTCTATGCAACGCTGCCTCGGCTGGCCATCGCGGCGCTGTGCGGGGCCGGACTCGCGGGGGCCGGCGCTATCATGCAGTTTGTGTTGCGCAACCCGCTGGCTTCGCCGACGACGCTCGGTGTCGAGGCGGGTGCGCGAGTCGCATTGGCGATCGCCACAGTCGCGGCGCCGGGCCTTCTCGGCTTCGGCCGGGATCTTGTCGCCATCTCGGGCAGCGCGATCACTACGGGTCTGGTTTTCCTGCTCGTTCGGCGCCGTGGCTTCGAACCAGTCGCGACGGTCATCGCCGGCCTGATCGTCGGTTTGTTCTGCGGCGCTCTGGCCGCTTTATTGGGCCTTGTCGAGGCTCGGCAAATGACCGCGGTCTTCCTATGGGGCAGCGGGTCTTTGAGCCAACAGGGTTGGTCGCCGTTCGTGGGCTTGGCGCTACGTTTGGGATTGGTCTCGTTGGCCTTGCTGCCGCTCCTGCGCTCATTGGCCGTTCTGCAACTGGGCGATGAAGGGGCCAGAGGGCTTGGCCTATCCGTCGCGCGGCTGCGTTTCGTCGCGATCGCTATCGCCTCCATCATGACCGGCTTCGTTGTGAGCATGGTCGGCGTGATCGGCTTCGTTGGACTTGTCGCGCCGGCCCTTGCGCGGCTGGCGGGCGCACGTCGGCTCGGCGCACAACTGGGCTGGTCGATCCTGCTCGGTGCATTGATGCTGCTGATCACCGACGCGGCCGTCCAGCTTTTCGCCGGCCAGTATTCGGAGTTCCTGCCGACTGGGGCCGTCACGGCCGTTCTCGGCTCGCCTTTGCTCCTGCTACTCATTCGCCGGATGAAGCCCTCGGCGCCCCCCGCCATCGCCCCGCCGCCCAATTGGAGTGATTCACCCGCGCCGCGGACGCCTGTCGTCCTCATGGGGCTGGGACTCCTCGTCGTTGTCGCCTTGCTCGTCGGCCGAGGGCCGGCCGGCGACTGGTCATTACCCTTTGGCGCGTGGGGCGCGGTCGCTGTCTGGCGGCTTCCGCGGATCCTCGCGAGCGGCGCAGCCGGGGCCTTGCTGGCTTTGTCCGGCGTCGTACTACAGCGCCTGACTCGTAACGAACTGGCCAGCCCCGAGGTGCTCGGCGTTTCAGCGGGGGCCTTGCTGGCTGTGGCGCTGAGCTTGCTGCTCTTCGGTGAGATCGGCGTAGCGGGTGATGCCATGACAGCCGTCGGTGGCGGCATGGTTGTCCTGCTGCTGATCCTGGCTCTCGGCCGGCGCAGCGGTTTTGCGCCGGACCATATGTTGCTTGCGGGCATCGCGGTCAGCGCGCTCGCCGACGCGCTGGTTGGTGTCCTGACTGCCGTCGGCGATCCGCGCTCGATGCGCCTTCTGGGCTGGATGTCGGGCTCCGTCGCCGGCGTCTCGCTCGAGGCTGCGGTGCTGACGATGTTGGCTGCGTCGGTGGCGCTGATCGCGGCGCTTGTCCTGCGCCGCTGGCTGGAGCTTCTTCGGCTGGGGCCGGAGGCCGCTCGGGGGCTCGGCGTGAATCTAACACGAGCACGACTTTCGCTGTTGCTGCTGGCCGCACTGACGAGCACAGCCGCCATGCCGATCCTCGGGCCTGTCACCTTCATTGGATTGGTAGCCCCGCATATCGTCATGACGCTGGGCCTGCGAAAGCTTCGATCGGTGCTCTTCGCAGCGGCGGGAACGGGTGCCGCGATCATGATCGGGGCGGACTGGCTGGCGCGGACTGTGAGCTTCCCGCTGCAACTGCCGACCGGGCTTGTGGCCGCGCTGTTGGGAGCGCCAGCGCTGATGCTGCTATTGAACAGAAGGGCGCGCAGTTAATGAACGGAACGACGACCGGAATGACCCTTGCCGGCCTGCAATTCGCGGTCGGAGGCAAGACACTCTTGCAGCCCTTGACGCTCGATATCGGCAGGCAGGGCGTGACCGGTATCATCGGCCAGAACGGTTCGGGAAAATCCACCCTGCTTCGGCTTCTCGCCCGCCAACAAACGCCGAGCGGAGGAACGATCCACTATGATGGGCGCGACGTCGTCGACTGGCCGGATCGCGCCTTCGCTCGTGCTGTCGGCTATCTGCCGCAGCATGTGCCAATCACGACGCGGCTGACAGTTCGCGAGCTTGTCGCGTTTGGGCGCTACCCTTGGCACGGCGCTTTCCGTCGCTTCGGCGAGGGGGATGCCGCGAAGGTAGAAGAAGCGCTGCATCTCACAGGGATGGTCGGCCTGGCTGTTCGCTTCGTGGAAACTCTCTCAGGTGGCGAACGCCAACGCGCTTGGCTGGCCATGCTCGTCGCGCAGGAAGCGCAGCTACTGCTGCTCGATGAGCCTATCGCGGCGCTGGACGTAGGGCATCAGATCGAGGTCCTCGGTCTGCTCAGGCAGCTCAGCGAGACACATCGTGTTGCGAGCGTGGTCGTGATCCACGAGATCAATATGGCGGCGCGTTTTTGCGACCGGATCATCGCACTGCGTCAGGGGGGGCTCGTCGCCGATGCGACGCCGGACGAACTGCTGGCCCCTGACCGCCTGGATGCGATTTACGGCATACCCATGGGCGTTGCTCCCCTCCCGGAGGGGAAGGGTCGATTTGCCTTTCCCAGGGTCAACGGATGAGTTGAACCCATGGACACTCCACAGCTTGTTCTACATCGAGGACAGCGCACCCGGCGTTGTGCTGACGATCAACGGTGTTGCGGGGCGTCTGCCGCCTCATGTTGATCGCATCTTGCCGGATGACGCGGAGATCAATCATGTGCCTGCGCTCAAGCCGGTCGCCGCACCGCGAGACGAAGATCGTGTCGCATCGCTGAGACCGGACAATATCGCCTATATCATCTACACGTCGGGAAGCACCGGGCGCCCCAAAGGCGTGGCGATCAGTCACCGGAATGTTGTCCGGCTGCTCTCCACCGCCGACGCCCATTACAAGCGCGGTTCATATCAGCTCCCTGATTGACGACGCCGTGTTCGCTCCGCTCAGGCGCATTCTGCGTAACGCTAATTCGGCCAATCCTGGTCTGCTGATCTCCCTCGATCCCGGTGCGATCTGGAGTGCGCGGCTGGCCACCGACAGCATGGTCGAGCTGGCGGAACTGGGCGACCTGATCTTCCTCAACGACGGCGAAGCCCGGCGCTGGTGCGCCTCGACTCTCGTCCGGACCTTCAGCGGGATCGTCATGGAAAAGGCGGTCGACGGTGCCCGCGCCTACAGATACCTGGGCGGCGAAAATATTGACCTTTGCCTGCCGCCCCTCGCCGACCGGCTGATCCGCGACCCGGTGGGCGCGGGGGACATCTTCGCCGGCGGCGTGATCGCAGCGCTCGCTGGCGGCCGCCATGACTTACGGAAGGCGATGGAGGTTGGTCTTCAATTGGCGCGACGTAAGCTGATCATGGGTGAGCCTGCCTGCTTTGACGATTGCGCCGACGTCTGGTGAAGCAGCGATCGGTTCAAGAGAGAGACCCTTGAATGCTCCGACTTGCCGCGACGTCTAACGTGGTCGGCTGGTAAGGTGGTCGGTTGGGCTGCGGCGGCGATCGAGTACCTGGCTCCATTTCCCCGATGGTCAACCGCAGCCTGCGCCGCTATGGTTTCCTTCCCGGTGTTTGGGGGGACAAACTGACGGATGCGGGCTGAATGGAGCGCCGGCCATCCTGTCCCAGGATTCGTAGGGGACGATGACCAAGGAGCGTCAAGACCAGCCGTATATGGACCGCCCTGGTTCAAGAGGCCAAACCGCCGATCGCCCGTCGGCGTTGAGCGCCGCGATCGATTACGCTGGCCATGACAATGTCCTCTCGGCCACGCATCCCATCGGCTTGGCCGAGCTGTTTGAAGCCCAAGCCGGCGCGACGCCGGAGACCATTGCTCTGGTCGATGGGCAGCGGGTGCTGACCTACGCCGAGCTTGACCGGCATGCGGCGCGCTTCGCAGGCATCCTGCTGAACGCGGGGGCAGAACCCGAACAGGTGTTCGCGATCCTGTCGCCCGCCACGATCGAGAGCATTGTCGCGATCTTGGGCGTCATGAAGGCCGGTGCGGCCTATCTTCCACTCGACCCGAACCAGCCCGATGCGCGCCTCGCATCGATCCTTAGCGATGCCCGGCCAGCCGGGATCGTGGCCCCGGAAGGAGTAGCGAGACGCCTGCCCGAGCCGCTGCGCTCGCTCAGTCTGGCGATGCCATCTCTGGCCACTGCGCCTTCATCGGTTCCGGCAGCGCTACGCAGGCAAGGTTCGCCGGAGCAGGTCGCCTATCTCATCTACACGTCCGGCAGCACGGGAGAGCCGAAGGCTGTCGCAGTCTCCCACCGCGCCGCCATGCACTCGCTTCGAGCGCGCGAGCATCTTTATCCGGATGCGCCGGGCGTCGTCTGCCTGACCGCTCCACTCACCTTCGATATCTCGGTCGCCCAGATCTTCGCGACCCTCGGCAGCGGTGGAACCCTGGTGCTGGGCGTCGATCCAGCCGGATTCCATAGCCTGGCGCCGCGTTGGCGCGGCGCAGTGCGGACAGTCATGCTGGCGTCTTCCGCCTATGCCGCGGCGCTGGCCGAAGATGACGCGCCATTCGGCGCGAATCTGACGCGGGTCATCGTCGGCGGCGATGCGCTGCAACCGAGTCTGGTCCGGCGGCATTGCGAGCGGCGCGCCGACGTTGCTCTCTTCAATGAATACGGCCCGACGGAAGCGACAATCTTCTCGACGGCGGCGCTCATCGCAACGGCGGACGAGACGCCGCCGATCGGGGCGCCGATCCTTGGGACGAGGCTTTATCTTCTCGATGAACGACTGGAGCCCTGCCGTCCGGGCGAGACGGGAGAACTCTACATCGCTGGCGACAACCTCGCCCGCGGCTACTGGAGGCGTCCTGGCCAAACCGCCACCCGCTTCATCGCCAGTCCCTTTCAACCGGGAGAACGGCTCTATCGAACCGGCGATTTGGCCAACCAGCGAGTGGATGGTCAGTTCGTATTCCAGGGACGTGTCGACGATCAGCTCAAGCTTCGCGGCGTCCGGATAGAGCCCGGCGAGATAGCAACCGCAATTCTGCGGGCGCCCGGTGTTGAGCAGGCCGAGGTGGTTGGCCAGCCGGCGGCCGACGGTGAATTGCGGTTGGTTGCCTATGTTGTAGGGCGTGCGCTCGATAAAGCAGCACTGCGCCGGCATCTTTTGTCGGTTCTTCCGGACTATATGGTTCCGTCGGCGATCGTGGTGCTGGACGCGCTGCCGCTGACGGCGAACGGGAAGGTGGACCGCAAGGCGCTGCCGGCGCCGGGGCCACAGGTGCGTGGCGGCATTTCGCGGACGCCGGAAGAGGCGGTTCTGTGCGGCCTGGTCGGCGAGCTGCTGAGCCTGGAAAGGGTCGGCCCGGAGGACGACTTCTTCGCGCTCGGCGGCCACTCGCTGCTGGCGGCGCGGCTGGTGGCGCGAGTGCGCAGCGTGCTGGGCCGGGTGCTGGGCATCCGCTCGGTGTTCGAGGCGCCGCGGCTGGGCGATCTGGCCGAGCGGGTGCGGCAGGCGCCTCGGGCGACCCATGCCCTGACGGCGCAAGACCGGCCGTCGCGTTTGCCGCTGTCGTTCGCGCAGGCGCGGCTGTGGTTCCTGGATCGGCTGGAAGGAGCCGACGCGGCCTACAACATCCCGCTGGCGGCGCGGCTGCACGGCCGGCTGGATGCGGCGGCGCTGGCGGCGGCGCTGGACGATGTGGCGATGCGCCACGAGAGCCTGCGCACGCTGCTGAAGGACGACGGCGGAGAGCCCTACCAGGAGGTGCTCGAACAGGCGCATGTCGTGCTCGATCGGCAGACGTGCGCGCCGGACACGGTCGGCGCCGTGCTCGTGGCCGAGGCGGCGCGGCCGTTCGAC
>DIVD01000079.1:23229-25095 GCA_002423245.1 Rhodobacteraceae bacterium UBA6141
TCGGACGCCAGATCAACTATTGGCGCGACACGCTTCACAACCTGCCGGTTGAGCTATCGCTTCCCTTTGATCGTCCGCGCCCTCTGCATCCCCGACGGACCGTGGGCGTGGTTCCCCTCGCCCTGCCGGAAGATCTGGTTGCGCGGATCGAGGCCCTGGGGCGCGCCCACGGCGCCACCCCGTTCATGGTGTTGCACGCAGCCGTGTCGGCGCTGCTGAGCCGACTTGGTGCGGGAACGGATATCGCAATCGGCACGGTGGTCGCGGGCCGGAACGATGCAGCGCTCGAGGCGTCGGTGGGGTTCTTCGTCAACACGCTGGTGCTGCGGGTCGATCTGAGCGGCGATCCGGATTTCGGGGCGCTGGTGGCCCGGAGCCGGGAGGTATGCCTCGACGCCTACATGAATCAGGATGCCCCGTTCGAGCGGCTGGTGGACGCGCTCGATCCGCCGCGCGCGCCGGGCCGTCAGCCCCTGTTCCAGACGATGCTGGTGCTGAACACCGGGGTGGACGGACGCTTCAATGTGCCCGGGCTCACCAGCCGCCTGTTGCCGGTGGAGCCGACCACAGCGAAGTTCGATCTATGCTTCACCTTCACCGAAGACGATGGAGCCTGGCGCGGCAGCCTGGAATACAGCGCCGAGTTGTTCGACCGGGCGAGTGCGGACGGCCTGGCGGCGCGCCTGATCGGCCTGCTGGAGCAGGGTGTGGCGGACCCAAGTCGGCGATTGGCGAAGCTCGCGGTGTTGTTGCCGGACGAAGCAAAGAGACTTGCCAACGCCCAGGCCAAGGCTAGGAATACGGCGCCTGACTCCACGCCGCTGCCCGCCCTGTTCGAGGCGCAGGCAGCGCGCACGCCCACGGCGATTGCGCTCACAGACGGCGAGCGATCGCTGGACTATGCCGGGCTGGAGGCCGCGGCCAACCGCATCGCCTGGCGCCTGATCGGGCTGGGCGCCGGTCCCGAGACGGTGGTGGCGCTTTCGTTCGACCGCTCGATCGAGATGGTGGCGGCGGTGCTGGGCGTGTTGAAGGCGGGCGCCGCCTATCTGCCACTCGAGCCGGACCTGCCGGCCGAGCGCCTCGATTTCCTTCTCGCCGATGCGCGGCCGCGCGCTGTCCTGACCACCCGTGGGCTCGCCGACCGGCTGTCCGCCCTGGCTCAGGCCGACGCCGACCTGATCGCGGTTGACGACGATAGCGCGCTCGACGCCGCGCCGGCCCATGCCCCGAGGGACGCCGATCGCGTCGCACCGCTCGACCCGAGGCATCCTGCCTATCTCATCTACACCTCGGGCAGTACGGGTAAGCCAAAGGCCGTCTGCATCGAACATCGTCAGGTCTCGCGGCTATTCGATGCGGCGCGCCCCTGGATGGCCTTCGACGGGGGCGACGTCTGGACGTTGTTCCATGCTTACGCCTTCGATTTCTCGGTCTGGGAGATCTGGGGCGCGCTGCTGCACGGCGGGCGGCTGGTCATTGTGCCCAGCCTTGTGGCCCGCTCGCCCGATCAATTCCGCGCCCTGATCGCGAGGGAAGGGGTGACGGTCCTCAACCAGACGCCGTCGGCCTTCTATCAACTCATCCAGGCAGATGCCGCCGCAGAGGGTGTTCCCCTCGCGCTGAGGACAGTGATCTTCGGCGGCGAAGCGCTCGACATTCCGCGATTGCAATCGTGGGTCGATCGGCATCCGGTGCGCCCCCGGCTGATCAACATGTACGGCATCACCGAAACGACCGTCCATGTGACCGCCGTGCCGATCGACCTGCCGGCGGTCGCTGCGGCGCAGCGGGGTTGGATCGGCAGGGGCCTCGCGGACTTGCAGGTCTACGTCCTGGACTCCGGGCTTGGTCTGTGTCCGCCGG
>DIVD01000080.1:0-2393 GCA_002423245.1 Rhodobacteraceae bacterium UBA6141
AGGTGTGCAGGCCAAGCTGCGCCGATTTGCCCATCGCGCCGATGAACAGCAGCACGCCGATCAGGTTGGCGGCGTTCCAGTCCGTCCACAAGAAGCCGAGCTGCGTTTCGGCCAGCACCGGCGCGGCGGCGAAGATGTCATCCATGCGGATCGAGTCGGTCAGGAAGAACAGCGCCACGATGCCAAGCGAAAAGCCGAAGTCACCGACCCGGTTGACGATGAACGCCTTCATCGCGGCGGCATTGGCCGAGGGCTTCTTGTAGTAGAAGCCGATCAGCAGGTAGGAGGCGACGCCCACGCCCTCCCAGCCGAAGAACATCTGCACCAGGTTGTCCGAGGTCACCAGCATCAGCATGGCGAAGGTGAAGAACGACAGATAGGCGAAGAAGCGCGCCTTGTAATGCTCCTGCGGGCCCCAGTTGTCGTCATGCGCCATGTAGCCGAAGGAATAAAGGTGCACGAGCGCCGACACCGTTGTGACCACGATCAGCATGATCGCGGTCAGCCGGTCCATGCGGATCGACCATTCGGTCGCCAGCGAGCCGGACTGGATCCAGTCGAGAATGTGGATGTGCTGCGTGGTCCCGTCATGGCCAAGGAACAGCACCCAGGACAGCAGGCAGGCAAGGAACAGCAGGCCCGTGGTCACCAGCTGCGCGCCCTGTTCCGAGATCACGCGCCAGCCGAAGCCCGCGATGAGAGAGCCCACGAGCGGGGCAAAGAGGATGATCGTTTCCATGTGCCCCTCAGCCTTTCATCACGTTGACGTCTTCCACGGCGATGGTGCCGCGGTTGCGGAAGAAGCACACGAGGATCGCCAGACCGATCGCCGCCTCGGCCGCCGCGACCGTCAGCACGAACAGGGTGAACACCTGCCCGGCAAGGTCGTTCAGATGCGCCGAGAAGGCGACGAAATTGATGTTGACCGCCAGCAGCATCAGCTCGATCGACATCAGGATGACGATGACGTTCTTCCGGTTCAGGAAGATGCCGAAGATGCCGATCACGAACAGCGCGGCGGCAACGCTCAGGTAATGTGTCAGTCCGATCATTTCGTCCCTCCGGGCCGTTCAGGCGCCCGCTGTTCCGTCTGGTGGCGAACCCCGCGCCGGTGGCGCGGGGCGCGCGGCTGTCTCAAAGCCCCTGCCCGGGCTTCACGTCGCGCAACTCCATCGCCTTGGCCGGATCGCGGTACATCTGCTGCAAGACGTCCTGCCGCTTGACATCCTTGCGGTGGCGCAGGGTCAGCACGATCGCCCCGATCATCGCGACCAGCAGGATCAGCGCGGCGGTCTGGAACAGGAAGACGTATCTGTCATAGATCAGCGCCCCGAGCGCGGCGGTGTTCTGCACGCCCTCGGGTGTGGGCGCGACGCGCAGGCTTTGGGCCATGTCCGAGCTGTTCCAGGCGCCGAACACCATGCCCAGTTCCAGCAGGATGATCACGCCGATCAGCAGGCCCAGCGGCATGTAGCGTGCAAGCTCGCCCTTCAGCTCGGCGAAATCCACGTCGAGCATCATCACGACGAACAGGAACAGCACCGCCACGGCGCCGACATAGACGATCACCAGCAGCATCGCCACGAACTCGGCGCCCATCAGCACGAACAGCCCCGCCGCCGACAGGAAGGCCAGGATCAGCCACAGCACCGAATGCACCGGGTTGCGCGCGACCACGACCATCAGCCCCGCCACGACGGCGGTGATGGCGAAGAGGTAGAAGGAAAACTCGAAAACGCTCATCCCGCGCTCCTCATCTCGCTGGCCCCGACTGCGTCGGTCGCGTCCACTGGCTCGATTCCACCGGCCTCACTCCTTCTCGCCGCCCTCGGTGAAGACGCCCTGGGCGATCTCCAGCGCGCGGGTCATGGCGGGCAACCCGCCAAACAGGCTCATCTGGTAGATCACTTCCGCGATCTCCCGCTGCGTCGCGCCCGCCTGCAGCGCGTGGCGGATCGTCAGCCGCAACTGGCTGTCCGCCTGCGCGCCCAGCACGGTCAGCGCCGCGATCGTCACCAGAAGCCTTGTCTTGGCATCCAGCCCCTCGCGGTTGAAGGTGCGGCCAAAGGCCATCTCCATGAAGTCCTTCGACAGGGTCGGGATCAGCGCCTCGAACCCCTTGACGCTGAAGGTTTCCAGCGCGGGGTTGAAGGCCTTGGCCATCTGCTGGCTCTGGTCCATCATCGCCTTGAACATCTTGGAGAATTCGTCCTTCATCTGTAGGGCGCATCCATCTCGAGGTTGCGGGCGATCTCGGCCTCCCAGCGGTCGCCGTTCTCCAGCAGCCGGTCCTTGTCGTAGAACAGCTCCTCGCGGCTCTCGGCCGCGAATTCGAAGTTCGGCCCCTCGACGATGGCATCGACCGGACAGGCCTCCTGGCAGAAGCCGCAATA
>DIVD01000080.1:2436-29744 GCA_002423245.1 Rhodobacteraceae bacterium UBA6141
CGCCGTTCGGATAGCGGCGCAGCGCGTGCTCGCCGCGGAAGCGCGGCGACAGCGGCCCCTTCTCATGCGGATAGTTCAGCGTTTCCTTGGGCGCGAGGAAGTATTTCATCCCCAGGCCGAAGCCCTTGATGAAATCGAACATAAGGAAATATTTCGCCGCGCGGGTATAGTCGAGCGCCATGCCTCAGCCCCCCATCGTCCAGCGGGCCCAGAACCCGCCCAGGATTTCGTATCGTGCCAGAAAGGCCACCAGCACCACCCAGGCCAGCGACATCGGCAGGAACACCTTCCAGCCGATCCGCATCAGCTGGTCGTAGCGGTAGCGCGGCACGATCGCCTTCACCATCGCGAACATGAAGAAGAAGAACGCCATCTTCGCCACCATCCACAGCACGCCATCGGGCAGGCCGGGGATCGGCGAGAGCCAGCCGCCGAAGAACAGCAGGCTCATCAGCGCGCACATCAGGAAGACGGCGATATACTCGCCGGCCATGAACAGCAGGTAGGGCGTCGAGGAATATTCCACCATGAACCCGGCCACCAGTTCCGACTCCGCTTCCGACAGGTCGAAGGGCGGGCGGTTCGTCTCGGCCAGCGCCGAAATGAAGAACAGCACCATCATCGGCAGATGCGGCAGCCAGTACCAGTTGAACAGGCCAAGATTGCCGCGCTGCGCCTCGACGATGCTGCCAAAGCTCATCGAGCCGGTCGAGATGATCACGCCGATGATGATCAGCCCCAGCGACACCTCGTAGGAGATCATCTGCGCGGCCGAGCGCAGCGAGCCGAGGAACGGATACTTGGAGTTCGAGCCCCACCCGCCCATGATCACGCCATAGACCTCCAGCGAGGAGACCGCAAAGACGAACAGGATCGCCACGTTGATGTCGGCGAGGATCCAGCCCTCGTTGAACGGGATCACCGCCCAGGCCAGCACCGCCAGCACGAACGAGATCAGGGGCGCGAGGAAGAACACGAACTTGTCGGCCCCGGCGGGCACGACGATTTCCTTGACGACGTATTTCAGTGCGTCGGCCACCGACTGCAGCAGGCCGAAGGCGCCCACCACGTTGGGGCCCTTGCGCATCTGCACCGCGGCCCAGATCTTGCGGTCGCCATAGACGAGGAACAGCAGCGAAATCATCACGAAGGCAATGATGCCAAGGCCCTGCACCGCGATCAGCAGGAAGGTGCCCAGTGGGGTGGAAAGAAACTCAGCCATGTTGCCTTTTGTCCCTCAGACCGTCGGTATACCCTGTTCGGAACAGGCCGCGACGACGACTTCGGCGTCAAGCGTGGCGATGCCCCGAGGCAGTGCTGGCGAGATGGTGTAAACAGCATCCGCGCGCCAAACGCCACCCTCTTCATCGACATTCGTGCGCACATGGCGCGCGAAGCCATAGCCCCGGGCCAGCGCATATTGCGCCGTCCCGCAGGCCGCGTAAGCCTCCAGATCCGGCAGGCCCCGCCCGCCCGACATGGCGGCGCGCACGCGGATCAGATCGCCGCCGAGCAGGCTGGCCTCCAGCCCCCGGTAGTCGGGGCGGGATGCGGCGCCGGTTGCATCCGGCTGGCCCGCGGCGCCGTCCGCGCAGCCCGCCAGCCCGGCCAGAAGGCCGGTGGCAAGCGCCGCGGCAGGGGCGCCGCGCCGGGTCATTCCGCGGCCATCGGCGCCGAGGCGCGGGCCTGCGCCATCGCCGACAACTCGGCCATCAGCGCCGAGGCGCGGGCGATGGGGTTGGTCAGGTAGAAGTCCTTCACCGCCACCCGGAAATCGGCATTGCCCGGCGCCCGCGGATCCAGGTCCGCAGGCGCGTTCCGCGGCACCTGGTCGATCATCGCCAGATGCGGCACCGCCTCGACCAGCGCCCGGCGCAACTGGGCCAGCGAGTCCCAGGGCTGCGCCGCGCCAAGCTCTGCCGACAGGGCGCGCAGGATCGCCCAGTTCTCCTTGGCCTCGCCCGGCGGAAAGCCGGCGCGCAGCGCGAGCTGCGGGCGCCCCTCGGTGCTGACGAAAAGGCCCGCCTCCTCGGTCCAGGCGGCGCCCGGCAGGATGATGTCGGCCCGGTGCGCGCCGCGGTCGCCATGGCTGCCCTGATAGATCACGAAAGGCCCGGCGGCGATCTCCACCTCGTCGGCCCCCAGGTTGTAGACCACCTCGGCCCCGTCCAGCGCCGCCGCCATGCCGCCCGTCGTCACCGCGCCCACGTCCATCGCGCCCACGCGCGCGGCGGCGGTATGCAGCACCAGCAGCCCGCCGCCCAGCCCGCCTGCCAGCGCCAGCGCCTGCGCCAGCACCGCCTCGCCATCGGCCTCGCTCAGCGCGCCCTGCCCCACGATCACCAGCGCCGGCCCGTCCGGCGCCCTGGCCGATGCGGCGATGCGCACCAGCGTGTCACGGCCGGTGCCCTCGTGCGTCACGTCATAGGTCAGGTCGGCCTTCGGACCGATGACATGCACCTCGGCGCCCCGCGTCCAGGCCTTGCGGATGCGGGCGTTCAGCACCGGGGCTTCCAGCCGCGGGTTGGATCCGATGATCCAGATGTCGCGCGCGGCGTCGATATCCTCGATCCGCGCCGTGCCGGCATAGCCGCCACGCTGGCCCGCCGGCAGGCGCGCGCCATCGGTGCGGCATTCCACCGCCCCGCCAATCCCCTCCACGAGGCGCTTCAGCGCAAAGGCCGCCTCGACCGGGGCCAGATCGCCGACAAGCCCCGCGACCCTGCGGCCCGTCATCGCCGCCGCCGCCGCCGCCAGCGCCTCGGGCCAGCCTGCCTTGCGCAGCTTGCCGCCCTCGCGGATATAGGGCGTGTCCAGCCGCTGCCGGCGCAGGCCGTCCCAGACGAAGCGGGTCTTGTCGCTGATCCACTCCTCGTTCACGCCGTCATGGTTGCGCGGCAGGATCCGCATCACCTCGCGGCCCTTGCAATCCACCCGGATATTGCTGCCAAGCGCGTCCATCACGTCCACGGTCTCGGTCTTGGTCAGCTCCCAGGGGCGGGCGGTGAAGGCATAGGGCTTGCTCACCAGCGCGCCCACCGGGCACAGGTCGATGATGTTGCCCTGCAGGTTCGACTCCAGCGTCATGTTCAGATAGGTGGTGATCTCGGCATCCTCGCCGCGCCCGGTCTGGCCCATCTGGTCGATCCCGGCGACCTCGGAGGTGAAGCGCACGCAGCGGGTGCACGAAATGCAGCGCGTCATGTGCGTCTCGACCAGCGGGCCGAGGTCCAGATCCTCGACCGCGCGCTTGGGCTCGCGGTAGCGGCTGAAATCGACGCCGTAGGCCATCGCCTGATCCTGAAGGTCGCACTCGCCGCCCTGGTCGCAGATCGGGCAGTCGAGCGGGTGGTTGATGAGCAGGAACTCCATCACCCCCTCGCGGGCCTTCTTCACCATCGGCGAGTTGGTCCTGATCACCGAGGGCTCGCCATTCGGGCCGGGGCGCAGGTCCTTGACCTGCATCGCGCAGCTTGCGGTGGGCTTCGGCGGCCCGCCGACGACCTCCACGAGGCACATCCGGCAGTTGCCGGCGATCGACAGCCGCTCATGGTAGCAAAAGCGCGGGATCTCGATGCCCGCCTGCTCGCAGGCCTGGATCAGCGTCAGGTTCGGATCGACCTCGATCTCGATCTCGTCGATGATGATCTTCCGGGTATCGGACATCTCAAAGCGCCCCTTCCAGCACAGGTCCGGGCCCCCGGCCCGGCACCGCAGGGGCAAGGCCCGCCGCGGCTTTCGTTTCTTGCGCGGCCATCGCCGCCATTGCCGGGGCGCCCGTCACGCGCAGGCCCCCGCGAACTCCCAGACCCCGGCGCCGGCAAAGCGGCCATGCGCGGTGTCGTCAAAGCGCCGCCCCTGCGCCGCGCAGGCCAGCGCGGCGGCCTGCTTGGCCACCCGCCCCTCGCTGTAGTCGAGCGGCACCGCCGACCGGCGCACCGAAACACGCATTCCGCTGACCGGCACCGCGCCCGCGGGGGTGAAGCGCACCCCCTGCGGCCCCGGCCCGACCTCGGCCACGAAGGCCTTGCCCTCGACCGCGACGGGAACCCTTGCAGCCTCGGCCGCATCCGGCACGGAAGGCGCGGCGCAGGCGCCCAGCACGCCCGCCCCCACCATGCCGATGATCCCCGCGGCCCGCATCCTCACTCCGCCGCCAGCGCGCCCATGCGGCCGGTCTTCTTGGCCTTGATCCGGTCCTCGATCTCATCGCGGAAGTGGCGGATCAGCCCCTGGATCGGCCAGGCCGCCGCATCGCCAAGCGCGCAGATCGTGTGGCCCTCCACCTGCCGGGTGACGCTCAGCAGCATGTCGATCTCCTCGACCTCGGCCTCGCCGGTCACCAGCCGCTCCATCACCCGCATCATCCAGCCGGTGCCCTCGCGGCAGGGCGTGCACTGCCCGCAGCTTTCATGCTTGAAGAACTTCGACAGCCGCCACACCGCCTTGATGACATCGGTGGACTGGTCCATCACGATCATGCAGGCGGTGCCGAAGCTGGATTTCAGCTCGCGCATCCCGTCATAGTCCATGACTGCGGCATCGCACAGATCGGCGGGCAGGATCGGGCAGGAGGCGCCGCCGGGAATCACCGCCTTGAGGTTCTTCCAGCCGCCGCGCACGCCGCCGCCATGCGTCTCGATCAGCTCCTTCATGCTGATCGACATCGTCTCCTCAATGACGCAGGGCGTGTTCACATGGCCCGACATCGCGAACAGCTTCACGCCCGCGTTGTTCGGCCGCCCGAAGCCCGCGAACCATTCGGCGCCGCGGCGCAGGATCGTCGGCACCACGGCGATGGATTCGACATTGTTCACCGTCGTGGGGCAGCCGTAGAGCCCCGCGCCCGCCGGGAAGGGCGGCTTCATCCGCGGCATCCCCTTCTTGCCTTCAAGGCTTTCCAGCAGCGCGGTTTCCTCGCCGCAGATATAGGCCCCGGCGCCGTGGTGCAGGAACAGGTCGAAATCCCAGCCCGACCCGGCCGCATTCGCCCCCAGAAGCCCGGCGTCATAGCATTCGTCGATGGCGGCCTGCAGCGCCTCCCTCTCGCGGATGTATTCGCCGCGGATGTAGATGTAGCAGGTATGGGCGCCCATCGCGAAGCTGGCGATCAGCGCGCCCTCGACCAGCGTATGCGGATCGTGGCGCATGATCTCGCGGTCCTTGCAGGTCGCCGGTTCGGATTCGTCGGCATTGATGACCAGATAGGCCGGGCGCCCGTCGCTCTGCTTGGGCATGAACGACCATTTGAGCCCGGTGGGAAACCCCGCGCCGCCGCGCCCGCGCAGGCCCGACTTCTTCATCTCATCCACGATCCAGTCGCGGCCCCTGGCGATGATGCCGGCGGTGCCGTCCCAGTGGCCGCGCGCCTGCGCACCCTTCAGGCTGCGGTCATGCATCCCGTAGAGGTTGGTAAAGATCCGGTCCTGATCCTTCAGCATCCTTGCATCCTCAAATCACTGGCGCCCTTGCCGTTGCCAGATCCGCCAGGTCACGACCAGCGCCCAGACGAACGCGGCCATCGCGGCCAGGTCGAACAGGAACACATAGCGGGCCTCGAGCCCGAACCTGCCGCCCAGCCATTGCGCCCCCATCCACAGCACCATCGTCACCGCGATCACGATGGCCACCATCCGCGCCTCGCGCGCCAATGCCTTGTCCTGCGGGGCCGGGGGCTTGGTCATTCCTCCTCGCGCAGGCCACGCGGCGCGGCCGGGCCGGCGGGCTTGCGGCCGGGCACATCCGCGGCATCCGCCGGCGTTTGCGGTCCGTCCGCCGCCGCGGCGGCCGGCGTCTCGGCCTCGGCGCCGGTGCCCGGCATCGGTGCCTCGGGCGTCGTCACCGGCGCGCTCGAGGGCGCATCGGCGGCGGCAGGCTCGCCCGGCACGGCCCCGGCGCTTTCCGCCCCGGCCTCCTGCACGGTGATCCCGGTCTCGTCGGCGGGCCTGCCCGCGCCCGGCTTCGGCTCCGTCGCCTCGCCCGCGGCCCCCGTCACCGGCTCCGGCTCCGGCTTCTTCAGCCAGGGCGTCAGCAGCGGAACCTCGGTCCCGTCGATGCGCTTCACCGTGTCGCCCAGATCCACCGCACGCTGCACGCTGGCGTTGTAGCGGGTGCGGCCGCTGTCCTGCCCGGTAAGGCTGGTCAGCCCGGTCAGCGGCTCCGACGCATAGCGCCCGTTCTGCGGGCCCGGCACCGGCACGAGGCCGCCGGCCAGATCGTCCAGCAGCTTGCGCAGCTGTTCCGCCGTCAAATCCTCGTAATAGTCCTTGCCGATCTGCGCGGCGGGGGCGTTTGCGCAGGCGCCCAGGCATTCCACCTCTTCCCAGGTGAACCTGCCATCGGCCGAGAGCGTGTGGGGCCGGGGCGAGATCTTCTCGCGGCAGACGGCAATCAGATCCTCGGCGCCGCAGATCATGCAGCTCGTGGTGCCGCAGATCTGGATATGGGCAATGCTTCCCGTGGGTTGCAGCTGGAACATGAAGTAGAATGTCGCCACTTCCAGCGCCCGGATATAGGCAAGGCCCAGCATGTCCGCGACATGCTCGATCGCGGCGCGGGTCAGCCAGCCCTGCTGTTCCTGCGCGCGCCACAGCAGCGGAATGATCGCGCTGGCCTGGCGGCCGGGCGGATACTTGGTGATCTGCGCTTCCGCCCAGGCCTGGTTGGCGGGGGTGAAGGCAAAGCCGGCGGGCTGTTCGTGATAGAGGCGGCGAAGCATCAGGCGGCGGCTCCGGTCAGGTAAGGGGCGGCAGGCAGCGGGGCAGCAGGGGCGGCGGTCATCTGTCCACCTCGCCGAAGACGACGTCCAGCGTGCCCATGATCGCGGACACATCGGCAAGCTGATGGCCGCTCGCGATCCAGTCCATGGATTGCAGGTGCAGATAGCTCGGGGCGCGGATCTTGGCGCGGTAGGGCTTGTTGCTGCCATCGGCGACCAGATAGACGCCGAACTCTCCCTTCGGCGCCTCGACCGCGGCATAGACCTCGCCGGCGGGAACGTGGAAGCCCTCGGTATAAAGCTTGAAATGGTGGATCAGGCTTTCCATCGACCGCTTCATGTCGCCGCGCTTGGGCGGGGTGATCTTGCCGCGGGCGAGGATGTCGCCCGGTTCTGCCCGCAGCTTCTTCAGCGCCTGCAGGATGATGCTGGTCGACTCGCGCATCTCGGCCATCCGGCACAGGTAGCGGTCATAGCAGTCGCCGTTGGTTCCCACCGGGATCTGGAAGTCGAATTCGTCGTAGCACTCATAGGGCTGGCTGCGCCGCAGATCCCAGGCAAGGCCCGAGCCGCGCACCATCACCCCCGAATAGCCCCAGCTCAGGACGTCTTCCTCCTTGACCACGCCGATATCGACATTGCGCTGCTTGAAGATGCGGCTCTCGGTCAGCAGCCCGTCGATATCGTCCAGCAGCCTCGGGAAGCGCAGCGCCCATTCCTCGATATCGTCGATCAGCTTCGGCGGCAGGTCCTGATGCACCCCGCCGGGGCGGAAATAGGCCGCGTGCAGCCGCGCGCCGCTGGCGCGTTCGTAGAACACCATCAGCTCCTCGCGGGCGGTGAAACCCCAGAGCGGAGGGGTCAGCGCGCCCACGTCCATCGCCTGCGTGGTCACATTCATCAAGTGATTGAGAATGCGGCCGATTTCCGAATACAGCACCCGGATCAGGCTGGCGCGGCGCGGCACGACGGTTCCGGTCAGCCGTTCGATGGCAAGGCACCAGGCATGTTCCTGGTTCATCGGGGCCACATAGTCCAGCCGGTCGAAATAGGGAAGGTTCTGCAGATAAGTCCGCGATTCCATGAGCTTTTCGGTCCCGCGATGCAGCAGGCCGATATGCGGGTCGCAGCGTTCCACGATCTCGCCGTCCAGTTCAAGCACCAGACGCAAGACCCCATGCGCCGCAGGGTGTTGCGGGCCGAAGTTGATGTTGAAGTTGCGGATCTTCTGCTCGCCGGTCAGCACGTCGTCGAAGTTGCCATCCATCATATCCGGACCTCCGCCCTGCTGGCCAGCCACCCGTCGGGCAGCGGGCCGAAATTCCGTTCCACAAAGTCGTATTGCGGCGCCAGAAACGCCAGTGCCTCGATGCGCTGCGCGGGGTCGATCGCCAGCTTCACACCCTCATGGGCGCGTTCGCCGGTATCGGCCTCGCGGTAGGAGATGCCCAGAAATCCGCACAGCCGCCTGAGCCCGGCCTCGGTCAGCAGCCGCTCGGAAAACTCGATCATCAGCTGCGGGGCGGGGATCGCCGCCTGCAGGCGCAGGATCGTCGCGCGGTAGTCGCCGCGACTGTGGACATGGGTTTCCAGCCCGCGCCGCACCACCCGGTTCAGCACGCGGCGCGATTTCAGCCCGATCTCCTCGCCCGCGCGCAACTGGCGCCGGGCCTGCATCCGCACATGGCTCCAGAGCCGCTCCAGCGGGTCGCGCATCAGGTAGAGAAAGCGCACCGCCGGCGACAGGCCCGCCATCATCCGCAGCCGCGCCTCGGACAGCAGCGCGTAGCCGGGGGTGATGTCGCCGACCAGCCGCGCCGAACCCGAGGCGGCAAAGAGATAGTCGCGATAGGCGCGCACCGCCCCCACCTCATCGCCCGACTGCGCCAGCGCAAGCGCCGCCACCACCTCGTCCACGTCGTCGATCTGCCGTTGCAGGTTGGCGGCCCGCCACTCCCCCGCCCCGGCCAGCCGCGCCGCAAGATCGCTGCGCAGGCGGGCATAGGTGGCGAACTGGTGCTCGTAATCGGCGAAATCCACGGTGTCGAAGAAATGCAGCTCCTTGATCGAGCGCATCCGGCACTCCGGGTGCGCGTGCAGGTAGCGATAGAGCCAGGAGGTCCCGGCCTTGGTCGCCCCCACGCAGAACAGGAGTGTCGGCTGCCCGGTCACGACGACTTCGCCCCCGTATCGGCGGATTTCTCGTCGCCCGGCAGCACGTATCGCGCGCCTTCCCAGGGGGACATGAAGTCGAACTGGCGGTATTCCTGCGTCAGGTGCACCGGTTCGTAGACGACGCGCTTCTGCACCTCGTCATAGCGCACCTCGGTATAGCCGGTCGTCGGGAAATCCTTGCGCAGCGGGAAGCCGCGGAAGCCGTAATCGGTGAGGATGCGGCGCAGGTCGGGATGGCCCGAGAACAGGATGCCGAACATGTCGAACACCTCGCGCTCGAACCAGTTCGCCGCCGGATGGATGCCGATGATCGAGGGCACCATGTCCTCCTCGCGGATCGCGACCTTCACCCGCAGGCGGTGGTTGCGGTACATCGACAGCAGGTGATAGACCATGTCGAAGCGTTCGGGCCGCGCCGGATAATCCACCGCGGTGATGTCCACCAGCGTCGAGAAGGCGCAGGTCGGATCGCTGCGCAGGAAGTCGATCAGGCCGGTCAGGCCCGCCAGCGTCGCGGTCACGGTCAACTCGCCAAAGGCGATGCCGGTCGAGAGCACGGCATCGCCGCGGCGGGATTCGATGTAGCTGGCGAGTTCGGTCAGGGCTTCGGACATGCGCGCGCTCCTCAGCGGACGAGGGTGCCGGTGCGGCGGATCTTCCGCTGCAACTGCAAGATGCCATAGAGCAGCGCCTCGGCCGTGGGCGGGCAGCCGGGAACGTAGATGTCCACGGGCACGATCCGGTCGCAGCCGCGCACCACCGAATAGCTGTAGTGATANNNGCCATCTTGTTGGTCAGCGTGCCCGCCACGATCATCAGGTCCGACTGGCGCGGAGAGGCGCGGGGCGCGGTGCCGAAGCGTTCGAGGTCGTAGCGCGGCATCGAGGTGTGCATCATCTCGATGGCGCAGCAGGCCAGGCCGAAGGTCATCCAGTGCAGCGAGCCGTTGCGCGCCCAGTTGATGACATCCTCCACCGAGGTCAGCAGGAAGCCCTTGTCCTGAAGGTCGCGGTTGAGCGCGGCCGTCGTCACCTCGCGGTCGGGGCCGGCGGTATGGGCGCCGGTCTGGACGCCTGTGGTCTGGTTGCCTGTGGTCTGCGTGCCTGTGCTCATCACTCCCATTCGAGCGCCCCCTTCTTCCATTCATAGGCGAAGCCGACGGTCAGCACGCCGAGGAACACCATCATCGACCAGAACGCCACCTCGCTCAGCCCGCCGAAGGCCACCGCCCAGGGAAACAGGAACGCCACCTCGAGATCGAAGATGATGAACAGGATCGACACCAGATAGAAGCGGATGTCGAACTTCATCCGCGCGTCATCGAAGGCGTTGAACCCGCATTCATAGGCCGAAACCTTTTCCGGGTCGGGGTTGCGCACCGCGAGGATCGCCGCGGACAGGATCAGCACGAGGCCGAGCGCGGTGGCCATTCCAAGGAAGATGAGGATGGGAAGGTATTCTCGCAGCAGGCTGTCCACTGGTGGCTCCCTCGTGACGCGGCGGCGTGTCGCGCAGTTCCGGCTGCTGCCCGTTTACTCCCCTGCCCCGGTGGGGTCAACCGAAGCCGCAGGGGAAAATGCCCGCGCAGGAGGCAGGTTGCACGGGTGCCTTCACCCTGTCCGGCAAGGTTGGCGCCGCGGGGCGCCGCGCCGGGCGCAGGGAATCAGCCAGGAGCGGCGGCCGCACCCGCGGAGGCCGGGGCCGCGGCGCGCAGCGGCTCCAGCGCGGCCTCCAGCACCTCGGGGCCGGCGCCGGGGGCGCTGGCCCGCTCCGAGAGGATCCGCCGCCATGCCCGGGCGCCGGGGCGGCCGTGGAACAGGCCCAGCATGTGCCGGGTGATCTGGTGCAGGCGGCCGCCGCCCGACAGGTGCCGCTCGATATGGGGGCGCATCGCATCGAGCACGGCGAAGGGGTCGGCGGCGGCGCCGGTGCCGAAGATGCGCGGGTCGGCCTCGGCGAGGATGGCGAAGGGCTCGTGATAGGCGGCGCGGCCGATCATCACCCCGTCGAGCCCCTCGGCCAGCAGCGCCTCGGCCTCGGCAAGGCTGCCGACGCCGCCGTTGACCGACAGGCGCAGATGCGGGAAGGCGCGCTTCATCGCGATGACCAGCGGGTAGTCCAGCGGCGGGATGGTGCGGTTCTGCCGCGGGTTCAGCCCCTGCAGCCAGGCCTTGCGGGCGTGGATGGCGAAGCGGCCGACGCCGGCGGCGCTGACGGTTTCGAGAAAGCGGGGCAGCACCTCCTCGGGCACCTGCTCGTCCACCCCGATGCGGCATTTCACCGTCACCTCCACCGGCGCCGCGGCAATCATCGCCGCCACGCAATCGGCCACCAGCGCCGGGCTCTCCATCAGCACCGCGCCGAAGCAGCCCGACTGCACCCGGTCCGAGGGGCAGCCGCAATTGAGGTTGATCTCGTCATAGCCCCAGTCCGCCGCGATGCGCACCGCCTCGGCCAGTTCGGCGGGGTCCGCGCCGCCAAGCTGCAGCGCCAGCGGATGCTCGGCCGCGTCGAAATCCAGCAGCCGGGCGCGCGGGCCGTGAATCACCGCCGCCGCCGTCACCATCTCGGTGTAAAGCAGCGCCTCGCGCGACAACTGCCGGTGAAAGAACCGGCAGTGGCGGTCCGTCCAGTCCATCATCGGGGCGACGGACAGTCTGTATGGTTGGGTCTTCAGCATGATTCAGCGGTTCAATCGCGGATCCGGCCTGCCTGCGCCGGACCGCGCCCTCATAGCCCCGAACCGCCGGGATCACCAGCAGTCTTCGGCGGCGAAGCGGCAGATGCCGCCGGCCCCGCTCAGCTGGCCGGAGGCGGCAGTTCCCGGGCGTCGATCAGGCGGCGGGTCGCCATGAAGGGCGACGCGGCCAGAAACACGGCGAGGGCTGCCGTCACGAAGGCGGCGGAATAATCCCCCGTCCAGACATAGAGCCGCCCCGAAAGCCAGGCGCCGAAGGCCGCGCCGAAGGACATCAGCATGAAGATCAGGCCGTAGATGGAACTGACGCGGCCGCGCGCGAAGATGCGGGCGTTGAGCGCCGAGATGACCGGCCCCCGGGCCCCCTGGCTGGTGCCGAAGGTCAGGATGAAGATCCAGACCAGCGCGGTGTGCGGCCACCACGAAAAGGCAAGCAGCGCCAGAATCCCGGCCAGCGTTCCGGCATAGGAGACCAGCGTCGCGCGCTGGATGCCGAACCGCACATTGGCCCAGCCCGAGGCGATCACCCCGACGATGGAAAGCATTCCCGCCACGCCGAAGGCCAGCGCGGCCCCGAGCGGCGGGTAGTCGCGCGAGATCAGGAAGGCGATCACCTGCACCGTGGTCATGTAGGCGGCCACGGCGGTGAAGAAGAAGGCCTGCACCAGCAGCCAGAACTCTGCCGTCCGCAAGGCGCTGCGCACCGTCCATCGGGCCTCGGCGGGGCCCGCTCCGCGCCTTGGCACAGGGCTGCGCGCCTGGGCGGCGCGGGGGTTGCCGGCTGCGCCGTGCGAAATGCGGTCCCAGGGCAGGAAGGCCAGCATCGGCACCAGCGCCGCGCAGGACCAGAACAGGATGCGATAGGTCTCGCGCCAGCCGAAGGCGTCGATCCCCGCCTGCGCCAGCGGCACCACCAGCAACATGCCCGATCCGAAGCCGGCATAGGCGATGGCGACCATCAGGCTCATCTGCCGGTCGAACCAGCGCCCGATCAGCGCGGCGGCCGGCACCATGCCCATCAGCGAGACGGCCATGCCGCACAGCGCCCCCGTGGCCAGATAGAAGTGCCAGATCGCGCTGGCGCGCCCGGCCACGAACATCGCGAGCGCCAGCAGCACCGCGCCGGTCAGGTAGGACACCCGCGGCCCCCAGCTGTCGAGCAGGGTGCCGGTGAAGGGCGACATCGCGCCCAGCACGATCAGATAGACCGAATAGACCTCGGTCAACTGGGCGTGATTCCAGCCGAATTCCTGTTCCAGGGGCTGCATGAACACCATGAAGGTGTCCACCACGCCGCGGGCCAGGAAGTTGCAGGCGAACCCGATCACGACCACCATGGCCGCCAGCGCCGTGGGACCGATCATCCGTCTGCCTGCGGTCTGCATCCTGTCTCAACCCCTGCCTGCCAGCGGTTCCGCCGCGCCCCCGCCCGCCACGATCCGGCCCGCCGCGCTCTGGCCCCCCGCGCTCTGGCCCGCCGCGCTCTGGCCCCCCGCGCTCTGGCCCCCCGCGCTCTGGCCCCATGCCGGCAGCGCGGCTCCCGGGTCCTGCCTCCCTGCCGAACCCGCCGGCATCAGTAGGACTTCGGCAGGCCCAGCACCCGCTCGGCGATGAAGGACAGCGCAAGCTGCGGGCTGATCGGCGCGATGCGCGGGATCATCACCTCGCGCATGTAGCGCTCCACATGGTATTCCTTGGCATAGCCAAAGCCGCCATGGGTCATCACCGCCTGCTGGCAGGCATTGAAGCCGGCTTCGCCCGCCAGAAACTTGGCGGCATTGGCCTCGGCCCCGCAGGGCTGCCCGTTGTCATAGAGCCAGGCCGCCTTCATCACCATCAGCCAGGCCGCTTCCAGCTCGCACCAGTTCCGGGCAAGCGGGTGCTGGATGCCCTGATTCTGCCCGATGGGGCGATTGAACACCACGCGCTCCCTGGCATAGTGCGCGGCCTTGTGCAGCGCGGCCATCCCCAGCCCCACCGCCTCGGCGGCGATCAGCACCCGCTCGGGGTTCATGCCCTGCAGGATGTATTCGAAGCCGCGCCCCTCCCCGCCGATCAGATCGGCGGCGGGGATCTGGAAATCCTCGAAGAACAGCTCGTTCGAATCCACGCATTTGCGGCCCATCTTGTCGATCTCGCGCACCTTGATGCGCTCGCGGTCGAACCTGGTGTAGAACAGGCTCAGCCCATGGGTCGATTTCTTCACCTCCTCGAGCGGGGTGGTGCGGGCCAGCAGCAAGATGCGGTCGGCCACCTGCGCGGTCGAGATCCAGACCTTCTGCCCATCGACATGATAGGTATCGCCCCGGCGCACCGCGCGCAGCTTCAACTGCGTGGTGTTCAGCCCGGTATTGGGTTCGGTCACGCCGAAACAGGCCTTTTCCCGCCCTTCGGCCATGGGGCGGATCATGCGGTCCTTCTGCTCCTGCGTGCCGAACACATCCACCGGCTTCAGCCCGAAGATGTTGATATGCACCGCCGAGGCGCCGGACAGGCCGGCCCCGGACTCGGCAATGGTGCGCATCATGACCGCGGCTTCGGCGATGCCCAGCCCCGAGCCTCCCTGCGCCTCGGGGCAGCAGATGCCCAGCCAGCCTTCGCGGGCCAGCGCGTCGTAGAAATCCTGCGGAAAGCCGCCCTCCCGGTCCCGCTTGAGCCAGTAGGCATCGTCGAAGGTCTCGCAGATGCGGGCGATGGCGTCGCGGATGGCCTTGTGTTCGGGGGTCAGTGCGTAATCCATGAATGTCTCCCTTGGCGCCGGCTCACTGCGCCATCACCACCTTGTCGCGCAGCAGCGCGTCGATTTCCGGCTGGCTCAGCCCCGCATCGCGCAGCACCTCGAGCGTGTGTTCCCCGAGATTCGGGGCAAGGCGGGGCGGGACGATCGGCGTGTCCGACAGGCGGACCGGGTTCGCCATGCTGACGATCTCGCCTTCGGTGGGATGCGTGACCTTGCGGAAGAAGTTCACCGCGGTCAGGTGCGGGTCGTGCATCACGCTTTCAAGATCGTGCATCGCCATCACCGGCACGTCGATGCTGTCCAGCAGGGCGATCCATTCCTCGGAGCTGCGCGCCTCGAACTTTTCCATCAGCCAGCCATAGACCACGTCATAGTTGCCGTTCCGCGCGCGGAAGGTGGCAAAGCGCGGGTCTTCCATCCGCTCGGGCTCGCCGATGGCGGCCAGGAACCGGCGCCAGTGATCATCGGTATAGACCAGCGCGCAGACATGGCCGTTGGCGGTTTTCAGCGGGCGCCGGTCCGGGGCCAGTTGCCTGGCATATCCCCCGCCGTCCAGCGGCGGATCATAGCTGAGGCCGCCCAGATGGTCCGACAGCACGAAGCTCACCATGGATTCGAACATCGGCACATCGACGCGCTGGCCCTTGCCGGTGGATTGCCGCGCCACCACCGCCGCGAGGATCGCCGACACCGCCATCAGCCCGACCACGCGGTCGGCCGCGGCCGTGGGGATATAGCGCGGCTCGGCGCTGCCCGAGATCCGGAACAGGTGCGCCAGCGTGGCGCCGCCCTGGATCAGATCGTCATAGGCCGGGCGCGCGGCATAGGGGCCGTCCTGCCCATAGCCATAAAGCCCGGCATAGATGATGCGCGGGTTGACGGCCGCGACCTCCTCGAACGAGAGGCCAAGTCGGACCATCGCGGCGGGGCGGACGTTGAACACCAGAATGTCCGCGTCCCTGCACAGCCGCAGCAGCACCTCCCTGCCCTCGGGCGCCTTGAGGTTGATCGCGATCGACCGCTTGGATCGGTTGGAGTTCATGAACATCGGGCCCATGTCCGGGTGCCGGGCCGGCCCGATCGAGCGGACCAGATCCCCCGCCGGCGGCTCGACCTTGATCACATCGGCGCCGAAATCCCCGAGGAACTGGGTGGCGTAGGGGCCCATCACCACCGATGTCAGGTCGATCACCCTCAGCCCGGCGAGTGGTCCCATGGTTGCAGCATTCCTTGTCATCTGGTTCCGGCATATAGACGCATCATGCACATTTTTGGATCACGTCAGCCGCGCTTCCGCAAGAGCCCGGACGCGGATTTCTGAAGAAGAGGACGAACCTGCGAGGGAAGCGCGGGAACCTTCGGCAGCGTCCTGTCCGGCAAATGACGCATATGGCGATTGCGCCCGCATCGTCTGTTCCTATACTTGGACAACGCGCATCGCGGCTGTCATACCGCCGGCCGGCTGCTGCACCGCACGACAGCGAAAGGCCCATCATGCTTGTCAGGCAGGTCGCCCACCTCCTCGATCTGCTGGAATATTTCGCGGAACGCGGACAGCCCGCGAGCCTGGCCGAAGTCTCGCAGCATTTCGGCTGGCCGCGGTCCTCGACCTTCAACCTGCTGTCCACGCTCGGCGCGCGGGGCTTCCTGTTCGAACCCGGGCCGCGGGGCCGGTTCTACCCGACGCCGCGCTGGCTGGCGCTGGCGCAGGCCATCGCCGCGGCAGAGCCGGTGCCCGAACCCCTGCTGCGGCTGGCGCGCGAGCTTGCGGACTGCACCGGGGAAACCGTCTGCATCGGCGCGGCGGCCGGCACCAGCGTGGTGTTTCTGGAGGCGATCCAGTCGCCCTCCCGCGTGCGCTATGCCGCCGAGGTCGGGCAGCGCATTCCGCTGCACGCCACGGCCTCGGGGCAGTCGATCATCAGCCAGTGGCCCGAACCCCAGCGCGCCGCCCTGCTGCGCAAGGTGGTGTTCGAACGCTACGGCTCGGGAACGCCGATGAGCGTCGAGGCGGTCGAGGATCAGATCCGCGCGGGCCTGCACCGCGGCTGGTTCCGCAGCGCATCGAATTACAGCGTCGATCTGGGCGGGGTCTCGCTGCCGATCGCCGAGGGCGGGCGGATCTACTCGCTGACCGTCGCCGGCCCGCTGAACCGGGTCGAGGACATCATGCCCGCCATCGCCCGCACCATGCATGATGCCATCGGCCGGCATCTCGGCGCGGACTACCTCGCGACCCGGATCAGGGGCTTGACCACGCCGCCGCGAGGCGCGGTCTGATCCCGTCATCGCTTCAGCCGGTCGCGCAGTTCGGTCTTGAGCACCTTGCCATAGCTGTTCTTGGGCAGAGATTCGGGAAATTCATAGCGTTTGGGGCGCTTGAACCCGGCGATGTTGTCGCGGCACCAGCGGTCGAGCGTGGCCACATCCGCCGTGGCACCCGGGGCGAAGACGACGAAGGCCACCACCTGCTCGCCCCATTCGGGTTCGGGTTCGCCGACCACCGCCACCTCGAACACCGCCGGGTGGCGCAGCAGCACCTCCTCGACCTCGCGCGGGTAGATGTTGGTGCCGCCCGAGATGATCACATCCTTGCTGCGGTCGGTCAGATAGAGGAAGCCGTCGGCATCCATATGGCCAAGATCGCCGGTGTGCAGCCAGCCGCCGCGCAGCGTCTCGGCGCTGGCCTGCGGGTTCTGCCAGTAACCCTGCATCACCGTGGGCGCCTTCACGCAGATCTCTCCGGTCTCGCCCGCGGGCAGCGGCGCATCGTCGGGCCCCAGAATGGCAATCCGGCACGCCGCCTGCGCCACCCCGACCGAGGCGCGCCGCTCGCGCCAGCGCGGATGGGTCGTATCCGCCACCAGATCGCGCGACAGGCAGGAGATCGTCATCGGGCTCTCGCCCTGCCCGTAGATCTGCACGAACCTCGGGCCGAACTGCGCCAGCGCCTCGTCGATGTCGGCGGCATACATCGGCCCGCCGCCATAGATGATCGTGCGCAGCCCGGTGCCGTCCCAGCCGGTCTCCCGCGCCAGCGCGATCAGCCGCTTGACCATGGTGGGCGCCGCGAACATCACCAGCCCGCCCAGGTGCAGGGCCAGGTCGCGGATCTCGGCGCTGTCGAAGCCGCGCGAGGGCGGCACCACATGCGCCCCGGCGGCGCGGATCTGCGAGAACATGTAGAGCCCCGCCCCATGCGACATCGGCGCGGCATAGAGCATGTGGTCGCCCTGCTGCGGGCGGTCCACATCGGTGGCATAGGACAACGAGGTCTGGATCATGCAGTCATGCGTCAGCATGACCCCCTTGGGCCGCCCCGTGGTGCCCGAGGTATAGAACAGCCAGCCCAGATCGCCGCCCTCCCGCGCCACCGGGGGCGTGACCGGCGCCCCGCCCGCGACGGGCGCCGAAAGCGCCAGTTCCGGGCGCCCGCCGAACAGATCGCCGCCATCGGTGAACACCAGCCTTGCGCCCGAATGATCCAGAATCCACTCCGCCTCGCGCGGATGCAGCTTGTGGTTGACGGGCACGACCGCCGCGCCGACCCACAGGACGGCATGAATCGCCGCGATATAGTCGGGGGCGTTCCTCGCAAAGATCGCGACCCGGTCGCCCGGCCCGATGCCGCGCGACGACAGATCGGCGGCGCGGTCGCAGACATCCTGCAACAGCCCGGCATAATCCTGTTTCAGCGCGGCGCCATCATGAACGGCGGGGCGCGCCGGCCAGGCCCGCGCGGCCTGGTAGAGCCAGTTGGCAATGCTCATTCGGGGGCCTCAGGCGCGGTCGGCGTGAAGGACGGTCGCATAATTCGCCACCGCCGCCCCGCCCATGTTGAAGGTCAGGCCCCATTCGGCGCCCTGCCGCTGCATCTCGCCGGCCTGTCCGGTCAACTGGCGGAACGCGAGGGCGTGCATCGACACCCCCGTGGCCCCGACCGGGTGCCCCTTGGCCTTCAGCCCGCCCGACAGGTTCACCGGCGTGCGGCCGTCCGCCATGACGCGCCCCTCCTCGAGCACGCGGGCGCCCTGCCCCCTGGGGGCCAGCCCCATCGCCTCGTAGATCAGCAACTCGGCGGCGGTGAAGCAGTCATGCACCTCGGCGAAGTCGAGGTCATCGACCCCGATCCCGGCGGTGGCATAGGCCGCGCGGATCGCGCGCTCGGGCCCCTCGAAGGCCACGAAGTCGCGCCGCGACATCGGCAGGTAATCCGACACATGCTCTGCCGCCGCGATCCGCACCCGGCGCGGGGCGTCGCCCGCGTCGCCCGACAGCACGATCGCCGCGGCCCCGTCCGTCACCAGCGAGCAGTCCGACAGGCGCAGCGGCGGCGCGATCAGCGGGTTCTTCTCGCTGACCTCGCGGCAGAAGTCATAGGTGAAGGGCTTGTGCATCTGCGCCAGCGGGTTCTTCATCGCATTGACGTGGTTCTTGGCGGAAATGCGCGCCATGGCATCCATCGGGTCGCCGTAGCGGTCGGCATAGGTCTGCGCCGCGAGGGCAAACACCTGCGGAAAGCTCAGCGCCGCCTCGGCCGGGTCGTTCTGATAGCCCGCCCCGGCCAGCGCCGCCGTCACCTCGGGCGTGCTGCGATGGGTCATCTTTTCCGCCCCCACCACCAGCACATGCCGCGCCTTGCCCGACAGGATCTGGTTGATCCCGGCGTGAATGGCCGCCGCGCCGGAGGCGCAGGCATTCTCGCAGCGCGATGCCGGCTTGAAGCGCAGCGCCGGGTGCGCCTGATGGATCAGCGACGAGGCAAAGCCGTCGCTCACCAGGCCCGAGTTGAAATGGCCCAGAAACACCGCATCGATCTCGGCCGGGTCCAGCCCCGATTCGGCCATCGCCTCTTGCGCGGCGGAAACGATCAGCTCTTCCAGCGTCTCGCCCAGGCGGCCAAAGCGGGTATGCCCGCTGCCGATGATATGGATGTCCTGCATGACGAATCCTCCCCGGCCGTCAGCATCGCGCGGAAGGGGGCGGGGCGGAATACGCGGAAACCCGTAGAAAGATACATAGGAATCCCGTAGACCGCATCGTGACATGACAGACCCCGAACTCTTGCAGCTTGGTTTCCAGGAGGCGCCCGTCGCGCTGATGATCCTGTCGAACCGCCGCATCCTGCGGGTGAATGCCGAGTTCGAATCGCTGTTCGGCTGGCCCCAGCCCGATCTGGCGGGGCAATCGGTGCGCCTGCTCTATCCCTCCAGCATCGACTATGAAAAGACCGGCAGCCGCTGGGTCCGCCGCCTCGCCGGCCAGCAGCGGCACGAGGATGAACGCTTCATGCGCTGCCGGTCGGGGGCGACGCTGTGGATGCGCGCGCGCGGGCGCACGCTGACGCCCGACGATCCGTTCCGCCTGACGCTCTGGGCCTTCGACCCGCTGCCCGACCGGATGACGGGAACCGAGGCGCTGACGCTTCGCGAACGCGAGGTGGCCGGCTATGTCGTCAAGGGCTTCACCAGCAAGGAGATCGGGCAGGCGCTGGGGATTTCCCCCCGCACGGTCGAGGTGCACCGCAGCGCGATCATGCGCAAGCTGGGCGTGGGCAAAGCGGCGGAGATGGTGGCGCGCATCACCGGCCGCGCCTGAGGCCCCTCGCTGGGGCCGCTCACCCGGGCCGCTCGCGCCGGTGTGCGCGGCCTCCGCACCCGGACGCTTGCTTGACACGCCGGCGCGGCGCCGGGCATATATCCGGACAAATGCCGTGACGCCCGCAGGTTGGGCAGAAGCGGGGACGGCGCGGGCAGGCGCGGCGTTGGATACAGGCTGGCAACAGGCGTCCGGTTGGGCGCCGCCGACGAGAGGGCGAGGCGATGGCAGAAGGACTGATTCGGCGCATTGCCGCCCTCGCCGAGGCGCCGGACGATCCTCCGACCGATCTTCAGGCCGCCGCGATGACGATCGAGGATACGCTCGCGGTCGCCTGGGGCGGCTGGGCAGAGCCGGTCGTGGGGATGTTGCGCAAGGTGCTGGCGGGCGAGGTCGCGCCGGTGCTGGACGGCAGCCGCGTTGCCAGCGCCGAACATGCGGCCTTTCTTCACGCGGTGGCGGGACATGTGCTCGACTATGACGATGTCCACACGCTCAGCACCACCCATCCCAGCGTGGTGATCGTGCCCGCGCTGCTTGCGCTGACCGAGGCACGGCCGGGGCTGGCCGCGCGGGTGCCGCGGGCGCTGGCCGTGGGGGTGGGGGTCAACATCGCGCTGGGCGGGGTGTTGGGATTTGGCCATTACGACAAGGGATGGCACGCGACATCGACGATCGGGCCGCTGGCCGGGGCGGCGGCGCTGGCCCATCTCCTCGGGCTGGACGCGGCGGCGACGCGCCATGCGATCGGCCTTGCGGCCACGCAGGCGGGCGGGCTGCAGCGCAACTTCGGCACGATGGCCAAGCCCGTGCAGGCCGGCAATGCCTCGGCCGCCGCCCTGCGTGCGGCGCTGATGGCCGAGGCCGGGGTCACCGCCAGCGACGACATCTTCGGGCCGCGCGGCTTTTTCGACCTCTATCGCGGCGAGGCGCTGGCCGCCGATCCCGAGGCCGTGCCGGTGGCGGCCGATCTCGCCTCGCTCTCGCGCAAGCTCTATCCGTGCTGCTATCTTACCCACCGGATGATCGCCGCGGGCATCGACGTCCATGCCGCGCTTGGCGCAGAGGCGCCGCCCGCCGACGCGGTGATCGAGATGGCGGTGCCCTACGGCACGATGCGGCCGCTGAACGTCTTCGATCCGCGCAACGGGCTCGAGGCCAAGTTCTGCGCCTCCTATGCAGTGGCCACGGCGATCGCGCAGGGCAAGGTCGGGCTGCCGGACTTCGAGGACGATGCCGTGCACCGCCCCCTGATCCGGCGCCTGATGTCGCAGGTCCGCATCACCGAGGAGCCGCTTTCGGGCCCGATGCCGGTGGGGGTCAACCACGGCCGCGTCCGGATCGGCCTGCGGGCGGGGAACCGCTGGCTCGCCGAGGCCGAGGCGCGCCACTATCCCGGCTCGCCCGAGGCGCCCGCGACCGAGGCGCAGATGCAGGCCAAGGTCGCCGACTGTCTGGACCGCCACGCCCGGATGCTGGGCAGCGCCCCCGGCCCCGACGCCTTCCGCGCCGACATCCGCCGCCGGATCGGAGCGGCCGCCTGACATCTGATGGGAGACAGAGCAATGACCACCCACCCCGAGCCCGCGAGCCTGACCATGGATGTCGGCGAGGACTGGGCCGAGCTGCGCGAGAACGTGCAGCGGCTCTGCGCCCCCTATGACGGCGCCTACTGGCAGCAACTGGAACGCGAGCAGGCCTATCCCGAGGCCTTCGTGAAGGCATTGGGCGATGCCGGCTATCTGGCGGCGCTGATCCCCGAGGAATACGGCGGCTCGGGCCTGCCGCTGCGCGCCGCATCGGTGATCCTGGAGGAGATCCACGCCGCCGGCTGCAACGCGGCGCCCTGCCATGCGCAGATGTACATCATGGGCACGCTGCTGCGCCACGGCAGCGCCGAGCAGAAGCAGCGCTACCTGCCCAGGATCGCCACGGGCGACTTGCGGCTGCAGGCCTTCGGCATCACCGAGCCCACCACCGGCTCGGACACCACGATGCTGAAGACCCGGGCCGACCGGAAGGGCGATGTCTATGTGGTGAACGGGCAGAAGGTCTGGACCTCGCGCGCGCGCCATTCCGACCTGATGCTGCTGCTGGCGCGCACCACGCCGGCCGACCAGGTGGCCAAGCGCACCGACGGGCTTTCGGTGTTCCTTGTGGACATGCGCAAGGCGCTGGAAAAGGGCATGACGATCCGGCCCATCGAGGTCATGGTGAACCACCACACCACCGAGGTCTTCTTCGACAATCTGGAGATCCCCGCCGACAGCCTGGTGGGCACCGAGGGCAAGGGCTTTCGCCACATCCTCGACGGCATGAACGCCGAGCGCGCGCTGGTGGCCTCGGAATGCCTCGGCGATGCGCGCTGGTTCATCGCGAAGGGCGCGGCCTACGCGCGCGAGAGGGTGGTCTTCGGCGCCCCGATCGGGCGCAATCAGGGCGTGCAGTTCCCCATCGCGCGCGCCTATGCCGAGATGCGCGCGGCCGAACTGGTGCTGCGCCGGGCCTGCGCGCTGTTCGACGCCGGCCAGCCCTGCGGCGAGGATGCCAACATGGCAAAGCTGCTGACCTCGGAGGCCGCCTGGCATGCCGGCGAGGCCTGCCTCCAGACCCATGGCGGCTTCGGCTACGCGCGCGAATACGATGTCGAGCGCAAGTGGCGCGAGACCCGGCTCTACCAGATCGCGCCGATTTCGACCAATCTCATCCTCGCCTTCCTCGCCGAGCATGTCCTCGACATGCCGCGCTCCTACTGATCGTGCGGGGACCCGCGCCGATGACCCAGCCGCCCTCCCCCGCCGCGCCGCTTGCCGGCATCACCGTGGTCGAGTTCGGCCACAGCGTCGCCGCACCCTATGCCGGCCAGATTCTCGCCGACCTCGGGGCGCGGGTGATCAAGGTCGAAGGCCCCGCGGGCGACGATGCCCGGCAATGGGGCCCGCCCTTCTGGCATGGCAGTTCCGCGGCCTTCCAGAGCCTGAACCGCAACAAGCAATCGGTGGTGGCCGACATCAAGGACCCGGCCGATCTGGAACGCCTGAAGGCGCTGATGACCGGCGCGGACGTGGTCATCCAGAACATGCGGCCGGGGCTGGTCGCGCGCTTCGGGCTCGACGCGGGGGCGCTGCGGGCGGTCAATCCCCGGCTGGTGGTCTGCAATCTCGGGGCCTTCGGCGCGACCGGGCCGCTTGCCGACAGGCCGGGCTACGATCCGCTGATGCAGGCATTCGCGGGCATCATGGCCGTGACCGGAGAGCCCGGGCGCCCGCCCGTGCGGGTCGGCCCCTCGATCGTCGATCAGGGCGCGGGGATGTGGAGCGTCATCGGCATCCTTGCCGCGCTGTTCGCCCGGGCCGAAACCGGCGCGGGCTGCACGGTGGACACCTCGCTGTTCGAGACGGCGCTGGCCTGGATGACGGTCCCGATCGCCAATGCGCTCGCCTCGGGGCGCGAGCCGGGCAAGAGCGGCTCCGAAACTCCCATGCTGGCGCCCTATCGCGCCTTCCGCGCCGCGGATGGCGACGTGGTGATCGCGGCGGGCAACAACAATCTCTTCGCCCGGCTTTGCGAGGTGCTGGGCCATCCGGAATGGGCCAGCGACCCGCGCTTTGTGGACAATGCCGGGCGGGTCGGGAACCGTGTTGACCTCAACGCGATGATCGAGGAGGTGGTGGGGCACCGGCCCGTCGTCCATTGGGTCGCCGCGCTCGAGAAGGTGGGGGTGCCGGTCTCGCCGGTGCACGGGGTGGGCGAGGTGCTGGCCCATCCCCAGACCGAGGCCGTCGGAATGCTGGTCCCGACGCCGGGGGGCGAGATGCGCCTTGTCGCGACGCCGGTCTCGTTCGACGGGGAGCGCCCGGCGGTGCGCTCGGCCGCCCCCGCGCTCGGATCCTCGCCGCTTGCGTCCGCGGCAGATGCGGCACCCGGTTCGGCACCCGGTTCGGCGGCCAGGGGCTGAAGAACCCCTCGCCCGGTGGAACGCCTGCCCGCCGGTCCGAGGCAGCCACCTGCAGCGGCACACCCGCTCCGGCACACCCGCTCCGGCAGGCGGCGGCCCGTCAGGTGCCGCTAGCGCCCCTGAAACTGCGGTTGCCGCTTTTCGTTGAAGGCCAGAACGCCCTCGCGGCGGTCCTCGCTGGGGACCGTGCGATTGTAGGCTTCGACCTCGATCGCCAGCCCCGTCTTCAGATCCACCTCAACCCCCAGCGAGATCGCGCGCTTGGCCTGGCGCACGGCAAGCGGCCCGTTGGCTGCAATCGCCCCGGCCAGGCCCAGCACGCCGGGCATCAGCGCGCCGGGTTCCCAGAGCCGGTTGACCATCCCCCATCCTTCGGCATCTTCGGCCGTGAAGGGGCTGGCCGACATGACCAGTTCCTTGGCACGCCGCGCCCCCACCGCGCGCGGCAGATTCTGCGTGCCGCCGGCTCCCGGGATGATGCCCAGCCGGGTCTCGGTCAGGGCAAAGCGCGCGGATGTCGATGCATGAATGAAGTCGGCCGCCAGCGCCAGTTCGCACCCGCCCCCGTAGGCCGCGCCGTTGACCGCGGCGATCACCGGAACCGGGCAGTCCATGACGGCGTAATAGGCCTGTTCGAAGATCGCGTGCTGCTTGCGCCAGGCATCGTCGGACATGCCGGCCCGTTCGCGCAGATCTCCGCCGGCACAGAACGCCTTCTCCCCGGCCCCGGTGAGGATGATCGCCCGCAGGTCCTGCGTGTCGAGCAAGAGCCCCGAGAACAGGGACAGCAGCTCCCGGCCCATCTGGGTATTGAGCGCGTTGGCCGCTTGCGGGCGGTTGAGCGTCACCCGCAGCACATGTTCGAGCGGATGATCGCAAAGCAGCGTTGCAGGGGTCGGGGGCTCAGGAGTGGGGGGCTCAGGAGTGGGGGGCATTGTTCAGGCGCGCCTTGTTGTGGGTGGCATGCGGCTCGGAGACGAGCCTGGCCGTATAGGAAAACGAGTCGCCCGCGTGCAGCGACAGCGAAACCTCGAACATCTCGCCCCGGGAATCAATATAGGTGCGGCGCTCGAGGATGGCAGGTGAGCCGGGCGCCGCGCCGAGCATGGCGGCCACGTCCGCGGGCATGGCCACCGCGGTAATCCTGCGTTCCACCTCGGCGATCCTCACGTCATAGGTCGCGACGATGGCCTGGTAGCATGGCGCCTGGCCGGGGGACTTCGCCGAAGTTCGCATGTGTTCGCGCACGCCGATATACGGCTCAGCGATGAATATCTCGGTCCAGCAGATCGGCGCGTTGCTGGAGGCGATGCGCCGCAGGCCCGCGACGCGCAGCCAGCGCTCGCCCGGCTTTGCGCGGATCATCTCCGCCAGCCGGTCGTGAAGAATGACGATGCCTTCGTGACAGGTGTCGAAGCGCGTCTCGGCTGCATATTGCGACAGGCTGGCAAGGGATTCGATCCGGTAGGTGAAGAAGCGTGGATGTGTCTGCGCCAGCACCACCGTTCCCGACCCGGGCTGGCGCGAAATCAGCCCTATCTCCTCCAGCCCTCGCAGGGCCTCGCGCACCGTGTGGCGCCCGGTTCCAAATCTGGCGCAAAGCTCCTGTTCGGTGGGAAACCGCGAGCCGACCGGATACCTGCCCTCTGCCAGTTCTCCCGACAGGGTATCGCGAATTTCTGCATAGAGCGTCACGCCCTTCCGGCGTCCTGGCTTCTGGTTCTGCATGCGCCGATCTTGCCCGGGCTTCCCTGTCTGGGGTGACTTCGGCGACCTTGCGGGCGCCGAAGGGCCAGATCAAGCGAAAGATCCCGTGCCGTGCCCGCCCGACCGCGCCACGCCGCGCGCGAAGCGGATGGCCGGACAGGCCGGTCTGCACGAATGTCATGTCCGCGCCTTGCGGAGAGAGCGGCGGGCGAGCGGGCGCTGGCTGTTGCGGGGCAGACGCCGCCGCCCGCGCGTCTTCAGCCTGCGAACAGCAGCCAGCCGATCGCGCCCCATGCCAGCGCGCCGAGCGGAGCTGCCGCGGCGATCCACCAGCCCGAGACGCCCTCTTCGTCCTGCGGGACCTGCGGTGCCGTGGCCCAGTCCTCTGCGGGTCTGAGAAGCCCGTGCCGGGCGTCAACGCGCGGGGAACGCGAGGGTCCGTACCCCACCGGGCTGAAATGATCCCGTTGTTGCACCTTTTTCATCGCCGCCTCCATTACCTGTCATCGGGCAAGAGCCTGTGGGCGAAGCATTGCGATGTCGCCAAGGCGCAAGGGCGGCGCGTGGATGGCAGCGACGCGACGGTTTTGCGGCAAAATCGGGGCAGGGGAGAAAGCAGCGCCGTGCGGCAGGAAGTGCCGCCGCCAGAAGTCCCTGAAGGTCAACATCCCGGCTCGCGAATCGGCAGGCCCGTTTCACCTGCTGATCGACATCGAGCCGGTGAGCGCCACCGGTTCGAGCGAACCGGCGAGGGGGACCAAGGTCGAAGGCGAAGGCGCGTGGAACGCCCGCAAGCATGGTGGCACGAAGCGCCGGGTCTGGCGCAAACCCCCGTTCATCACCAAGAGAGAACGAAAATAGTCAAACCTGTCCAGCGGGTTTGACAAAATGCCGCGCAAGCACCTGAAAATAAAAGAGATTTACGTTGGGATGGTAGGCCCGGAGGGACTTGAACCCCCAACCAAGGCGTTATGAGCGCCCTGCTCTGACCATTGAGCTACAGGCCCGGCCTGCGCCATGCCTAGCACAATCGCGCGGCGGGTCAAGCAAGGGGCGGAACGGCCCAGGGCTCCGAACTCATATGACAGATGACAGGCGGGAGTATTGCTGAATCGATGCGGCCCTGATTCGGCGCCGCCCATGATCCCATCCGCCGAAGTCCTGGCCCGCAAGTCGCGCCTTGCTGCGCTGCTCGATCACTTCGCCGAGGTCGAGGATCCGCGCGACGTGCGGCGGATCCTGCATCCGCTGCCGGAGGTGCTGCTCCTCGTTGTCTGCGGGACCATCGCCGACTGCGACGATGACGAGGACATCGGCGCCCGGGGCGCGGCGCATCCCGGCTTCCTGCGCCGGCACCTGCCTTACGAGAACGGCGCGCCCGGCGAGCGCTGGCTCACCATCCTTATGAACCGGATCAACCCTGGCCTCTTCGCCGCCGCCTTCGCCGCCTGGGTGCGCGAGAGCTGGCCGGACGGGGTCGGCCTCGTCGCCATCGACGGCAAGACCTCGCGCCGCAGTCACGACCGCAGTCACGACCGCAGTCACGACCGCAGTCATGGCCGCAGTCATGGCCGCGGTCATGGCCGCAGTCATGGCCGCAGTCATGGCCGCAGTCATGGCCGCAGCGCCGGCGCGGCCCCGCTGCACCTCGTCTCCGCCTTCGCCACCACCGCGCGACTGGTCCTGGCGCGAGGCAGGCGGTGCCCGACAAGGC
>DIVD01000078.1 GCA_002423245.1 Rhodobacteraceae bacterium UBA6141
TGGTGCCGAACTCGTAGCGCACCCGCGCTTTGCCCTTGGAGATGCAGTCTTGGGGCTCGAATATTGATGTGGTTTTCGAGCCGATCGAAGCCCTCGATATCGCCACGTTGTGAACTCCACTAAACGAAGCCAAGGTAGGCGGGCGATGTTTCTGCGTCCGCTCAGCTTCCTCGGCCTTCGCGCAACTACGACAACCTATTGTTTTAGCTTGAAATCCCTCGTCGTGACCGGTGAACACGGAGCAAACCGCCTCAGGAGGTTCGCTCCCCATGCAAGACGACATCGCCTTCGCGCCGCCGGCCGAGACGCTCACGACTGATGAGCGGCTGGCGGAGCTGGCCGCCATCCTCGCCAGCGCCATCGCGCGCACCAACCCAATGGAAACGAACGAGAATTCTCCGCTCGACGGAGACAGTTCGCCGGACATTCTCGCCCTCAGACGCCGTCGTCGGAGACAGGTGCAAAACCGAGTTGGAGACGACGCATGAGGAAAAATACAAGGAAATCAGCAGCAAAGGCCGCGCTCGCACGCCAGCCAGAGGGGATCGACGTCCTGGCCGAGTTGGCCGCCCTGAAGGCCATGACGGTGCCCGAGCTGCAGGGCAAATGGCGGGTCATGTTCGGCGAGCCCGCGCCGAACGCCAGCCGGGGGAACCTGGAGCTGCGGATCGGCTACCGCATCCAAGAACTGGCCCATGGCGGGATCAAGCCCGCGACGCGGCGAACGCTGGACGCGCTGGCTGCCGAGGTCGCCTCTGGCGCGCCGGGCCCGCTGATCGCGGATCCGCGCCGCCCGATCCCCGGCACCAAACTGGTTCGCGAATGGCAGGGTGAGGAACAGGTCGTCACCGTTCTGACAGACGGCTTCGAATGGCAGGGGCGGCGGTTCAAGTCGCTCTCGGCCGCCGTGCGCGCGATCACCGGTAGCCACTGGAACGGGTGGAAGTTCTTCGGGCTGGCCCACGGTGCGGAGGCCCGCCCATGAGCCGCGCCAAGCCCGAACCCGTCCGCCGCCTGCGGTGCGCCATCTACACCCGCAAGTCGAGCGAGGAAGGACTCGACATGGAGTTCAACAGCCTCGACGCGCAGCGTGAGGCCTGCGATGCCTACATCGCCAGCCAGAAGGCCGAAGGCTGGGTGGCGCTGCGCGACCGCTACGACGACGGCGGCTTCTCCGGCGGCACGCTGGACCGGCCCGCGCTGAAGCAGCTGATCGCGGACATCGAGTCGGGGCTGATCGACGTCGTCGTGGTCTACAAGATCGACCGCCTGAGCCGCGCGCTGATGGATTTCTCGAAACTGGTCGAGATCTTCGACCGCCACGGCGTGACCTTCGTCTCGGTCACGCAGTCCTTCAACACCACCACGTCCATGGGGCGGCTGACGCTGAACATCCTGCTCAGCTTCGCCCAGTTCGAACGCGAGGTGATCGGCGAGCGCATCCGCGACAAGTTCGCCGCCTCCCGCCGGAAGGGTATGTGGATGGGGGGCCCGGTGCCGCTCGGCTATGTCGTGAAGGAACGCAAACTGGTGATCGAGCCCGCCGAGGCCGAGCAGGTCCTGACGATCTTCCGCCTCTATGCCCGCTCCAGTTCCACCGCGCAGGTGCTGAAGGAACTGCATGCGCGCGGGATCCGCACCAAGCGCGGCGCAGTGTTCGACCGGGGCTACCTGCTGAAGTTCCTGCACAACAAGGTCTATCTCGGCCTCGCAGTGCACAAGGACGAGGTCTATCCCGGCGAGCACGCGGCCATCATCGACCAGAAACTGTGGGACGAGGTCCACGAGGTCATCGCGAACAACCGTGTCGCCCGGGCGGCGGTGGCGCGAACGGCACAACCAGCCCTCCTGCGCGGGCTGATCTTCACCGAGACTGGCGCCGCCATGACGCCGCACCACACCAAGCGCAAGGGCAAGCGCTACTGCTACTACACGTCCATGGACGTAATCCGGAAGCGCCCCGCGGCCGAGTTGCGCGGGCCGCAGCGGTTGCCGGGTGCCATGGTCGAGGAGGCCGTCATCGGCGAAATCCGCCGTATGCTGCGCACGCCTGAGGTGGCCGCGCGCACCGCGCGGGCGGTGCGGAAGGACCGCCCCGATCTCGATGAGACCACCGTCGTCGCCGCGCTGGGGCAGTTCGACGACCTCTGGAAGGCGCTCATCCCGGCTGAGCAGGCGCGCATCGTCCAGCTGCTGGTCGCGCGCATCACGGTAAGCGAGGCCGGCCTCGCAATCGACCTGCGCCATGATGGCCTCGGCGCCATCGCCGCGCTGATGGCCCCACCGAGGAAGGAGGTCGCCTGATGCCCGCGCCCGACACCCTGCGCGTCCACATCCCGCTCGAACTCCGCCGCCGCGGCGGCCGCCCCCGGATCCTTCCGCCGAAGCACGTCGAGGCCGCCATGAACCGCGGGCAGGATCCCCACCTGCTGCGCGCCATCGGCCGGGCATGGGGCTGGCGGCAGCGGCTGGAGCGCGGGGACGTCACGACCCTCACCGACCTCGCCGCCGACGAGGGCCTCTCCGACCGCTACGTCAGCCGCCTCCTGCGCCTCGCCTGGCTCGCGCCTGACGTCCTCGAGCGGCTGGTCGTCCACCGAGAACCCTCGACGATCAGCATCTACGACCTGTGCTTCGTGGCGTCCCTTCCGTGGGACGAGCAGCCGGGACGGGTGTTCGACTGAGGCCGCGCCCGCTTCCTTTCCCGGCGATCATGCCTGCGCTTGCGGTACGGGCCTCCGGCGTCGTCTCAGCGCACGGTCCAGAGGCAGGACGCCGAGCATCGCGGCGGCGGCGAAGGCAGCCCCGGCCAGGAACGTTGCCTGTGGTCCAACGAACTCCCACAGCGCCCCGGCGACGGTGCTGGCCACCAGCATCGCCCCGCCCGAGACGAGGTTGAAGACGCCGAAGGCCGTGCCGCGAAGCTCGGCCGGAACCGCGTCCGCCACCAGCGCCGACAAAAGGCCCTGCGTGATGCCCATGTGCAGCCCCCACAGCAAAACGCCGGTCCCGATCCCCCACAGGCCCTCCGACAGCGCCAGCCAGAGATCGGCCGCGATCAGCACGGCCAGCCCGACGCCAAGGATCACCCCGCGCGGCGCGTGGTCCGACAGCGCGCCCACCGGATAGGCGGCAAGCGCATAGACGAGGTTCATGGCCACAAGCACGAGCGGCACCAGCGTCAGCGGCAGGCCGGCCCCCTCGGCGCGCAGGATAAGGAACGCCTCGCTGAACCGCGCCAGGGTGAAGGCTGCCGCCACCGCGACGACGGCCCAGTAGAGGCCGCCGAGCAGGCGCAGCTCGGCCCGTGACAGCGGATTGCGCACACGGCGGAGCCCGGCCGGCCGCTCGGGCTCGTGCACCAGCAACAGGATCATCGCCAGCGCGCCGAAGGCGGGGACAACGGCCACCCAGAAGACCGAGGCGAAGTCGTCGGCAAAGACCCACATCAACGCTACGGCGAGAAGCGGACCGAGAAAGGCGCCGACGGTATCAAGCGCCTGCCGCAGCCCGAAGGCCGCGCCGCGCAGGTCGGCGGGCGCGATGTCGGCCACCAGCGCATCGCGCGGGGCGCCGCGGATGCCCTTGCCGATGCGATCGATGAAGCGCGCCGCAACCAGCCAGCCGACCGAACCGGCCAGGGGAAAGATCGGCTTTGTCAGCGCGGCGAGCCCGTATCCCAGCGCCGCGAGTTCCTTGCGCCGGCCGATCCGGTCGCTGAGGGCGCCGGAAAAGACCTTGGTGATCGCGGCCGTTGCCTCGGCGATGCCCTCGATCACGCCCACGGTCAGCGCCGTCGCGCCGAGGCCCACCACCAGATAGACGGGCAGGAGCGCGTGGATCATCTCGGAGGAGACGTCCATCAGCATCGACACGAAGCCGAGCGCCCAGATCCCGGCCGGCAGCCGCAGCCAGGCCCGTGGTACCTTTTTCGGAATTTCACCTGCAACTGATGCCGGTTTCTCGGCCATGACACCTTCCTCGCCTCCGGTGTCACACCCCGTCGGTTCGTCCACAAGCTACGGACGGGAAGTCCTCTTGTCATCAACGCTTTCCAGCTTGACCCCGGCAAATCACCGCCACCGCTACGCGCCATTCGGCCAGCGCCCCCAGCGGCTGCGCCTCTCGCGTGTTGCGTCTCTGTTCCCCTCGAAGGCGATGGACACAAGGGGCGAAGTTTTGGCGGGGTTGAAACTCAGGGCATTGGAATGACGAGGAAAAATCCGACCGAACCGAATTCGGTGAGGTTCGCCCGAACAGAGACGGAGCGCCGTTCAGAGCCCAGAACGAGCCCAGCGCACAGTCTCAGAGGTTCGCTTGGGGGAGGCAAAGCCCTTTGAAAACACGACTATTTCAGCGCCGCGATGGGCGCGTGTCCGTGTTCGCAGCAGGGATGATGGCGGAGG
>DIVD01000017.1 GCA_002423245.1 Rhodobacteraceae bacterium UBA6141
CCATGAAGCCGGTGATGTTCTGCAGGAAGATCAGCGGGATGCCGCGCTGGCTGCACAGTTCCACGAAATGCGCGCCCTTCACGGCGGCCTCGGAGAACAGCACGCCGTTGTTGGCGACGATGCCGACGGGGATGCCTTCGAGATGCGCAAAGCCCGTCACCAGCGTCTCGCCGAAGCGCGCCTTGAACTCGTCGAAGCGCGAGCCATCGACAAGCCGCGCGATGACCTCGCGGATGTCATAGGGGGTGCGCAGGTCGGCGGGGACGACGCCGAGGATCTCCTCGGGGTCATAGGCGGGCGGCTCGGGGGATTGCAACTGCACCGTGGCGGGTTTGGCGCGGTTGAGGTGGCGCACCGCCTCGCGCGCGAGGGCGAGGGCGTGGCTGTCATCCTCCGCGAGGTAGTCGGCAACGCCTGACAGGCGGGTGTGCACGTCGCCGCCGCCCAGGTCCTCGGCGGTGACGATCTCGCCGGTGGCGGCCTTCACCAGCGGCGGACCGGCCAGAAAGATGGTGCCCTGGTTGCGCACGATGATGGTCACGTCCGACATCGCGGGCACATAGGCGCCGCCCGCGGTGCAGCTTCCCATCACCACCGCGATCTGCGCAATGCCCTTGGCGCTCATCCGGGCCTGGTTGTAGAAGATGCGGCCGAAATGGTCGCGGTCCGGGAAGACCTCGTCCTGGCTGGGCAGGTTGGCGCCCCCCGAATCCACCAGCGCGACGCAGGGCAGATGGTTCTCCTCGGCGATCTCCTGCGCGCGCAGGTGCTTCTTCACCGTCATCGGGTAGTAGGTGCCGCCCTTCACGGTGGCGTCATTGGCGATGACCATCACCTCCTGCCCGTGCACGCGGCCGATGCCGGTGATGATCCCCGCGGCGGGGGCGGCGCCGTCGTAAAGCCCGTGCGCGGCGGTGGCGCCGATCTCGAGGAAGGGGCTGCCCGGGTCCAGCAGGTTCGCCACCCGCTCGCGCGGGGGCATCTTGCCGCGCTCGACATGGCGGGCGAGCGCCTTGGGCCCGCCGCCCTGGGCCGCGCGGCTGGCGGCCTCGGCCACGGCCTCGATCATGGCAAGATGCGCGGCGCGGTTGGCGCGGAAGGCGTCGGAGCCTGCCTGCGCCTGCGATTGCAGTTTCATGCGACCTCCTGGGTGGCGGGCTGGGTGGCGGGGCGGAACGGCGGGCGGAACGGGGGGCGGCGACCTGCGGCAATGCGTCCCGGCAAGTCCTTGCGAAACAAGCGGAAAACTTGATCCAGATCAAGGCTTTCGACGGGCGCGAGGTAAAGGGTGCGCCCTGTCAGTGAAACACGGATAGACCCATGAAAAACAACATTCCCGCCCTGTCTCTTGTCGCGGCGCTCGCGTCGGCCGCGGCCCCGGCGCTGGCGCAATCCGCCGGCGAATGGACGCTTGGCTTCGGGCTGCACAGTGTCGAGCCGAAGGACGGCAACGGCGAACTGGCGGGGCTCGATTCGGACGTGGGCAGCAATGCGCAGCCGACGATCACCTTCGAATACTTCATCTACGACAATGTCGGGATCGAGGTTCTGGTCGCGACGCCCTTCGAGCACAGCGTGCGCCTCGACGGGCTTGGCAAGGTCGGCACCGTGCAGCACCTGCCGCCGGTCGTGTCGCTGCAATATCACTTCAACGGCGGCGGCAAGGTCTCGCCCTTCGTCGGTGCGGGCCTGAACTACACCGTGTTCTTCAACGAGGAAACCTCGGGGGCGCTGGATGGCAACCGGTTGCAGCTGGAGGATTCGGCCGGGATCGCGCTTCATGCCGGGCTCGACTACAAGATCAGCGAGCGGGCCGCGCTGCGCGCCGATCTGCGCTGGATGGACATCGAGAGCAAGGTCAAGCTGAACGGCGACAACATCGGCAAGGTGAAGATCGACCCGCTGGTGATGGGCGTGGCCTACGTTCACCGGTTCTGACCCGGTGCCCGGAAGGTCCGGGGCAGCAATGGCCCGGACCTTCCGCGCAAGCGGCCGCGCAACCGGGCTCATGCGGTTTTCGCCATCAGCTCGCGCCCGATCAGCATCCGGCGGATCTCGGAGGTGCCGGCGCCGATCTCCATCAGCTTGGCGTCGCGGAACAGCCGGCTGACGGTGCTGTCCTGCAGGAAACCCGCCCCGCCAAGCGCCTGCACCGCCTGATGCGCCTGCACCATCGCCTGCTCGCTGGCATAAAGCACGCAGGCCGCCGCATCCGCCCGTGTGACCGCGCCCCTGTCGCAAGCCCTCGCCACCTCGTAGACATAGGCGCGGGCGCTGTTCATCGCGGTGTACATGTCGGCGAGCTTGGCCTGCATCAGCTGGAACTCGCCGATCGGCTGCCCGAACTGCCGGCGCTCGTGCAGGTAGGGCACGACCTCGTCGAGGCAGGCGGCCATGATGCCGGTGCCGATGCCCGACAGCACGACACGTTCGTAATCGAGACCCGACATCAGCACGCGCACGCCGTGGCCCTCTTCCCCCAGCACGTTCTCGAAGGGGATCTCGCAATCCTCGAAGATCAGCTCGCCCGTGTTCGACCCGCGCATCCCCAGCTTGTCGAAATGCGGGCCGGTGGTGAAGCCTTTCGTCCCGCGCTCGACGATGAAGGCGGTGATGCCCCGCGCGCCCGCCTCGGGGTCGGTCCTGGCATAGACGACCAGCGTATCGGCATCGGGCCCGTTGGTGATCCAGTACTTGCTGCCGTTCAGCAGATAGTGGCCGTTGCGCCGTTCGGCGCGAAGCTGCATCCCGACGACATCGGATCCGGCCCCCGCCTCGGACATCGCCAACGCGCCGACATGCTCGCCCGAGATCAGGGCGGGCAGATACCTGCGCTTCTGCACCTCGCTGCCGTTCAGCCTGATCTGGTTGACGCAAAGGTTGGAATGGGCGCCGTAGGACAGGCTGACCGAGGCGCTGGCGCGGGCGATCTCCTCCACCGCGATGACATGGGCGAGATAGCCCATGCCGGAGCCGCCGAACTCTTCGGGGACGGTGATGCCCAGAAGGCCAAGCGCGCCCATCTCGCGCCACAGCTCCGCCGGAAAGCAGTTGCTGCGGTCCACCTCGGCCGCGATCGGCTTCAGGCGCGTCTGCGCCCAGCGGTGGACCATCTCGCGCAGGGCGTTCACATCCTCGCCCAGATCGAATGCCATCGACGCGGTGAACATGCGGATCTCCTCCCAGAGTGCGCGTTATTGAACGTTTGTTCAGTAATGCCCGCGAAGGCCGGGCCGCGTCAAGAGGGTTGAGGCGGTGGCTGCCTGCACCGCCCCCGCCTGCCACAGCGCCGACACCTCGGCGCGCAGGATGCGGGCGATCCGGGCGCAATCCTCCGGCGTGAAGGTCAGCGGCAGGCGCATGTCGATCAGCCCGGCCAGCACCGCATCGGTGCGCGGCAGGCGCTGCGGCGGGACATAGCGCCAGCTGTCATGGCGCGAGGTGAAGGCGACGGGCTCGGCGGCGCCGAACCATTTCAGCTCCACCCCCCGCGCGGCGCAGCGGGCAAGCAGCTCTTGCACCGCATCCGCCCGCCAGCCGGGCAGCAGAACCTGGAAGGACGAGCCGACATAGGTTTCATCCTCGGGCCGCGGAATCAGCCGCAGGCCGGGCGTGCCGCCAAGCCCCGCTTCCAGCGCGCGATACCGCTCGCGCCAGCGCGCGCGCCGCTCTGCCAGCAGCGGCAGTTGCGGGCGCAGGATCGCCGCGCGCAGGTTGTCCATCCGGCCCGAGATGTTGGGCATCTCCCATTTCGGCCCCTCGAATGCCTCGGGCGGCGGGGCGGCGGCGTGGCGGGCGTAAAGCATGTAGGATCCCGACAGCAGCACCGCCCGCGCCATCGCGGCGGCGTCGTCCGACACGATCAGCCCGCCCTCGCCCGAGTTGATGTGCTTGTAGGTCTGCGTCGAGTAGCAGCCCATCACCCCGTGCCGGCCCGAGGGCACCCCCCGCCATTCCGCGCCCATGGTATGCGCGCAATCCTCGATCACCTGCACCCCCGCGCCCTTGCAGATCGCCATCAGCCGGTCCATGTCGCAGACATGGCCGCGCATGTGCGAGAGCAGCAGCACCCGCGCGCCCGAGCGTGCGGCCCGCGCGGCAAGGTCGTCGAGGTCGATGGTCAGATCCTCCGTCACCTCGACAAGCACCGGCTCCGCGCCCAGACTCGCGATCGCCCCCGGTACCGGCGCGAGGGTGAAGCCGTTCGACAGCACCTTGTCGCCCGCCTTCACGCCCACCGCCCGCAAGGCGCAGGCCATCGCATAGCCCCCCGACGCGACGGCAAGGCAATAGCGCGCGCCGGTGAAGGCGGCGAACTCGCGTTCCAGCAGCGAGACCTCCGCCTCCTCGCCCGGCAGGGTGTTGTAGCGGTGCAGCCGCCCGTGGCGCATCACGGCGACGGCGGCGGCGATGCCCTCCTCGGGGATCTGCTCCTGCTGGGTGAAATTGCCGGCGAAGCGTTCCATCAGGCGGCCCCCAGCAGCCGTTCGGCAAGCGCGGGCAGATCCTCGTAGCGGTGCAGCAGCGCCTCGGGCGCCAGCCGCGCGATGCCGGGGCCTTCGGGGCCGAAGGTGACCAGCACGCAAGGCACGCCCGCCGCGGCGGCGGTCCTGCGGTCGGTTTCGGTATCGCCCACCAGCAGCGAGCGCGCCACCTGCCCGCCCGCCCGCGTGACCGCCGCGACATAGGGCGCGGGATCGGGCTTGCGCAGCGGCAGCGTGTCGGCGCCGATCATCGAGGCAAAGAGCCCCCTGATGCCCATCTTCGCCAGCAGCGCCTCTGCCAGGGCCTCGGGCTTGTTGGTGCAGATGCCGACCGCGACGCCCCGCGCGCGCAGCGCCTCCACCGCCGCGATCGCGCCGGGATAGGCGCGGGTCTGCACGAGGATGTCGCGCGCGTAATGCTCCAGCAGCGCCGGGTATTGCGCATCGACCAGCGCCTCGTCTATCGCCTCCCCGGCCGTTGCCAGCCGCGAGAGGCCAAGCCGCAGCATCGCCCGCCCGCCGTGGAACGCCGTCAGCGCATCGCGCGCAGGGTCCAGCAGGTCGCCATGCCCGAGGCCGCGAAAGCAGGCATTCGCCGCCGCGACCAGATCGGCGGAGGTATCGGCAAGCGTGCCGTCCAGATCGAAGATCACCGTGCGCATCTGCCGCCCCTCAAGCCTGTCCCTGCCTGAAACCTGTGGTAAGGACAAGTGAAGCCGCGCCCCTTGCGGGGCCACCCTGCGTGGGTAAAACGGGCGCGAGCAGAAGAAAAGGTGCATTCATGGGCGCAGCCCTCATCATCCTCGCCGCGGGCCAGGGCACGCGGATGAACTCCGACCGCCCGAAGGTGCTGCATCCGCTGGGGGGCGTGCCGATCCTGTGGCATGTGATGGCGGCGGGCATGGCGCTGGACCCCGAGGAGGTGATCGTCGTCACCGGCCACGGCGCCGAGGCGGTGGAGGCGGCGGCGCGCGGCTATGACGCGGGGGTGACCTGCGTTCGCCAAGAGCAGCAGCTTGGCACCGGCCACGCGGTCGCGCAGGCGATGCCGGCGCTTGCGGGCTTTGCGGGCCGGGCGCTGGTGCTTTACGGCGACACCCCCTTCCTGCGCCCCGAGACGCTGCAGGCGATGCTGGCCGTGCCGGCCGATCTGGTGGTGCTCGGCTTCACCCCCGCCGATCCGGGCCGCTATGGCCGGCTGGTGGCGCAGGGCGACCGGCTGGAGCGGATCGTGGAGTGGAAGGACGCGGCCGAGGCCGAACGCGCGATCCCGCTGTGCAATTCGGGCGTGCTTTGCGCCGATGCGGGCCTGCTGGCCGATCTGGTCGCGGGGCTCGGCACCGACAACGCGGCGGGCGAGTATTACCTGACCGACGCGGTGGCCGCCGCCCGGGCCCGCGGGCTCGATGCCCGCGTCGTCACCTGCCCCGAGGCGGAGACGCTGGGGATCAACACCCGCGCAGAGCTTGCCCGCGCCGAGGCGGCCTTCCAGGCCCGGATGCGCGAGGAGGCGATCGAGAACGGCGTGACGATGCAGGCGCCGGACACGGTGTTCTTCAGCTTCGACACGGTGATCGGCCGCGATACCGTCATCGCCCCCAACGTCGTCTTCGGCCCGCGCGTCACCGTGGAATCAGCAGCGGAGATCCGCGCCTTCTGCCATCTGGAGGGCTGCCATGTCAGCCGCGGCGCCAGCGTCGGCCCCTTCGCGCGGCTGCGTCCGGGCGCGGAACTGGCCGAGAATGTGCATGTCGGCAACTTCGTCGAGATCAAGAACGCGATCCTCGACGAAGGGGTGAAGGTCGGGCACCTGACCTATCTGGGCGACGCGCATGTCGGCGAGCACAGCAATATCGGCGCGGGCACCGTGACCTGCAACTATGACGGCGTGTCCAAGCACCGCACCCGGATCGGCGCCCATGCCTTCATCGGGTCGGACACGATGCTGGTGGCGCCGGTGACGGTGGGCGCCCGTGCGATGACCGCCAGCGGCTCGGTCATCACCCGCGACGTGCCGGATGGCGCGCTGGCGGTGGGCCGCGCCCGGCAGGAGACCAAGCCCGGGCTTGCGGTCCGGCTGTTCGAGAAGATGAAGGCCGAGGCAGAGCGGCGCAAGGGAAAGACCGGATAATGTGCGGCATCGTGGGGGTTCTGGGCGACCATGAGGTTGCGCCCATCATCGTCGAGGCGTTGAAGCGGCTGGAATATCGCGGCTATGATTCCGCCGGCATCGCCACCGTCCATCAGGGAAGGCTCGACCGGCGCCGCGCGGTGGGCAAGCTGGTCAACCTGTCGGACCTTCTGGTGCATGACCCGCTTCCCGGCAAGGCCGGCATCGGCCATACCCGCTGGGCGACGCATGGCGCGGCCACGGTCGGCAATGCGCATCCGCACCGCTCGGGCCGCGTCGCCGTGGTGCATAACGGCATCATCGAGAATTTCCGCGAGCTGCGCGCCGAGCTTGCCGCCGCCGGGCTTGCCGCGCACACCGAAACCGATACCGAAACCGTGGCGATGCTGGCGCGGCTGCACATGGACCGCGGCCTGCCCCCGCGCGAGGCGGCGGTGGCGACGCTTGGCCAGCTTCAGGGCGCCTTCGCGCTGCTGTTCCTGTTCGAGGGCGAGGACAACCTGCTGGTTGCCGCGCGCAGGGGCAGCCCGCTGGCGATCGGGCATGGCGATGGCGAGATGTTCGTCGGCTCGGACGCGATCGCGCTGGCGCCGCTGACCGACCGCATCACCTATCTCGAAGAGGGCGACCATGCCTTCATCACCCGCGCGGGCGCCGAGATCTTCGATGCAGGCGGCCACCGCGTCCAGCGCGAGATGCAGCGCATCGCGCTCGATGCCGCGCGGATCGAGAAGGCGGGCTACAAGCATTTCATGGCCAAGGAAATCGCCGAGCAGCCGGTGGTGCTTGGCGATGCGATCCGCCACTATGTGCGGGACGGTGCGATCAACCTGCCCGAGGCGCTGGAGTTCACCGGCGTGGACCGGCTGACGCTGGTGGCCTGCGGCACCGCCAACTATGCCTGCATGGTGGCGAAATACTGGTTCGAAACGCTCGCCGGCCTGCCCTGCGACGTGGATATCGCCAGCGAGTTCCGCTATCGCGAGCCGCCGATGTCGCCCGCATCCGTCGCGATCTTCGTCAGCCAGTCGGGCGAGACGGCGGACACCCTCGCCGCGCTGCGCTATGCGCGGGGCAAGGTGGCGCAGATCGTGTCGGTGGTGAACGTGCCCACCTCCTCCATCGCGCGGGACAGCGATGTTGCGCTGCCGATCCTTGCCGGGATCGAGGTCGGCGTTGCCTCGACCAAGGCCTTCACCTGCCAGCTTGCCGTGCTGGCGCTGCTGGCGCTGAAGGCGGCGGCCGACCGGGGGCGGATCGACGCCGCCGCGCTGGCGGCGCATCTGGGCGATCTGGCGCTGCTGCCGGGGCTGCTCAATCAGGCGCTGGCGCGGTCGGATGAAATCGCGGGGCTGGCCGACCGTCTGGCCGAGGCGCAGGACGTGCTGTTCCTCGGGCGCGGCGCGATGTATCCGCTGGCGCTCGAAGGCGCGCTGAAGCTCAAGGAGATCAGCTACATCCATGCCGAGGGCTATGCCTCCGGCGAGCTGAAGCACGGCCCCATCGCGCTGATCGACCGGATGGTGCCGGTGGTGGTGATGGCCCCGCATGACCGGCTGTTCGACAAGACCGTGTCGAACATGCAGGAAGTGATGGCCCGCCACGGGCAGGTGCTGCTGATGACCGACAGCCGCGGCGCCGCGGCGGCCGGGGAAGGCACCTGGCACACGCTGGTGATGCCGACGGTGCCAGACCTCCTTGCGCCGATCCTCTATGCGCTGCCCGCGCAGTTGCTGGCCTATCACACCGCCGTCGCCAAGGGCACCGACGTGGACCAGCCGCGCAACCTTGCAAAATCGGTGACGGTCGAATGAGCCCGGCTGAGGCGCTGGCCGAGCTTGCCGCCGCGGGCGATGCGGGCCGCGCCGAGGCTGCCGCCGCCCATCACAAGACCGCCCGCCGCTATCTTGGCGTGCCGGTGCCGGTGATCGACGCGATGGCGCGGCGCTGGCGCGAGGGGCTGGAGGTCGGGCCGCGCTGCGCGCTGGCCAGCGGGCTGTGGCAGTCGGACATTCACGAGGCGCGGATTGCGGCGGCGAAACTGCTGACGCAGGCGCGGATCCGCGAGGATGGCCCGGTCTGGGAGCTGATCGCCGCGTGGGTGCCCGAGTTCGACGGCTAGGCGATTGCCGATCAGGTCTGCGCGGCCGGCGGGCGGCGGCTGGTGGCGGAGCCCTCGCGGCTGGATGAGGTCGAGGGCTGGACGCACAGCCCGCTGATCTGGGCGCGGCGCGCGGCGCTGGTGGTGACGCTGCCCTGGACGCGGCAGAACCATCCCCGCCCCGCCGATCTGGCGGTGCGCGAGCGGGTGCTGGGCTGGGCGGCGGGCCATGCCGCCGACCCGGACCCGTCCATCCAGAAGGCGGTGGCCTGGTGGCTGCGCGACCTGTCGCGGCACGATGCGGACCGGGTGCGCACCTGGCTTGCCGAACATGGCGGGCGGCTCAAACCCTGGGCGATGCGCGAGGCGATGACGCATCTGTAAGGCGGGGACGGGGCAGGAAGGGTGGCAGCGCCCGTCCCTCCCGCCGGACACGCGTTCCCCTTGCCCCCTTCCCCTTCTGCGCCTACCTTTCCAGGATGCAGCCGCTCATCGACCCCTTCGCCCGGCCCATCAGCTACCTGCGCGTGTCGGTGACCGATCGCTGCGATTTCCGCTGCACCTATTGCATGGCCGAGCACATGCAGTTCCTGCCGCGCAAGGATCTGCTGACGCTGGAAGAGCTTGACCGGCTCTGTTCGGCCTTCGTCGGGCTGGGGGTGGAAAAGCTGCGCATCACCGGCGGCGAGCCGCTGGTGCGGCGCGATATCCTGACCTTCTTTCGCGCCATGTCGCGGCATCTGGAGAGCGGCGCGCTGAAGGAACTGACGCTGACCACCAATGGCAGCCAGCTTGCGCGCTTCGCGGCCGAGCTCGCGGCGGCGGGGGTGCGGCGGGTCAATGTCTCGCTCGACACGCTGGACGAGGCGAAGTTCGCCGCCGTCACCCGCTGGGGCCGCCTGCCGCAGGTGCTGGAGGGTATCCGCGCCGCGACCGCCGCCGGGCTGAAGGTCAAGATCAACGCCGTGGCGCTGAAGGGTTTCAACGAGGCGGAGCTGTTCGCGCTTGTGGACTGGTGCGCCGGCGAGGGGCATGATCTGACCTTCATCGAGGTGATGCCGATGGGCGAGATGGGCGAGGAGTTGCGGCTTGGGCAGTACTGGCCGCTGAAGGATCTGCGCGCGCGGCTGGCCGAACGCTTCACCCTCGTCGATCTGGCCGAGCGCACGGGCGGGCCCGCGCGCTATGTGCGGCTGGCGGAGACGGGGCAGAGAATCGGCTTCATCACCCCGCTGACCCACAACTTCTGCGAAAGCTGCAACCGGGTGCGGCTGACCTGCACCGGCGAGCTTTACATGTGCCTTGGTCAGGAAGACAGCGCCGACCTGCGCGCGCCGCTGCGCGCCGGCCCCGATGACGCGGTAGTGGACCGGGCGATCCGCGCCGCCATCGCCCGCAAGCCGAAGGGCCATGATTTCGACTATTCCCGCCAGCGCGTCGCCGGGCAGATGACCCGGCACATGAGCCATACCGGCGGCTGAGATGAACCTGCAACGCTTTCACGAGGCGCAGGCGGGCAGCTACGCCACCGCGCTTGCCGAACTCAAGGCCGGGCGGAAGCAAAGCCACTGGATGTGGTTCATCTTCCCCCAGCTTGCCAGCCTCGGCCGGTCGGGCACCGCGAAGTTCTACGGCATCGCCGATCTGGCCGAGGCGCGGGCCTACCTTGCCGATCCGGTGCTTGGCCCGCGTCTGATCGCCTGCGCCGAGGCGGTGCTGAGCCATCCGGGGCGCAGCGCCGAAGCCATTCTCGGCCCGGTGGATGCGCTGAAACTGCGCTCCTCGGCCACGCTTTTTGCACTGGCGCAGCCGGGTTCCGCGGCGGCGCGGGTCATGCAGGAGGTGCTGGACACCTTCCATGGCGGCGAGCCTTGCCCTCTGACCGTGGCCGCGCTCGCCTGACCCGTCAGGCGACCGGCATCCGCGCCTCGGCCATGCCGGCATACCAGCTTGCCCCGAAGGGGATCGCCTCATCGTCGAAGGTATATTCCGGGTGGTGCAGCATCGCGCTGTCGCCGTTGCCAAGGAAGATATAGGCGCCGGGGCGCTCGTTCAGCATGTAGCTGAAATCCTCGGCCGCCATCTGCGGGGCGACATCGGCATCGACCCGGCCCGACACGGCCTCGGCCACCTTCAGCGCATGAGCGGTCGGCGCGGGCGCGTTCACCGTCACCGGATAGCCGCGCCGGTAGCTGACCCAGGCCGCCGCCCCGAGCGCGGCGGCGGTGCCCTCGGCGATCTCGGACAGGCGGCGCTCGACGTAATCCTGCACCTTCGGATCCATCGTGCGCACCGTGCCCTTCAGCACCACCTGCTGCGGGATCACGTTATGCGCCGTGCTGTCGGTCGCGACGGTGCAGACCGAGACCACCGCCGCCTTCAGCGGGTCCACCCCGCGCGAGGCGATGGTCTGCAGCGCGACGATGACATGCGCGGCCACCACCGTGGTGTCGATACAGTCATGCGGTTTGGCGGCATGGCCGCCCCTGCCCGTCACCACGATCTCGAACTGGTCGGCGGCGGCCATGATCGCGCCCGTCCGGATCGCGAAGCTGCCGACGGGGATGCCGGGCATGTTGTGCATCCCGTAAACCTCGTGAATGCCGAAGCGGTCCAGCATCCCGTCCGCCACCATCTCGCGCCCGCCGCCGCCGCCCTCTTCGGCGGGCTGGAAGATCAGCGCCACGGTGCCGTCGAAGTTGCGCGTCTCGGCGAGGTATCTCGCCGCCCCCAGCAGCATCGCGCTGTGCCCGTCATGGCCGCAGGCATGCATCCTGCCCGGCACTTTCGAGGCATAGGCAAGCCCCGTCGCCTCGTGGATCGGCAGCGCGTCCATGTCGGCGCGCAGGCCGATGACCTTCCCCGCGCTGTCGGTCCGGCCCCGGATGAGCCCGACAACCCCGGTGCGGCCGATGCCCTCCACCACCTCGTCGCAGCCGAACTCGCGCAGCAGCGCCGCCACCTTGCCGGCGGTGCGCTGCACGTCGAACATCAGTTCGGGATGTTCATGGAAATCGTGGCGCCAGGCGATGATGTCCGGCAGGAGTTCGGCAAGGCGGTTCTTGACGGGCATCGGGCGGAGGGCCTTTCAGAGCGAGGGGCCAGGGGTGACGGGCGAGCCATCGGCAAAGCGCGACAGGCGGAAGCGCGCCAGATCATGCGCCGGATCGCGCCCCTGCACCAGATCGGCCACGACGCGGCCCACGCCGGGGCCGATGCCGAAGCCGTGCCCGCTCATCCCCGTGGCGATGGTCAGGCCGGGAACGGCGGCGGCATGGTCGATCACCGGGACCGCATCGGGCATCGTGTCGATCATCCCGGCCCAGGCGCAGTCGATCCTGACCTCGCCAAGCTGCGGGAAAGCGGCGGCGAACCTCGCGCGGATCTCCTCCACCATGCGGGCATTCGGCGCGGGATCCAGCACCCGCAGCGCCTCGAACGGGCCGGGGCGCGAGGCGTCCCATTTGCGCGGCGTCGTCCAGGCGTCGGGATAGCCGCGCGGGGCCATCGGCAGGAAGCGCGTGCCCGACAGGTCGGCCCGGATCTGCGGCCAGAAGGCGCGCAGGTGGCGGAAGGCGTCGGGGCCGATGAACATCTCATGGAACACACCGGGCGCAAGCGTGTAGCGGCCATCGGCGCGGCGGCGGAAGGCAAGGCTCTTGTCCGAGGCGGCGCCGGCGAACACCTCTGGCAGCACCTGCGTCGCGGCGACGGTGGAGCGCACCGAAAGCTGCGGCAGATGCACCCCGTGCGCCCGCGCGAACAGGCCCGACCATGCGCCGCCCGCCAGCACCACCCGGTCGCAGGCGATGCGGCCCGCTTCGCTCAGCACCCCCGCGATCCGGCCCGCCGCGATGTCCAGCGCCCGCACCGCGCACTCCTCGCGGATCGCCGCCCCCGCCTCTGCCGCCCGCCGCGCCAGCAGCGGCACCGCGGCCCAGGGCTCGGCCTGCCCGTCGGAGGCCGTCCACAGCGCCGAGATCCAGCCGGCATCCCCCGGCACCATCGCCTGCATCTCGGCGCGGGACAGCATCCGAGTGTCCAGCCCGTGCGCGGCGGCATGGGGCAGCCATGAGTCGTATTTCGCCGCCTGCGCCTCGGTGCGCGCCAGATACATCACCCCCGCCTGCCGGTAGCCAAGGCCGGGGCCGACCTCCGCCGCCAGATCCTGCCAGATCCGCCGCGCCTCGATCATCACCGGCAGTTCCGCCGGGTCGCGGCCCTGCTGGCGGATCCAGCCCCAGTTGCGGCTGGACTGCTCGCCCGCGATGCGGCCCTTTTCCAGCAGCACCACCCGTTGCCCGGCGCGGGCGAGAAAGAGCGCGGTCATCACGCCGACGATGCCGCCGCCGATCACCGCCACGTCGCAGGCTTGGGGCAGCGGCGCGGCATGGGTCACGGGGCTGTCCGCGCGGATCGGGAACGGCATCATTGCGAAAGCTGCTCCACCACACGCTGCATGAAGGCCCATCCCGCCTCGAACTGCGCCAGCTCGATATATTCGTCGGGCTTGTGCGCCTGCTCGATGTCGCCCGGCCCGCAGACCGCCGCCGACCAGCCGCTCCGCTGGAAATGCCCCGCCTCGGTGCCATAGCTCACGACATGGCTGGCGTTGTCGCCCGTAAGCCGGCGCATCAGCGCCTCGGCCGCGCCGCCCGGTTCGGGCAGCAGCGGCGGCACGGTGAAATAGCGCTCCAGCGTGATGTCGGCCTCGGGGCGCACCGCCTGCATCCCGGCGCGAATCTCGGCGGCCTTCGCCTCGGCGGCGGCCACCCAGTCCTCGATCTCCTCGCCCGGCACGACGCGGACATCGAGTCCCATCCGGCACTCGCCCGCGGTGATGTTGTGGGCGGTGCCGCCGGCGATGGTGCCGACATGCAGCGTGGTCCAGGGCGGCACGAAGGCGGCGGCGCGCGGGCCGGGGGTGCGGGCGCGGTTCGCGGCGTTCTGTGCGTTGGCCCAGCAGATCAGCGTCGCCGCCTCCATGATCGCGTTGACGCCGGTGTGCATGATCGAGGAATGCACCTCGAAGCCCTTCACATGCACCTTGAAGGCGGTGCTGCCCTTGTGGCCCGTCACCACCTTCATCATCGAGGGTTCGCCCACGATCACCGCCTCGGGCGCGGGCAGGCTCGCCGCCATCTCCTCGACCATGGCGCGGCAGCCCTCGCAGCCAAGCTCCTCGTCATGGCTGAGCGCGAGCATCAGCGGCCGCCTGATCCCGGCGCCGATCGCCAGCGGCACCGCCGCCAGCGCCAGCGCGACAAAGCCCTTCATGTCCACCGCGCCGCGCCCGTAAAGCCGCCCGCCGCGTTCCTCCAGCACCCAGGGATCGCCGGACCAGTGCTGCCCGTCCACCGGCACCACATCGGTATGGCCCGACAGCACCACCCCGCCCGGCACCAGCGGCCCGATCACCGCATAGAGGCTGGCCTTGCTGCCATCCGCGTTCGGCACGCGGCGGCTTTCGACGCCGTGGCTGGCAAGGTAGCCCTCCACCCAGTCGATCAGCGGTAGGTTGCTGTCGCGGCTCACCGTCGGGAACGACACGAGCTTTGCGAGAATCTCTCGCGGCGACAGGTGCATGGGGGGCATTGTTCAACCTTTCAGAACGAAATGGCCCGGCTCGATCTCGTCATAGGCCGAGGCGGCCGGGTCGTGACCGACCGGGAAGATCGGCGAGGGGATCGGCGTGTATTCCACCTCGCCGCGCAGCACACGGCGGCGCGGGTCGGCGATCGGCACCGCCGAGAGCAGCGCGCGGGTATAGGGGTGGGCCGGGTTCCCGAACACCGCGGCACGGGGGCCCATCTCGACGATGCGGCCCAGATACATCACGCCGACATTGTGGCTGACCCGTTCCACCACCGCCATGTCATGGCTGATGAACAGGAACGACAGGCCAAGATCGGCCTGAAGCTCCATCATCAGGTTCAGCACCTGCGCCTGCACCGACACGTCCAGCGCCGAAACCGCCTCGTCCGCGACGATCAGCTTGGGTTTCAGCGCCAGCGCGCGGGCAATGGCGATGCGCTGGCGCTGACCGCCCGAAAGCTCGTGCGGGAAGCGGCGCAGGAAGCTGCGCGGCAGTTCCACCCGGTCGAAAAGCTGCGCCACCCGGTCCTGCAACTCGGACCCCGAGGCGAGGCCATAGTTGCGGATCGGTTCGGCAACCTGCTCGAACAGGCGCATCTGCGGGTTGAGGCTGGCATAGGGGTCCTGGAACACCATCTGCATCTCGCGCCGCGCCCGGCGCAGGCCGCGTTCGTCGAGCCGCAGCACGTCCTGCCCGTCAAGCCAGACCTGCCCCGAGGTCGGCTGCACCAGCCGCAGGATCGAACGCCCGCAGGAGGATTTGCCGCAGCCCGATTCGCCCACGAGGCTCAGCGTCTCGCCCTGCCGGATGCGGAAGCTGACATCCTCGACCGCATGGACATTGGCGACCAGCCTGCGCAAGAGCCCGGCGCGCACCGCAAAGCGCGTGGTCAGATGCTTCACGTCCAGCAGCACCGGCGCGGTGGAGCCATCGGCGCGCATCGCCGCCGCGTGCTTGAGCGGGGTGACATCGCCGCCCCCGGCCCTGTCCAGCAGGCGCATCGGTTCGGGCGCGGGCTTGCCCGCCATCTCGCCCAGCCGCGGCACGGCGGCCAGCAGCGCGCGGGTATAGGGGTGCTGCGGCGCCTCGAAGATCGCGGTCGCCGTGCCCTCCTCGACCTTCTTGCCGCGATACATCACCACCACGCGGTCGGCCATCTGCGCCACCACCGCCATGTCATGGGTGATGAACAGCACCGCGGTGCCCTTGTCGCGCTTCAGCCGGTCGATCAGCGCGAGGATCTCCGCCTGGATCGTCACGTCGAGCGCGGTCGTCGGCTCGTCGCAGATCAGCAGGCGCGGCTCGCAGGCCATCGCCATGGCGATCACCACCCGCTGCCGCATCCCGCCCGACAGCTCGTGCGGATACTGTTTCAGCCGCCGCTCGGGCTCGGACATGCGCACCATGCGCAGCAGGTCCAGCGCGCGGGCATCGGCCTCGGCGCGGGTCATGCCCTTGTGGACGCGCAGGCCTTCGGTCAGTTGCCGCCCGATGGTGAAGACCGGGTTGAGCGAGGTCATCGGTTCCTGAAAGATCATCCCGATTTCATTGCCGCGGATCCGGCGCATCAGGTCGGGGCCGGCGCGGGCAAGATCGACCGCCCCGCCCCTCTCGCGCCGGAACAGCAGCGAGCCGCCGGTGATCGCGCCGCCCCCGAACTCCACCAGCCGCATCAGCGAGAGCGAGGAGACCGACTTGCCCGACCCGCTCTCGCCCACCACGCAGACGCATTCGCCGGGCGCGATGTCGAAGCTGACATCCTCCACCCCCAGCACGGTGCCGTCATTGGTCTCGAATTCCACCCGCAGGTTGCGGATCGCCACCAGCGGCGCGGCGTGTCCCGCGGCAGCCTGAGAATCGGTCAGATCGAGCATTGCGCGGGCCCCTGTCGGCAGATGCGGCACCGGCCGTCGTCGCGGCCCTGCCTGTCACGCTAGCGAGTAGCTGACCGGAAAGTCAAACGGGGGCGGGGATGGCGCCGCGCAAGGCCGCTTTCGGGACGGATGCAAGGTCACGGCACAAGCCCCTTGCCTTTTTCCGCGGCTTGCCTCGAAAATCGCAAGATGCCGGGACAACCCGTCACGACTGCCAGAACAAGGACAGCCGCCAAGCCGTGCCGGACAGACAGCCGCAGATCACCGAGGGAGCGGGAGGACCGGGGGGACCGGGGGGACCGGGGGGACCGGGCGCGCGAAAGACGCGCCTCCGGGGCCGGGACAGCGGCGCCGTGCCGGGTGCAGGGCCGGGGCGAAAAGAGGCGGTCGATAAATCCAACAAGGAGAGAATGATGAAACTGAAGACGCTTCTTCTGGGCGCGGGCGCCACGCTTGCCCTTGCCCCCGCCGCGCTGGCGGAGCGCGGGGCGGACGGTCATGTCAACGTGATCTACTCGCAGGCGCCGTCGATCATGAACCCCTACCTGTCCTCCGGCACCAAGGACATCGAGGCGGCCAGCCTGGTGATCGAACCGCTGATCCGCTATGACGAAACCGGGCAGATGCTGCCCTGGCTGGTGGAAGAGGTCCCGACGCTGGAGAACGGCGGCGTGTCCGAGGATCTGACCAGCATCACCTACAAGATCAGGCCCGGCCTGAAATGGTCCGACGGCAGCGCCTTCACCGCCGAGGACGTGGTGTTCACCGCCGAATACTGCATGCATCCCGAGGGCGGCTGCGCGCAGCTTGCCAAGTTCGAGGGCGTGGCCAGGGTCGAGGCCCCCGATCCGATGACCGTGGTGGTCACCTTCGAGGCGCCCAAGCCCTTCCCCTATGGCCCGTTCTCGGGCGGCCAGTCGCCGATCCTGCAGAAGGCGCAATTCGCCGAATGCCTCGGCGCCCGCGCGCCCGAATGCACCGAGGCCAATTTCATGCCGATCGGCACCGGCGGCTTCAAGGTGGACGAGTTCCGCCCCAATGACGTGATCAGCCTCTCGGCCAACCCCGAGTACCGCGACCCGGACAAGCCGGCCTTCGCCACCATGACCTTCAAGGGCGGCGGCGATGCCGCGGCGGCGGCGCGGGCGGTGCTGGAAACCGGCGAGTTCGACTATGCCTGGAACACCCAGCTTGCCCCCGAGGTGCTGGAGGAGATGCTCAAGGGCGGCAAGGGCAAGCTCGTCAACGCCTTCGGCACGCTGGTCGAGCGGATCGAGGTCAACATGACCGACCCCTCGCCCTCGCTGCCCGAAGGGGAACGCTCCACCGCGAAGCATCCACACCCGATCCTGTCGGACCTGCGGGTGCGCACCGCGCTGTCAAAGGCGATCGACCGGCAGCTTCTGTCCGACATCGGCTATGGCGAGGCCGGCCGCCCGACCTGCAACCTCGTCCCCGCGCCCGAGATGTATGCCTCGACCGACAACACCGGCTGCATCCCGCAGGACATGGAGGGCGCCAGGGCGCTGCTGGACGAGGCCGGCTGGACCGACAGCGACGGCGACGGCGTGCGCGACAAGGACGGCAAGAAATTCTCGATCCTCTTCCAGTCCTCGACCAATGCCGTGCGCCAGGACTTCCAGGCGATCATCAAGCAGTGGTGGGAAGAACTCGGCATCGAGGTCGAGCTGAAGAACGTCGATGGCTCGGTCTTCTTCGGCGGCGATCCCGGCTCGCCCGACACCTTCCAGAAGTTCTACGCCGACGTGGAAATGTACGCGAACAACTTCGACGGCACCGACCCGGAAAGCTATCTGGCGATGTACACCTGCGACAAGGCGCCGAGGCCCGAAACGCAGTGGCAGGGCGAGAACATCAACCGCTTCTGCGACCCGGCCTATGACGCGCTGGTCGCCGAGCTTGGCAGGACCGGCGATCTGGAAAAGCGCGGCGAGATCGCCCGCAAGCTCAACGACATGCTGACGAGGGAATCGATGGTCATCCTTCCGCTGGTGGATCGCGGCCGTCTTTCGGCGCATTCCAACACGCTTGGCGGGGTGGTGCTGAACACCTGGGACAGCGAGATGTGGAACGTGGCCGACTGGTACCGCATCAAGTAGCGCCCCCCGGGCCGGTTTTCGGCGCCCTGCCTTCGGGCCGGGGCGCCCTCGTCCTTGCCTGCGCCTGCCGCCGTTGCCGACCCTCCCCCGCGGACCGCTGACCAAAGGCGTCGCCCCATGCTCACCTACACCCTTCGCCGGCTGCTGATCGCGATCCCGACGCTGCTGTTCATCTCGCTGATCATCTTCCTGCTGCTGGACCTCGCCCCCGGCGATCCGATGGCGCAGATGCCGCTGACGGTGCCGCCCGAGGTCAAGCAGAAGATGCGCGAGGCGCTCGGCCTCGGCCAGCCGATCCACATCCGCTATGCGCTGTGGCTGAAGCAGTTCTTCTTCATCGAGCCGCTGCATGTGTTCGACGCGATGTTCGGCACCGGGCTCGGGGGCGGCACGCAGCGCATCATCTCGTGGCAGACCCGCAGCCCGGTGGCGGACATCATCGCGCAGCGCATCCCGCAAACGCTGTGGGTGGTGGGGCTTGCCTATGTCATCGGCGTCGCCATCGCGCTGCCGATCGGCATCCTGTCGGCCTATCGGCAATACAGCTGGTTCGACCAGATCGGCACCTTCGTGTCGATGATCGGCTTTTCGGTGCCCACCTTCTTTACCGGCGTGGTGCTGATCATCCTCTTCGCGGTGAACCTGCAATGGTTCCCCTCGATCTACGACACCACCCACCGCGTCACCGACTGGACCAGCTTCGTCTTCCAGTTGCGGCAGATGGCGATGCCGGTGATGGTGCTCGCGCTTTACAACGCCAGCCAGATCAGCCGGTTCATGCGCGCCTCGATGCTGGACAACCTGCGGCAGGACTATGTGCGCACCGCCCGCGCCAAGGGCCTGAGAGAGCGCAGCGTGGTGCTGGTCCATGTGCTGCGCAACTCGATGATCCCGGTGGTGACGGTGATCGCGCTTGGCGTGCCCACCATCTTCGGCGGCGCGATCATCACCGAGCAGGTGTTCAAGGTGAACGGCCTCGGCCAGTTGCTGATCACCGCGATCCACGCCAACGACCTGCCGATGGTGCAGACGCTGACCTTCATCTTCGCGATCCTGATCGTGCTCTTCAACCTGGTCGCCGACATCCTCTATGGCCTCCTGGACCCGAGGATCCGCTATGACTGAGATCCTGCCCGCAACCGCCGCCACGGCGGCCGAGGCGCCCTCGAACCAGTGGCGCGACGTGTGGCGCCAGTTCCGCAACCACCGCGGCGCGATGCTGGGGCTTCTGGTCTTCGTGCTGATCCTTGCCGCGGTGATCGCCGGCCCCTGGCTGTGGCAGACCGACGCCACATTCGTGGACATGCGCAACCGCAACAAGGGCCCGATGATGGGCCACCCGCTCGGCACCGACCAGCTTGGCCGCGACATGCTGGCGCGGCTGATGGCGGGGGGCAAGGTCTCCATCGCGGTGGGCATGACCGCGATGGCGCTGTCGATCTTCCTCGGCACGCTGATCGGGATCTCGGCCGGCTTCTTCCGCCGGCTCGACGGCCTCCTGATGCGGCTGACCGACCTCTTTCTTGCGCTGCCGCTGCTGCCGCTGCTGCTGGTGATGGTGATGCTGTTCCGCGAACCGCTGTCGCAGCGCTTCGGCCCCGAGACCGGCATCTTCATCCTGATCGTGCTCGCCATCGGCGTCACCTCCTGGATGCAGACCGCGCGCATCGTGCGCGGCGAGGTGCTGGCGCTGAAGGAACGCGAGTTCGTGCTGGCCGCCCGCTCGATCGGCACCTCGCCGTTCAAGATGATCATCCGCCACATCCTGCCCAACGTGCTCAGCCCGATCATGGTCTCGGCGACGCTCGGCATCGCCGGCGCGATCATCACCGAAAGCGCGCTCTCCTTCCTCGGCCTCGGCTTCCCGCCGGACTTCCCCACCTGGGGGCGGCTGCTGTTCGACGCGGTGGACCAGATCCAGATCTACCCGATGCGGGTGGTGATGCCGGGCATCGCGATCTCGCTGACCGTGCTCAGCGTCAACTACATCGGCGACGGGCTGCGCGACGCGCTCGACCCGCGCATCCGGGGCCGGTAGCCACCAGCCGCCGCTCCCCCGGAAACGCAAGACGCCCCGCAACCGCGGGGCGCCCTGTTCCGCGCTGTGCCGCTCCGTGCTGTGCCGC
>DIVD01000028.1 GCA_002423245.1 Rhodobacteraceae bacterium UBA6141
CGTTCAAACTTTGCCTTTGCCATATCGCGGGCGCCTCATGGATGGGGGGCCGCCATCGGCCCGATTCAACACCGCGGGCTGCCTAGCTGGCGGCCCGGGAAAAATCAAGCGCCACGTGCCGCTGGCGCCTATGGCAGCGTCAGGCCCGGCACCGACGTGGCGGAATTGGGCACCGCGGTGTCGATCCCCGGGCAGGGCTGGCCGGCGGTGCAGGGCAGCGGCGCGGAGCGGGTCCGGCGCGCAGGCGTGGCCGGCTCCGCGGCGGGACGCGCGGTTGCAGCCGCCGGTGCAGGCGCGGGCGCCGGGGCGGCGGCGGGCCGGGCCGCTGCGGCCGGCTCCCGTCGCGCCGGCGCCGTCTTCGGAGCGCTGGCGGCAACGCCCGCCGCCGCGACACCGCCCGTCGCGGGTGGCAGCAGGGCGCGGGCCGCGGCCGCCTCGGGCGTGAACCAGGCCTTGTTCTCGACCAGCCAGGCGTTGATCTGCCGCGCCGCCGCCTCGGACAGGTTGCGCATCTGCGTCTCCTTGTCCTGCAGCAGCCCCGATCCCAGCAGCGTCTCGCCCGAGAACGGCTCGAACACGGTGATCTGCTTGGGCTCGGCGTTGATCCGGCGTTGGGCAGAGTCATCCCAGACATTGGCCGAGATCACCAGGATCGACTTCGGGCTGATCACCAGCGGGATGCCCGGATAGGCCAGCGCATAGGCGTCGATATTGATGCCAAGGTGATAGAGCTTGTCGCCGTCATAGCGCCCGGTGCGCTTGACGATCTCTTCCTTCAGGGCGGCCTGCCACTCTTCATCCGTCACGGTGCGCGAGGGGCCCGCAACCTGCGCGTTCTTCGCCACGACGATCGCGTAGCCCAGCCGGAAGTTGCCAAGCGACTCCGGCGGCGCGGTCAGGTCTTCGCGGGCGCAGGCCGAGACGAGCACCATGGCGGCGACGGCAAGCAGGCGGATCGGCAATCTCATGCGCAAGAACTCTCCCTTTGTCGCGCAACCCATAGCCGCTGGCGGGCCGCGCTGCAATCACCGGCCTTGGCGCTGCGGTGGGCCCCGCTATATCGTGATCAAGCATGGAGGCTGCCCGGATGGATGCCCACACCGCCCCCGCCAACCCGGTTCAGGTCCCCCTGGCGACAGCGCCGCTGGGAATCCTCGGCTCGCTTTGCGTCGCGCGGCGCAACCTGCTGGAACTGATCCCCCAGATCGCGCTGCATCAGCCGATGGTCTCGGGGCGCACCGGCAATCGCTGGCACATGGTGATGGACCCGGGCGCGCTGCGCCGGGTGCTGAAGGACCGGGTGGAGGATTACCCGAAATCCGACGTGACCAAGCTGATCCTCGGCCCCGCGATCGGCGAGAGCCTGTTCGTGGCCGAGGGCGCGCATTGGCGCTGGCAGCGCCGCGCCGCCGCGCCGGCCTTTTCGGCGCGCAATGTCGAGGCGCTGGCCCCGGTGATGACGCGGGCCGCCGAGCAGGCCAGCGCGCGGATCACCGCCGCGCATGGCCGCGCCGCGAACCTCTTCGACGAGATGGTGACGGCAACCTTCGAGGTGATCTCCGACGTGACCTTTTCCGGCGGCGGCAGCGCAGGCCCGGGCGGCATCGACCGCGACGCCGTGCACCGCGCCATCAACAGCTACATCGCCCAGACCGCGCGGCTGTCGGTGCTCGACATCTTCGGCGCGCCGGCCTGGGTGCCGCGCCCGTCGCGGCTGCGGTCAGGCCCCGCCATGCGGGACATGAAGCGCGTCGCCGATGGCGCGATAGCCCGGCGCCGCCGCGACGGTGCCCGCCCGGTTCCGGACCTGCTGGACCTGCTGCTGGCGGGGGTGGACCCGGAAACGCGCCGCAGGATGGATACCGCAGAACTGCGCGACAACCTGCTCACCTTCATCGTGGCGGGGCATGAGACGACGGCGCTGGCGCTGGCCTGGGCGCTCTATCTGTGCGCCTTCGACCAGGGCGTGCAGAGCCGCGCACGGGCCGAGGCGCAGGCGGCGCTTGGCGAGCGCGCCGCCACCGCCGCAGACCTGCCGAAGCTGCCGCTGATCCGCCGGATCGTGGAGGAGACGCTGCGGCTTTATCCCCCCGCCGCCTTCCTGTCGCGCACGGCGCTTGCGCAGGACGAACTTTGCGGCCGCGAGATACGGCCCGGCGATACCGTCATGCTGCCGGTCTATGCCCTGCACCGCAACCATCTGCTGTGGAAAGACCCGCACCGCTTCGACCCCTCGCGCTTCGAGGATCGCGGCTTCGACCGCTATGCGTTCCTGCCCTTCGGCGACGGGCCGCGCGTCTGCATCGGCGCCAGTTTCGCCATGCAGGAGGCGGTGATCATCCTGGCCACGCTGCTGGCCCGGCACCGCTTTGCGCTGGTGCCGCACCGGGCGCCGAAGCCGGTGCTGATCCTGACCCTGCGGCCCGAGGGCGGGGTCTGGCTGATGGTGGAGCCGGCGCGGAACCGGCCCTGACCCTTGGCGTTGGGCCGGCAGCAACCGGGGAGGGATGGCGATGAGCCTCGTGAAGACACTGGCCCGCGTGGGTCTGGGCGTGGTGGCCTACAAGGCGGTCAAGAACGCGATGAAACCCGGGCCGGGCGGCAGCCAGAGCGCGCTCGGCGGAATGCTGGGCCGGGTCAGCCGGCCGCGCGAAGGCTCGATGCTGGACAAGGTGATCGGCACTCTGGGCGGCAGCGACGGGATGCTGGGCGGCATCCTCGGCGGCGCGGGCCTTGGCAACGCCGGGCACAGCCGCCCCGCCGCGCCCGGCCAGCCCGGCTTCGTGGACAAGCTGCGCGAGGCGGAACGCGAGCCGGGCGAGCCGGTGGTGCCGCCGACGCCGCAAGAAGAGGCTGCCGCCGCGCTGATGCTGCGCGCGATGATCCAGGCGGCAAAGGCGGATGGCGAGATGGACCCCGAGGAACGCCGCAAGATCCTTGGCAACATGGAAAACGCGACACCCTCCGACATCGACTTCCTGATCCGCGAGATGGCCGCGCCGGTGGACCCCGAGGCGCTGGCCGCCGAGACCCCCGACGGGCTGCGGCGCGAGGTCTATGCCGCGGCGCTGATGGCGATCGACCCCGACCATTCCGCAGAGCGGGCGCATCTGGCCCGGCTGGGCGCGGCGCTGAAGCTGGGCGCGGCCGAGATGGCCGAGATCGAGGGGCAGGCGATTTCCGGGGCGGGCGCCTGACTTACGCCCCCTGGTTGAAGCGGTTGTCGCGCGGAAAGCCGTGCGGCGGCGCCTTGCCGATGGCGCCGCGCCGGCCGATCCAGGGCGTCATGTCCTTTTCGGTCCGGGTCAGGCCGCCGCCCTGCCTCCAGCTCAACCCCTCGGCGAGCGTGAAGGTCGCGGCATCGCAAAGCCCGCCGTCCAGCTCCAGCCCGCCCTGGCGGCCGCGGGCCATGCCGTATTTCTGCAGCCGGACGCCCTTGCCCCGCGCCATTTCCGGCACCTCGGCCAGCGGGAAGGCGAGAAACTTGCGGTTCTGCGAGATCACCGCCAGATGATCGCCCGCCACCTTGCGGCACAGCCGCGCCTTCACCCCCTCGGCGAGGTTCAGCACCTGCTTGCCCGCGCGGGTCTGCGCAAGCATCTCCTCCGAGGCGACGATGAACCCGTCCCCCCCGGTCGAGGCGACAAGGAACTTCTCGCCCGGACGATACAGCAGCATGTCCACCACATCCGCCTCGTTCGGCAGATCGACCATCAGCCGCAGCGGCTCGCCCATGCCGCGCCCGCCGGGAAGGTTCGCGCCAAGCAGCGTGTAGAAGCGGCCATTGCTGCCGAACACCAGAATGCGGTCGGTGGTCTCGGCGTGAAACACGAAGCGGCCCTCGTCGCCGTCCTTGAACTTCACCTCGGCATCCAGCGGCTGATGGCCTTTCATCGTGCGGATCCAGCCCATTTTCGAGCAGATGACGGTGATCGGCTCGCGCTCGATCATCGCCTCGATCGGCACCTCCTCGACCACGCCGGCCTCGGCAAAGCCGGTGCGCCGCGCGCCGCCGGGGGCATCGCGGCCAAACGCCTTCTGCACCGCCTTCAGCTCGCTGGAGATCGTCCGCCATTGCAGCTTGTCGCTGGCCAGAAGCTCGATCAGCCCGGCGCGTTCCTTGACCAGCGCCTCATGCTCGCGCTTCAGCTCCATCTCCTCCAGCCGCCGGAGCGAGCGCAGGCGCATGTTCAGGATCGCCTCGGCCTGCACCTCGGTCAGATACACGCCCACCGGATCCGAGGGCGCCCAGTTCTCGGCCAGCATCACCGCCTTGGGCTCCTCCTCGGTGCGGATGATGCGGATCACCCGGTCAAGGTTCAGGAAGGCGATGATATAGCCCTCCAGCACCTCCAGCCGCGCGTCGATCTTCTCCACCCGGTGCTGGCTGCGGCGCAGCAGCACCTCGCGCCGGTGGTCGAGAAAGGCGCGCAGCACCTCGCGCAGGCTGCAGACCCGGGGCACCTTGCCGTCGATCAGCACGTTCATGTTCAGGCTGAAGCGGATCTCCAGATCCGAGTTGCGGAACAGCATCCCCATCAGCATCTCGGGATCGACCGTCCGCGCCCGCGGCTCCAGCACGATGCGCACATCCTCGGCGGATTCGTCGCGCAGATCGGCCAGGGCCGGCACCTTGCGGGTCTGGATCACCTCGGCCAGCCGCTCGATCAGGCGCGACTTCTGCACCTGATAGGGAATCTCGGTGACCACGATCTGCCAGGTGCCGCGCCCCAGATCCTCGACCGACCAGCGCGCCCGCAGGCGGAAGCTGCCGCGCCCGGTGCGATAGGCCTCCATGATGTTGCCCGCAGGTTCCACCAGCACGCCGCCAGTCGGGAAATCCGGCCCCGGCACCAGGGCGACGATCTCCTCGTCGGAGGCGTCCGGCTTGCGGATCATCAACTGGCAGGCGTCGATCAGCTCGTGCAGGTTGTGCGGCGGAATGTTGGTCGCCATGCCGACCGCGATGCCGCTGGAGCCGTTGGCCAGCAGGTTCGGAAAGGCCGCCGGCATCACCACCGGCTCTTCCAGCGTGCCGTCGTAGTTGGGGCGGAAGTCCACGGCGTTCTCGGCCAGCCCCTCCATCAGCGTTTCCGCGATGGCCGTCAGCCGCGCCTCGGTGTAGCGGCTGGCGGCGGGGTTGTCGCCGTCGATATTGCCGAAATTGCCCTGCCCGTCCACCAGCGGATAGCGGACGTTGAAATCCTGCGCGAGCCGCGCCATCGCGTCATAGATCGCGGCATCGCCATGCGGGTGATAGTTGCCCATCACGTCGCCGGCGATCTTGGCCGACTTGCGGAAGCCCCCCGTCGCCGACAGCCGCAATTCCCGCATCGCGTAAAGGATGCGGCGATGCACCGGCTTCAGCCCGTCGCGCGCATCGGGCAGCGCCCGGTGCATGATCGTGGACAGGGCATAGGTCAGGTAGCGCTCGCTGATCGCACGGCTGAGCGGTTCGGAGCTTGTGGCGCCGCCGGGGGCCTCGGCGGGAGTGTCGTCATCGGTGGCATCGGTCATGTACCGGCTGATAGCCCGGCCCGGCCGTCATTTCCACCATCATTCGCCGCCTGACGCGCCGCCGCCATGCCGGGCCAGCCCAGCTCTGCCGCGATCCTGCGCCCTTCGGCGAGGTATGCCTCCTCGCGCGAAAGGTCGATCAGCCTGCCGATGGCAAGGTTCATCTCGGGCGGGTCGATCGGGCGGCGGGCGCCGTCATTGGCAAAGGTGATCTCGGAAAAGGCCAGCCGGTCGTCGAAGTGCAGGAAGTCCACGCGCGCGAAGATCAGGTGCTGCGACAGCCGCCGCGCCTCCTCCAGCAGCAAAGGCAGTTCGGCGGGGCGCGGCACCTCGTCGCGGCTGATGCCAAGACCGCGGGTGCCGAACCGCGCCTTGCTCCAGTCGGGGCGGTAGATCGCCCGCATCAGCCGCGCCCCCTGCCGCGCCACGATGGCCGAAATGAAGGCCGGCTCGCCATGAAAGCAGAACACCTTGTATTCCAGCTTGCGGCGGCGATGCGGCAGGAACTCCTCCAGCAGAAAGCGGAACGGGATCGGGCGATAGAACAGCTCGCCGTTCTTGCGCCAGTAGTCGGTGCCCTTCCAGCCGGCGATGATCCGCGCCAGTGCGCGCCTGTCCACCGGGCCGCCTTCGTGGAAGTGGTTGTGGCCCGAGGCATTGGACGCCTTCAGCGCGAAGCTGTCGGGCAGCGGCATGTGAAGGATCTCGTCCGGGTCATGGCCGGTGCCGATCAGCCCCGGCGCCGCGATGGTCGCGCCGCAATAGCGCAGGTAGGCGCGTACGGCGATCTTGTCCGACACCAGCGAGATCAGCGGATTGCGATGATTGACGATCAGCCAGCGAATCTTTTCCGGATAACCCTTCGGGTCCGTCATGTCGGGCAGATGCCCGTGTCCGCTGGCGAAGGAATGCGCGATCAGCTCCGCCTCGCTGCGATAGGTCGCGTCATGGATCAGCCGAGCCCGGCGCGCGCGCCCCGGCACCAGCCCGTAGCGCAGTTTCGCCACAAGCTGCCGGCGCCGCAGCCTGCCGATCAGTGCAGCCGCTTCCGGCGTCAGATCCCCCTCGATCGGTCGCGGCACACCGGCCCCCCCATTGCGGCCTTGCGCGGCCGGCGCTCTTGCGGTCTTTTCTGCGCGCCTGCGGATCGTCCCGCAATCGCCACGCCTCCGGAGGGCCATCGCCGTGACACCGCGTTCCATTCTTGTCACAGGCTGTTCGTCCGGCATCGGCCACGACGCGGCGCATGGCCTTGCCCGCGCCGGCTGGCGGGTCTTCGCGACCTGCCGCAGGCAGGAGGATTGCGACCGGCTCGTCGCCGAGGGGCTGGAAAGCCTTCGGCTCGACTATGCCGACGAAGACAGCATCGCGGCGGCGCTCGCAGAGGTGCTGTCGCGCACCGGCGGCACGCTGGATGCGCTTTACAACAACGGCGCCTTCGCCTGCCCCGGTGCGGTGGAGGATCTGCCCCGCGGCGCGCTGCGCGAGATCTTCGAGACCAACCTCTTCGGCGTGCACGACCTGACGCGGCGGGTGATTCCGGTGATGCGGGCGCAGGGGCACGGGCGGATCATCAACTGCTCGTCCGTGCTGGGGCTGGTCGGCATCCGCTGGCGCGGCGCCTATGTGGCGACCAAGTTCGCGCTGGAAGGGCTGACGGATGTGCTGCGGCTGGAGATGTCGGACACGCCGATCAAGGTGATCCTGATCGAGCCGGGGCCCGTCACCTCCGACATCCGCCGGAATTCCATCCCGCATTTCGAGCGCTGGATCGACTGGCGCGGATCGGCGCGGCGGGGGCAGTATGAAAGCAGTCTGCTGCAACGGCTCTACAAGGATCGTGGCAAGCCCGATGCGTTCGAGCTGCCGGCATCGGCCGTGACCGCGAAGCTCCTGCGCGCGCTGACGGCGGCCGATCCGGCGCCGCGATACTATGTCACGACGCCCACATGGGTGATGGGCCTCGCGCGCCGGCTGCTGCCCACGCGCGCGCTGGACCGGGTCGCGGCGAGGGGCTGACGCGCAAATGCGGGTTCGCTTTTCGCGGCAATCCCGCTAGATCCGGGGAAAGCCGAGAGGATGCATCATGCTTGCCAAAGACCCGCTGTTCCTTGTCGTAGCCTTTGCCACGCTGCTGGTGCTGGCGATCCTGATGATCGGGATCGGCGGCTTTGCCCGCGGCGGAGAGTTCAACCGCAAACATGCCAACCGGATCATGCGCTACCGGATCGGCGCGCAGGCGGCGGCGATCGTGCTGATCCTGCTGTTCGTCTGGCTGCGCAAGGGGGCGATCTGATGGTCGTGCTGAACCGCATCTACACCCGCACCGGCGATGCCGGCGAGACGGCGCTTGGCAATGGCACGCGCGTCGCCAAGCATTCCGCGCGCGTCACCGCCTATGGCACGGTGGACGAGGCGAATTCCACGCTCGGGCTTGCCCGGCTCCATGCGGCAGGAGAGATGGACCGGCTGCTGGCGATGATCCAGAACGACCTGTTCGATCTTGGCGCCGACCTGTGCCGCCCCGGGATGGAACGCGACGCCGAGGCGCCCCATCCGGTGCTGCGCATCGTCCCCGCGCAGGTGGAGCGGCTGGAGCGCGAGATCGACGCGATGAACGCCCGGCTCGAGCCGCTGCGCAGCTTCATCCTGCCCGGCGGCAGCCCGCTGTCCGCGCATCTGCACCTGTGCCGCACCGTCACCCGCCGGGCCGAGCGCTGCGTGGTCGAGCTTGCGGCGATGGAATCGGTGAACGAGGCGGCGGTCAGGTACCTCAACCGCCTGTCGGACTGGTTCTTCGTCGCGGCGCGCATCGCGAATGACGAGGGGCGGGCCGACGTTCTGTGGGTGCCGGGGGCCAATCGCTGACCGCAATTTGACACGTCCGTGCCGCGGCGCGTCGATTTTCTTCTGTCCTCTGGCGGGGCGAACGGGTAACAAACCTGCGACGTGAGTGAATGGCCCCCTTCCCGGGGGTCGCAGACCTGAGGAGATACACGCCGATGAAGGTATTGGTGCCTGTCAAACGGGTGATCGACTACAACGTGAAGGTCCGCGTGAAGGCGGACGGGTCCGGTGTCGATCTGGCAAACGTGAAGATGTCGATGAATCCGTTCGACGAAATCGCCGTCGAAGAGGCGATCCGTCTGAAGGAAAAGGGCGCGGCGACCGAGGTCGTCGTGGTATCCATCGGCGTCAAGCAGGCGGCCGAGACGCTGCGCACCGCGCTGGCGATGGGTGCGGACCGCGCCATCCTGATCGTGGCGTCCGAAGACGTGAACAAGGATATCGAACCGCTCGCTGTCGCCAAGCTGCTGGCCGCGGTGGTGAAGGAAGAAGAGCCGGGGCTGGTCATCGCCGGCAAGCAGGCGATCGACAACGACATGAACGCCACCGGCCAGATGCTCTCGGCGCTGCTCGGCTGGAGCCAGGCAACCTTTGCCAGTTCCATGACGATCGAGGGCGACAAGGCGACGGTCACCCGCGAGGTCGATGGCGGCCTGCAGACCATCGAGGTCAAGCTGCCGACGATCGTGACCGTGGACCTGCGCATGAACGAGCCGCGCTACGCCAGCCTTCCCAACATCATGAAGGCCAAGAAGAAGCCGCTCGAGGAAAAGACGGCGGCGGATTACGGCGTTGACGTGACGCCGCGGCTGACCGTGGTGAAGACGGTCGAGCCGGCGGGCCGCAAGGCGGGCGTCAAGGTCGAGTCGGTGGATGAACTGATTGCGAAGCTGAAGAACGAAGCGGGGGTGATCTGATGGCGGTTCTACTTCTGGGTGAGGTCACCGACGGCGCACTGGCGCTGGATGCGACCGCGAAGGCCGTGACCGCAGCGAAGGCGCTTGGTGAAGTGACGGTGCTCTGCGCCGGCGCGTCGGCGGCCGCCGCCGGTGCCGAGGCGGCCGGGATCGACGGCGTGGCAAAGGTGCTGGTTGCCGAGGATCCGGGCCTTGGCCACCGGCTTGCCGAACCGACCGCGGCGCTGATCGTCGGCCTCGCCTCGGACTACAGCCATATCGTTGCCCCGGCCACGACCGATGCCAAGAACATCCTGCCCCGCGTCGCGGCGCTGCTGGACGTGATGGTGATCTCGGACGTGTCCGGCGTCGTCGACGCCGAGACCTTCGAGCGTCCGGTCTATGCCGGCAACGCTATCCAGACGGTGAAATCCACCGATCCGGTCAAGGTGCTGACCGTGCGCACCTCGACCTTCGAGGCGGCCGGTTCGGGCAACTCCGCCCCGGTGGAAACCATCGCCGCGCCGGCCGATCCGGCCCTGTCGTCCTGGGTGGAGGACAAGGTCGCGGCCAGCGACCGGCCGGAACTGACCAGCGCCAAGATCGTGGTGTCGGGCGGACGCGGCGTCGGTTCGGAAGAGAACTTCAAGATAGTGGCCGAGCTCGCCGACAAGCTGGGCGCCGCCGTGGGCGCCTCGCGCGCTGCGGTCGACTCGGGGTATGCGCCGAACGACTGGCAGGTCGGCCAGACCGGCAAGGTGGTGGCGCCGTCGCTCTATATCGCCATCGGCATTTCGGGCGCGATCCAGCACCTCGCAGGCATGAAGGACAGCAAGGTCATCGTCGCGATCAACAAGGACGAAGAGGCGCCGATCTTCCAGATCGCCGATTACGGCCTCGTGGGTGACCTCTTCACCATCGTGCCGGAACTGACCAGCAAGCTCTGAACGCCCGAGCACAGTTGACATGAAAGGCCCGCCGGTTGCGGCGGGCCTTTGGCGTGCGGCGGGCGCGTCAGTCCAGATGCATCTGCGCCCTGCCGGTCTCCGGGTCGATCGCGGCGGAGCAATGTTCATGCGTGATTCGCCACTGCCCCGCCTGCCGGTGCAGGCCAAGCGTCCAGCGCGCCCACAACTCGGTCTCCGCGCCCCGCCGGTTGCCGGCAAAGCGCGCAAGCGCATGGCAAAAGGCGATATTGCCCGCCGCGCTGACTTCCAGGTCGCGCAGGTCGAAGCCAAGCGGCCCCTCCCAGCCGGCAAACCACTCGGCAAGGCCGGCCTCGTCCACCGCTTCGCCGCCGGCCGTCACCAGCGGTGCCGCGATGTCGAAGCGCACCAGCCCCGGGTCGCAAAGGGCAACAACGGCGGCCGCGTTCTTGTCCCGCATCGCCGCGGCATAGGCGGCGACGAGACTGCGGATTTCGTTTTCGGGATCGCGCGGCATACCCTCGCCATCCGACTCGGCGGCGAGGGTTTCGAACGGAGCGAGGTCCGGTCGCATTTCAGGGTCGGGCATGGGCGGTCTCCTTTTCGAATTCAACGCATGACTGCGCCATTCGTTCAAGGCCGCAGATCAATCCTGGCAGATCAGCCCCGAAAGCGCCGGCAGCAGTTCGGCCGCCACCTGCTCATGCACGGCAGGCCCCGCCGTCTGGCGGGCAGCGGGTTCCTCCAGCGGGGCGAAGACCATGCCGCCGGTCCCGGCCGCGCGCGCCCGTGCCGAGGGATCGACGCGCACCAGATCGGCCGCGAAGGGGCGGATCGCCCCCACCATGTCCTCATCCACCAGATGCGGCGCAGGCCCGAGCGGATCGGCGGCGGCGGCGGGGCGATGATCGGTCAGCCACAGCAGCACGGTCCGGCCCTCGATCCGGTCGAGGAGTTGCCTCATCCGCGCGACCCAGGCCGCCTTCAACTCCCCCTCGATCATGTCGAACCTTTCCGGCGAGGCCGCCTTCAGTGTGCCGAGCATGTGGCCGGTGAAGTGGAACTCCGCGAAGTCGATCGCGGGGAACAGCGCCCTCATCGTCGCCGATGCGTGCACGAAGCGGTCGTTGCGGCGCGGATGCACGGTGTAGAAGCGGTTCGACAGGTTCTGTGCGCCGGTCAGCTGAACGACCGTGGCGCGGGCCCGTCCCGCCGCCTCGATCAGCGTGGGCTCGTTGAGGAACACGTCCGGCCCGGCATTCGGGTAGCCGAAGTTCACCACCGGCATGCCCATCTGCCGTTCCAGCAATTCCGGCCAGGGCTCGGTCACGAACTTGCCATAGGTCTCGCTTCCGCCAAGCGCGGCGACAAAGTTGCCCTCCAGCTTGCGGCGCGGGCCGCGGAGCAGCAGTTTCGACTTCCCATAGCGGCACAGACGATAATCGAGCGTCCCTCCGCGCGGATTTTCAAAGCTCATGTTACCCACCCAGGTATTGCGACTCACCCATCGCACGTTGGCGCCGCAGTCTTTCCAAAAGCCTAAGGTGGCCCCGGCCGCCGAAGGCCGCGGGCCGCTTCACCCTTGCCCGGGTGCGGCGCCCCGCCTAATGTCGCCGGGCAAACAGTCGGGGGCGAGCGATGGAAATCCAGACCGTGGGGATTGTCGGCGCGGGGCAGATGGGCAACGGGATCGCCCACGTCTTTGCGCTGGCGGGCTTCGATGTCCTGCTGACCGACATTTCGCGCGAGGCCCTCGAGTCCGCCGTCGCGCTGATCGACCGCAACCTCGAACGGCAGGTCAGCCGCGGGAAGATCACCGCCGAGGAGAAGGCTGCCGCGATGGCACGGATTTCCACCACGCTGACGCTGAGCGATCTTGGCCAGGCCGATCTGGTGATCGAGGCCGCCACGGAACGCGAGACGGTCAAGCAGGCGATCTTCGAGGATCTGCAGCCGCATCTGAAACCGACGACGATCCTGACCTCGAACACCTCGTCGATCTCGATCACGCGCCTTGCCAGCCGCACCGACCGGCCGGAAAAGTTCATGGGCTTCCACTTCATGAACCCGGTGCCGGTGATGCAGCTGGTGGAACTGATCCGCGGCATCGCCACCGACGAGGAGACCTATCGCACCCTGCTCGCGGTGGTGGAAAGGCTGGGCAAGACCGCCGCCAGCGCCGAGGATTTCCCGGCCTTCATCGTGAACCGCATCCTGATGCCGATGATCAACGAGGCGGTCTATACGCTGTATGAAGGCGTCGGCAACGTGCGGTCGATCGACGAGTCGATGAAGCTGGGCGCCAACCACCCGATGGGGCCGCTGGAGCTTGCGGATTTCATCGGTCTGGACACCTGCCTTTCGATCATGAACGTGCTGCATGACGGGCTGGCCGATACCAAGTACCGCCCCTGCCCGCTGCTGACCAAATATGTCGAGGCGGGCTGGCTGGGGCGCAAGACCCGGCGCGGCTTCTACGACTATCGCGGCGAGGTTCCGGTTCCGACCCGCTGACGGATCAGGGCTGCAGCGTCAGCGTCCGTTCGCGCAGCCAGGCCAGAAAGCCGCGCGGGTTCCGCGACCAGGGCGCGATTTCGGCGGGCAGGATCGGCGCGCCGATCACCGGGCGCTGCGGCTTGTCCAGCGCGGCGCGGATCTCGTGCAGCAGCAGCCCCTGCCGCAGCGTCGCCGACAGCTTGCCGGCGATGAGATAGGCGCGGCTGTTCTGGCCAGGGAAGCGGATCGGCAACACCGCGGCGCCCGACCGCATCACCATCTTGGCGGTGAAGGGGTTCCACTCCGCCTCCAGCGCGGGGCCGAACCATCTGTCCGACGCCGCCACCTTCCCGGCCGGAAACAGCACGATCACGCCGCCCGTCTTCAGATGCGCCATCGCCGCGGCCCGCATCCGCAGGCCCAGCTCGCGCGCGTTCTCCTCATGCGGGAAGGGCACCGGGATCAGGAAATCCGCAACCTCCGGCACGCCGGTCAGCAAGGATCGGGTGAGGATCTTGTAATCCGTGCGCACCCGTCCGACCAGGTCCGCCATGACCATGCCGTCCACAAGCCCGTGCGGATGGTTCGCCACCACCACCAGCGGCCCCGTCGGCGGGACATGTGCCAGCTCGGCATCGGGCGTGGTGATGTCGATGCCCATGATCGCCAGCGCCTTTGGCCAGAACGGCTGTCCTGCGGGCGCGCCGGCGCGCTCGAGCGCGCGGATCCTGCGCAGCAGGGCCGGCTTGCCCGTTGCCCATTCGATCGCGCGGATCGTGTTCGCCTTGACCGGACTGCGGAAGGTGCCGGCATAGGAGAGGCGGCGCCTGTGGTCGCGCCTCGCGGCCGGCACCGGGGCAAGGCTGTCCTCGATCTTCGCCAAGACGCGGCATCCCCTGCTTTGCGCGGTACCGGCTGGCCCGGCCGGACCGGCCTCAGAAATCTTCGCCGAAACGCCCCGCCACAAGGGCTTCCAGCGCCAGTGCAAGGCGCTCGGCATCCGGCCCGCTGGTTTCCACCTCGATGGTTGTTCCCTTGGACGCTGCCAACATCAGGAGCCCCATGATCGAGTCGCCCGACACGCGCAATCCGTCGCGGCTCACCTCCGCGCGGGCGTCGTGCCGTTCGACGACCTCCACGAATTTTGCCGAGGCACGCGCGTGCAGCCCCTTCTCGTTCACGATCTTCAAGGTTCTGCGCACCGAAACTGCCGCCCCCGCCTGCCGCCCGCCTGCCGCCCCCGTCTGCCGCTGCCAATGCCCTGCAGGCGGCCATGCCGGCTATTTCCCGCCGGCTTCGCCGCCATGATAGCAGTTTATGTACTTGCGGCCAGCGTCGAGAGCCGATGCCACAGCCTCGCCTACAGCAAGCTGACGGGATTTGGCCAGCTTGATCAGCATCGGAAGGTTGGCGCCATAGAGGATCTGGCGGTCCTGCGGCGCGCAGGCCAGCAGACTGAGGTTGGAGGGGGAGCCGCCGAACATGTCGGTCACCACCACCACGCCCGCGCCATCGTCCACCGCGTCGGCCGCGGCCGAGATCTCGGCCTGCTTGGCCGCACGATCATGGTCTTCCTCGATTGCGATTGCCCTGATGCCGGTCTGTTTGCCCACGACATGTTCCACTGCCGCGAGGTATTCGCGTGCCAGTCCCCCATGTGCGACGATCACGATCCCGATCACGCCTTGCCTACCTCGACGGTTGGTTGTCCTGCGCCGCTGTCCGCCCGGCGCTCCAGTTCCCTGTGACGTTTAGACACCTGCCATCCTGACTGTGCAAGCGCGGCAGAGAGTTTTTCGGCAAGCGCCACGGACCTGTGTTGCCCGCCGGTACAGCCAAGCCCGATGTTCAGATACGCCCTGCCCTCCTCGACATGCGCCGGCAGCACCAGCAGCAAGAGGTCCAGCACCGCCTTGAAGAAGGGCGCAAAGCGCGGGTCGCTGGCGACATAGCTTGCCACCTCGGGCGCGCGGCCGTCGAGCGGGCGCAGCGCCGGCTCCCAATGCGGGTTGTTCAGGAACCGGCAGTCGAACATGATGTCGAGCCCGCGCGGCACCCCCCGCTTGTAGCTGAAGGAATGCACCCCCACCGTCAGCCGCGCCTGTCGCCCGGTGTCGAACCACCGCGCAAGCTCAGCCTTCAGGTCATGCGGCGACAGGTCGGAGGTGTCGATCAGCACGTCGGCGCGCGCGCGGACCGGGGCCAGCAGGTCCACCTCGCGCGCGATGCCGGCGCCCGGCTCCTCGTCGGGGGCAAGCGGGTGGCGGCGGCGCGTCTCGCCATAGCGGCGCAGCAGTTCCTCGGCCCGGCAGTCGAGATACAGCACCTCGCAATCCACCTCGGGCATGCCGGTCATCCGGTCGATGCCTTCGATCAGGCTCCCGGCGGTGAAGTCGCGGTTGCGCACGTCGATGCCAAGGGCGATGGGGCGGCCGAGCGCCGGGCCGTCCAGCAGGCGCGGCACAAGGCTCAGCGGCAGGTTGTCGATCGCCTCGTAGCCCAGATCCTCCAGCACATGGATCGCGGTGGACCTGCCAGCCCCTGACGGGCCGGTGACCAGCACCACGCGCTGCGCCTCCTGTTGGTCGTTCTCGTCGGTCATCCCGATCGCGGTCCCCGCCGGACGGTCGCCCTTGCCGGGGCGCCGACCCTTCACAGTTGTTCACGCAAGCCGGCCGCACGCCAGATACTGCATGATCGCTGCAGGAAAATGCGCAGTCTGTGCGCCGTGGACAAGCGCAATCGGCACGCCCAGCCACTCGATACTGCGCGGCGGCGGCAGCCGTTCGGTTTCGGCAACACCCAGATCCACCGAAAGGCACACCTGCGCCTCATGAATCGCCTCTGCCGCGAGTACGCCAACCCCTCGCGCTTCGATTCTGCCGCGGATCGCGGCGGGACAGGTCGCGAAAAGCCCGTTCGCGCGGCGATGCAGAATCGTCTGGTCGTCCGCCACCAGCGCCGCCCCGAGCGCCATCAGTTGCAGCGCGAGCCCCGACTTGCCGCTGCCCGAGGGGCCGAGGATCACCACCCCGCGCCCGGCGCGTGCCACCGTGGTTGCGTGCAGGATCAGGCTGGCGGGCGCGGGCGTCACACCGGCAGGCCCACGACGAAGCGGGCGCCAAGCGGATCCGAGGTGATGTCGGCGTCGGTCGGGCGGATGTTCTCGGCCCAGATCACGCCGCCGTGAGCCTCGACGATCTGCCTGGAAATCGCGAGACCCAGCCCCGAATGCTCGCCGAACTGGCCCGCCGGGCGTTCGGAATAGAAGCGCTTGAAGATGTTGGTCAATGCCTGTTCGGGGATGCCCGGCCCGGTATCCTCGACCACGATCAGCACCCGGTTCTCGCGGCGGCGCGCCCAGACCCGCACCGCGTCGCCCTCTTCGCAGAACGAGATGGCGTTGGTGATCAGGTTGACGAAGACCTGCGCCAGCCGTGCCTCCAGCCCCTGGATCACGATCGGCTCTGCCGGCAGGTCTGCGATATAGTCCACGCCCTTCCCCGCCGCCTGATCCGACAGATATTCGTTGATGTTGCCCAGCGTCCCCAGAAGGTCGAACGCCGCCTCCTGCTCGCGCACCAGTTCGCTGTCGAGCCGGCTGGCGTTGGAGATGTCGCTGACCAGCCGGTCGAGCCGGCGCACGTCATGCTCGATCACGTCCAGCAGCCTTTCGCGGTGATCCTCGCGGCTGGCGACGCGCAGGGTGCCGACGGCCGAGCGCAGGCTTGCCAGCGGGTTCTTGATCTCATGCGCGACATCGGCCGCGAATTGCTCGTTGGCGTCGATGCGGTCGTAAAGCGCGGCGACCATGCCCCGCATCGCGCCGGACAGGCGGCCGATCTCATCCGGGCGGGCGGTCAGGTCGGGGATGCGCACCCGCGCGGGGCTCATCTTGCTGGCATGGCGGTCGCGCCCGAGTTCCGCGGCGATCGCAAGGTCGGACAGCGGATTGGCGATGGTCGAGGCCAGAGCGAGGCTGAGCCCGATCGACACCAGGATCGCGATCACCAACATCTGCAGCACCTGTTCGCGTTCGGCGCGCACGAGCCGACCCATCTCGCCCGCGACAGAGGTCAGCGCGGCGGCGCCCACCACCGCCCCCTCATGGCGGATCGGCGTCACCACGGCAAGGATCGCGCCACCGCCCGCATCCGTTCCGGCTGCCGATCGCGTCCGGCCCGCCAGCGCATCGCCCAGCAGGGCGGGCAGCATCGTTTCGGCATCCCGCCCCGGCATGTCGCGCCCGCGGAGCGCCAGCAGGGAGGAAATCCCGCGCCCGACCGAGGCCGGAAAATCGGTGGCCGGGGTGGGCCGAGGGCGCACCTCCAGCCCCGCCACCGGCTGTGCCGGCGGGCGGTCGGCGGCGCGTGTTTCCGCGAGCGGCGCCCCGGCCCGGTCGAACACGAACAGGTCGACGTCCGCGGGGATCTGCATCCGGGCAAGGCTGCGGGACAGGCCGGCCCCGCCGCTCGCAAGATCCACCGGCGCGTCCTGCGGCATCTGCGCCTCGAGAACGTCGGCGACCAGTTGCGCCTCGGCCACCAGCCCGCGTTCGCGCTGCGCCACAAGGCTGTCGCGGAACGGGTTCAGGAACAGCACCCCGGCGGCCATCACCAGCATGGCGAGCAGGTTGACGGTGATGATCTTGCGCGCCAGCGGCGAGCGGTTGCCCGTAGCGGGGCCGCGCTTCGCCCGCCCGGCCCGAAACCCGCTGCCGGCGCTGCCGGAGGACTCACGATCCTCGCGGGGCAAGACGCCTGCGTCCGGGGCCGGTCCGGCTGCGCGCATGTCTGATCGCCGGGCGATGGTCATTCCTCGTTGTAGCGGTAGCCGATGCCGTAAAGGGTTTCGATCGCGGTGAAGTCGCCATCGGCGCCGCGCATCTTCTTGCGCAGCCGCTTGATATGGCTGTCGATGGTGCGGTCGTCGACATAGACCTGATCGTCATAGGCCACATCCATCAACTGGTCGCGGCTTTTCACGAAGCCGGGTCGCTGCGCCAGCGCCTGCAGCAGCAGGAACTCGGTCACCGTCAGCGACACGTCCCTGCCCTTCCAGCTGACCGAATGGCGCAGCGGGTCCATCGTCAGCTGGCCCCGCACCATGACCCTCGTCTCTTCGGTCACTGCGACCTCTCCGCTGGCCACGGCCTCCTGCCGGCGCAGCAGCGCCCGGACGCGCTCCACCAGAAGCCGTCGGGAGAACGGCTTCTTGACGTAGTCGTCGGCCCCCATCCGCAGGCCCAGGACCTCGTCGATCTCGTCATCCCTGGAGGTCAGGAAAATCACCGGCATGGCGGTTTTCAGCCGCAGGCGCTGCAGCAGGTCCATGCCGTCCATGCGGGGCATCTTGATGTCAAGCACGGCCATGTCCGGCAGGCGCCTGGTGAAGGCATCCAGCGCCGACTGCCCGTCATTGTAGGTCTCGACCTCGAACCCTTCGGCCTCGAGCGTCATCGACACGGATGTCAGGATGTTCCTGTCATCGTCGACCAGTGCAATCCTCGACATCGGACACCCCGTTCTGCTCTGTTGTCTGATTTTTGCCGCATTGTTCTTGCCCGATGCACCGATTCAACCTTTTACTGCGAATGGGCGACCGTTCCTGAGTCACTTCAGGCGGAAAAAGACGAAGATGCGGTTAATCTGCTTCCCCCCATCGGCGTGGTTGCGCTAACCTGCAGCTGGTTGCGCTAACTGATACAAAGTTTCCATTTCTTCGCTGGACGGTCATGTTATAGCGGCCGGGTCGGGCAATTTCCGCCCGTCGGCGCCCTTTTGGCCCAGGGTGTCGCCTTTCTGGATGGAAAGCCGCTGGACGGCTACGGGAGCTTGAATATGACCATCGGACGCGTGAATCCGGCGCATCGCCTGGAAGATCAGGGCATCACCGGTCTCGGGAACGTCTATTACAACCAGATCGAACCGGCGCTTGTCGAAGCGGCCGTGCGACGCGGCGAAGGCCGGCTTGGCAAGGGCGGGGCGCTGCTCGTCTCGACCGGCGCCCGCACCGGACGCTCGCCCAAGGACAAGTTCGTGGTGCGCACGCCCGCGGTGGAAGACAGCATCTGGTGGGAAAACAATGCCCCGATGACGCCCGAAGCCTTCGATGTGCTGCATGCCGACATGATCAGGCACATGAGGGGCCGCGACTACTTCGTGCAGGATCTCTACGCCGGGGCCGACCCCGAACTGCGGCTCGACGTGCGCGTGGTGACGGAACTGGCCTGGCACGGCCTGTTCATCCGCCACCTGCTGCGCCGCCCCGCCGCCGAGGAACTGGCCACCTTCGTGCCCGAATTCACCATCATCAACTGCCCGACCTTCAAGGCCGACCCCGCCCGCCACGGCTGCCGCACCGATACCGTCATCGCGATAAACTTCGACAAGAAGCTGATCCTGATCGGCAACACGGCCTATGCCGGCGAGAACAAGAAGGCGGTCTTCACGCTGCTGAACTACATCCTGCCGGGCAAGGGCGTGCTGGCGATGCACTGTTCGGCCAACCATGCCATCGGCGCGCCGGAGGATACGGCCGTGTTCTTCGGCCTGTCGGGCACCGGCAAGACCACGCTGTCGGCCGACCCCTCGCGCACGCTGATCGGCGATGACGAACATGGCTGGTCCGACCGCGGCACCTTCAACTTCGAAGGCGGCTGCTATGCCAAGACCATCAACCTCTCGGCCGAGGCCGAGCCGGAAATCTACGCGACCATGTCGAAATTCGCCACGGTCGTCGAGAACATGATCTTCGATCCCGACACGCTGGAGCTGGACTTCGAGGACAACTCGCTGACCGACAACATGCGCTGTGCCTACCCGCTGGAGTATATCTCCAACGCGTCGCCGACCTCGCTTGGCGGGCACCCCCGGAACGTCATCATGCTGACCTGCGATGCCTTCGGCGTGCTGCCGCCGATCGCGCGGCTGACCCCGGCGCAGGCGATGTACCATTTCCTGTCCGGCTTCACCTCGAAGACGCCGGGGACCGAGCAGGGCGTGGTCGAGCCGACCCCCACCTTCTCGACCTGCTTCGGCGCGCCGTTCATGCCGCGCCGGCCAGAGGTCTATGGCAAGCTGCTGCAGGCTAAGATCGCCAAGCATGGCGCCCATTGCTGGCTGGTGAACACCGGCTGGACCGGCGGCAGCTTCGGCACCGGCACGCGGATGCCGATCAAGGCCACCCGCGCCCTGCTGACCCGCGCGCTGGACGGCTCGCTGAACGGCGCGACCTTCCGCAGGGATCCGAACTTCGGCTTCGAGGTTCCGGTCTCGGTGCCGGGCGTCGATGACAAGCTGCTGGACCCGCGCCAGACCTGGGCCGATCCGGCCGCCTATGACGCGCAGGCGCAAAAGCTGGTGGAGATGTTCTCGAAGAACTTCGCCCAGTACGTTCCGCATATCGACGAGGACGTGAAGGCCGCGGCGATCGGCTGATGCGCGCGGCCTTGGCCCATGTCGAAGGCCCCGGAGACGCCCGGGGCCTTCTGCTTTCCCGTCGGTGCGGAGCGAGGGCGCCAAGCGGGTGCGACACAAAAATACCCGCTGGCGGCCCGGGGCGCATTCAAGTTGCGCCGCAGCCGCAATGCCCCTAGATACATCGCAACCGCACAAAGGGAGTCGAGTCATGCATGACGGCACCGAAATGCCCGCGACCGATCTGTCCGCCGACCTGCTGCCGCTGACCGCGGCCGCCCTGCCCGAGGTGGAAGCCCTGCTGGCCGAGGCGATCCCGGCGCTGCGCGCCGCCGTCACCGTGGATGGCCGCGTCTCGGGCGCGGCGCTGGAGGCGGACCAGTTCGCCGCCCACGCGCTGTCATGGCTCGCGACCTATGTGGAATCGCTGCGGCAGATGAATGCCTGGGCCACGCGCCTTCAGGCTGATGGCCGGCTTGGCGAGATGGAGCGGCTGCTGCTGCAGATCGGCTTTGGCGAATACCTGACCCAGATCGCCGGCGGCATCCCGATGAGCCAGGGCGAAATCGCCCGCCTGCAGGACATGCGCATCACCTGGCAGCCCGGCCCCGAGGCGGCGCGGCTGATGGCGGCGGGCAACACCTCCGCGGCCCGCAGCCGGCTGGTGGCGCTGATGCGCGAGAACGAGGGCCGCGCCACCTTTGGCATCACCGGGCTGGACGAGGATCTGGAGATGATCCGAGACCAGTTCCGCCGCTATGCCGATGAGCGGGTGGTGCCGAACGCCCATCAATGGCACCTGAAGGACGAGCTGATCCCGATGGAGATCATCGAGGAGCTGGCAGAGCTTGGCGTCTTCGGCCTGACCATCCCCGAGGAGTTCGGGGGGCTCGGCCTGTCCAAGGCGTCGATGGTCGTGGTGTCCGAGGAACTGAGCCGCGGCTATATCGGCGTCGGCAGCCTTGGCACCCGGTCCGAGATCGCGGCGGAGCTGATCCTCTGCGGCGGCACGCCCGAGCAGAAGACCCGGTGGCTGCCGAGGCTCGCCAGCGGGGAAATCCTGCCGACGGCGGTGTTCACCGAGCCAAACACCGGCTCCGACCTTGGCAGCCTGCGCACCCGCGCGGTGCGCGAGGGCGACGACTGGGCAGTGACCGGCAACAAGACCTGGATCACCCATGCCGCGCGCACCCATGTGATGACGCTGCTGGCCCGGACCGACCCGGAAACCACCGACTATCGCGGCCTGTCGATGTTCCTGGCCGAAAAGACTCCGGGCACCGATGCCGACCCCTTCCCCACCCCCGGCATGACCGGCGGCGAGATCAAGGTTCTGGGCTATCGCGGCATGAAGGAATACGAGCTTGGCTTTGACGGCTTCAAGGTCAAGGGCGAGAACCTTCTGGGCGGCGTCGAAGGCACCGGCTTCAAGCTGCTGATGCAGACCTTCGAATCCGCCCGCATCCAGACCGCGGCGCGCGCCGTGGGCGTCGCGCAGGCGGCGCTGGAGGTCGGGATGCAATACGCGCTCGACCGCAAGCAGTTCGGCAAGGCGCTGATCGAGTTTCCGCGCGTGTCGGGCAAGCTGGCGATGATGGCGGTAGAGATCATGCTCGCGCGGCAGCTGACCTATTATTCCGCCTGGCAGAAGGACCATGGCAAGCGCTGCGACCTCGAGGCGGGGATGGCCAAGCTTCTGGGCGCCCGCGTCGCCTGGGCCGCGGCCGACAACGCCGTGCAGATCCACGGCGGCAACGGCTTTGCGCTGGAATACACCATCAGCCGGATTCTCTGCGATGCGCGCATCCTCAACATCTTCGAGGGCGCGGCAGAGATTCAGGCGCAGGTGATCGCCCGCCGCCTGCTCGACGGCGGCAACTGACCTCGGCGCCGGGCCGGCAGCGGCACGGCCCGGCCTGGGGCGGCGCGGTTGCAGGCGCGCGCCGGGTCAGCCGCGCGCCGCCCGGCTCAGCGCATCGACCAGCCGGCGCCGCGCCTCGGGCAGGGGGCGGTCGCCAAGGCCCGGCGCGACACGATGTTCAAGGAAATGGCCGGTGACGCGCAGCCCGTCCGCCAGGTCCTCCGCCAGTTCCGCCGGGCTGCCGCCGCCCTGCCCCATCAGCACCCCCGGCAAGGGCAGCAGCCGCGCCGCCCAGTCCCCGGCCGCTGCGCGGCTGACCGCGCGGCCAGTCCTGGGGCTGACATAGGCCAGATCGTCGCGCGCGCCCGTCACCGCGCAGCGGCCAAGGTCGAGCCCGAAGCCAAGCTCGTCCAGCAGCGCCATCTCCCATCGCAGGTAGCGCGGCACCCAGTCCTCGCCCGCCGCCAGCGCGTCCATCAGCGCAAGGCTTCCGGCGTAGAGCGCGGGATGCGGCTCGCGTTCGGGCAGCGCGAAATGCAGCAGCGCGCAGACGGCGTTCAGCCCCAGCAGCGCCATCCGGTCGGCGAGCACACCGCTGCGCGATTGCAGCGGCTCCACCGTGAAGGCGCCGATATGGTCCTCGAGCCGCGCGCGCCAGTTGACTTCAAGCTGCGCGCCAGGCTGCAACATCGGCGCGATCCTGCGCGAGACGCCGCCGCGCACCACCCCGGCATGGCGGCCATGCTGCGCGGTGAACAGCTCGATGATCGCCGAGGTCTCGCCATGCGGGCGGACCGACAGCAGCATTCCCTGATCGCGCCAGTCCACGCCCGCGCCCCCCTGTCCACCCCCGCGCCCTTCGGCGCGCTGTCCGCAAGATAGGCGCGCCCCCGCGAAACGGCCAGAGCGTCAGCCGGAAAGCCCCGGCTCGTCCAGCAGGGTGCGCCCCTCGCGGTTCTCAAGTTCCAGCACCCAGAGGTCGGGGTCGCGCGCACGTTCCCGGGCGAGTGCCGCGTCCACCTCGGCCTCCGGCCCCTCGAGCAGCGGCACCCAGACACGCTCGCCCGTGGCAAGGTCATAGCTGCGCTGCCAGGCGCGGGCCCGCCCGTCCAGCGTGGCGCATTTCACCATCACCGCGCCCGCCGTCGGATCGCCCTTGGCGGTGACATAGACAGGAATACCCGCCAGTTGCAGCCGGGTCAGATAGGCGCCGACCCAGACATGGGTGGCAAGGCGCGCGTCAGTTGCCATCCTTGAAATCGAGCCCCATTTCCGAATATCGCTCGGCCTCGTCAAGCCAGTTCGGGCGCACCTTCACCTGCAGGAACAGGTGCACCGGGCGGCCCATGAACTCTGCCAGTTCGACCCGCGCGGCGGTAGAGATGCCCTTGATCGTCTCGCCGCCCTTGCCAAGCAGGATGCCCTTGTGGCCCTCGCGCGCGACATAGATCACCTGGTCGATCCGGGCCGATCCATCCTCGCGCTCCGTCCACTGCTCGGTTTCCACCGTCAGCTGATAGGGGATCTCCTCGTGCATCCGCAGCGTCAGCTTCTCGCGGGTGATCTCGGCGGCGATCATGCGCATCGGCAGGTCGGCGATCTGGTCCTCGGGGTAGAGCCACGGCCCCTCGGGCAACTCGCCGGCCAGCCAGTCGCGCAAGGCATCGACCCCGTGGCCCCGCTCGGCCGAGATCATGAAGGTGCGCGTGAACGGATAGGCCGCGTTCATCTTCTCGGCCAGCGCCAGCAGGGTTTCGGCCTTCACCCGGTCGATCTTGTTGATCGCAAGCGCGACCGGCCGCCCCGCGGCGCGTTCGGCCAGCGCGTCGAGGATGCGCTGCACCCCCTCGGTCAGCCCGCGATGCGCCTCGATCAGCAGCACCACGAGGTCGGCATCGGCAGCCCCGCCCCATGCGGCGGCGACCATCGCCCGGTCCAGCCGACGGCGCGGCTTGAAGAGGCCGGGCGTGTCCACGAACACGATCTGCGCCCGGCCCGCCATGCACACGCCGCGAATGCGGGCCCGAGTGGTCTGCACCTTGTGCGTGACGATCGACACCTTGGCGCCCACCATCTTGTTCAGCAGCGTGGACTTGCCGGCATTCGGCTCGCCGATCAGCGCGACAAAGCCCGCGCGGGTCGGGCCCTCGGCGGCCGGCGCGGCCTGGTTCCGCTCGTCAGTCATCGCCCGCCTCCATTCGCGCCAGCAGCGCCTGTGCCGCCGCCTGTTCGGCGGCGCGTTTCGACCCGGCCTGTGCCGTGGCCGCAGCATCGTTGTCCAGCCGAACCTCGACGGTGAACAGCGGCTCGTGGTCGGACCCCGCCCGCGCCAGCACGGCATAGACCGGCAGCGCCATTCCGCGCGCCTGCGCCCATTCCTGCAAGGCCGATTTCGCGTCGCGCGCCTGCGTCGCCGCCGCGCCGACCCGCGCGCCCCAGAGCCGCAGCACCATGTCGCGCGCGGCATCAAAGCCGGCATCCAGATAGACGGCGGCGATCACCGCCTCCATCGCGTCGCCCAGCAGCGCCTCTTTCCGGCGCCCGCCGGTCATCATCTCGGACCGCCCCAGCTTCAGCACATCGCCAAGCCCGACCTCGCGCGCGACATCGGCGCAGGTTTCCTGCCGCACCAGCGCATTGAAGCGCGGCGCCAGCAGCCCCTCTGCCGCGCCCCGGTCGCCCGAGAACAGCGCCTCGGCGATCGCCAGCCCCAGAACCCGGTCGCCCAGAAACTCCAGCCGCTCGTTCGAGCGGCGTGTGGCCGAGGCCAGCGAGGAATGCGTCACCGCCCGCAGCAGAAGTTCGGGCCGGCGAAACTCATGCCCGATGCGGGCTGCAAAGGCCGCAAGATCCGCCGACAGCCTCACTCGACCGCCTTGAAGAAGCGGTCGGGACGCCATGTCCAGAAGAAGAACAGGCTCTTGCCCGCCGAGGAGAACATGATCCGGTCGGCGCGGCCGATCAGGAACTCGGCCGGCACCATGCCGACGCCGCCGGTGGCCAGCGCAAAGCGGCTGTCCTGGCTGTTGTCGCGGTTGTCGCCCATGAAGAAGTAGTTGCCCGCCGGCACGGTGAAGACCGGCGTGTTGTCCGCCCAGCCGTCGCCGATGTTGAGCGTGCTGTGGCGCACGCCGTTCGGCAGCGTCTCGATCTGCCGCTGCTTGATGCAGAGCCCGCCCTGCCCCACCGGATCGTTGGCGCAGCGCGGCTCGACGCCCTGCGGGCCCTGCGGCGCCTTGATCTCCTCGAAGGTGCCCGCATCCTCGACCTGGACCGGCTGGCCATTGACGTGCAAAAGCCCGCCCTTCATCTGGATCGTGTCGCCCGGCAGGCCGATCAGCCGCTTGATGAAGTCGGACCCGTTGGCCGGATGGCGGAACACCACCACGTCGCCGCGGTCGGGTTCGGAGCCGAGCAGGCGGCCGGTGATCGGGCAGATCGAGAACGGGCAGGAATGGCGCGAATAGCCATAGGCCATCTTGTTCACGAACAGGAAATCGCCGATCAGCAGCGTGTCCTTCATCGAGCCCGACGGGATCCAGAACGGCTGAAAGAACAGGGTGCGAAACACACCCGCGATCAGCAGGGCATAGACCACCGTCTTGACCGTCTCGAGGATGCCCCCGCCCGCCTTGCCCGAAACCCTGGTTGCCATCTGCCGCCCCGCCTGCCTGTTGCACGCGCTTCATGCGGGCAGGGGCGCGGGGAGTCAAGTTTCGGCGGCGTGATCGGGCGCGGGGGCGGGCACGGGCGCAGTCACGGGCACGGGCCGCGCCTCGATCACCACGAAGGCCTGCGCCCAGGGGTGATCGTCGGTCAGCGAGACATGCACCACCGCTTCGTGCCCCGGCGGGGTCATGGCGCGCAGCCGCTCGGCGGCCCAGCCGGTCAGGTGCATCACCGGCTGGCCGCTGCGCAGGTTGCCCACCGCCATGTCGCGCCATGAAATGCCCATGCGCAGCCCGGTGCCAAGCGCCTTTGAGCACGCCTCCTTGGCCGCCCAGCGTTTGGCATAGGTGCCCGCCACATCGGCGCGGCCCTCGGCCTTGCGCTGTTCGGCATCGGTGAAGACGCGGTTGCGGAAACGGTCGCCGAACCGCGCCAGCGTGGCGGCGATGCGCTCGATATTCGCAAGATCGGTGCCGATGCCGAGGATCATGCGCGGGCCGGTCCACGGCGCGGGGCACCGGGGAATGCCAGGGCGCAGAGCGGGGAAGGCGCGGCGAGCGCGGCCATCTCCCGCGGCCCGGTCCCGCCCGTGCAGGGCCCGCGCCTAGCCATCCCGCGCCGCGTCCATCAGCCGGCGCATCTCGCGGATCGCGGGGTCGAGCCCGCGGAAGATCGCCTCGCCGATCAGGAAATGCCCGATGTTCAGCTCCATCACCTCGGGGAAGGCGGCGACGGGGGCGACGGTGTCATAGGTCAGCCCGTGGCCGGCATGAACCTCGAGCCCCAGCGAGTGGCCATGGGCCGCCATCTCCCCCAGCCGGGCAAGTTCCGCATCGCGCTCGGCAAGATGCCCCTCGGCATGCAGGTCGCAATAGGCGCCGGTGTGCAGCTCGATCACCGCAGCGCCGATGCGGGCCGCCGCCTCGATCTGGCGGGCCTCGGGGGCAATGAAGATCGACACCCGGCACCCCGCCTCGCGCAGCGGCGCGATGAAATGCGCCAGCCGGTTCTCCTCACGCGCGACGTCGAGCCCGCCTTCGGTGGTGCGCTCCTCGCGCTTTTCGGGCACGAGGCAGACGGCATGCGGCCTGTGGCGCAGCGCGATCGCCTGCATCTCTGCCGTCGCCGCCATCTCGAGGTTCAGCGGCAGGCTCAGCGCCGCCATCAGCCCCTCGATATCGGCGTCCGAGATGTGGCGGCGGTCCTCGCGCAGATGCGCGGTGATGCCATCGGCGCCCGCTGCCTCGGCCAGTCGCGCGGCGCGGATCGGGTCGGGATAGGCAGCGCCGCGCGCGTTGCGCAGCGTGGCCACGTGGTCGATGTTGACGCCAAGGCGCAGATGGCCCCGCGGTCTGGTGAGGGTCATGCCCGGCTCCATCACGGCAATGTCGGGCGCGAGGCTAGCGCGGCGCGGCGCCTGCCTCCAGCCCCCGATTGTAACCCTGTCAAAGCGGCGGTTCCGGCTCGTTCAGCGGCGCGCCGCCGCCGGGCGCAGCGGCCCCGCCGGCCGCCGGGTCGGCCCGGGCGCGGGCGCGGGCGCCGAGGCGGAGCCTTTCCGACCGCGCGCGCAGTCTCTTGACCCGCCGTTTCTGATAGGCGCCGATCACCGGCAGCGTCAGATAATGGAAGATCACCCCCGCAATCAGGCCCGGAACGATCCCGCCCACCAGATAGGGCAGGAAGATCGTGTCGAAGAAATGCTTCAGGTCGATCCAGCTGGTGTCTTCGGGGCCGAAGATCGCGCGGATATTCTCCCAGAACTCGATCGCCGCATGGCTGAACGCGCCGATGATCTGGTTGAAGCTCATCCCGCCCTCGATCCCCAGGATCCAGCGCCCGGTTTCCACCGACAGGATCGCGATGAAGGGCGTCGTCGCCGGGTTGCCCACGAAGGTTCCCAGCAGCGCCGCGAGGATATTCCCCCGGATCGCCCAGGCTATGGCGGCAGCGCCAAGGAAATGCACGCCGAACAGCGGCGTGAAGCTGATGAACACCCCCGCCGCCACGCCCCGCGCGATCCGGTGCGGCTGATCGGGCAAGCGGCTCAGCCGGTGCATCACATAGGTAAAGGCACGCTTCCAGCCGCCGCGCGGATAGAAGAGCTCCGCGACGATCCGCAGGTAACTGCGCGGGTTTCGGCGTTTGAAGACCACGCGAGCGTTCCTTCTGATGCCCCTCAGGGCCTGCGACCCAGATCCCGGTGCCGTTCCACCTGCGCCACGTCGCTTTCCGCCTCCAGCGCCGTCAGCACCATGTGCAGATGTTCGACATCCCGCAGATCGACCTCGACGATCAGCCGGTAGAAATCGGGCTTCCTGTCGGCGAAGTGCAGATCCGAGATATTGGCCCGCTGCTGGCCGATCAAGGTGCAGATCCGCCCGAGCACCCCCGCATCGTTCGCAATGGTCAGATTGAGGCTGACGGTGTGCACCGCGGGGTGCCGCCCGGCATGCCAGTGCAGGTCCACCCAGCGGGAGGGCTCGTCCTCGAACTCGGCCAGCGCGGGGCAGTCGATGGCATGGACGATGACGCCGCGGCCGCGATAGGTGATGCCGACGATGCGCTCGCCCGGCAGCGGCTGGCAGCAGCCGGCGCGGCGGAACGACTGGTCGGGCGCAAGGCCGACGACGGGGCGCCGCGCATCGACCTCGTCCTTCTGGACGGCGGCAAGCTCGGGATAGATCGCCTCCACCACCTCGCGCGCCGACAGCTCGGCGCTGCCGACCCGGGCCAGCACCTCGATCTCGTCCTGCAGGCCCAGCGTCCGCGCGGCGGTGCGCAGCGCCTTGTCGGTGACCTTGCGGCCCACATGCTCGAAGGCGACGCGCGCCAGTTCCTGCCCCAGCTTCACGAATCGCTCGCGGTCCTCCTCGCGCAGCGACTTGCGGATCGCGGCCTTGGCCCGGCCGGTCACCACGATGTCCAGCCATGTCGCCTGCGGGCGCTGGCCGGCCGCGGTGATGATCTCGACCGACTGGCCGTTGCGCAGCCGCGTCCACAGCGGCACCCGGATGCCATCGACCTTGGCGCCGACGCAGGAGTTTCCGATCCGGGTGTGGATCGCATAGCCGTAGTCCAGCGGCGTCGCGCCCTTGGGCAGCTGGATCACGTCGCCCTTGGGCGTGAAGCAGAACACCTGGTCGGTGTACATCTCCAGCTTGACGTTCTCGAGGAACTCGTCGTGGTCGCCCTCCTCGAAGCGTTCGGTCAGCGTCGCGATCCATTTCGCCGGGTCGACGGCGAAGGGGTTCCGCGACCGCACGCCCTCGCGGTAGGACCAGTGCGCCGCCACGCCCGACTCGGCCACCTCGTGCATCTGCCGGGTGCGGATCTGCACCTCGACCCGCTTGCCGTCGCGGCCCGAGACGGTGGTGTGGATGGACCGGTAGCCGTTCGACTTGGGCTGGCTGATGTAATCCTTGAACCGGCCCGGCACCGCGCGCCAGCGGGTGTGGATCACGCCAAGGATGCGGTAGCAGTCCGCCTCGCTCTGGCAGATGATGCGAAACCCGTAGATGTCGGACAGCCGCGAGAAGGCGAGGCTCTTCTCCTGCATCTTGCGCCAGATCGAATAGGGCTTCTTGGCGCGGCCGAACACGTCCGCCTCGATCTGCGCCTTGTCCAGTTCCGCCCGTATGTCGCCGCTGATCCTGGAGATCGCATCCCCCGATTCGCGCTGCAGCGTCAGGAAGCGGCGGATGATGGAGTTGCGGGCCTCGGGATTGAGCACCTTGAAGGACAGATCCTCCAGTTCCTCGCGCATCCATTGCATGCCCATCCGCCCCGCCAGCGGCGCGAAGATCTCCATCGTCTCGCGCGCCTTCTGCACCTGCTTGTCGGGGCGCATGGACTTGATGGTGCGCATGTTGTGCAGCCGGTCGGCCAGCTTGACCAGGATCACCCGCAGATCCCTCGACATGGCCATGAACAGCTTGCGGAAATTCTCGGCCTGCTTGGTCTCGCTGGAGGAGAGTTGCAGGTTGGTCAGCTTGGTGACCCCCTCCACGAGGTCGGCCACGTCATCGCCGAACTTCTCGGCAATGTCCTGCCACGAGGCGCGGGTATCCTCGATCGTGTCATGCAGAAGGGCGGTGAGGATCGTCGCATCGTCGAGCCGCATCTCCGTCAGGATGGCGGCGACGGCGACGGGATGGGTGAAATAGGGCTCGCCCGAATGCCGGGTCTGCCCCTCATGCATCCGGCGGCCATAGTCATAGGCCGCGCGGATGAGGTTTGCGTTGCTGCGGGGGTTGTAGTTGCGGACGAGCGCGATCAGGTCTTCGACGTCGATCATTCCGTTCCGCAGACCCCCGACACTTCGCGATCAGTCCTCGCCCTGCGCTTCCATCAGCTGGCGCAGCAGGCGTTCCTCGTCCATGTCGTCGGCGGCAGGGCGGTCCATCTCGCCCGCGCCGCTCATCAGCAGCGACATCGCGTCTTCTTCGGGCTCGTCAACCTCGATCTGGGTCTGATAGCTGGAGACCATCCGCTCGCGCAGATCTTCCGCGTTCTGGGTCTCGTCGGCGATCTCGCGCAGGCTGACGACGGGGTTCTTGTCGTTGTCGCGGTCGACGGTAATGGGGGCGCCAGCCGTGATCTCGCGCGCCCGATGCGCCGCGAGCAGCACCAGCTCAAAGCGGTTCGGAACCTTGTCAACGCAGTCTTCGACCGTCACGCGGGCCATGGGCAAACTCCAATCCGGCTTGGAAGGTGAGATGCGCTATGTATGCGCTGGCATCCCCCTTGACAAGCGCGTTTCCCGTCACAGGGGACGGATCGCCGCAATCTCGGCGGCATCGAGCGCGGCAAGCATCGCCGCGGCCCGCTGCCCCGTGGCCGGATGCACCCAGGCTGGCGCCACATCGGCAAGCGGAACCAGCACGAAGGCGCGGTCCGCGATCCTTGGATGCGGCAGGATCAGCCGGTCCGGCGCCGCCCGCTGCTGCTCGGCCGCCGGCAGCGCCCGCCAGGCCGCCTGCGTCGCCGCGTCGGGCAGGACCGATTCGCCGTGGCTGAGCAGATCCAGATCCAGCACCCGCGCCTCCCAGCGGCGTGCGCGGGTCCGCCCGGCCTGCGCCTCGACCCGGTGAAGATGCGCCAGAAGCGCATCGGCGGCGATCCGCACATCCAGCAGCGCCGCCGCATTCACATAGTCCGGCCCCGATCCGGCGGGAACGGCCGCTGAGCGGAAGAACCGGCTAACCGCCCGAATCCGCACCGTTTCAGTCACAATCGCCCCAAGGGCATTCCGCAGGGTCACCTCGGGCGGTTCCCCCCCCCGTGGCAGGTTCGCGCCAAGCGCCACAAGGGCGGGAGTAAAGCTTCCTTGATGTTCCGCCACTTGTGGCACCGCAGAATTCTCCTATTTTGTGGCCTTGTCTTGCTGCATCATCCGTGTATTTCGACCCGTCTCGACGCATTTGAGAAGATCCGGCAGCAGGGCGATCTGAAAGGACATTGAATGTTTTACAAGGACGAACGGCTGGCTCTGTTCATCGACGGGTCCAACCTCTACGCTGCAGCGAAGGCTCTGGGGTTCGATATCGACTACAAGCTGCTGCGCCAGGAGTTCATGCGGCGCGGCAAGCTGTTGCGGGCCTTCTACTACACCGCACTGCTGGAGAATGACGACTATTCCCCGATCCGTCCGCTGGTGGACTGGCTGCATTACAACGGCTTCACGATGGTGACCAAGCAGGCGAAGGAATTCACCGACAGCCAGGGCCGCCGCAAGGTCAAGGGCAACATGGATATCGAGCTTGCCGTCGATGCGATGGAACTGGCGCCGAGGGTGGACCATATCGTGCTGTTCTCCGGCGATGGCGATTTCCGGCCGCTGGTCGAGAGCCTGCAGCGGCAGGGGGTGCGGATTTCGGTGGTGTCCACCATCCGCAGCCAGCCGCCGATGATCGCCGACGAGTTGCGCCGCCAGGCCGACAACTTCATCGAGCTGGACGAGTTGCGCGAGGTGATCGGCCGCCCCCCGCGCGAGCCGCGGCTGGAGCGCGAGATCGCGCCCGGCAGTGCCGTCGAGACCTGACGCCCCTGCCGGGGCTGGACGCGGCCGGCGCCCGGCCCTACCTGTGGCGCATGATCCGACGAGGCCGCGCATGACCCTTCCGCCCCTGACGCTCCATCTTGCCGCGCCGCGCGGGTTCTGCGCCGGCGTGGACCGCGCCATCAGGATCGTGGAACTGGCGCTGGAGAAATGGGGGCCCCCGGTCTTCGTGCGGCACGAGATCGTGCACAACAAGTTCGTGGTGGACGGGCTGCGCGCCAGGGGTGCCGTGTTCGTCGAGCACCTGGACGAGTGCCCCGACGACCGCCCGGTGATCTTTTCCGCTCACGGCGTGCCGAGGGCGGTTCCGGCCGAGGCGGCGCGGCGGGGGATGATCCAGGTCGATGCCACCTGCCCGCTGGTCACCAAGGTGCATACCGAGGCCGCGCGCCACCACGAGGCGGGCCTTCAGCTGGTGATGATCGGCCATGAGGGCCACCCCGAGACGCTTGGCACCATGGGCCAGTTGCCGCCGGGCGAGGTGCTGCTGGTCGAAACCGTGGGCGACGTGGCGGGCCTTTGCCCGCGCGATCCGGGCAAGCTGGCCTTCATCACCCAGACCACGCTGTCGGTCGATGACACGGCGGACATCGTTGCGGCGCTGAAGCAGCGATTCCCTTCGATCATCGGCCCGGCGCGCGAGGATATCTGCTATGCCACCACCAACCGGCAGGCAGCGGTGAAGGCCATCGCGCCGAAGATCGACGCGCTGCTGGTGATCGGCGCGCCGAACTCCTCCAACTCCAGGCGGCTGGTCGAGGTCGGGCGCGCGGCGGGCTGCGCCTATGCGCAACTGGTGCAACGCGCCGGCGAGATCGACTGGCGCGCGCTGGACGGCATCCGCGCCGTGGGCGTCACCGCCGGGGCCTCGGCGCCCGAGCTGCTGGTGGAGGAGGTGATCGACGCCTTCCGCGCCCGGTTCGACGTGACGGTGAAACTGGTCGAAACCGCCATCGAGGACATCGAGTTCAAGGTGCCCCGCGCGCTGCGCGAACCGGCGTGACCGGCGCGCGCGCGCGGGCCGGTTTCGGTCGGGCCATGCCGCGGTCGCCGGAGCGGGCCGTGTTGACGCCCGCCGCGCCGCTGCCTAGACCGGCGCCAACCGAAGGAGCGCCGATGCCGGAACTGTTCGCCTATACCGACGGAGCCTGTTCGGGCAACCCCGGCCCCGGAGGCTGGGGGGTGCTGATGCTGGCGCGCGAGGGCGAGGCGGTGCTCAAGGAGCGCACCCTGAGCGGCGGCGAGGCCGAGACCACCAACAACCGGATGGAGCTTCTGGCGGCGATCTCGGCGCTCGAGGCGCTGGCGCGGCCCTCGGCGATCACCATCGTCACCGACAGCGCCTATGTGAAGAACGGCGTCACCGGCTGGATCCACGGCTGGAAGCGCAACGGCTGGAAGACCGCGGGCCGCAAGCCGGTGAAGAATGTCGATCTGTGGCAGCGGCTGGACGAGGCGCAATCGCACCATCAGGTGACATGGCGCTGGATCAAGGGCCATGCCGGACACGCCGAGAACGAACGCGCCGACGCGCTCGCCCGCGAAGGGATGGCGCCGTTCAAGCCGCAACGGGCCGCGCGGTGACGCTGGTCGGGCTGCTGGACCATGCCTCGGTGCTGGTCTTTGCGCTGACCGGCGCGCTGGTCGCCAGCCGGGCGCAACTGGATCTGGTGGGCTTCATCTTCATAGCGGCGCTGACGGCGGTGGGCGGCGGCACGGTGCGCGACCTGATCCTCGGCCGCGACCCGGTGTTCTGGGTCGCCGCGCCGCAATTCGTGCTGCTGGCGGCGGGCGCGGCGGTGGCGGTGTTCTTCACCGCGCATCTGCTGGAAAGCCGCTACCGCGCGATCCTGTGGCTGGATGCCTGCGCGCTGGCGGTGGCGGTGCCCGCGGGCGTCGGCGTGGCGCTGGCGCTCGGGCACGGCCCGGTCATCGTGGTGATCGCGGGGATGGTGACCGGCAGCCTCGGCGGGCTGATGCGCGATGTGGTCTGCAACGAGCTGCCGCTGGTGCTGAAACAGGGCGAGCTCTATCTTTCGGCGGCCTTCGGCGGCGCGCTCGCGGCGCTGGTCTGCACCGCGCTTGGCGCCGCCGGACTGCCTGCGCTTCTGGCCTGCGGCGCGGTCACCTTCGGCTTGCGCGCGGGCAGCCTTGGCTTCGGCTGGCGGCTCCCGGTCTATCGCCCGCGCCCGCCGCGCCAGTAGTCAGGGCACCACCGCCTGCGCCGCGCCGCCATCCACTGCCCTCACCGCGATCAGGACAGCGGCCGCCAGAACAATCCACCCGCCCGGCCGCAGCATCAGCCAGAGGCCGAGCTTCAGCATCCGCCACGCAAGAAACGCCAGCACGATGCCCGCAAGCCCCCAGAGCAGGCTGCGCAGGATGCTCATGCGGCACCCGTGCCGGGGCGCGCTGCTGTTTCGCTTTGTCTCATGGCTCTGCTCTGCCTGATTGCGCCCTTTGCAGGTGCTTGGACGCATGATGCGCCACCGGCGCTGGATTGAAAAGCCCCCTAGCGGGCGACGTTCGCGGGCCGTCCGCACCCTTCCCCGGCGGGACGGGAACGGCATTGCGGCAACACCACTCGCCCGGCCTCATCCCAGCCGCGGCGGCAACGCCAGCCCGCGCAGCACCTCGGCCGCCGGCATCGCCCGCTTGCCCTCGCGCTGCGCCTCCAGCACCTCGACCGCGCCGCTGCCGCAGGCGATGGTGAAGCCCTCCAGCACGGTGCCCGCCGCCCACTGCCCCCCCGCCCCCTGCCCCGCCGCCCCCTGCCCCGGCGCAAGCCGCGAGCGCAGCAGCCTGATCCGCTCTCCCGCCACCTCGCACCAGGCGCCGGGGACGGGCGAGAGGCCGCGGATCTGGCGGTCCACCTCGGCCGCAGGGCGCGACCAGTCCACCCGCGCCTCTGCCTTGTCGATCTTGGCGGCATAGGTCACGCCTTCCGCGGGCTGCGGCTGCGGCACCAGATCGTCCAGCCGGTCCAGCGCCTCGCGGATCAGCCGCGCGCCCACCGCCGACAGCCGGTCCTGCAGATCGGCGGCGGTGTCCTCGGGGCCGATCGCCGCCGCCTCGCGCAGCAGCACCGCGCCGGTGTCCAGCCCCGCATCCATCTGCATGATGCAGATGCCCGTCTGCGCATCGCCCGCCATGATCGCGCGCTGGATCGGCGCCGCCCCGCGCCAGCGCGGCAGCAGCGAGGCGTGGATGTTGAGGCAGCCGCGCGCCGGCGCCTCCAGCACCGCCTGCGGCAGGATCAGCCCGTAGGCCACCACCACCGCGACATCGGCATCCAGCGCCGCGAACTCGGCCTGTGCCCCGGCATCCCGCAGCGAGCGCGGATGCCGCACCGGCAGGCCAAGCGCCTCGGCGCGCGCCTGCACCGGGCCGGGGCGGTGCTGCTTGCCGCGGCCCGCCGGGCGCGGCGGCTGGGTATAGACGGCGGCAATCTCGTGCCCCGCCGCGATCAGCGCCTCCAGCACCGGCACCGAGAAGTCCGGCGTGCCCATGAACACCACGCGCATCGCTCAGCCCCTCCCCAGCTTGTCGGCCTTCGCCACCAGCATCTTGCGGCGCAGCGGGCTGAGGTGATCGACAAAGACCCTGCCGTTCAGATGGTCGATCTGATGCTGCACCGAGGTCGCCCAGAGGCCGACGAAATCCCGGTCCTCCACCTCGCCCGCCTCGTTCAGGAAGCGCACCGTCACGGCGCGGGGCCGCTCGATGATCGCCGAGACGCCCGGCAGGTTCGGGCTTGCCTCCTCGTGCCGGCGCATCTGCACCGAGGCGTGCAGCAGTTCGGGGTTGGCCATCCGCACCGCCTGCCCCCGCCTGTCGGAGGCATCGACGACCGCCAGCCGCATCATGATGCCGATCTGCGGCGCGGCAAGGCCCACGCCCGGCATCGCGTCCATCGTTTCCACCATGTCGTCCCAGATCATCCGCACCGTCTCGGTGATCGCGTTGACCGGATCGGCGGGCGTACGCAGGCGCTTGTCGGGATAGGGCACGAAGGCGCGGACGGTCATTTCTGCGCCTCGAGGTCCGCCAGCGCCGGGGCAAGGATGGTGCGGATCTCCCCGGTGGTGCGGTCGATATGCAAGATACCATCCAGATGGTCGCGTTCATGCTGGATGCAGGTCGCCTCCACCCCGTCGAAACCGGCAGTGACCCATGTGCCGTCCAGCCCCTGCCAGCGCAGCCGCAGACGGGCGGGCCGCGTCACCGGGACCATGAGGCCGGGCAGCGACAGGCAGCCCTCGTCGCGCGTCGCCTCGCCCTCGGCGGTCACGATCGCGGGGTTCACGAACACGCGCGGATCGGGCGCGCCCTCCTTCCACCGGCAGTCCATCACGAAGATCCGCAGCATCGCGCCGACCTGCGGGCCTGCAAGGCCCCGCCCGGCGGCGGCATACATGGTGTCGAGCATGTCCTCGGCCAGATGGCGCAGGCCGGCATCGAACACCGCAACCGCGCCGGCCGGCTCGTTCAGCCGCCGGTCGGGCCAGCGCAGGACGGCAAGGACGCTCATGCGGCCCCGGTCATGCGCGGGCCATCTCGCGCTTCAGCTTTTCCATCTTGCGGGTGATCATCTGCCGCCGCAGCGGCTTGAGGTAGTCGATGAACAGCTTGCCGTTCAGGTGGTCGATCTCGTGCTGCACGCAGGTGGACCAGAGCCCGTCGAACTCTTCCTCATGCGGCTTGCCATCCAGCCCCAGCCAGCGCACGCGCACCTCGGCGGGGCGGGTCACATCGGCATATTGGTCGGGGATCGACAGGCAGCCTTCCTCATAGGTGCGGGTCTCTTCCGAGGACCATGTCACCTCGGGGTTGATCAGCACCATCGGGCGCGGCTGCGCCTGCGGATCCTTCACGCAGTCCATCACCAACATGCGCCGCAGCACGCCGACCTGCGGCGCGGCCAGCCCGACCCCCGGCGCGTCGTACATCGTCGCCAGCATGTCATCGGCAAGTGCGCGCAACGCGTCGTCGATCTGCACCACGGGGTCGCAGAGCTTCTTGAGGCGCGGGTCGGGATGGATCAGGATGTGGCGCAGGGTCATGTCCCCGGATTTAGGCGATGGCGCGGCGTTGCGCAACGGGGGCGCGACGCGGCGCCGCGCGGGCCGCGCTGGAACATATTCCCTGATGTGCAGGAAATCTTGTGACATCGTTCCACGTTTTCCCTTACGAACGGGATGACTTCCCGGCAATGCCGCGATATCCAGAACGAACATATTCCACGAGGAGCCCCCATGAGCTTTGACGAGATCATCGACCGCCGCGGCACCCATTGCGCGAAATGGGACATGATGGAGCGCATCTATGGCGTCCCGGCCAGTGACGGCATCGCCATGTGGGTCGCGGACATGGATTTTCGCCCCCCCCAGGCCGTGCAGGCGGCGGTGGAGCGGATGGCCGCGCATGGCCTCTACGGCTATTTCGGCGATGACGGCGCCTATCTGGACGCGATCCGCTGGTGGATGGCCAACCGCCACGGCTGGCAGGTGGAGCCAGAGTGGATCTTCACCACGCACGGGCTGGTGAACGGGGCGGCGCTTTGCGTCGATGCCTTTACCGCGCCGGGGGATGCGGTGGTGCTGATGACGCCGGTCTATCACGCCTTCGCACGGGTGATCGCGGCGGCCGGGCGCAGCGTGACCGAATGCCCGCTGGCGATCGAGAACGGCATCTACGGGCTGGATCTCGCCGGCTGGGAGGCGCGGCTGACCGGGCGCGAGAGGATGCTGATCCTGTGCTCGCCCCACAACCCCGGCGGGCGGGTCTGGACGGTGGAGGAATTGCAGCAGATCGCCGGGTTCTGCCGGCGGCACGACCTGATCCTCGTGTCGGACGAGATTCACCACGACCTCGTGTTCCCCGGCGCCCGGCACAGGGTGATGGCGCTTGCCGCGCCGCAGATCGGCGACCGGCTGGTGATGATGACCGCGGGCACCAAGACCTTCAACATCGCGGGCAGCCATACCGGCAACGTCATCATCGCGGACCCGGCCCTGCGCGAGCGGTTCCGGGCGCGGATGATGGCGCTCGGCATCTCGCCCAACAGTTTCGGCCTGCACATGATCACCGCCGCCTATTCGCCCGAGGGGGCGGCCTGGGTCGAGGATCTGCTGGCCTATCTCGACGGGAACCGGAAGCTGTTCGACGCGGGGGTCAACGCCATTGCCGGCCTGCGCTCGATGCCGCTGCAATCCACCTATCTGGCATGGGTGGATTTCTCGGGGACCGGGATGCCGCCCGAGGAGTTCACCGCGCGGGTGGAGAAGGGCGCGCGCATCGCCGCCAACCATGGCGCCAGCTTCGGCACCGGCGGCGAGAGCTTCCTGCGCTTCAACCTCGCCACCCCCCGCGCGGTGGTGGAGCAGGCGGTGGCCCGGTTGCAGGCGGCCTTCGCCGACCTTCAGTGACCGGCTTCGGCAGGCCGTTTGGGCAACGGGTTACGGCCGGGGCAGATAGCCGGCGGGCGCCGGATCATCGCGCGCGAAATCCAGCGGCGCCTGGTCCCTGACCGGGGTTTCGCTTTTCATCAGGCAGATCAGTTCGCCCTCCTCGACCGCCGAGGCGACGATCAGGCATTGCATCAGATGGCGCGGCCCGTCGTAAAGATCGACCAGCCCGCGCAGATGCCCCACCTCGGCGGCATCGAGCGCGACGCCGCCCTCCCAGCGGCGCAGCACGCGCCACATCTCGCCGCCGGCCTCGAGCCGCAGCCGCGACCGGTGCTTCTGGCCGCGCTTGCGCGCCTCATCCAGCGCGCGGCGAATGTCGGCGGGCAGGTGTTCGATCATCGGCGCCTCCTGCCCGCCAGCATGACGGAGCGACCGCAAAAATCAAGCCGACCGAACCGAAGCTGAACGACGGGCGGGCGGCTGCGGGGGGAACCCTCGGCGCGGGGCGAAGTTCCCCCCTTTCGCTGTGCACCCGCGCATGGGCGCTGCGCGGGCGGGCGGCGGTTCCCGGCGGGCGCGGCCGGCCTATCCTTGCTGCAACAGGAGGAAGCTCATGGGTCGGCTCATCAACGGCAAATGGTCGTCCGCGTGGTACGACACCGGCAAGACCGGCGGCGCGTTCAAGCGCTCCAACGCCGCGTTCCGCAACTGGATCACCCCGGACGGCGCGCCGGGGCCAAGCGGCGACGGCGGCTTTCCGGCCGAGGCGGGGCGCTATCACCTCTATGTCTCCTATGCCTGCCCCTGGGCGCATCGCACGCTGATCTTCCGCGCGCTGAAGGGGCTGGCGCCGCTGATCGACATCTCGGTGGTGCATCCCGACATGCTGCAGGACGGCTGGACCTTCGCCACCGGCTTTCCCGGCACGACCGGCGACAAGCTCTTCGGCCTGCCATTCCTGCGCGACCTCTATACCCGCGCGGTGCCGGACATCTCGGGCCGCGTCACCGTGCCGGTGCTGTGGGACAAGGCGCAGGGGCGCATCGTCTCCAACGAAAGCGCCGAGATCATCCGCATGTTCAACTCCGCCTTCGGCGGGCTGACCGGCAACAGCGACGACTACTGGCCCGAGGCCCTGCGCCCCGAGATCGAGGCGGTGAACGCCCGCATCTACGACACGGTGAACAACGGCGTCTACAAGGCGGGCTTCGCCACCGCGCAAGAGCCCTATGACAGGGCCGTCCATGCCCTGTTCGACAGCCTCGACTGGCTGGAGCAGCGTCTTTCGGATCGCCGCTACCTGATGGGCGCGCGGCTGACAGAGGCGGACTGGCGGCTGTTCACGACGCTGGTGCGCTTCGATCCGGTCTATCACCTGCATTTCAAGTGCAACCGCCGGCGGCTGATCGACTACCCGAACCTCTGGGCCTATGCGCGCGACCTCTACCAGGTGCCCGGCGTCGCCGAAACCGTGCGGCCCGACCATTACGTGCGCCACTACCATTACAGCCACGACACCATAAACCCGCACCGGATCATCCCGATCAACCCGGTGCTGGATTTCGCCGCGCCGCACGGGCGCGAAAGGCTGGCCTGAAGGCGTTCAGCTGCTGCGGCAGTGATGTTCCACCACCGCCGCCAGATCCGAGGGCGGCATCCGCGCGGGCAGGAAGGCGCAGGCATTCGGCATGTGCTGGAAGATCGACCCGTCCGAGAACAGCGCGTCCCGGGTGATGGAGACGACCTTGGCCCCGGGGCGGCGATAGCTGGCATAATCCGCCACCGCGAAGGCGCTGCCCTCGGCAAGGCCGAGGTCCAGCACGATCACCCGCACATCCGCCCGCTCCAGCACCGCCACCGCCGCATCCTGCCCCGCCACCAGATCGACGCGGCAGCGCGCCGCAAGCAGGTGCTGCTTCCAGACCATGCCCAGCTTGCGGTCGCTCACGACGATCAGGACGTGCATCAATGGCTCCAGCGGGCGCGGTCAGGATGCGCCCGGCAAATGTCGCTCGATTTCACAGTGTCTGCTTCTTCACAGTGTCTGCTTCATGTTTGATAAGCCTGCGCGCCGCAAGCCGGGAAGGATGATATCCACAGCTATCTGCCGAGGCACAACCCAAGGGGGTTGCCCTGCGCGATCGGCCACCTATAGTCCGCCGAACTGCCCAAGGAGTGATCGTTGCCACCCCGCCCCGCCGCCTTGCCGCGCCCTGCCGTCTTGCCGCGCCCCGCCCTCTTGCCGCTGCTGGCCTTGCTGGTGGCAGGCGCCAGCCCGGCATTTGCCGGATGCGGCGGCCCGTTCGGCACCTTCGTTGCCGGGCTGAGGGCCGAGGCCGCGGCAAGGGGCCATCCCGCGGCCACGGTCGACGCCTTCTTCGCGCCCGTCCGCCAGGATCCGGCCGTGATCCGCGCCGACCGGGCGCAGGGCGTGTTCCGCAAGAGCTTCATCGACTTCTCGCGCGCGGCGATCAGCCAGGAGCGGTTGACCGGCGGCGGCGCCCATGCCGCCCGGCATGACGCGACCTTCGACCGCATCGAGGCGGACTACGGCGTGCCGCGCGGCGTGCTGCTGGCCTTCTGGGCGCTGGAGACGGATTTCGGCGCGGTGCAGGGCGAGTTCAACACCGCCAACGCGCTGGTGACGCTGGCGCATGACTGCCGCCGCCCCGACCTCTTCCGCCCGCAGATCTTCGCCGCGCTTGAGCTGTTCGCGCGCGGCGATTTCGACCCTGCCACCACGACCGGGGCCTGGGCGGGCGAGATCGGGCAGGTGCAGATGCTGCCCGCCGACATTCTGGAAAACGGCGTCGATGGCGATGGCGACGGCCATGTGCGGCTGAAGACCTCGGCCGCCGATGCGCTGATGTCGGGCGCCCGGATGCTGCGGCAGCTTGGCTGGCGGCCGAACCAGCCCTGGCTGCAGGAGATCGTGCTGCCCGAGACGCTCGACTGGTCGCAGACCGGGCTGCACACCGAACTGCCGGTGTCGGACTGGGCGGCGCTCGGGGTCCGGGCGCGGAACGGGGCGCTGGCGGAAGGGCTGGCGGGCTCGGTCCTGCTGCCGATGGGGCGCCACGGTCCGGCCTTCATGGCCTATCCGAATTTCCGGGTGTATTTCGCGTGGAACCAGAGCTTCGTCTATGTCAGCACCGCCGCCTATTTCGCCACGAGGCTGGAGGGCGCGCCCGCCTATGACGCGGGCAAGCCCGATGCCGGCCTGTCGGTGGACCAGATGCGGCGCCTGCAGGAAAAGCTGGCGGCGCGCGGCCACGATGTCGGCAAGATCGACGGCATCCTTGGCGCGCTGACCCGCGCCGCCACGCAAAAGGAGCAGGCGCGGCTTGGCCTGCCCGCCGATGCCTGGCCCACCCCCGCGCTGCTGGCCGCGCTATGACGGCCCCCGTCACCCGCGCGGAGTTGGAGGCCGCCCTGCCGCATGTGCTCGCCGCCCCGCAGGACGGCGCGGAAATCGTGCAGCTGTGCTTTCGCCCCGGCTATGGCCGGCGCCTGCATCCGCCGCTGCTGCGCCTGACGCGGGCCCAAGGCGTCCTCGACGCGGATGGCAACCCGGAACGCTGGCCCTCGGCGCCATGGATGCGCCTTGCCGATGGCAGCCCCGACCCGCGCATCCAGGTCTCGATCCTGCCGCTGCGGGTGATGGACCTTGTCTGGCGCGACCGCGCCGGCACCCCCCACCCAGGCGACACGATGATCGCCGATCTGGCCACCAGCGAGGCGAACCTGCCCACCGGCAGCCTGCTGCGCGCCGGCAGCGCCGTGCTGCGCGTGTCGAACCTGTTCAACGAGGCCTGCGTGAAATGGAAGGTCCGCTACGGCAAGGACGCAAAGGACTGGATCATCGCCCCCGGCCACCCGCCGCTGCGCCTGCGCGGGCTGCTGTGCGAGGTGGTGACGGATGGCGAGGTCCGCACGGGCGACCTGCTGCAAAAGGCGTAGCTAGGCCACCAGCGCCTCGGCCCGCTTCAGATCGACGCTGACAAGCTGGCTGACGCCCTGCTCGGCCATCGTCACGCCAAACAGGCGATCCATCCGGCTCATCGTCACCGCATGGTGGGTGATGATCAGGAAACGGGTGTCGGTGCGCCGCGTCATCTCGTCCAGCAGGTCGCAAAACCGGGTGACGTTGGCATCGTCGAGCGGCGCGTCCACCTCGTCCAGCACGCAGATCGGCGCGGGGTTGGCCAGGAACACCGCGAAGATCAGCGCCATCGCGGTCAGCGTCTGCTCGCCCCCCGACAGCAACGAGAGCGTGGAGAGCTTCTTGCCCGGCGGCTGGCACATGATTTCCAGCCCCGCCTCCAGCGGGTCATCGGATTCGACCAGCACCAGCCGCGCCTCGCCGCCGCCAAAGAGGTGGGTAAAGAGGGTGCGGAAATTGTCGTTCACCTGCTCGAAGGCGGTCAGCAGCCGCTCGCGCCCCTCGCGGTTCAGGCTGGCGATGCCGGCGCGCAGCTTGCGGATCGCCTCCTCCAGATCGAACTTCTCGCGGGCCAGCGTGTCATGTTCGTCCTGCACCTCGCGGGCGTCCTCCTCGGCGCGCAGGTTCACCGCGCCAAGCGCCTCGCGCTGACGGCGCAGGCGGTTCACCTCGGCCTCCAGCGCATCGGCGGCGGGCATCGTGTCCGGGTCCGCGCCGAGGCTGGCCAGCAGTTCCAGCGGCAAAAGTTCGGTCTCCTCGAATATCCGGGCAGAGGCATGGGCGACGGACTCGCGCGCCGCCTCGGTGCGGGCCTCGGCGCGGGCGCGGGCCTCGCGCGCCTCGCTGCCCAGCCGTTCCGCCTCGCGCTCGGCCCCCTGCGCCTCGCGCAGCGCGGCCTCGGCCACGGCCAGCGCCTCGGCAGCGCGGGCGCAGCGCGCCTCGGCGGCCGCGATCGCCGCGTCCAGCTCCTCGCGCCTTGCGGCAATCTCCCCGGGCGCGGCGCCGGCCTCATCAAGTTCGCCGGCGGTATCCGCCCTTCGCGCGGCCAGTTCGGCGCTGCGCCTTTCCGCGGTGTCGAGCCGCAGCCGCCAGCCCGCGATGTCCCTGGTGATCTCCTGCCGTCGCCGGGTGCGGGCCTCGCCCTCGCGGCGGATCTCGTCATGCGCGGCGCGGCGGGCCATCATCATCATCCGCGCGGCGTCCACCGTCTGCTTCACCTCCTCGACCGCGGCGCGGGCAGAGTCCAGATCCGGCAGATCCTCCATCGCGGCGCCGGCATCCTCCAGCCGGATCCGGGCCTCCCCGGCCTCTTCCTCGTGCCGGGCGCGGGCCGCCCGCGCGCTTTCCAGCCTGCCCCCGGCGATGGAGCGGTCGGCCTCGGCGCGGCTTTGCGCGCGGCTAGCCTCGGCCACGCGCCGGTCGGCCTCGCGCCGCGCCTCGCGCGCCTCGTGATCGGCGCGGGTCGCCGCGGCCAGCCGGGCGGTCAGCACCTCATGCGCCTGCCGCGCGCCCTCGGCCCGGGCGGCCACATCCTCCAGATCGCGTTTCAGCTCCATCAGCCGGTTGAGCTGCCGCAGCCGCAGCGCCGCGGCAGAGGGCGCATCCTCCGCCGCCGCGCGGAACCCGTCCCAGCGCCACAGATCGCCCTCAAGGCTGACCAGCCGCTGCCCCGGCAGCAGCGCCGCCTGCAATGCCGCGCCCGCCGCCCTGTCCACCAGCCCGATCTGCCCGATCCGGCGCCGCAGCGCGTCCGGCACCGTCACATGCACAGCCAGCGGCCGCGCCCCCTGCGGCAGCGGCTGCTCCGCGTCATAGCCCGGCAGCAGCGCCCAGCCCGACCCTTCGGCATGGTCCACCACGGGCGCGCGCAGGTCATCGGCCAGCGCCGCGCCAAGCGCCGCCTCGTATCCCGGCGCCACCTGCACCCGGTCCAGAAGCTGCGTGCCGCCGCGGGTCTCGCGTTCCACCAGCCGGGCCAGCGCCGCCACCTCGGCGCGCAGCGCGTTCGCCTCGCCCGCCGCTTCGGAGTGCCGGGCACGGGCGGCGGACTCGCGCGCCTGCACCTCGGCGCGCACGGCCTCGGCGGCGATCAGCGCCTCTTCCGAGCCCTCGGCAATCGCGGCGGCCTCCGCCTCGGCGGCCTCTGCCCCGGCATGGGCCGCGGCGGCGCGGTCCCGCGCGGCGGCGGCCTCGGCCTCGGCGCGGCGGGCGGCCTCTGCCGCATCCAGCGCCCTCGACAGCGATGCGCGCGCATCCGCCAGCAACCGCTGCGCCGACTGGTGCCGCGCCGCCAGCCGCGCGACATCCTCGGTCAGTTGCGAGAGCGCCGCCTCGCGCTCGGCCAGCACCGCAGCGGCCTCCTCGGCCGCCTCCGCCGCTTCGGCCAGCCGGTCCTCCTGCCCCTCGGCGGCCTTGAGGATCTGCGCCTGCTCCCGGTCGAGCCGGGCAATCGTCTCGCCCGCGTCGCGGTTCAGCCCCGCCTCGCGTTCGGCGTCGCGGTCGATCTGCTGCAGCCGCGCGGCCAGCGTCTCGATCAGCGCACAGGCGCGCTCCTGCTGCTCGCGCAGGGTGTCGCGCTGCACCATCAGCCGCTGCAGAACCGCGCCGGCAATCGCCTCTTCCTCGCGCAGGGCCGGCAGCGCATCCTCGCGCGCCAGCCGCGCGGCGGCGGCGGCCCGCGCGGCGGCCTCGGCCTGCGCGGCAAGGCGCAGCCGCCGCGCCAGATCCTCCTCGGCCTGCGCGCGCGCCTGATCCGCCTCGCGCCAGCGGCGATAGAGCAGCGTGCCTTCGGCGCGGCGCAGCTCCTCGCCGATCTCGCGGTAGCGCGCCGCCTGCCGGACCTGCCGGGCCAGCGTCACCAGTTGCGCGGCAAGCTGTTCCACCACGTCGCCCACGCGCGAGAGGTTCTGCTCGGCCCCCGCCAGCCGCAACTCCGCCTCGTGCCGCCGCTGATAGAGGCCCGAGATGCCGGCCGCTTCCTCGAGGATGCGCCGCCGGTTCTTCGGCCTCGCGTTGATCAGCTCGGCGATCTGCCCCTGCCGCACCAGCGCCGGCGACTGCGCCCCGGTCGAGGCATCGGCGAACAGCATCTGCACGTCGCGCGCGCGCACGTCCCGGGCATTGACCTTGTAGGCGCTGCCCGCGTCGCGGGTGATCCGGCGCACGATTTCCAGCGTGTCGGCATCGTTGAAGCCCGAGGGCGCGAGCCGTTCCGAATTGTCCATCGTCAGCGCGACCTCGGCGAAGGCCCGCGCGCTGCGGGTGGCGGCCCCGGCGAAGATCACGTCCTCCATCCCCTCGCCGCGCATCGAGGAGGGCCGCGTCTCGCCCATCACCCAGCGCAGCGCCTCGAGCAGGTTGGACTTGCCGCAGCCGTTCGGCCCGACAACGCCGGTCAGCCCGTCATGGATGACCAGATCGGTCGGGTCCACGAAGCTTTTGAAACCGTTGAGGCGCAGGCGGGTGAAGCGCAAGGATGGGGTCCGGGTCCGGGGTGGCTTTGGTCGGTCATCGTCGGGCGAAGTGCGACCGGAGTCAACCGCCGACACCGCATATGGCGGATCCGCCGCCCGGCGGCCGCAAAATCTGGCGCAGGGATGCGGCAACCGCGCGTCTGCCCGTGGAGCGGCCCACCCGCCTGCCCGTAGCAAGCCGGTTGCCTGCCCCGCGCAGGCGCGGCATGAAGACGGGGCACAACCCCGGAGCCTGCCCATGATCCCCGCGCTCGTCACTCTCCTTGGCTTCCAGCTTGGCGGCGAGGTCGTCAGCCGCGCGCTTGGCCTGCCCCTGCCGGGGCCGGTGCTGGGGATGGTGGCGCTGGTCGCGGGCTTCGCGCTCTGGCCGAGGCTCGCAGAGGTGGTGCGCCCGGTGGCGCAGGGGCTGCTCGGGCATCTGTCGCTGCTGTTCGTGCCGGCGGGGGTGGGGGTGGTCGCGCATCTGCCGCTGCTGGCCGCCGAGGGCCCGGCGATCGCGGTTGCGCTGGTCGTCTCTACCGTGCTGGCCATCGCCGTCGGCGCGCTGGCCTTTGCCGGGGTCGCGCGGCTGACGGGCGATGACGAGGGCCCCCGCCGTGACTGATCCCGCGCTGATCTGGAGCTATCTTGCGCGCGGTCCGCTGCTGTGGCTGACGGTGACGCTGCTGGCCTATTGGGCGGGGGATGCCGCCGCGCGCGACGCGGGGCGGCACCCGCTGGTCAACCCGGTGCTGGTGGCGGTGATCCTGCTCGCCGCGGTGCTGGGGGCGACCGGCACCCCCTATGCCACCTATTTCGAGGGCGCGCAGTTCGTGCATTTCATGCTCGGCCCCGCGACGGTGGCACTGGCGCTGCCGCTTTACATGAACCTTGGCCGGGTGCGGCGGGCGGCGCTGCCGATGCTGGCGGGGCTGCTGGCCGGGTCGCTGACCGCCGTGGTCTCGGCCCTCGCCATCGCCCGCGCGCTTGGGGTGGAGGGCGCGGTGCTCGCCTCGCTGGCACCCAAGTCGGCGACGGCGCCGGTCGCCATCGGCATCTCGGAACGGCTGGGCGGGCAGCCGACGCTGACGGCGGTGCTGGTGCTGCTGACCGGGATCATCGGGGCGGTGGCGGCGACGCCGCTGCTGAACGCGCTCGGCATCCGCGACTGGCGGGCGCGGGGCTTTGCGACCGGCGTTGCCGCGCATGGCATCGGCACCGCCCGCGCGTTCCAGGTGCATGAAACGGCGGGGGCCTTCGCCGGGATCGGCATGGGGCTGAACGCGGTGCTGACCGCGCTGATCGCCCCCGCCATCCTGCGGCTGTTCCTCTAGCCCTGCCGCTCTGCCCGGATCTCGGAGAGCGTCGCGCCGGCCGACAGCGCCTCGGGGTCCAGCCGCAGCTCGATCACCGCAAGCGTTCCGGCGGCGCGGGCGCGGGCGAAGGCCTGCGCGAAATCCTCGCCCCGCTCCACCACCTCGCCATGCCCGCCATAGGCCCGGGCGAGCGCGGCGAAATCGGGATTGGCAAGGCCCGTGCCGGACACCCGCGCCGGATAGTGCCGCTCCTGATGCATACGGATCGTGCCGTACTGGCCGTTGTTGGCCACCACCACGATGGGCGCCGCGCCATGCTGCAGGGCGGTGGACATCTCGTTCAGCGTCATCTGAAGGCATCCGTCGCCAGCCATGCAGACCACCATGCGGCCCCGATGGCGGATGCTGGCGGCGACCGCGGCCGGAAAGCCGTAACCCATGCTGCCCGAGGTGGGCGCAAGCTGCGTGCCATGCTGCTTGAAGCGGAAATAGCGGTGCAGGAAGGCGGCGTAGTTGCCCGCGCCATTGGTCAGGATCGCGTCCTCGGGCAGGTTGGCCGACAGCCAGCCCACCACGGCCTCCATCTTCACCGCGCCGGGGGTTTCGCGCGGCTGCTGCCAGCGTTCGTAATCCAGCCGGGCGGCGGTGGTCCAGTCGGCCCAGCGCGCGGCAAGCCCCTCGGGCGCGGGCAGGGCGGCCAGCGCCGCCGCCATCTCGGCCGCCGGGGCGACGATGCCGAGATCGGGGCGATAGACGCGGCCAAGCTCCGAGGCGTCGGGATAGACGTGCAAAATGGTCTTGCCGGGCGCGGCAGGGTCGATCAGCTCATAGCCCCGCGTCAGGCTGTCCCCGATCCGCGCGCCAAGCACGAGGATGCAATCGGCCGCCTGCAACCGCGCGCCGAGCCGCGGGTTCATGCCGACGCCCAGATCGCCCGCGTAATGGGCATCGCGGTTATCGACATGGCCCTGCCGGCGGAAGCTGACGGCGACGGGCAGGCCCCAGTTGGCGGCGAACTGCGCCAGATCGGCGGCGGCGGCAGCCGTCCAGGCCGTGCCTCCGGCGATGACCAGCGGACGTTCGGCCCCTGCCAGCGCCTGCGCCACCGCCGCGACCTCGGCGGCGCTGACGGTGGCGGGCACCGGCGCCGGGGCGGGGATGTCGGCCACCTCGGCGATGGCGTTCAGCATGTCCTCGGGCAGCGCCAGCACCACCGGACCGGGGCGGCCCGAGACCGCGATGTGGAAGGCGCGGCTGAGGTATTCGGGGACCCGCGCGGTGCTGTCGATCTCGGCCACCCATTTCGCCAGCGGGGCGAACATCGCGCGGCAATCCACCTCCTGAAATGCCTCGCGGTCGCGGTGGCCGCGCTCGATCTGCCCGACGAACAGGATCATCGGCGTCGAATCCTGCCGTGCCACATGCACCCCCGCCGCGGCGTTGCTTGCCCCCGGCCCGCGGGTGACAAGGCAGATGCCGGGCAGGCCCCGGCCCTCGGCGGCGTTCATCTTGCCATCCGCCTCGGCCATCATCGCGGCGCCGCCCTCATGCCGGCAGACGATGTTGTCGATGCCCGATCCGTGCAGCCCGTCCAGCACCGCAAGGAAGCTCTCGCCCGGAACCGAAAAGACGCGGGCCACGCCGTGACGCTTCAGCTGGTCCACCAGGATCTGTCCGCCATGCCGCATCGCCATTGCCCGCTCCTTCGTGCCGCCGTTGTTCCGCACCGTTCCCGAGGGGCGAAGCTTGCCCCCGCGCTGCGCCCTTCGCAAGGGCCACGGCCCGCGCGCCGCGGCCCGCGTGCGGCCGTCAGAGGCGGCCTCAGAGGCTGTCCTCGACGCGAAATCCGGCGGGGATGCCGTCGCGCCCCTCCAGCACCAGATCGGCCATCACCCCGGCGACCTTGGGCGCGATGCCGAAGCCGATCTTGAAGCCGCCATTGGCGACGAAATGCCCCGCCCGCCCCGGCCATTGCCCCAGCATCGGCGCGCGGGTGCGGGCGCGGGGGCGCAGGCCCGCCCACCGCTCCAGCACCGGCGCATCCGCCAGCGCCGGACAAAGCGCGCGCGCCCTCCCGATCAGGGCCTCGAGTTGCGCGTCCACGCTGTCGCCCGCCGCGAACTCGCGTTCGGAGGTGGAGCCAAGCGCGACGCTGCCATCGGCATGGGGCACGACATGCAGCCCCTCGGCAAAGAGTTGCGGCAGCCCCGCCACCGCCCGCGCCGGGCGCAGCAGCGCCGACTGGCCCTTGACCGGCGCGCCGACGGTGCGGCCTAGGTCCGCCGAAAGCTCGGCCAACCCCGCCGCGCCCGTCGCCCAGACCTGCAAGCCCCCGGCTTCCGGCGCGCCAGCCCCTGCCCCGCCGCCTTCCACGATCCCGCCGCCCTCCATGATCTCGCCGCCCCGCGCGCGGATCGCGGCGGCCAGCGCGGCGAGGGCCCGGCGCGGCGCCATCCGCGCCGTCAGCGTATCGTGCACCATGAAGCCCGAGGCCGCGCCCGGCGCCCAGCCATCGCGCGCCGCCGGCACCACCCGCCATTCAGCGCGGCCCTGCCAGAGCGCCCTGGCCCCGGCGGCACGGGCGCGCGCAAGCGCCACCGCCGCCGCATCCGCCAGCGGTTGCAGCCGCCCGGTGCGGGCATAGCCCGGATCGGTGCCGCCCGCCGCCGCGACCCCGGCCCAGAAGCCCTCGGCCATCAGCAGCGCCTCCAGCTGGAAGGCCTTCTTCGGGTTCCACTGTTCGGGCACATGCGGCGCCAGCGCCCCCACCAGCCCGCCGGATGATCCCGCACCGATGCACGCCGCCTCGATCACCCGCACCCTTGCCCCGCGCCGCAGGCATTCCCACGCGATCGCAAGGCCGAAGATCCCCGCGCCATGCACCGTCACATCCGGCATTGCTTGTGCCATTGAACTTCCTCCGGCGCTTCGTCAGGATCGGCGCGAACAGGACTAGGGCAGATGACCGGCGAGAACCAGAGCAGCGGCCTGCAGTGGCGGGATGGCGACGTGCCGGTGTCCGAGCGCTTCGACGACCCCTATTTCAGCCTCGGCGACGGGCTGGCGGAAACGCGGCATGTGTTCCTGGCCGGCAACGGGCTGCCCGGCCGCCTTGCGGACGGTTTCCGCATTGCCGAGCTTGGCTTCGGCACCGGGCTGAACCTGATGGCAACGCTGATCGCGTGGCAGGGCGCGGGCCGGCGCGGCCGCCTGCACTACACCAGCTTCGAGGCCTTCCCCCTGCCCGCCCCCGACATCGCCCGCGCGCTGGCCGCCTTCCCCGAGGCGCGGGCGGTGGCGGACCCGTTCCTTGCCGCATGGGCCGCCGGCGCCCGGCGCTTCGCGCTTGGCCCGCTCGCCGTCGAGGTGATCGTGGGCGACGCCCGCGCGGCGCTGCCCGGCTGGCAGGGCTGCGCGGATGCCTGGTTCCTCGACGGCTTTTCCCCCGCCAGAAACCCCGAACTCTGGGGCGCGCCGCTGATGGCCGAGGTGGCCCGCCACACCGCGCCGGGCGGAACCTTCGCCACCTACACCGCCGCCGGCTTCGTGCGCCGGGGGCTGGCGGCGGCCGGTTTCGCGGTCGAACGCCGCCCCGGCCACGGCCACAAGCGACACATGAGCGCGGGCGTGCTGCGCCCGCCTGCAACCCCCAGCGAGGCGACATGACCGACCAGAACACCCGCCTCGGCATCTGGCTGATGGTGGCCACCACCTTCATCTTCGCGGTGCAGGACGGGATCTCGCGCCACCTTGCGGCGGAATACAACGTCTACATGGTGGTGATGATCCGCTACTGGTTCTTTGCCGCCTTCGTGATGGCGATGGCCGCGCGCGCGCCGGGGGGCTTGCGCGCGGCGGTGCGCTCGGCCACGCCCGGGCTGCAGATCTTCCGCAGCGTGCTGCTTGTGGCAGAGGTCTGCGTGATGATCCAGTCCTTCGTCATTCTGGGGCTGGTCGAGAGCCACGCGGTCTTTACCTGCTATCCGCTGCTGGTCGCGGCGCTGTCGGGGCCGGTGCTGGGGGAAAAGGTCGGCTGGCGGCGCTGGACGGCGATCGGCATCGGCTTTGCCGGGATGCTGGTGATCCTGCAGCCCGGCGTGGCGGTGTTCTCGCCCGCCGCGCTGATCCCGCTGCTGTCGGCCTTCATGTTCGCGCTTTACGGGCTGCTGACCCGCTTTGTCGCGCGCAGGGACGCCGCCTCGGTCAGCTTCTTCTGGACCGGCGTCTCGGGCGCGGTGGTGATGACGCTGGTCGGCATCTGGTTCTGGGAGCCGATGCGCCTTGCGGACTGGGGCTGGATGGCCTGCCTGTGCCTGACCGCCTCCAGTGCGCACTGGCTGCTGATCCGCGCCTACGAGGTGGCCGAGGCCAGCGCGATCCAGCCCTTCGCCTATCTGCAACTGGTCTTCGTCACCGTGCTGGGGCTGGCGCTGTTCGGCGAGACCCTGCGCCCGAACGTGGCCATCGGCGCGGTGATCGTGGTCGGCGCCGGGCTGTTCACCCTGTGGCGCGCCCGCAAGACGGGCGCCACCGTGTGAGCCGGCGCTCGGGGCGTGGCGGCGCGCCGGAGCCCTGCCCGACGCCGCTTCGATGGCTCATCGGTCGGCCTTGCGGAGTGCGTCGCGCCTTTTGCGTGCGGTAGCCCGGCGCCCTGCTCCTGCGCCGCGCCGGCTAGTCCCGTGCCCGCAGCACCTGCGCCGGCCGTGCCGACAAGGGCCTCAGCGCGAAGAGCAATCCGGCCAGCAGCGTTGCCAGCGCGCCGCCGGTGACGATGGCGATGGCCGACAGCGGCTCGAAGCGGAACTCCGCCTCCATCACGAAGGTCATCACCGCCCAGCCCGCCGCGCCGCCGAAGGCCACCGCCACCACCCCCGCCGCCGCGCCCATGATCGCCGAGCGCAGCGCGAAAGAGCCGAGGATCCGCCCCCGGCTTGCCCCCAGCACCTTCAGCAGCGCCGCCTCATAGACCCGCGCCCGCTCTCCCGCCGCCGCCGCGCCGATCAGCACGACAAAGCCGGTGACGAGCGTCCCCGCCGCGGCGATCGCCGTCGCGCGCGCGATCGCCGTCAGCGCCTCGGCCACACGGTCGAGGGCATCGCGCACCCGGATCGCGGTGATGTTCGGGTAGGCGGTTGCCAGATCGCGCAGGATTTTCGCCTCCGCCTGCTCCTCGGCATAGACGGTGGCGATGTGGGTATGCGGCGCGCCCGCGAGCGCGCCGGGGTTGAGCGCGATCACGAAGCCGATCCCGGCGGTGGAAAAATCCACCACGCGAAAGCTGGTCACCTCGGCCTCCAGATCACGGCCAAGGATGTTCACGGTGATCCGGTCGCCCAGCTTCAGCCCGATCTCTGCCGCCTCCTCGGCGGAAAAGCTGGCTTGCGGCGGGCCGTCATAGCCCTCGGGCCACCAGTCGCCCGCCGTGATCGTGGTGTTCGGCGGCGGGCGGTCCGAATAGGTCACGCCGCGGTCGCCGTTCAGCACCCAATGGTTGCCGGCGACGCTGCGCGCATCCTGACCGTTGATCCGCGTGATGATCCCGCGCAGCATCGGCGCGCTGTCAACCCGGCTCACCGCGGGGTCGCCCTCCAGCCGCGCGCGGAAGCCGTCGATCTGGTCGTTCTGGATGTCCACGAAGAAGTAGCTGGGCGCCACCTCGGGCAGGTCGCGGTCGATGGCGGCGCGCAGGTTCGCGTCGATCTGCCCGACCGCGGCCAGCACCGCCAGCCCCAGCCCCAGCGACAGGATCACCGGCGCCGCCTCGGCCCGCGGACCGCCGATCGCCGACAGTGCCAGCCGCAGCCCCGGCCGCCCGCGCAGCAGCGCGAGGCCGGCCAGCCGCCGCGCCAGACGGCCCAGCCCCCAGGCCGCCAGCGCCAGCACCGCCAGCGCCGCGATCACCCCGCCCAGCGTGCCAAGCGCCAGTTCCGGCACGCCCGAGAAGGCCACCGCCGCGCCGACCAGCGCCGCCACCAGCAGCGCCATGGCCGCCGCCATGCCAGGCCCCGGCCAGGCGCGCCGCCCCGGCCCGAGGTCGCGGAACAGCGCCGCCGCCCGCACCTCGCGCAGGCGCGCCAGCGGCCAGAGCGTGAAGATCGCCGCCGTCAGCACGCCATAAAGCGCCGCCTCGGCCAGCGCGCCCGGCGCGAGGCCAAGCGCCACCGGGATCGGCATCCGCGCCGTGATCAGCGGGGCGGCCAGCACCGGCAGGCTGCCGCCCAGCAGCAGGCCGAGCGCCACCCCCAGCACGGTCAGCGCGCCGATCTGCAGCCCATAGGCGGCGAGGATGGTGCCGCCCGTCGCGCCGAGCGCCTTCAGCACCGCGATCGTTTCGGTCTTGCGGTCCAGATAGGCGCGCACGGCGGCAGAGATGCCGACCCCGCCCACCGCCAGCCCGGCAAGGCCGACAAGCACGAGGAAGGATCCGATCCGCTCCACGAACCGGTCCACGCCCGGCGCGCCGCGGCGGCGGTCCTGCCAGCTCATCCCGCTGTCGCGGAAGGCCGCCTCGGCCTCGGCCCTGAGCGCGGCCAGATCGGCGGAGGCGGGCAGCGTCATGCGGTATTTCGTCTCGAACAGCGTGCCGGGCTCCAGCAGGCCGGAGCCCTCCAGATCCGCGCGGCGCACGATGGTGCGCGGGCCAAGCGCGAAGCCGCCCGCCGCGCTGTCCGGCTCTCGCACCAGCCTCGCGGCCAGTCGGAATTCGGCCAGTCCCAGGCGGAACCTCTCGCCCACCGCCAGCCCCAGCCGGTCGGCAAGCACCCCGTCCATCACCGCGCCATGCCCCGCCAGCGCCTCGGCCAGCGGCATCGCCGGGTCCAGCACCACCTCGCCCACCAGCGGATAGGCGGCATCGACGCCCTTCACCTGCGTCAGCGCCCGGTCCTCGCCCGCCACGGCCATCGAGCGGAAATCGACCACCTCGGACAGGGCGGTGGCGCGGGCCTCGATCCAGGCCCGCTCCTCGGGCGTGGCAAAGCGGTAGGTGAACTCCATCTGCGCATCGCCGCCAAGCAGCACCGCGCCCTGCGCCCCCAGCCCGCGGCGGATGCCCTCGCGCAGCGTGCCCACCGCGGCAATCGCGGCGACGCCAAGGATCAGGCACAGCACGAACACCCGAAATCCGCCGATCCCGCCCCGCAACTCGCGCAGCGCGATCCGCAGCGCGACGGTCATGCCCGCACCCCGGCCCGCAGATCTTCGCCGGCCACGACGCCATCGGCCAGCCGCAGCACGCGGTCGCAGCGCTCCGCCAGTTCGGGCGCGTGGGTGACCAGCACCAGCGTCGCGCCATGCCGGTCGCGCAGGCCGAACAGCAGGTCCATGATCGCGGCGCCATTGGCGGCATCGAGGTTGCCGGTCGGTTCATCCGCCAGCAGGATCGCCGGGCGCGGCGCGGCGGCGCGGGCCAGCGCCACCCGCTGCTGCTCGCCGCCCGACATCTGCGCGGGGTAATGGCCGAGCCGCGCGCCAAGGCCCACGGCGCCAAGTTCCGCCTCGGCCCGCGCGAAGGCATCCCCCGCCCCGGCGAGTTCCAGCGGAAGCGCGACATTTTCCAGCGCGGTCATCGTCGGGACAAGGTGGAAGGACTGGAACACGATCCCCATATTCCCCCTGCGGAAGCGGGCAAGCTGATCCTCGCCCATCGCCGACAGGTCGTGGCCGAGCGCCTCAACCCTGCCTCCGGTGGCGCGTTCCAGCCCGCCCATCAGCATCAGGAGCGACGATTTGCCAGATCCCGACGGCCCGACCAGCGCAAGGCTCTCGCCGCGCGTCACCCGCAGCGTGATGCCGCGCAGCACCTCGACCGGCCCGGCATTGCCGGCCAGCGTCAGCCGCGCATCCTCCAGCGCCAGAACCGTGTCGCCCGTCCCGGTGCCGGTATCGCGCATCTGCTTCGCCTTTCATCTGCCTCAGGTGGCATATGGCGCGGCTTGGCGGCTGCGCAACCTCGCAGCCGCAGCAAGTTTGCTGCTGCTGCCGCTTGCGGCGCCCGCCGCGGCCGATCCGCTGACGCTGGTGGCGCTTGGCGACAGCCTGACGCAGGGCTACGGGCTGCCGCAGGAGCAGGGCTTCGTGCCGCAACTTCAGGCCTGGCTGCGCGAGAAGGGGGCGGATGTGACGGTGGTGAATGCCGGCGTGTCGGGCGATACCAGCGCCGGCGGCCTCGCCCGCCTTGGCTGGACGCTGGCGGGCGGCGCGGATGCGATGATCGTGGCGCTTGGCGGCAACGACCTGCTGCGCGGCCTCGATCCGGCCGAAACCCGCGCGAATATCGACGCGATCCTGAGGCAGGCAGAGGCGAGGGGCCTGCCCGTGCTGCTGATGGGCCTGCCGGCGCCGGGCAATTACGGGCCCGAGTACAAGGCGGCCTTCGATGCGATCTGGCCCGAGCTTGCCGCGGAACATGGCGCGCAACTGGTGCCGAACATGCTGGCCGGGCTGTCGGACCTGCCCCCCGATCAGCGCGCCGGGCTGGTGCAGCCCGATGGGCTGCATCCCTCGGCGGCGGGGGTGAAGGTGATGGTAGAGCGGCTGGGGCCCGAGGTGCTGGCGCTGCTGGAGCGGGCGGCGGCAGAGTGAGGCCGGATGCGCGCGCTGGATCCGGCGGGCATCCTCAACGCCGGCAAGACGGTGGTTTAGGCTGATCAACGCCAGCCGAAGAAGCCCGCCGGCGCCTGCGCCAGCAATCGCCGCGCCAGATCGGTGCCCAGATCCGCCGCGTCGGCGATGCTGCCGCGCGCCTCGCCGCCGATCGCCTCGGACCCGTCGGGCCGCAGGATCTCGCCGCGCAGATAGAGCGCGCCCTCCTCCAGCACCGCCAGCCCGGCGATCGGCGTGTCGCAAGACCCGTCGAGCGCCGCAAGATAGGCCCGCTCCGCCGCCAGCCGGTGGCCGGTGGCGGGATCATGGATGCCGGCCAGCAGCAACTCTGCCCGCGCATCCGCCGCCCGCCGCTCGATCCCGATGGCGCCCTGCGCCACGGCCGGCAGCATCTCGGCAACCTCGATGGCGCCTTGCGCGACATGGGCCATGCCCAGCCGGTTCAGCCCCGCCATCGCCAGAAACGTCGCCATCGCAACGCCTTCGTCGAGTTTCTTCAACCTTGTCTGCACGTTGCCGCGAAACTCCACCAGCCGCAGATCGGGCCGCCGATGCGCAAGCTGCGCCCGGCGCCGCAGGCTCGACGATCCGACGACGGCGCCCCGCGGCAGGTCGGTCAGCCGCGCCACCTGCGGCGAGACGAAGGCATCGCGCACATCCTCGCGCGGCAGGTAACAGTCCAGCCGCAGGCCCGCGGGCTGCGCCACCGGCATGTCCTTCATCGAATGCACCGCGATGTCGATGCCGCCCGCCGTCAGCGCCTCCTCGATCTCTTTCGTGAACAGGCCCTTGCCGCCGATCTCCTTCAGCGGGCGGTCCAGCACGCGGTCGCCGGTCGTCTTGATGATGACGATCTCGAACGCATCCTCGGACAGGCCGTGGGCATCCATCAGGCGGCGGCGGGTCTCGAACGCCTGCGCAAGCGCGAGCGGCGAGCCACGGGTGCCGATCTTCAGCGGGGATCTTGCGTCGGGCATCTGCATGGCCCCGGCATATCCGCGGCAAAAGGCCCGCGCAATGCCCCCGCAATGCCCCCCGCAACGCCCGGGCGGCTTGACATCGCGGCGCCCCCGGCGATGAAGGGCGACAAACAGGAGCCCATCCGATGACCGTTGCCAGATCCGACAAGACCATCCTGCGCGCCCTCGGCGGAGAGGTGCTGCCCAGCCCGCCGATCTGGATGATGCGGCAGGCCGGGCGCTACCTGCCCGAGTATCGCGCCACCCGCGCCCAGGCCGGGGATTTCCTGTCGCTGTGCTACACCCCGGAACTGGCGGCCGAAGTGACGCTGCAACCGATCCGCCGCTTCGGGTTCGACGCGGCGATCCTGTTTGCCGACATCCTGCTGCTGCCGCAGGCACTTGGCGCCGATCTGTGGTTCGAGCCGGGCGAGGGGCCGCGCCTGTCCACCATCACCGGGCCGGAGGGGCTGCGCGCGCTGAAGGGCAAGGACGACATCCACGGCCATCTGGCGCCGGTCTATGAAACGCTGCGCATCCTTGCGCGCGCGCTGCCACGCGAGACCGCGCTCATCGGCTTTGCCGGCGCGCCCTGGACGGTGGCCAGCTACATGATCGCGGGGCGCGGCACCAGGGATCAGGGGCCGGCCCATGCGCTGAAGGCCGCGGACCGCGCCACCTTCACCGCGCTGATCGACCTGCTGACCGAGGCGACGGTGGAATACCTGTCGATGCAGGTGCAGGCGGGGGCCGAGGTGGTCAAGCTGTTCGACAGCTGGGCCGGGTCGCTCAAGGGGCAGGACTTCACCGATTTCGCGCTGGACCCCGCGCGCCGGATCATCGCCGCGCTGAAGGCCCGCCATCCCGGCCTGCCCGTCATCGCCTTCCCGCGCGAGGCGGGGGAGCGCTATGTCGGCTTTGCCCGCGCCACCGGCGCCGATTGCGTGGCGCTCGACAATTCCGTCAGCGCCGAATGGGCCGCCGCGAAGGTGCAGGTCGATGGCTGCGTGCAGGGCAACCTTGCGCCGCAGCACATGGTCAGCGGCGGGCAGGCGCTGGTGGAGGAGGCGCAGCGCATCGTGCGCGCCTTCCGAGGCGGGCCGCATATCTTCAACCTCGGCCACGGGATCACGCCCGATGCCGACCCCGAGAACGTGGCGGCGATGATCGCGGCGGTGCGCAGCGCATAGCGCCTAGGCCGCCGGGATCATCCGCCGCAGCAGCGCCACCGCCTCGGCCCAGTCCTCGGCCCCGGGGGCGGGCCTGATCTCGACGCTGCGGATCATGCCCAGCCGCGCCACCTGCGCCGGGCGGATCACCAGGGCGATACGCGCGTCCTCCACCGTGATCGCCTCCAGCGCGTCATGGGCGCCGAAGATCTCGTCGCTGACCTCCAGCCACAGCCTCGCGCCGTCCAGCCGGAACAGGGCATAGCCGTCATCGGGGTCGTCGCTGGCGGCAAAGGCGGCCAGCACCTCGCCATCCTCGTCCAGCGCCTCGCAATAGGCGGCGATGATCTCGATATCTGCGGCCACGGTCACACCCATTTCGCCATCGGGGGCAGGCTCATCAGTACGGCATCGGCGTCGTGCCCGGTTTCCAGCCCGAATCTGGTGCCGCGGTCATAGACGAGGTTGTACTCGGCATAAAGCCCGCGATGGACCAGTTGCGCATCCTTGTCGGCCCCGGTCCAGGGCGTGTCGCGCCGCCGCTCGGTCAGCGGCACGAAGGCGGGCAGGAACGCCTCGCCCACCGCGCGGGTGAAGGCGAAATCCGCCTCCCAGTCGCCGCTGCTCAGATCGTCATAAAAGATGCCGCCCACGCCCCGCGCCCGGCCCCGGTGCGGCACGAAGAAATACTCGTCCGCCCAGGCCTTGAAGCGTTCGTAATGGCCCGGATCATGCGCGTCGCAGGCCGCCGCCAGCACCGCGTGGAAATGCGCGGTATCCTCGGGATATTCGATGCAGGGGTTGAGGTCGGCGCCGCCGCCGAACCAGCAGGCATGGGGGGTCCAGAACATGCGGGTGTTCATGTGAACGGCGGGCGTGTGCGGGTTCTGCATATGCGCGACAAGGCTGATGCCGCTGGCCCAGAAGCGCGGATCCTCGGCCATGCCGGGCACGCCGCGCGCGGCCATCGCCGTCTGCGCCCGCGCGCCAAGCTCGCCATGCACGGTCGAGACGTTGACGCCGACCTTCTCGAACAGCCGGCCGCCGCGCATCACGCTCATCAGCCCGCCGCCGGCATCGCCGCCCGCGGCCGGCGCGCGGCGCGTCGCCGTCACCTCGAACCGGCCGGGCGGCCGGGCGGCGAAGGGGCCGGCGGCCTGCGCATCCTCCAGCGCCTCGAACGCCGCCACGATGCGGTCCCGCAGGGTGCGGAACCAGGTGGCGGCCCGCTGCTTGCGCGCGGCGAAATCGTCCTCGGTCCCGTCCATGTGTCACGCCCTCCCGTCCCTGCAGCCATGCCTAGCACTTCAGGGGCCGCGCCGCCAAGGCCGGTGACCCGGCGCAAAGGTATTTGAGTTCGCGCCAGCGGGTCTATATATGGTGCAGCGCCGCCGCAGCCCCTGCGCCCCCCCCCGTCGGCGCGCGGACCGGAGCCATGATGCAGCGCCTGCCAGATTTCCCGTTTCGCGGCCTCCCCGGCGCGATGATCCTTGCGCTGGCGCTTGCCGCCTGCGCGCCCCAGCCCGGCCCCTGCAACAGCACCGCCACGCGCGACCTGCGCACGCTCGACATGCTGATCGCCGAAAGCCGCGAGAACCTCGCCCGCGGCTATGCGATCGGCCGCGGCAGCGGGCGGGGCAATCCCAGCGTCAACCTCTGCGTTGGCAATGCCTCACACAATGTCGGGGTCAGCTTCTGTTCGGGCGGCAGCCCCGGATACCGCAGCGGGCCCGTCGCCATAGACCTTGACGAAGAGCGCGCGAAGCTGGAGTCGATGCTGCGGCAGCGCACCGAACTCGCCCGCCGCGCCGCCGCCGACGCCGCCGCCTGCACATCCGCCCGAGGCTGACCCCGGGCGCGCGAGAGGATCACCGCCATGCGCTACAAGCTGTTCCGCCTTGCCCTGATGCTGCCGCTGCTGCTGCTGATCGCCTGCGGCACCCCGCAGGAACGCTGCATCAGCACCGCGACGCGCGACCTGCGCATCCTCAACGGGCTGATCGAGGACTCGCGCGCGAACCTTTCGCGCGGCTTCGCCTATGAGGAATACACTGTCCGCCGCAGCCGCTGGGTGCATTGCGACGGGCCGCTGGTGGTGGATTCCGAAGGCAGGCTGGTGTCGGGGCACCCCCACATGTGCCTTGACGACTATACCGATACCGTCCGCCGCCCCGTCGCCATCAACCTTGCGGATGAGCGGCGCAAGCTCGACAGCATGTTGGTCAAGCAGCGCGAGCTGAGCCGGGTCGCCGCCGCGCAGATCGAAAGCTGCAAGGCGCGGTTCCCGCAATAGCCGTCAGTAACAGCCCTCAGTGGCCGGGCGCCCGCACCGGGTCGATCAGCGTGCGCCCGCCATCCACCGTCAGGATCTGCCCGGTCACGAAGCCTGCCGCGTCCGAGGCAAGGAACTGCACCGCCTCTGCCAGTTCGTGCGCCGGGGCGATGCGGCCCAGCGGGGTCGCCGCGACGATCTGCGCGCGCCAGTCGGCATGTTCGCGCAGGTCGTTCTGCAGGCTCATGCTCATCACGCTGCCGAAGGCCACGGCGTTGACGCGGATGCGGTGCGGCGCATAGGCCACCGCCAGCGAGCGGGTCATCTGGTCGAGCGCCGCCATCGCGACGGAATAGGCCATCAGTTCGGGCCGGGTGCGCTGCCCGGCGATGTTGGACAGGTTGACGATGGCGCCGATGCTGCCCGAACGCTCGCCGCCCTCTGCCATCTCGCGCTCGGCCTGCGCCACCATGCGCCGCGCGACCGTCTGGCTCAGCTTCAGGCCCGCCATCACGTTCTGGCGCAGCATGTCCTCGAGGCCCGTGTCCTCGGCGCCAAGCGGGTCGGACAGGGCGACATGACGGCTGGCGTTGACCAGGATGTCGATACGGTCAAAGGCATCGACGGTGGCAGAGACCAGATTGGCGATGGTCAGCCTCTGGCAGAGATCCCCGGCGAAGTAGCGTGCCGGGCCCTCGTCTCGGGTCAGCTCGCCCAGTTCGGCCTCCAGCCGCGCCTCGTCGATATCGGCGAACATCACGTTCGCCCCGCGCTCGATGAAATGCCGCGCGATGGCCAGCCCGATGCCGCTGGCGGCCCCGGTGACGATGGCGGTCTTGCCGCTGATGGAGTAGGTCATGAAGCCCCGTTCATATGGCGTCCGGCGGACGGCTCAGGAGGAGATGCTAGCCGATTTCAGCGGCGACAGCGAGCCACGCCGCGCTGCGGCGGCACGGCGCTTGCGGCGGCGGCGGCCCCTCGCCGGGGATGGCTGGCGCGGAACAGCTTGAACGCGCCATTCCCCGGCAGTTCCACAACCTCGCGGAACGCGGCGGCAAGCGCCGGCTCGTAGGGCAGGTGCCGGTTCGCCACCATCCACAGCACCCCTTGCGGCGCCAGCATCCGCGCCGCCGCGCCGATGAAGGCGGCGCCCAGCGACGGGTCGGCGGCACGGCCCTGATGGAAGGGCGGGTTCATCACCACCACGTCAAGATCATGCCCGGGCCGGAAGCCGGTGGCATCGGCCCAGTGGAAGGCCGCCCGCGGATCGGTGACATTGGCGCGCGCACAGGCCAGCGCCGCATGGTCCGCCTCCACGAGGTCGAGCGACGTGACCCCCGGCCGCGCCAGCACCTCGGCCGCCAGCCAGCCCCAGCCGGCGCCCAGATCGGCGGCGCGGCCCCTCAGGTCGGAAGGCAGCGCCGCCGCCAGCAACTGCGAGCCGCGATCCACCGCCTCGGCCGAAAACACCCCCGGCATGGTGCGAAAGCCCGCCACCGGGGTCAGCGGCTGCGCCTGCCAGTCGGCAAAGCGCGCCGCATCGCCGCCCGCGAAGCCGAAGATCCGGCCATGCGCCCTGGCGAGCGCGCCCGAAAGCTCGGCCCGCGCCCGCACATCGCGCAGCATCGTGTCGATGCCGTCGGTCTTTTGCCCGTCGATCCAGACCGGAGCGCCCGGCGCGACGCGCGCCGCGGCCTCGGCCACCATCGCCCGCCCCTCGGCACGCGAGCGCGGCAAGATCACCAGCGCCGCCGCATGGCCCCTGCCCTCCGGCGCGGGCGTGACCGCGAAGCCGCGCGCCGCCAGCGCGTCATGGTCGGGCCGAAAGCCCTGCACCGCGCGCACCCGGCCTGCCGGCAGGGCGGAAAGGTCGCTGTCCGCGCGCGGCCCCAGCACCAGAACGGTGCCGCTGGCGGGCAGCAGATCCGGGCCGTCCTCTAGCAGCGTGGTCAGGCGGGCGTGGTTCATGGCGGCCTTCCGGGGCGATCCAGCGCCGTGCGATACACCCTTTCCGCCCGCCCCGTCCAGTCCGGGCAGCAAGCAGGGGGGCAGCAAGGGGAGCAGACCGCGCCCGTCAGTCCTTTTCCATCGTGCATTGCAGCGGGTGCTGATGCCGGCGGGCGAAGTCCATCACCTGCGCGACCTTGGTCTCTGCCACCTCGAAGCTGAAGACCCCGACCACCGCCAGCCCCTTCTTGTGCACGGTCAGCATGATCTCGAACGCCTGCGCATGGGTCAGGCCGAAGAACCGCTCCAGCACATGCACGACGAACTCCATCGGCGTGTAATCGTCGTTCAGCAGCAGCACCTTGTACATCGGCGGCCGCTGCGTCTTGGGCTTCGCCTTGGTGATGACCGAGGCATCCTGGCCGGGATTGCCGGTCCTGTCAGTCCCGGTCCTGTCAGTCATGGTCCACGGCAGGTGAGACACCGCATGCTCCAGCAGATTCGCGTATCAGGGTTCGGACCCTCAATATAAGGCAGATGCCGCCGCGGGAAAGAGCCGCGTTGCATCCGCGGGGCGCCTGCCGCAAACAATCCGAGAGGATTTGCCCCCGGCGATCGGCCCTGCCACGGATGACACGCCCCACCCTGACCACCATCGGCTTCGACGCCGATGACACGCTTTGGCACGACGAGCGAGTCTTCAGGCTGACGCAGGACCGCTTCGCGGACCTGCTGGCGGACCATGCCCCGCGCGGCGATGGCCGGCAATTCGCTGAAATCCGACGTGATCCCGGTCCTGCAGGCCGGAGGCTGGGGGATTCACGTCCCGCAGGGGCCGAACTGGGATCTGGAACGGGCCGAGCCGCCAACCGGCCATCCGCGCTTTCGCGCGCTGGCCGACCTGTCCGGCATGGCGGCGTTCCTCGGATGGCGCGGACAACATCTAGCCCCTGCGCGCGCAGCGCCCCCAAGACTGGCCAACGGCGGAAACCCGCCGTGGCTTCGCCCGCAAAGTTCTTGAAATTGAGGTGTTTTCCCGTGCCGAAACTCATGCTAGCATCCCGGGACAAGGCGAAGTCCCGGCGGCAAGGATCGGGAAAGCCGAGAGGCAGTGAAAGGCAGGGACCGTGATCAGGTTTCCGGGACGATGGCTCTTCCATCGGCTGTTCGCGGCAGCTTTCGCGATGGCCATGTCGGTTGTGCCGGCGCTCGCGGCACCTTTTGCGGCGATGGTGATGGATGCGCGCACCGGCGAGGTGCTCTATTCCGAAAACGCCGACACGCGGCTGCATCCCGCCTCGTTGACCAAGATGATGACGCTGTACATCACCTTCGAGGCGATCGAGCGCGGCGAGATCAGCCTTGACAGCAAGGTCACCGTCTCGAAACATGCCGCCGCCGAACCGCCCTCGAAGCTGGGGCTGAAGCCGGGGCAGAAGATCGCGCTGCGCTACCTGATCCGCGCCGCCGCGATCAAGTCGGCCAACGATGCCGCCACCGCCATCGGCGAGGCGATCGGCGGATCGGAAGAGCAATTCGCCCGCCGGATGAACCGAACCGCCGCGGCGATCGGCATGAAGAACACCACCTTCCGCAATGCCAACGGCCTGACGCGCGACGGGCACCTGTCCACCGCGCGCGACATGACCATTCTCGGCCGGCGGCTGTTCTACGATTATCCGCAATATTACAACATCTTCTCGCGGCGCAGCGCCGATGCGGGGATGGCGAAGGTCGCCAGCACCAACCGGCGGTTCCTCGATTCCTACGAGGGCGCCGACGGCATCAAGACCGGCTATACCAATGCGGCGGGCTTCAACCTCACCGCCTCGGCGCAGCGCGGCAACAAGCGCATCATCGCCACGGTGCTGGGCGGCAAGTCCACCGCCTGGCGCAACGAGAAGATGGCCGACCTGCTGGACGTGGGCTTCGGCAGGGCACCGAACCGGGCCACCGTGCAGAAGCCGCCCGCGCCCGCCTATGCGCAACTGGCTGATGGCCTGCCGGCTGCTGGCAACGCGCAGCGCGCCAACGTCGTCGTCGCGCGCAGCCTGCGGCCACGGGCACGGCCTGGCGCAGAGATCCCGGCCCCGCCCGCCGAGGTGCTGGTTGCCATGCAGGACAATATCGACGCGGTGCTGGCCGAGGTGCAGGGCGGCGCAGCAGCTGCCCCCGCGGTCGATCTCGCCCTTGCCGCCGCGGGGCCGAACCCGGCCGAAGCAAGCACCGCGACTCCGCCCGCCCTGCGCCCCGCTCCCCGGCCGGCGCTGGCCGCCAACGCCGTGGCAGCGCCGCCGCAGGTGCAACTTGCCGAGGCGGTGGTGCCCGAGGCGGTGGCGGCAGAGGCGGTGGCGGCAGAGGCGGTGGCGGCAGAGGCCGATGTGCTGGCCATGGTCGCAGAGGCCGCCGGAACCGCGCCGCAGCCGAACCCGCAGATCGGCGCCGCTCCCGCCACCGGGCCGGTGCTGATCCAGACCACGGCCCCGCAGCCCGAAACGCTGCAGCTGGCGGCGGCGCTGCAACCCGCGCCCGCCGTCAGCGCCCCGCCCGCGCGGCCCGGCACCATCATCTTGATGTCGGCGCAGGCGGCCCCCGCCGCCGCGGCCGCCCCGGAGGATCTGGAGGTCGTCAGCCGGCTTTCCTCCTCTGGCGGGCGGCACTGGGCGATCAGCATCGGCAACTACAACTCCCGCTACAACGCCGAGCGGGCGCTGCTGCAGATGGCGCTGACCGAATCCTCGACGCTGGATGGCACGCTGCGCAAGGTCGTCAGCCGCAAGGGCGGGTTCGACGCCAACTTCGTCGGCATGTCGCAAGAGATGGCCGAGGCCGCCTGCCGCCGGCTGGATGCGCGCGGGCAGGATTGCAGCGTCCTCGGGCCCTGAGCCTGACGAGCGCAAACGGCAAGGCCGCGCCCTGGAGCGCGGCCTTTGCATGTCCGGGCCTTCCCCGGCAAGACGGCTGGCGGGTGCCCGAACGGCATCAGGGGCGAGGCACCAAGGCCAAGCGCGGCCTTGCGGTCAGGACACGCCCCCCCCAGACGGAAAAAGGCGGTGGAGGTCCACCGCCTTTTCCGTTCAGACCGTGCGGTCTGGCCCGGATCAGTCTGCCGAAGCGACGGCAGCGACCAGAACCAGCAGCAGGATCGGCACCAAGATGCCAGCGGACGAGGACGAGGTGTCCTCGACGATGACTTCCGGTTCCACGACCGGTTCGACGTAACCGCCGGCGAAAGCGGTGGAAGCGGCAACCGACAGAGCAGCGGCGAGCGCGATTTTCTTCATGATAACCTCCAGTTAGGCCCTAGGACGATTGCGTGAGGACGGCATAGGGCTCTCAAGTCTGTACCTCGTGTTTCCGTCTAACCAGCATCCGAAACCATTTGCAACGGCACCTTGTCATCCTGCAGCAGACGGCCTTGCGATGTCGTCAAATTAGCAACACCTGCGTGCCTACTTTCGCCAGGCCGAAAAGTTCCGTGATGTGATCGTTATAAAGTCCCACGCAGCCGTTGGACGACCGCCGCCCGATCTTGCGCGTGTCATGGGTGCCGTGGATCCGGTAGTACTGCCATGACAGATACAGCGCATAGGGGCCCAGCGGGTTGTCGGGCGCGCCCCCCTCGACCACGTCGGGCCATTCCGGATTGCGCTCCTTCATCGAGGGCGTCGGGCGCCATGTCGGGGCCACGACCTTCTGCACCACCTCGGTCTGCCCGCGCCGCGTCAGCTCTTCCGAAACCGGAACCGAGGTCGGATAGAGCTTGTAGATCGTCTGGTCCTCGGACCAGTAATGCAGCGCCCGCGAGGTGATATCGACCAGGATGGCGCCGTTGCGGGTGGACTCGAAATAGGACTGCCACTGCAGCGACCGGAAGCTGGAGGCGTTGCGCCGCGCACCGGTGGCAATTCTGCCCTCGATCTCTGTGCTGCCGTTCATGGTCTGCGCCAGCGCCGGCGCCGCCAGCCCGGTGGCGAAGGCGGCAGCGCTGGCAAGGAACGCACGGCGGCCAAATCCGCCCGGGCGCGCGTTACTCATCGTTTCTTCTCCTTGATGGGGTCGCGGTCTCTGCTCTCCGCGCCGGAATGGAGGGCAGGATACCGGCTTTGCGGCCGTGCCGCAAATCAAACCCCCGTTTGCGGCACCGCCGCAGAGTGGGCCGCAGAGTCGGCCGCAGAGTCGGCCGCAAACCCAGGCCGCAAACCCGGGCCGCGCAATTCGGCGCGCGCGTGAAGGCCGGGGTTTGAACAGCGCAAGGCAAGGCTGTAAGGCTGGCCGGCAACGGAACTTCGGGCAGAACACATGACACCGCTTCACGGATTTCTTCTTGCCGCCACCCTCGCCCTGTCGGCCTGCGCCACCGCAGCACCGCCGCGCCTTGCCGCCGATGGCCGGCCGCTGCCGCGGGTGTACATGATCCCGCCCGGGCAGGACGGCGCCGTGCAGTATCGCCTGCTCGATGCGGTCAACGCCCTGCGCGCGGCCCGCGGCGCGGCGCCGTTGCAACTGAACGCGCAGCTCAACGCCGCCGCCGCCACCCATTCGCGCGACATGGCGGTGCAGAACCGGCCCTGGCATTTCGGATCCGACGGGTCCTCGCCGATCGACCGGGTGCGCCGCGCGGGATATCCCGGCACGATGCTGGGCGAGAACATTTCCGAGACCTTCGAGACGGAGCTTGAAACCCTGTCCGCATGGATGGCGGATCCCAGCACCGCGGCGGTCATCCTCGATCCCGCGGCGCGCGATCTGGGCTTTGCGTGGTATCAGGAGCCAAACGGCAAGCTGTGGTGGACGATGATCACCGGCGGCTGACATCGCAAAGCCGAAGGGCGGCCACCGGACCGCCCTTCTTGCACCTTGGCCCCGGCTCGGGGCGCGATTCAGGGCGCGATGAGGATCGGCGTTCCGTCGCGGACCATCGCATAGATGTCCTCGATTTCCCTGTCCTTCACCGCGATGCAGCCCGCCGTCCAGTCCGGCGGCCTGCCCCTGTTCTTGCCGGCCTGGCCGTGGATGAAGATATCTCCCCCCGGCCGCCTGTTTGCGGCCGCGGCCGCCTCGCGGTCCAGCGGATTGGGATAGGAGATGCCGACCGACAGGTGATACTCGCTGTTCGGGTTGCGCCGGTCGATATAGTACACGCCTTCGGGCGTGCGGCCGTCCCCCTCGAACTGCTTGTGGCCCCGCGGCGCGGACCCAAGCGCGATGTCATAGGATTCAAGCACCTTCGAATGGTGCAGCAGATACATCTTGCGCGCGGTCTTGTTGACATAGACCTGCGTCACCTCGGGCCCGTCATAGGTCTTGAACTTCGAGCCCCCGCAAGCGGCAAGGGTCGCGAGTCCTGCAAGCAGCAGAAACGTTCTGATGATGCGCATGAAGGTGTTGCCTGTCCCGTTTCCTTCACTGATACACCCGATTTGCCGCGCCGCAAAGTGGGCGGAAATCTGCTCACGGAACGGTGAGGTCATCGCGAGAGCCGCGCCACCAGCTCCACATGCGGCGACCAGCGGAACTGGTCCACCACCTGCACCCAGTCGACGCGGTAGCCGCCCGCCACCAGCAGCCGCGCGTCGCGGGCAAAGGTGACGGGGTTGCAGGAGACGGCGGCGATGACCGGCACCGTGCTCGCCGCCAGCCCGGCCGCCTGCGCCTCGGCGCCGGCGCGGGGCGGGTCGATCACCACCGCGTCGAAGCGGCGCAACTCGTCGGGCAGCAGCGGGCGGCGGAACAGGTCGCGCGTCTCGGTGCCGAGGCGGTGCAGCCCGCCCGCCCGGCGCCAGCCCGCATCGAGCGCGGCCAGCGCCGCCGCCTCGCCCTCCACCGCGTGAACCTCGGCGCGCGAGGCCAGCGGCAGCGCGAAGGTGCCCGAGCCGGCGAAGAGGTCCGCGATGCGGCGCGCGCCGCCCAGGGCTTCGCTCACCGCAGCCAGCAGCGCCGCCTCGCCCTCGGCCGTCGCCTGCACGAAGGCCCCTGGGGCGGGCACCACCTCTGCCGCGCCGAAGCGCTGCGCGGGCGGGCGCCGCGTCGCCACCGGATCGCCGTTCCACGTCAGCCGCGCCAGATCGCCGCGCCCGGCAAGCCCCGCCAGCGCCTGAAACAGCGGCGCGTCCATCGGCTTGCCCCCCGTCACCGCCAGATCGACGCCGCCGGTGGTCAGCGTCAGCGTCAGGCCAAGCTCGCCCTGCCGGCTGGCCCCCGCCATCGTCACCTCGCGCAGCAGCGGCAGCGCCGCCATCAGCCCGGGGTGCAGCAGCAGGCAATGCTCGATCTCGGTCAGCGTGTCCGAGGCGCGGCCGTGAAAGCCGACCAGCGCGCCCTTTCTCGTGCGCCGCCCCGCCAGCGTGGCCCGGCGCCGCGACCGGGCGGGCGAGGTCGCAACCGGTCGCATCGGCGCCTCCAGCCCCTGCCCCGCCAAGGCCGAGCGCACCACATCGGCCTTCCACCGCGCGACGAACCCGTCCGAGGCGTGTTGCAGCGAACACCCCCCGCAGGCGCGGTAATGCGGGCAAGGCGCGCGCACCCGCTCGGGCGAGGGCGTCACGATCCGCGGCGCGGCGATGCGCCCCGCCACCGGCTCGCCCTCCACCACCTCGCCCGGCAGCGCCTGCGCCACCAGGACCGGCCCCCTGGGCCCCTGCGCGATGGCGTCGCCCAGATGGCCGAGCCGCTCGATGGTCAGGATCACTCGGCGGCCTCGTCAGCTTCGTCGGTGCCGATGAATCCGCCCGACTGCCGGTTCCAGTAGCGCGCATAAAGCCCGCCGCGCGCCAGCAGGTCGGCATGGCTGCCCTCCTCGACGATGCGCCCGTCTTCCAGCACCACGATCCGGTCCATCTGCGCGATCGTGGACAGGCGGTGCGCGATGGCCAGCACCGTCTTGCCCTGCATCACCTGCACCAGCGCCGTCTGGATCGAGGCTTCCACCTCGCTGTCGAGCGCGCTCGTCGCCTCGTCCAGCACAAGGATCGGCGCGTTCTTCAGGAAGGCGCGGGCCAGCGCGATCCGTTGCCGCTGCCCGCCCGACAGCTTGACCCCGCGCTCGCCCAGATGCGCGTCATAGCCGGTGCGGCCCATGTGGTCGCGCAAGCCAAGGATGAACTCGTGCGCCTCTGCCGCCTTCGCCGCCGCGATCAGCGCCTGCTCTCCGGCGCCGGGGTTGCCGTAAAGGATGTTGTCGCGGGCCGAGCGGTTGAACATCGCGGTTTCCTGCGTGACCATGCCGATCTGCCGGCGCAGGCTTTCCTGCGTGACGCTGCGGATGTCCTGCCCGTCGATCAGGATCGCGCCCTCTTCCACGTCGTAAAGCCGCAGCAGCAGCGCCACCAGCGTCGATTTCCCCGCGCCCGAGGCGCCGACGATGCCCACACGCTCCCCCGGCCGGATCGTCAGGTCGATCTGCTGCACGCCGCCTGCCCCGCGGCCATAGGCAAAGCCGACATGATCGAAGCGCAGCTCGCCCGCCACGCGCACAAGCTCGGCGGCGCCCGGCGCATCCTTCAGCGCGTGGGGCGGAGTCAGGGTCTTCATCCCGTCCTCCACCTCGCCGATGGAGCCATAGATGCCCATCAGCGCCATGCTGACCCAGCCCGACATCTGCGCGATGCGGATCGAGATGGCGCCCGAGGCGGCAATGTCGCCCGCCGTCGCGCCGCCCCGGCTCCACAGCAGGATCGCGCCGCCGATCAGCAGCACCGGCAGCACGCCCGACAGCGCCATCAGACAGAAGCGGAACGCGGCAGAGACATAGCCGAAATCCAGCGCGCGTTCGCGGAACCCCGCCATCGCCGACAGCGCGGCGCGGTCCTCATGCTCGGCATGGGCGAACAGCTTCACCGTCTTGATGTTGGTGATCGTGTCCACCACCTGCCCCGTCACCATCGCCCGGGCCGAGGCGCGGGCGGCGGAGGTGCCGCGCACCCGCGGCAGGAACCAGCGGATCAGGCCGACATAGCAGACCATCCAGATCACCAGCATCACCGCGACCCAGCCGTCGATGGCCAGCAGGAACAGCGCCGAGCCAAGGACCGAGGCCAGCGCGAAGGCGACGACGTTGATCACCTCGGTCGCCACGTCGGTGACCGCCCGCGCCGTCTGCATCTGCTTTTGCGCGATGCGCCCGGCGAAATCGTTGTCGAAGAAGGTGACCGCCTGCCCCATGGTCCAGCGGTGCAGCCGCGACAGCGCCAGCGGCAGCACGTTCGGCCCGATGACGATGGCGTTGGAGGCGGAGGACAGCCCGAACACGACCGGCCGCACGATCAGGTAGAACCCGGCGGCAAGCGAAAAGAGCCGCCAGTTGCCCGCAAAGACCTCGCCCGGATCAGAGGCAAGCGCCGCGTCGATCACCTTGCCCAGCACCAGCGCCGACACCACCTCGAGCGAGCCCGCCAGCATCGACAGCAGCCCGCCCCACAGCAGGGCCGGCCATGCCCCCGCAAGGCACCAGCCGAAGAAGGCGCCCAGCCGCCGGGGAGGCGGGCCATCCGCGGGGCGGAACGCGTCGATCATGTCGCCGGGCTTCACGCCGCATCCCCCGCGGCGAGGCAGCCGTGCGAGCGGCGCCGCCGAGGGCGGGCATGACGGCCGGCGAGGGTGTCGGGGAAGCGGAGCATGGGGGGAGGCGCCCTTTTCGTTGCCTTGCGCATATATGCCGCTTTCACGGAAAGCGAAACCGCCGCCGCCCGGCAGATCAGGCCAACAGCTCCTCGCGGCCGAGGGTGAAGCCCGAGGCGATCCAGCGCGATTCCAGTTCCGCCAGCCGCGCGCCGAGCGCGGGGCCGCTGACGGCGGGCATCAGCTCGGCGGCCGACAGCGGAAAGACCGCGGCGGCGCCCTTCGCGACAGCCGCCTCCCAGCCCGGCGGCATCGGCTGTTCCAGCACCGCCGCCCGCGCCAGCAGCGCATCGCGCGCCGTCTCGGCGCCGTGGCGATAGGCGATCTCCGCCGCGCCCGCCCCGCTGCCGATGAGCCGGCGCAGCAGGTCCAGCCGCCGCGCCTCCGCCCGCGACAGGCGCAAGCGGTCCGCCGGCTCCTCGCCGCCCAGGACCGCCAGCCGGCGCAGCGGGTCGGGCGGCAGCCCCTGCTCCAGATGCACCAGCGGCGCCAGCGCCCGCGCCTCGGCCCCCGGCAGCACCCGGGCCAGAGCGCCGCTCGCCTGCATCGCCGCCACCGCCGGCGCCGGATCGGGCGCCGCCAGCAGCTTGCGCATCTCGGCGCCGATCCTTTCGCGCGACAACGTCGCCAGTCCGGCGGAATGTTCGGCGCAGGCGGCAAGCCCCTCGGCATCCAGCCCCCGGTCCGCGTCGCCATACCAGGCATGAAACCGGAAGAAGCGCAGGATCCGCAGATAGTCCTCGCGGATGCGCGCATCCGGGTCGCCCACGAAGCGCACCCGCCGCGCCTGCAGGTCCGCCAGCCCGCCCAGCGGGTCGACGACGGTGCCATCCGCCTCGGCATAAAGCGCGTTCATGGTGAAATCGCGGCGCGCGGCATCCTCCTCGACCCTGTCGGCGAAGGCCACCGTGGCGTGGCGCCCGAAGGTTTCGACATCGCGGCGGAAGGTCGTCACCTCATGCGGGACATGGTTCGCGATCACCGTGACCGTGCCATGATCGAACCCCGTCGGCACCGCCTTCAGCCCCGCCGCGGCCGCAAGCTCCATCACCCGCTGCGGGGGCGCATCGGTGGCAATGTCGATATCGCTGACCGGCGCGCCGAGCAGCGCGTTGCGCACGCAGCCGCCGACCAGCAGCGCCCGGTGCCCGGCCTCCACCAGCATCGCCATCACCGCCTGCACCCCCGGCGCCGCGATCCAGTCAGCCGCGATGCGCATCTTCGGCCATCCGATCCGCCAGTGCCTTCAGCATCCGCGCGGTCGCGCCCCAGATGTAATAGGGGCCGAAGGGCACCACCCAGTAGGGCCGCGGCACGCCCAGCCATTGCCGCTGTTCCATCCGGTAATGCGCCGGATCGGCCAGATGCGCCAGCGGCACGGCAAACACCTCGGCGACCTCGCCCGCCTCCGGGACCGGGGTGAAGGCGGCCCTGATCCTGCCCAGTACGGGCGTCACCACGAAGCCGGTCACGGTTTCATGGGCCGGCATCGTGCCCAGCACCTCGACATTGTCGCGCGCGAGGCCGATCTCCTCCTCGGCCTCGCGCAGCGCGGCGGCGACGGCATCGGCATCGCCCGGATCGACCTTGCCGCCCGGAAAGGCGATCTGCCCCGGATGGTGCCGCAGCCGCGAGGAGCGTTTGGTCAGCACCACCTCCGGCCCGCGCGGCCCCGGCTGGATCGCGACCAGCACCCCCGCCGCGCGCCGCGGCTGATCGCCCGGCGGCGGCAGCGCCGGCGCAAGCTCATGGTCCGACGACGGCAGCCCCGGCCGCGCCAGCGCCCGGCGCACCGCAGCCAGCGCGTCCCGCATCACGGCTTCAGGCGTCGTCACCCGCGTCCTCCCCCGGATGCGCCGCCTCGAAGCCCAGCGTCCGCGGGTCCAGCCTGTAATGCGCGCCGCAGAACTGGCAATCGGCGGTCACGACGCCTTCGGGCGTGGTCATCGTCGCGATGTCCCTCGCCGAATAGATCGACAGGCTCTGCCGCACCTTTTCGGCCGAGCAGGTGCAGCCGAACTCCACCCGCTGCGGATCGAACACCCGCGCGCCCTCCTCGTGGAACAGCCGCACCAGCAGGTCGGTCGGCTGCACCGCCGGGCCGATCAGCTCCAGCTCCTCGACCGTGTCGAGCAGGATGTTCGCGCGGGTCCAGTTCTCCTCGGCCTCGCCATCCACGATGTCGCGCGCGGCCAGCAATCCGCCCTCGCCGCTGCCGCCGCCCATCGCGAAGGGCGAGGCCTTGGGCATGTGCTGCAACATCACGCCGCCCGCCCGCCACCGCTCTGCCCCGCCGGCGAGGGTCGAGCGGCCGCAGGACAGCGCAAAGCGCGTCGGCAACTGTTCGGACTGCGCGAAATAGGTCTCTGCACAGGCGGAAAGCGAGCCTCCCGAGATGGGGGTGATGCCCTGATAGGGCACCGTGCCCTCGCCCTGGTCGATCAGCACCGCGAAATAGCCCTTGCCGATCAGCTCGAAGGGCCGCACATCCTCGGGCACCCGGTCCGCGTCGTAACTGGCCCAGGCACGAATGCGCGCAGGCTCCCCCTCGGCGCCGGGGCCATAGTAATCGGTGGCGATGATCCGGGCCGGCCCGTCGCCGCGCACCTGCAAGGACAGCTTCCAGCGCAGCTTGATCGCCTGCCCGATCATCGCGGTCAGCAGCGCGGCCTCTGCCACCAGCGCCTCGATCGGTGCGGGATAGTCGTGCTGCCTGAGCACCGCTTCCAGAACGCCGTCCAGCCGCGCGACCCGGCCGCGGATATCGGCATTGTCGAGTTGGAACGGAAGGACGGTATCGTCCCAGGCGATCTGCGACAGCGTGGTCATGGGGTATCCTTCGGGGAGATTTCGGACAAGTCCTGAGGGGGGTTTTCCTGGCGCGCGCGCCTTGGCATACCGCGATCATATAGGCGCGGCAACGCCCGGACCAAGGGGATTGGCATGATCAGACGCGTGGGCGAGCCGCCGAAGGCCGGGCAACGCTACCGGCGCAGGGCCGGGGCCTATGCCGTGCTGGTGCTGGGGGACGAGGTGCTGCTGACGCATCAGGCAGACCCGGTGCCGGAGTTCCAGTTGCCGGGCGGCGGGGTGGATCCGTGCGAATCGCCGCTGCGCGCGCTGCACCGCGAGGCGCTGGAGGAAACCGGCTGGACGATTGCCGCGCCGCGCCGGCTCGGGGCGTTCCGGCGCTTCACCTACATGCCCGAATACGATCTCTGGGCGGAAAAGCTCTGCGCCGTCTATCTGGCGCGGCCGGTCCGCAGGCTCGGCCCGCCGACCGAGCCGGGGCACAGCGCGGTCTGGCTGCCCTTCGCCGCTGCGGCGGAGCTTCTGGGCAATGAGGGGGACCGCCATTTCCTGTTGCAGGCGCTGCGGGGCTGATCGCCGGTCAGCCGACATTCTCCTTCGCACCGTGAAACTCGAAGAAGACCGCCGACACGTCATCGGTGAACTCGCCGCCGGTGAAGGCCGCAAGCTCGTCCACGATCGCCTCGAGGAACGCCGGCCCGCCAAGCGCGGCATTGCGGGCCATCAGCCGGGACAGCCCCTCCTCGTCCAGTTGCACGCCTGCGGGATCGACCGCCTCGGTGATGCCGTCCGAGGTCAGGAACAGCCGGTCCCCGGGGCAGAGATCGACGGTGAAATCCTGATACTCCGCCTCGGCGATCAACCCCACGGGCAGCCCCCCCGCGCCCGGATACTCGATGCGCCCGCAGGCCCGCTGGATCGCGGGATGCGGATGGCCCGCCTGCACCATGATCACGCGGCCCGAAATCAGGTCCACATCGGCATAAAGCAGGGTGAAATAGCTTTCGGTATCCATTTCCTCCAGCAGCAGCCGGTTCAGATGCGCCGCAACCTCGGAGGGGGGCCGCGCGTCGTAGATGCCGAAATCCGTCAGCTCCAGCGCGATGTTCTGCTCGGGCGAGGTGCCCGACAGCAGCCCCGCCAGCCGCGCCGTCATCAGCGCGGAGGTCACGCCATGCCCCGACACGTCGATCGAGAACAGCCCGACGCGGCGCGAGCTGATCGGGAAGAACCCGACCAGATCGCCGCCGACATGGCCCGACGGGCGCAGCAGCAGCGACACCTCGGCATTGCCAAAGCTGCGATGGCGTTCGCGCACCAGGCTCTGCTGCAGCTTGCGCGCCTCGATCAGGTCGCGGTCGAGCGAATCATACAGCGACTGCAAGGCGCCAAGCGTGGTGGAGACGAGGCGGTTCTTTTCCTTCAGCTCCCGTTCCATCCGCAAGATGCGCTCGCCCGCCGCGATGCGCGCGCGCAGTTCCTGCCCGTTCACCGGCTTGGTCAGGAAGTCGTCCGCCCCCGATTGCAGGCCCTGCGCCACATCATTGGTTTCGGTCTTCGAGGTCAGCAGGATGAAATAGACATAGCGGCCGTGCATCTGCGCCCGGAAGGCGCGGCAGAAGGCCAGCCCGTCCATCCCCGGCATCATCCAGTCCGACAGGATCAGGTCGGGCACCAGCCGTCCGGCAATCTCCAGCGCCTCGGCGCCCGATGCGGCCTCGACCACCTCATAGCCCGCGCGCACGAGCATGGCCGAGAGGATGCGCCGCTGCATCCGGCTGTCATCGACAACCAGCACCCGGCGCACCGCACCGGCCTTGGGGTCCCCTGCCCCCGCGATCTGCATCTGTGCTGACGAATCCAAATCCGGCCGTTCCCGTTTGCTCCGGCCCATTAACGCTGCGCTCCGTTAAGGGCGGGTGAAGCCGCGATCGGCGCCGCGGCACCTGCCCGGATTAACCCGGCGTTAAGGCGCGCGGGGCATGGTGGCCTCTGGTGTGTGGGGCATCATTTGGGTGGGTGCGGGATGATTGACTGGGATCGAGTGGAAGAATTGCGGTCGGAGATCGGCGATGAAGGGTTCGGCGAGGTGGTCGAACTGTTCCTCGAGGAGGTGGAAAGCGTGATCACGCGCCTCGGCTCCGCGCCGGACCCGGCCCGGTTCGAGGATGACCTGCATTTCCTGAAGGGCAGTGCATGGAACCTTGGCTTCGCGGCCTTTGGCGCGCGCTGCCAGGAGGGCGAGCGCAAGGCCGCGGCCGGGCGCGCGGCGGAGATCGACATTGCCGCGATCCTCGCCTGCTATGGCGCCTCGCGAAAGCAGTTCATGGCGCGCCTGCAGCAGGTTTGCAGCACCGGCGGGCGCAGCGCCGCGGCCTGAGCCTAGATCAGGAACTCGGCCAGGGCCTCGTCATCGGTTATGTCCCGATAGGCGAAGCCGGCCGCGTCCAGTTGCGCCGTCAGCCGGGCAAAGCTGTCGGCCTGCTTCGTCTCGATCCCGATCAGCACCGAGCCGAAGTTGCGCGCCGATTTCTTCAGGTATTCAAAGCGGGCGATATCGTCGTCGGGGCCCAGACTCGCCAGGAACTCGCGCAGGGCGCCGGGGCGCTGCGGCATCCGCAGGATGAAGTATTTCTTCAGCCCGGCAAAGCGTTGTGCGCGTTCCTTCACCTCCGGCAACCGCTCGAAATCGAAGTTGCCGCCCGAGGTGACGCAGACCACCGTCCTGCCCGCGATCTCGTCCGCCAGTTGCGGCAGCACGTCGACCGACAGTGCCCCCGCCGGTTCCAGCACGATCCCCTCGACGTTCAGCATCTCGAGCATGGTGCCGCAGATCCGGTCCTCCGGCGCCAGCAGCACCTGGTCGGGGCTGGCCCAGCCCAGCCGCGCGAAGGGGCGCGCGCCGATCCGCGCCACCGCCGCGCCATCGACGAAGCTGTTCACCCGTTTCAGCGTCACCGGCTCCCCGGCCCGCAGCGCCGCGGTCAGGCTTGCGCCGCCCAGCGGCTCGACAAAGCGGAACTCCACCCCCGGCGCCAGCTCGCGCAGATAGCTGGTCACGCCCGCCGCGAGGCCGCCGCCGCCGACCGGCAGCACCACCAGATCGGGCGCGCGGCCCAGTTGCTCCAGCATCTCGACCGCGACCGAGGCTTGCCCGAGGATCACATCCTCATCGTCGAAGGGCGCGAGGAAATGCGCCCCCGCCTCGACGCAGAACGCCTGCGCCGAGGCGAGCGTCTGGTCGAAATAGTCGCCCGTCAGCACCACCTCGACCGCCGCTCCGCCAAAGGCGCGGGTCTTGTCGATCTTCTGCTGCGGTGTCGTCACCGGCATGAAGACGGTGCCCTTCACGCCGAAATGCCGGCAGGCGAAGGCCATGCCCTGCGCGTGATTGCCCGCGCTGGCGCAGACGAAATGCCCCTGCGCCGGCTGCGCGTCGCGCACCTTGCGCATCGCGGTGAAGGCGCCGCGCAGCTTGTAGCTGCGCACCGGCGTCAGATCCTCGCGCTTCAGCCAGATATCGGCGCCATGGCGGGCCGACAGATGGTCGTTGCGCTGCAGCGGCGTCGGGTCGAACAGCGCGCGCAGGGCGGCGGTGGCGTGGCGGGCGTCCTGGGGAAAATCTGTCATGCGCCGTTCCTGCCGCCGGCGCTGCGGCTTGGCAAGCCCGATCCGGCATTGCGCCCGATACAATTTGCCCCGCCCCTGCCCGCGTGCAACCCTTGTCGCACAGGGAAAAACCCACTAACCCCGCGTGTCAGTTGACCCAACGCGATGGAGCCGCCCCGATGTCCGCGCCCAAGAAAGTCGTCCTCGCCTATTCCGGCGGCCTCGATACCTCCATCATCCTCAAGTGGCTGCAGACGGAATACGGCTGCGAGGTGGTGACCTTCACCGCGGATCTCGGCCAGGGCGAAGAGCTGGAACCGGCGCGCCAGAAGGCGATCATGCTGGGGATCAAGCCCGAGAACATCTTCATCGAGGACCAACGCGAGGAGTTCGTGCGCGATTTCGTGTTTCCGATGTTCCGTGCCAATGCGCTTTACGAAGGGCTCTATCTGCTTGGCACCTCGATCGCGCGGCCGCTGATCGCCAAGCGTCTGGTCGAGATCGCGGACCTGACCGGCGCCGATGCGGTGGCGCATGGCGCGACCGGCAAGGGCAACGATCAGGTGCGCTTCGAACTGGCGGCCTATGCGCTGAACCCGGCGATCAAGGTGATCGCGCCCTGGCGGCTGTGGGATCTGACCAGCCGCACCAGGCTGCTGGAATTCGCCGAGGCCAACCAGATCCCGATCGCCAGGGACAAGCGCGGCGAGGCGCCGTTCAGCGTGGATGCGAACCTTCTGCACACCTCGTCCGAGGGCAAGGTGCTGGAGAACCCGGGCGAGGAAGCCCCCGACTACGTGTATCAGCGCACCGTCAGCCCCGAACAGGCGCCCGACCGGGCCGAAATGGTGGAGATCACCTTCGAGAAGGGCGACGCCGTGGCGATCAATGGCGAGCCGATGAGCCCGGCCACGATCCTCACCCGCCTGAACGAGATGGGGGGCAGGCATGGCATCGGCCGGCTCGATCTGGTGGAAAACCGCTTCGTGGGGATGAAGTCACGCGGGGTCTATGAAACCCCCGGCGGCACCATCCTGCTGGAGGCGCATCGCGGCATCGAGCAGATCACGCTGGACAGCGGCGCGGGGCATCTGAAGGATTCCATCATGCCGCGCTATGCGGAACTGATCTACAACGGCTTCTGGTTCAGCCCGGAACGCGAGATGCTGCAGGCGCTGATCGACAAGAGCCAGGAGCACGTGACCGGAACCGTGCGCGTCAAGCTCTACAAGGGGCTCGCCCGCACCGTGGCGCGCTGGTCGGACCACTCGCTCTATTCCGAGGCGCATGTGACCTTCGAGGAGGATGCCGGCGCCTATGACCAGAAGGACGCGGCGGGCTTCATCCGCCTGAACGCGCTGCGGCTGAAGCTGCTGGCGGCGCGGAACGCGCGGTTCAGGTAGATCGCGCCCCGCGGCGCCGGATCCTGCCTCACATTTGCGTCACGAAGGGCGTATAACAGGGGTCAAACCCATTGGCAGCAGAGGAGAAGACCCATGGACCTGCGATTTGACGGCAAGACGATCATCGTCACCGGCGGCGGCTCGGGCATCGGCGCGGCCACGGCCGAGGAACTGGGCGCGAGCGGCGCCACCGTGATCGTGGCCGACCGCGACCTTGCACATGCCGAAGCTGTGGCGCAGGCGATCACCGCGAAGGGCGGCAAGGCCCATGCCGTCGCGGTGGACGTGGCGAAGGCCGATCAGGTGAGCGCGATGGTGGCCTTCGCGGTCGAGAAGACCGGCGCCCTGCACGGCATCGTCAACAATGCGGGCGTCAGCGGGCCCTCGGCCCCCACGGGCAGCTACGATGTCGATGGCTGGCAGAAGGTGATCGACATCAACCTGTCCGGCGTCTTCTACGGGATGCGCTTCGCCATCCCCGAGATCGAGAAGGCCGGCGGCGGCGCGGTCGTCAACGTGGCCTCGATCCTGGGGTCGGTGGGCTTTGCCAATGCCACCGCCTATGTCAGCGCCAAGCACGGCGTGGTGGGCGCGACGAAGAACGCGGCGCTGGAACATGCCGCGGGCGGCGTGCGGGTCAACGCCGTCGGTCCGGGCTTCATCGAGACGCCGCTGATCGCCGATGCGCTGGAAAGGGCCGGACGGAAGGTGCTGGAGGACAAACATGCGCTGAACCGTCTGGGGCGCCCCGAGGAAGTGGCGGCGCTGATCGTCTTCCTGCTGTCGGACCGCGCGAGCTTCATCACCGGCTCCTACCATCTGGTCGATGGCGGCTACACGGCGCAGTAACCACGGGCGCAATGACATCGCGGAGTGACCGGCGCTGCCCGGGCGCGCGCATAGGTCAGCCGCAGGGCGGGAAGATGCGCGATCCGGGGCTTCTCGCGCGGCTCCGCTGTTCGCCGGCACCAGCTCGCTCGCCAAGCCTGGCCGGCGCGTGACCGGGGCCGGCTGCACCGCCGCCCTGCCCTGCCTTCCCCGGCCAGCCTTCCCGCCGCGCGCTGCTTCCCGCCGCGCTCAGCGCCCGGTCAACTCGCCGGTCAGCCGCACCGGCCCCGCCTCGCCCGTCAGCCGCGCGCGGTAGATCGGCAGGCTTTCGGCCACCCGCATCACGTAGTTCTGCGTCTCGGTGAAGGGGATCGCCTCCACCCAGTCCACCACATCGACCGAGGGGTCGCGCGGGTCGCCCATCTCGCGGATCCACTGCCGCGGGCGGCCCGGCCCGGCGTTGTAGCCGGCAGCCACCAGCGCGGCGGCGGTGCCGAACTCGCCCGTCAGCTGCGCCAGATAGGCCGAGCCCAGCGAGGCGTTGTAGCGCCAGTCCGAGGTGAGCCGCGCCGCCGCATAGGGCTGGCCGGTCGCCGCCGCCATCAGTTGCGCGGTGGCCGGCATCACCTGCATCAGCCCGCGCGCGCCGACATGGCTGATCACGCCGATGTCGAACTCGCTTTCGCGCCGGGCGATGGACAGCGCAAGCTCTGGCGCAACCGGCAGGTCCATCTTCTCCAGCCCGTTCAGCGGGAAATAGGCGGCGGGCAGCACCAGCCCCTGCGCGGCGGCGGATTTGGCCACCATCAGCGCCAGATGCGGGCGGTCCCGCCGCAGGGCGTGGCCCGCAAGGCGCTGCAACTCGTCCGGGCCGAGGCTTTCGGCAAGATGCAGCAGGAATCGCTCCCCCAGATCGCTTTCGCCGGCGGCGTAAAGCAGTTCGGCCGCCTCGAAGACCGGACTGGCGGCAAAGGCGGCCCCGTCCAGCCCCGGATAGGCCTCGCGCCCGGTCAGCGCCGCGTCCAGCGGCAGGCCAAGGCGTTCGGCGGCCAGAAGGCCGTAGAAGCCGGTCTGATACTGCGCGGCGAAGGCATAGGCGGCGCGTGCCTCCCCCTCGCGCTGCAGCGCATCGAGGGCGCGCCCCTGCCAATAGCCGGCGCGGCCAAGGCTGATCGGGCTGGCCACCGCCGCGCGGAAGCGGGCGAAATGCGCCAGCGCGGTTTCGGGATCGTCCAGCCGGCGCAGCGCGATGTAGCCCGCGAGCCATTCCAGATCGGCATAGCTGCTGCCTGACGTCAGGTGGTGCGTGGAGGCGATGCGGTAGGCTTTCCCCGGATCGCCCAGCCGCATCTCGCGCCGCGCCAGAATCGCGCGCCATCCGGCCCATGCGGCAGGCTCGCCCAGCAGTTCGGCACTGGCCGAGCGTTCCAGCAGCAGGTCCGCCGCCTCGTCATAGCGGTTGCGGGCGATGCGCCAGCGGAAGCGGTCCCGCGCCAGCCCCGCCGAGCCCGCCATATGCGCGGGCACCGCGGCGATCAGCGCATCGACGCCCGTCGCCTGGGATTGCAGCGCGATCCGCGCCTCGGCCACGGCGCGGCTGCCGGGCGTGACCAGCGGCAGCATCCGCCGCGCCTCGGCCAGCCGGCCGTCATCCAGCGCCGCGGCGAGCCGCCCGCCGTGGTGATCGGCCAGCACCGCCCCGGCACGAGCCAGCAGCGCCGCCTGTTCCTCCTCGGTCAGGGACAGATCGCGCCAGGCGCGCACCGCCTCGGCATCCGCCTGCGCCGGGCGGCCCGACTGCACCAGCGCCGTCATCAGCGCAAGGCTGCCGGTGCCCGTCTGCGGCGCGGCGGCGGCGAAGTAGGCAAGGACGCTGGCCGCAGGCTCGCCCTCCAGCATCGCCGCCTCGCCCTTCTTGCGCAGCAGCGACAGGCCCGGCCAGTCGGGGCGGCGGTCGAGGAAATCGACATAGTCGGCAAAGGTAGCGGATGCGGCGCCGGCGCGCAGCCGCTGCCATTCGAGGATGTCCGTCGAGACCGGCCCCGCGAGGCGCGCCTGCCCCATCGCCACCGCCCAGTTGCCCTGCGCGGCGGCGGCCAGCGCCCGGCCAAGCGCGGCGGCGTCCTCGGCGAGGCGCGGCGCAGCCAGCCCCGGCGCGGGCGGCGCGGGCGCAGCCGGTGCGGGCGGAGGCGGCAGCGCCGCGCGGCCGGCGAGGACGGGGCCGCCCCGCGGCGCGGCCGGCGGCGCCGCCTGCTGCGCGCGGGCGGCAGGCAGGGCGAGGCCGAGCGACAGGGTCGCGGCAAGGGCAAGGCTGCGGGTCAGGGCGGTCGGGATCATGCGGGATTTCGGCTGCTGCTTTCTGGTTTGCCGCGATCCTAGCGGGCATCTTCGCGGCCACAACACACAAACTTGGCAAGAGCGCGGCACATCGCTAGGTTCCGCCGCGATCTCACCCGGCCGAGTCAGCCCTGACCGGCCCAACCTCATGGAGCGTGTCATGTTCAAAGGGTCCATTCCCGCCCTGGTCACGCCGTTCAAGGACGGCGCCGTGGACTTCGACACGCTGAAGACGCTGGTCGACTGGCAGATCGCCGAAGGCTCGAGCGGGCTCGTGCCCGTGGGCACCACCGGCGAGAGCCCGACGCTGAGCCATGCCGAACATGCCGCGGTGATCGAGGCGGTGGTGAGCGCCGCCGCGGGCCGCGTGCCGGTGATCGCCGGCGCCGGATCGAACGCCACCGCCGAGGGGATCGCCCTCATCCGCCACGCCAGGGCGGTGGGCGCCGATGCCGCGCTGGTGGTGACGCCCTATTACAACAAGCCCACGCAGCGCGGGCTGATCGCGCATTTCACCGCGATGCACGATGCGGCCGATCTGCCGATCATCATCTACAACATCCCCGGTCGCTCGGTGGTGGACATGACGCCCGAGACGATGGGCGAGCTGGCGAGGCTGCCGCGCATCGTCGGGGTCAAGGACGCGACCGGCAAGCTGGAGCGCGTGAGCCAGCAGCGCATGACCTGCGGGCCGGACTTCATCCAGCTGTCGGGCGAGGACGCGACCGCGCTCGGCTTCAACGCGCATGGCGGAGTGGGCTGCATTTCGGTCACCGCCAATGTCGCGCCGCGGCTTTGTGCCGAGTTCCAGGCGGCGACGCTGGCGGGGGACTATGCAACGGCTCTGGCCTATCAGGACAGGCTGATGCCGCTGCACGAGGCGATCTTCCTCGAGCCGGGGCTGGTCGGCGCGAAATACGCGCTCTCGAAGCTGGGGCTGTGCCGCGAGGAGGTGCGCCTGCCGCTGACCCCGCTGCTGGAGGCCACGCGCGCGCGGATCGACGCGGCGATGCGCCATGCCGGGCTGATCTGACATCGGCAGGGAGAGCGGGGGGCCGGCCCCCCGCACCCCCCGGCCGGGGAGGGGCGCGCCCCTCCCCGGCACCCCTCTGCGGATATTTGCCCCGGCAAGAAGCGGGGGCGCGGCTCTGGACAGGGCGGGCGGCAGCGCCTATCTGGGGCCGATCATGGCCGTCAGACACGATCCCAATTCCAAGATCATCGCCGAAAACCGCCGCGCGCGGTTCGATTACGCCATCGAGAGCGATCTCGAGGCCGGGATCATGCTGCTGGGATCGGAGGTGAAATCGCTGCGCAGGGGCCAGTCGAACATCGCCGAAAGCTATGCCAGCATCGAGGGGGGCGAGTTGTGGCTGATCAACAGCTATATCGCGCCCTATTCGCAGGCCGGCGTCTTCGGGCATGAGGAGCGGCGGCGGCGCAAGCTGCTGGTCAGCCGCAAGGAGCTGTCGCGGCTGAGGCAGGCCGTGGGGCGCGAGGGCATGACGCTGGTGCCACTGGTGATGTATTTCAACGACAAGGGCATCGCCAAGCTGAAGATCGGCGTCGCCAGGGGCAAGAAGCTGGCCGACAAGCGCGAAACCGCGGCGAAGCGCGACTGGGACCGGCAGAAGGCGCGGCTGCTGAAGCAGGGGCACCAGTGATCCGCAGGGCCGGAACCCGCGGGCGGCACCCGGACCCACGCCGGCCTTGCCGGCTTGCCGGGCAGCGCGCCTCGCGCTAGACGGGAGGCGGGTTGCAGGGAAGGGCACGGCATGGACGATCCGAAGACGCTGGTATCCACCGACTGGCTCGAGGCGCATCTGCGCGACCCGGATCTGCGCATCCTCGATGCCTCGTGGTATCTGCCCGCGATGGGGCGGGACGCGAAGACGGAATTCGACGCGGGCCACATCCCCGGCGCGCGGTTCTTCGACATCGACGAGATTTCCGACCAGCGCTCGGAATTGCCGCACATGGCCCCGCCGGCGGAGAAGTTCATGAGCCGGATGCGCGCGATGGGCGTGGGCGACGGGCATCAGGTGGTGATCTATGACGGCGCCGGGATCTTTTCGGCGCCGCGGGTTTGGTGGACCTTCCGGCTGATGGGCAAGACCGATGTGGCGGTGCTGGATGGCGGATTTCCCAAGTGGAAGGCCGAGGGCCGGATGATCGAGGATCTGCCGCCCTTCGTGCGCGACCGCCACATGACCGTGCAGCGGCAGGCGCAGTTGGTGAAGGACGTGACGCAGGTTGCCGCCGCCTCCAAGCTGGGCGATCGGGAGATCATCGACGCCCGCAGCGAAGCCCGCTTCCGGGGTGACGAGCCCGAGCCCCGGCCGGGCCTGCGCCAGGGCCATATCCCCAATGCGAAGAACCTGCCCTTCGGGCGGCTGCTGAACGCGGATGGCACGATGAAATCGCCCGAGGCGCTGCAGGCGGAGTTTCTGGCGGCGGGCGTGGACCTCGGCAAGCCCGCGATCACCACCTGCGGGTCCGGCGTGTCGGCGGCGATCCTCAACCTCGCGCTGGAGCGGATCGGCCACCGGGACCACGCGCTCTATGACGGGTCCTGGGCCGAATGGGGGATGTATGGCGACCTGCGCGTCGCGAGGGGATAGCCGATGCTGTCGAGCCTGAAGCCGCAGCCGGCCGACAGGATCCTTGCGCTGATGGGCGAGTTCGGGGCCGATGACCGCGCCGGCAAGATCGACCTCGGCGTCGGTGTCTACAAGGACGCCAGCGGCCGCACCCCGGTGATGCGCGCGGTGAAGGCGGCCGAGAAGCTGCTGTGGCAGGCCGAGACCACCAAGAGCTATGTGGCGCCGGCGGGCGACCCGGCCTTTGGCGCGGCGATGGCGGGGCTGATCCTCGGCCCCGACCATCCGGGCGAGCGGCTGGCGGCGGCGGCCACGGTCGGCGGCACCGGCGCGATCCGGCAGGCGCTTGACCTGATCCGGCTGGCGAACCCGGGCGCGACGATCTGGCTGCCCGAGCCGACATGGCCGAACCATCCCTCGATCCTGTCTTATCTGGGGATGAGGCAGGCCAGCTACCGCTATTTCGACGCCGGGACGCGCGGCGTCGCCTTCGATGCGATGCTGGCGGATCTGGGGCGGGCGGCGCCGGGCGATGTGGTGCTGCTGCATGGCTGCTGCCACAACCCGACCGGCGCCGACCTGACGCTGCCGGAATGGGCCGAGCTGGGTGCGCTGCTGGCGCGGACGGGGGCCGTTCCGCTGATCGACCTGGCCTATCAGGGCCTCGGCGACGGGCTGGAGGCGGATGCCGCCGGCACGCGGCTGATCGCGGAGGCCCTGCCCGAGGCGCTGATCGCGGCCTCGTGCAGCAAGAACTTCGGCATCTACCGCGAGCGGGCGGGGGTGCTGCTGGCGCTGGCGCCGGGCGAGGGGGCGCGCGATCTGGCGCAAGGCACGCTCGCGTTCCTCAACCGGCAGAGCTGCAGCTTTCCGCCCGATCACGGGGCCCGGCTGGTGACGATGATCCTGGGCGACCCGGCGCTGCGGGCCGAATGGGAGGCAGAGCTGGACGCGATGCGCAGGGCGATGCTGGGCCTGCGCGAGGCGCTGGCGCGCGAGCTGCGCGAGCGGTCGGGCTCTGACCGGTTCGGATTTCTGGCGCAGCATCGGGGCATGTTCTCGCGGCTCGGGGCCACGCCCGAACAGGTGGCGCGGCTGCGGGCCGAACATGCGATCTACATGCTGGGCGACAGCCGGCTGAACATCGCCGGGCTGAACGCGGCGACGGTGCCGGTGCTGGCGCAGGCGATCCTGGACTGCGGGATCTGAGGGCGCCGGCGCCGGCGCAAGAAAGGCGGGGCCGGAGCCCCGCCTTCAGGGCGCGCGCAGCAGGAGGAGATGCGGCGCGCGCCCGTTCCGAAGGCGCGATCAGCTGTGATAGGCGCTTTCGCCATGGGCGCTCTGGTCGAGGCCCCCACGCTCGTCATCCGCGGACACGCGCAGCCCGGTGATGGCCTTGGTGACATAAAGCAGGATCAGCGAGCCGACGCCGCTCCAGACGATGGTGATCAGCACGGCCTTGATCTGCGCCATGACCTGCGAGCCCATCGTCCCCGCCTCGGTGATGAAGCCGGTGCCGCCAAGCGATTCCGCTGCGAGGATGCCGGTGCCGATGGCGCCCACGATGCCGCCGATGCCGTGGATGCCGAACACGTCGAGGCTGTCGTCATAGCCGAAGCTGTTCTTCACGACCGAGACGAAGAAGTAGCAGGCCAGCGAGGCGACAACGCCAAGGATGAGCGCACCCATCGGGCCGGTGGTGCCGCAAGCGGGGGTGATCGCGACCAGACCCGCAACCATCCCCGACGCCGCACCAAGGCCCGAGGCCTTGCCGCGCGCCATCGCCTCGATCACGCACCATGCGAGGATGGCGGCGGCGGTGGCAAGGAAGGTGTTCAGCAGGGCCAGGGTCGCGCCGGCGGTGGCCTCGAGGTTGGACCCGGCGTTGAAGCCGAACCAGCCAACCCACAGCATCGCCGCCCCGACCATGGTCAGCGTCATCGAGTGCGGCGCCATCATGTCCTTGCCAAGGCCGATGCGCGGGCCGACGACGAGCGAGGCCATCAGTGCCGCGATACCGGCGTTGATATGCACCACGGTGCCGCCCGCAAAGTCGATCGCCCCCATGTTGAAGATCAGGCCCGAGGCATCCCAGACCATGTGGGCGATCGGGAAGTAGATGAACGTCGCCCAGAGCGCCGAGAACAGCAGCACGCCCGAGAACTTGATCCGTTCGGCGAAGGCGCCGATGATCAGCGCCGGGGTGATGGCCGCGAAGGTCATCTGGAAGGCGATGAACACGTATTCCGGCAGCACGACGCCATCGGTGAAGGTGGCCGCGGTGGTGTCGGGGGTTACGCCCGACAGGAACATCTTCGCGGTGCCGCCCCAGAATGCCGAGGTGCCGCCGCCAAAGGCGAAGGAATAGCCGTAGAGAACCCAGATCACCATCATCAGCGCAGCAATCACGGTGCACTGCATCAGCACCGAGAGCATGTTCTTGGCCCGCACGAGCCCGCCGTAGAACAGCGCGAGGCCGGGCACGACCATGAAGAGCACGAGCACCGAGGAAATCATCATCCAGGCGACATCGCCCTTGTCGGTCACGTCGCCGACCACCTCGGCAACGGCTTCGGCAACTCCTTCTGCGGCGGGGGCCGCCGCGTCCTGCGCCAGGGCAGGCAGGGCCAGCGCCGCGAGCATCGCGGCCAGGCCCGAAAGCTTCTTGAGGTTCGACATCTTGTTCACTTCCCCTGTTCCCGGCTCTCAGAGCGCGTCGTCGTTGATTTCGCCGGTGCGGACGCGCACGGCCTGTGCCACGTCGAGCACGAAGATCTTGCCGTCGCCGATCTTGTCGGTCTTGGCGGCCCTCTGGATGGTGTCGACGACCACATCCGCCAGCGCGTCGCTCACCACGATCTCCAGCTTGACCTTCGGCACGAAGTTCACGGCGTATTCCGCGCCGCGGTAGATTTCGGTGTGACCGGACTGCGAGCCGAAGCCCTTGACCTCGGTGACCATCATGCCGCGCACCCCGACGGCGGTGAGCGCCTCGCGCACCTCCTCGAGCTTGAACGGCTTGATTGCTGCGATGATGAGTTTCACGTCTTTTCCCTTCCTTTGGCAGCGCCTCGACGGGAGGCGCCGGGGCCAACCCACGACGGAAGGAGGCCGCTTTCACGCCGACGTTACAAGGAAGGGCGCCCCTTGGGCGGGGTGCTTTGCGGCACTGTTTGCACAATATTTGCACAAACTGCGTGGCTGGCCAAAAAAATGTGCACATCGCAAACCGAATCGTGAAGCCAGACGGCTCCACATCCCGGCGCGGCGGCTGTATCGTCGGCACAAAGAAGCGGCGCGCCGGCCGGCGGGTGTGGCAAAAGACGGGTTGCCGGGCCGCCCCGGCCGGGCGCGGGCAGCGATAGCGGGCAGGTGGTGCGGATGACGGGATCGGGCGGCAAGAAGCCACCGCTGGTGGCAGACCGGCGCTACGGCGCGCTGCGCGGCGCAGCACGGAAACAGGCGCCAAAGCCGGCGGCAAAGCCCGCGAAACGGGCACGGCGCCGGGCGCCCGCGAGGCGGCGGTCGTCGAACCCTCTCGTCAGGCTGGTCGGCGGGCTTTTCCGCGCCATCTGGCGCGTCGTCTGGGGCGTGGGCTGGCGGGCGGCGGCCATGCTGATCGCGGGCTTCGGCATCGTCACCTGGTACCTCTATACCCAGCTTCCTCCGGTCGAGTCGCTTCTGGACGCGCGGCACCGGGGCTCGGTGACCATGCTCGACAACCGCGATCAGGTCTTTGCCTGGCGGGGCGAGACCTTCGGCGGGCAGGTCACCTCGGGCACCGTGTCGGAACATCTGCGCAACGCGGTCATCGCCACCGAGGACAAGCGCTTCTACCGGCATTTCGGCATCAGCCCGCGCGGCATCGCCGGCGCGATCCGCATCAACCTTGCCGAAGGGCGCGGCGCGCTCGAAGGCAATGGCGGGTCCACCATCACCCAGCAGGTTGCGAAACTGCTGTGCCTGGGCGAGCCCTTCGATCCGGCGAAATGGGAGTCCGAAGCCGCCTATGAGGCCGACTGCCGTGTCTCCTCGGTCTGGCGCAAGCTCAAGGAAATTCCGTTCTCGATGGCGATGGAGGCAAAGTACGGCAAGGACGACGTGCTGACCATCTACCTCAACCGCGCCTATCTGGGCGCCGGCGCCCGCGGTTTCGAGGCGGCGGCGCAGCGCTATTTCGGCAAGTCGGCGGCGAACGTGACCCCGGCCGAGGCGGCGATGCTGGCGGGCCTTCTGAAGGCGCCCTCGCGCTATGCCCCCACCGCCAACCTGCAACGCTCGCAAGAACGCGCCAACCTCATCATCGGGCTGATGGAGGATCAGGGCTATCTGACCAGGGCCGAGGCGGACGAGGCCCGCGCGCATCCTGCCATACTGTCCGAGGCGGCGGCGCAGCAGGCCGGCGGCTACTTTGCCGACTGGATCATGGAATCGGGCCCCGACTTCCTGACGCGCGACACGACCGAGGACGTGATCATCCGCACCACGCTGGACAAGCGCCTGCAGGCGGCGGCGGAATCGGCGCTGGACCATGTGTTCGATACCAAGCTCAAGCAGGGCTCCAAGGCGCAGGCCGCGATCGTGGTGATGTCGGCCGATGGCGCGGTGCGGGCGATGGTCGGCGGGCGCAAGACCGCCGCTGCGGGCAGCTTCAACCGCGCGACGCAGGCGAAACGGCAGACCGGATCGACCTTCAAGCCCTTCGTCTACGCCGCCGCGCTGGAAATGGGCTATCCGCCAAGCTCCACCGTGATGGATGCCCCGCTGACCATCGACATCCCCGGATCGGGGCCGTGGTCGCCGCAGAACTACGAGAAGGGCAGCTACCGGGGCCAGATCGACCTGCTGACCGCGCTGGCGCAATCGGTCAACACCGCGACCGTGCGCGTGCAAGAGGCGGTGGGCCGCGACCTCGTGCGCCAGATCGCCACCGACTTCGGCTTTGCCAGCGGGCTTGCCGACGGCCCGGCCCTGGCGCTTGGCGCCTCGGAATCGACGCTGATCGAGATGACGGGGGCCTATGCGGGCTTCCTGAACGGCGGAACGGCGGTGCGCCCCTACGGCATCCTCGACCTGCGGCTGAAGGGCGAGGACGCGCCGCTGATGGGCCAGGACGGGGGCTTCGGCAAGCGGGTGATCTCGGAAACCGCGGCCCGGCAACTGGTCTACATGCTGACCCAGGTGATCGAGCGCGGCACCGGCACCCGCGCCAGCCTTGGCGAGAGGCCGGCGGCAGGCAAGACCGGCACCACCTCGGCGGCCCGCGATGCGTGGTTCATCGGCTTCACCGCCGATTACGTGGCCGGCGTCTGGATGGGGTATGACGACAACACGCCGCTGACGGGCGTGACCGGCGGTGGCCTTCCGGCCGAGATCTGGCGCGAGGTGATGCTGCGCGTGCATGAAGGCGTGCCGGTGCGTGACCTGCCGATGGACCGCCCGACCGCGGCCTATGGCCTGCCGCCGCAGACCCCCGCGCCGGACCAGATGCAGGGCGAGGGCCCGTTCGAGGCGCAGACCGCCCCGATGCCCGGACCCCAGCCACAGCGCCAACGGGAGCCCGACCTGGCCGAACAGATCCTGATGGAGGTTCTGGGGGGCATCCTGGGGCGGAACTGAGCGGGAGAGCGCCGGTCGGATGCGCCCCAAGGGTTGCGCGGCAGGGTTGCGCGGCGCGGGGCTTGCGGGGGCCGGGGGCTTGCGCGGGCCCGGAGACCCTCAGCCCATCGAGCGCAGGTCCGCGGTCAGCCTGTCCAGGTTGCCACGGCGCGCGTCCAGCAGCGCGCCGATCTCGGTGCGCTCTGTCGCGAGCATGTTCACGCCCTCGATGATGATGTTGAAGAACAGGTCGCGCCCCGAACGGTCGGACACGTGGAAACGCACCTCGAAGGGCGCCTCGCCGCGCAGATAGGCGATCGAGGTCACCTCGTAGAAGGTCTTGACCTGCCTGGCGCCCGTGACCTCGATCCTGCCGCCGATGAACTCGCGGAACCGCCGGCCATACTTGCGCGAGATGTAGGTCTGGAACGACGCGGTGAAAGCCGCCATCTGCGCCGGGCTCGCCTGCCGCGCCGCCGGGCCGAGCGCGCTTCGCGCGATGATCGCCACATCGGCATAGCGGGCGAAGATCTTCTCGAACTCGGCATACATCCGGGTTTCGCTCATGCCGGAGTTGATGACGCTGTTGATCTCGCCCACGGCGCGGTCGATCAGCGCCCGCGCCTCTGCGGTGTTCAGCGCCAGCGCGCCGCGCGGGGCCAGCGCCGCAAAGCCCATGCCGCCGGCCAGAACGGCCAGCATCCTGCGCCGCGTCAGCCCGGAATTACTGGCCATAGGGATCTTCATAGGGGTCATAACTGTCGCTCTCCGCCGCCGTGCCCAGCTCGAACCGGCGGTTCTGCAGATACATCAGCCGGGCCTGCGCGTAGCTATCCGCGCTCTCGTAGAGAATGGAGTCGACGGTGTCGGAATAGCGGTAGCGATCACCGACAAGTGACAGCGCCCTCGCGCCCAGCACATACTCCGTCTCGGGGCTGTCGAGCGCAGCGCCGACCGGGTCGATGAAGATGTCGACCACTGCCCCGACCGAATCGCGCAAGGTGGACGGCCCGCGCAGCGGCGACTCCAGATAGACGCCCTCGCCCACACCCCAGACATGCAGCGTCTCGCCGAAATCGGTGGACCGTTCGGTCAGCCCCATGTCGGTCGCCGGGTCGAGGAACCCGCCGAGCCCGAAGGTGGAGTTGACAAGGAAGCGGAACCCGTTCTGTCCCGCCGGCTCGATCCGGCCTTGCAGCAGGTTGTTCAGCACCGCAGCCGGCAGGCCGAGATTGCCCGCGAAATTGCCGATACCGCCGCGCACCGGCCCCGGAACCGCCCTGCCATAGACCTGCGAGGCGGGCCGCAGCACCACCCGGTCCACCCCCTTGTTGAAGCTGTGCACGGCGCGGTTGCGCGCCTCGTAGGGATCGTTGAACCCGGCATCGCGGCTCGCGACATCCGCCGCCCCGCAGGCCGACAGTGCAAGCGCCGAGGCCAGCACGGCCGCCAGGGCGCGGGGCCTCGTTTCACGGGGGAACGGGAGGGATGGAGTCAAGGGACATCTCTACAAATTGCTGCCTGTGCCGTGCAACATAGTCGCGCAAACGCCGATGCCCAGCCGTTGCCGCCGCATTGCAGCAGGTCTTGTGGCAATCAGGTGACAAGACGGGCTGACTCAGACGGGCTGACTCAGCGGATCGCCGCCGCAGCGGCACGGGTGTGGCGGCATCCGCAAACAGCCGGCGGCGGCCGCTTGGGGGGTTTCGCCCGCGCCTGCAAGGGCCTAGCCTCCGCCGCGAACCCCGACTCGCAAAGGAGATGCCATGACCGGAACCATCGACGCGCGGCTTGCCGGGCTCGGCCTCACGCTGCCCGAGGCGCCCGCCCCCGCCGCCAACTATGTGCCCTTCGTGCGGGCGGGCGATCTTCTGTTCGTTTCGGGCCAGATCAGCCAGGGGCCGGACGGGCTCATCACCGGAAAGCTGGGCGATGGCCTGAGCGTGGCCGATGGCGCCGAGGCGGCGCGGCGCTGCGGCCTGTCGCTGCTGGCGCAGGCGCGCGTGGCCTGCGGCGGCGATCTCGACCGGATCGTGCGGGTGGTGAAGCTGACCGGCTTCGTCAACTCCACCCCCGGTTTCACCGACCAGCCCGAGGTGATCAACGGCTGTTCCGACCTGTTGGTCGAGGTTCTGGGGGAGGCGGGCCGCCATGCCCGCGCCGCCGTCTCGGCCGCGGCGCTGCCGCGCGGCGTGGCGGTGGAAATCGAAGCGATCTTCCAGGTCCGCTGATGCCCGCCCCGCTCCACCCCGATTTCCTGCGCCTGCCCCTCGCCCACCGCGGCCTGCACGACCGCGCCGCCGGCCGCCCCGAAAACAGCCGCTCCGCGGTGCGCGCGGCGGTTCGGGCCGGCTACGGGGTGGAGATCGACCTGCAACCCTCGGCCGAGGGCGTGCCGATGGTGTTTCACGACCACGACCTGACACGCCTGACCGGACAGGCCGGAGCGGTCCGCGCCCGCAGCGCCGCCGAGCTTGGCGCGCTCCGGCTGCTGGGCACCGAGGAGGGCATCCCGACGCTGGCCGAGGTGCTGGCGCTGGTGGCGGGCAAGGTGCCGCTGCTGGTGGAGATCAAGGACCAGGACGGCGCGATGGGCCCGGACACCGGCGGGTTCGAGGCGCGGGTGGCCGAGGCGCTGAAGGGCTACACCGGCCCGCTGGCGGTGATGTCCTTCAACCCCCATGCCGTCACCGCCTTCGCCGCCGCAGCCCCGGGCACCGCCGTCGGCCTGATCACCGGCGCCTATGACCCCGCGGCCTGGGCGCCCCTGCCCGCCGCCACCTGCGAGCGCCTGCGCGCGATCCCCGATTACGCCCGCAGCGGCGCGAGCTTCATTTCGCATGACCATGCCGACCTCGCCCGCCCGCGCGTCGCGGAACTGCGGGCGCAGGGCGCGGCGGTGCTGTGCTGGACGATCCGCAGCCCCGAGGCAGAGGCGGCCGCCCGGCAGCACGCGCAGAACATCACCTTCGAGGGGTACGCCGCGCCGTTTCCCGCTTGACGCCGCGCTGCGGCACCCCACCTCTGGGGGCATGAGCGCCACGATAGAAGTCTCGGTCCTCGATGCCATCGGCGAGCTTCCTGCCGCGGAATGGGATGCCTGCGCCTGCCCCGAGGCGGCGGACGGCTCCCGCCCCGTCGATCCCTTCACCACCCACCGCTTCCTCGATGCGCTGGAGACCTCGCGCTCTGTCGGGCCGGGCACCGGCTGGACGCCGTGCCACCTTGTCGCGCGCAGCGACGGGCGCGCCATCGCGGTGATGCCGCTTTATGCCAAGGCGCACAGTCAGGGCGAATACATCTTCGATCACGGCTGGGCCGACGCCTGGGAACGCGCGGGCGGGCGCTATTACCCCAAGCTGCAATCGGCGGTGCCCTTCACCCCCGCCACCGGCCGCCGCCTGCTGACCGCGCCGGGATGGGAGGTGGCGGGCGCTGCGGCGCTGGTGCAGGCGACGGTGCAGATCGCCGCGCAGAACCGGCTTTCCTCCGCCCATATCACCTTCTGCACCGAGGCAGAGGCGCTGGCGGGGGCCGAGATGGGCCTTTTGCACCGCGTCACCCAGCAGTTCCACTGGGAGAACCGCGGCTATGCCGATTTCGCCGCCTTCCTTGCCGACCTGTCGTCGCGCAAGCGCAAGACCATCCGCAAGGAACGCGCGCGCGCCCGGGATTTCGGCGGCACCGTCCGGGCGTTGAGCGGCGGCGACCTTCAGCCCCATCACTGGAATGCGTTCTGGCAGTTCTATCAGGACACCGGCAGCCGCAAATGGGGCCGCCCCTACCTGACGCGCGCCTTCTTCGACATCGCGCAGCAGACGCTCCGCGATGACATGCTGCTGGTGCTGGCCGAGCGGGGCGGGCAGCCTGTCGCGGGCGCGCTCAACTTCATCGGGCGGGACACGCTTTATGGCCGCTACTGGGGCGCGATCGAGGATCATCCCTGCCTGCATTTCGAATGCTGCTACTATCAGGCGATCGACTGGGCGATTGCCGCCGGGTTCGCCCGCGTCGAGGCCGGCGCGCAGGGCGAGCACAAGCTGGCGCGCGGCTATCTGCCGACCCCGGTGCATTCGCTGCACTGGATCGGCGATTCCGGCTTCCGCAAGGCGGTGGCGCAATATCTGAAGGCCGAACGCGCCGCGGTGGACGAGGAGATCGAGGTGCTGACCGCCTATGGCCCGTTCCGCCGCACCGGCGCCGAGGCCGACTGAAACCCGCGCCCGGCCGCCGCGCTTGCGCCGGGTCCGATGCAACGGAGGATCCGCCATGACCGCACCGCTGACCGATGAAGAACGCCGCACGCATCTGCCCGCGCTTGGCCAGACCGGCTGGGGCGCGATCCCCGAGCGCGACGCGATCCGCAAGATCTGGAAGTTCCGCAGCTTTTCCGAAGCCTGGGGCTTCATGTCCCGCGCGGCCCTGGCGGCAGAGAAGGCGAACCACCACCCCGAGTGGTGCAACATCTACAACGTGGTGGATGTGACGCTGACCACCCATTCCGCGGATGGCCTCTCGATGCTGGATATCGAGCTGGCCCGCCGGATGGACAGGCTGGCCGGACCGGAGCCAGAGGTGCAGCGCGACCATTCGGAGCCGGTGGAATGCCTGTGCAAGCTGCATCACGGCGGCAAGGCGCCGGAGTGATCCGCCGCGCGCCCCCCGCTGCCCCAGCCGCCTTGCAGCAACAGCAGGAACCCCCGGCATTCCGCCGGCGTTGGCCATGCGGCGCGCGCGGATGGGCCGGGCGCGGACTGCCCGTGGAACGGCAACACCAACAGGCTTCGGGGGAGAGCAGTGCATGGATCTGACACGACTTGGCTGGGACGACATCTTCACCGACGACCGGATCACGCTGGCGCTCGCCCTCGCGCTGAACGTGATCTACGCGATCGTGATCTTCCTGGTCGCGCTCGCCCTCGCCGGCTGGGCCCGCCGCCGGGTCGATGCCTTCGCCAAGCGCCACCCCCGCGTCGATGGCACGCTGTTCGGCTTCCTCGGCAATGTCGTCAGATACGCGATCCTGACGCTGGCGCTGATCTTCGTGCTCAACCGCTTCGGCATCCAGACCACCTCGTTCGTCGCGGTGATCGGCGCCGCGGGCCTTGCCATCGGCCTTGCGCTGCAAGGCGCGCTGTCGAACCTTGCTGCCGGCGTGATGCTGGTGATGTTCCGCCCCTTCCGCGTCGGCGACTATATCGAGGCGGGCGGGCAGGCCGGATCGGTGCGCGAGATCAGCCTGCTCTACACGGAAATGGCAACCTATGACGGCTTGCAGGTCATCATGCCCAACAGCGACATCTGGTCCTCGGCGATCAGGAACTACAGCGCCAACCCGACGCGGATGATGGACCTGACCGTCGGCGTGTCCTATGGCAGCGACCTGCAGGCCGCGCAGGACATCCTTGAACGGATCGCCAGCAGCGATCCGCGCGCGCTGCAGGACCCTGCGCCCTTCGTGAAGGTGAAGGAGCTTGGCGCCAGCTCGGTCGATTTCGTGTTCCGCGTCTGGGCCAACCGCGCCGACTGGTGGGCGCTGAAATGCGACCTCACCCGCCGCATCAAGGAAGAGTTCGACGCTGCCGGGGTGCAGATTCCCTTCCCGACGCAGACGCTGGTCTACGAGCCCGCGCCAAGACCCGAGGACCGCCCGCGCGCCCTGCCGGCAAGCTAGGCGCGCCCCGCGCCGGGGGCGCCACCTCTTTTCAGACCGCCTCCAGCATCGCCTCGCCGGCCGAAACCTCGCACTGGCCCGGGGATGCTTCCTTGTGCAGCACCTTGACGACCCCGTCTTCGACCAGCATCGCATAGCGCATCGACCGCTTGATCAGCCCTGCCGGCGCCGCGGTGAAATCCATCCCGATCGCCGTGGTGAAGGCGCTTTCGGGATCCGCCAGCATGGTGATCCCGGCTTCGGTCGCGCCGGTGGCCTCGCCCCAGGCGCTCATCACGAAGGGATCGTTGACCGAAATGCAGATGATCTCGTCCACGCCCTTTGCGTCGAATTTCGCCTTGGTGCGCACGAAGCTTGGCACATGCGCCGTGGTGCACACGCCGGTGAAGGCGCCGGGCACGGCAAAGATCACCACCTTGCGGCCGGCAAGCCTCTCGGCCAGATCCACCGCCTCCGGCCCTTTTTCAGTGACATGCAGCAGCCTGGCCCCCGGCAGCGGGCTTCCCTCGGAAATCGTCATGCGGCACTCCTCGTGCGTTGTGTTTCCCTGTCATGTGATTATAGGCTCGCCCGCGCTTCGGGGCCAGCGAAAGGCGGCGAGACATGGCGGGCATCGTGATCGTGGGGGCCGGGCAGGCCGCGGCCTCGCTGGCGGCAAGGCTGCGCGCGCTTGGCCATACCGGCGATCTGGCGATCATCGGGGATGAACCCGTGCCGCCCTATCAGCGCCCGCCGCTGTCCAAGGGCTACCTCCTGGGCGAGATGCCGCTGGAGCGGCTGGCCCTGCGCGCCCCGGCCTTCTGGGCCGATCAGGGGGTAAGCCTGCACCTTGGCCAGCCCGTCACCGCCATCGACCGCGCGGCGAGAACCGTGAGCTTCGGCGGCCGGACACTGCCCTACGACCAGCTTGCCCTGACCACCGGCGCCCGCCCCCGCCGCCTGCCGCCCGCGCTTGGCGGCGACCTGCCCGGCGTCTTCGCGGTGCGCAGCCTTGCCGATGTCGATGCCATGGCGCCGCTGTTCCGCCCCGGCGCGCGGCTGCTGATCGTCGGCGGCGGCTATATCGGGCTCGAGGCGGCGGCCGTCGCCTCGAAACGGGGGCTGCGGGTCACGCTGATCGAGGCCGCCCCCCGCATCCTCGGCCGCGTCGCCAGCGCCAAGACGGCGGACTGGTTCCGCGCGCTGCACCGCAGCCACGGCGTCGATCTGCGCGAGGGCACCGGGCTGGACCGCCTTCTGGGCGAGACGCATGTCACCGGCGCCCTGCTGGCCGATGGCACCCGGATCCCGGCGGATTTCGTCATCCTCGGCATCGGCGTTCTGCCCGAAACCTCGCTGGCAGAGGCGGCGGGCCTGACCGTGATCGACGGCATCGCGCTGGATGAACTGGGGCGCACCTCGGACCCCGCGATCTGGGCCGCGGGCGATTGCGCCTCGGTCCCCGCCGGCAAGGCGCGGCTGCGGCTGGAAAGCGTCGGCAACGCCATCGACATGGCCGAATGCGTCGCCGCGAACATGCTGGGCGCGGGCCAGCCCTATGTGCCGAAACCGTGGTTCTGGTCCGACCAGTATGACGTGAAGCTGCAGATCGCGGGCCTGAACACCGGCCATGACCGCGTCGTCACGCGCCCGGGCGCGGGGACCGGCATCTCCTTCTGGTACTACGCCGGGGACCGGCTGCTGGCCGTCGATGCCGCGAACGATCCGCGCGCCTACATGACCGGCAAGCGGCTGATCGAGGCGGGCCGCTCGCCGGACCCTGCCGCCATCGCCGACCCCGCGACCGACCTCAGGGCCCTGGCATGAGGATCATCGGCGGCCAGAAGCGCGGGCTGAAGCTCGCCGATCTCGGGGCGGGGGACGCGGCCGCGCATCTGCGCCCCACCAGCGACCGGGTGCGCGAGTCGATCTTCAACCTGCTGGTCAACGGCGCCCATGTCGCCGCCGCGGGCGGCAACCCGATCCCCGGCGCGCGGGTGCTGGACCTGTTTGCCGGCACCGGCGCGCTGGGGCTGGAGGCGCTGAGCCGCGGCGCCGCCCGCGCTGCCTTCGTCGATGACGGCGCCGCCGCCCACGCCCTGCTGCGCCGGAATATCGAACTGGCGGGGGCCGCGGGCGCCAGCGATGTCTGGCGCCGCGATGCCACGAAGATGGGCCTGAACCGCGGCCCGGCCCATGACCTCGTGTTCCTCGATCCGCCCTATGGCAAGCATCTGGGCGAGGCGGCGCTGGCATCTTGCGTGGCGGGCGGCTGGCTCGCCCCCGGCGCGGTCGTCGTGTGGGAGGACAGCGCCCCGCCGCTGCCGCCCGAGGGCTTTGTGCTGCTTGACCAGCGCAGATATGGCGATACCGTCATCACCCTGCTGAAAGCGCCCGCATGACCGGCTACATGCCGGCCCCCCGCTCAGGCCGCGCGCGACCTCAGCAGGTCGCGGATCTCGGCCAGCAACTGCTCGGACGATGGCGCGGCGGGCTTCTCTTCCGGCGGCGCTTCCTCGGCCTTGCGCACAGCGGCTTCCTTGACCCTGTTGACCATCTTCACCAGCAGGAACACGACGAAGGCGACGATCAGGAAGTTGATCACTGCAGTCAGGAACGAGCCATAGGCAAACACCGGCGCGCCGGCCTCCTTCGCGGCGGCCAGGCTGTCGAACTCACCCTCGCCCAGATTGATGAACAGGTTCGAAAAATCCATCCCGCCGGTCGCCACGCCGATGATCGGGTTGATCAGGTCGGCCACCATGGAACTCACGATCGCGGTGAACGCCGCGCCGATAATGATGCCCACCGCCATGTCCATGACATTGCCGCGGGCGATGAAGTCCCTGAATTCTTTCAACATCGGGCTGTCCCCCCTTTTTTGACTCTCGCGCCGGCTGCCGTCTCGTGTGCTGTGCAGCCGCGCAGGCGATACTAACAGATTTCGCACCAAGAGGCTGGTTCTTTTCGCCGGCCAGCCGACTACCTTTTGCCGTGACCCCGGGTCCCAGACACCGGGCCCCCCCCGAGTCCCCCTCGCCCCTGCACAGGAACGCCAGATGACCGACCTTTCCGCCTTTCCGATCACCCGCAAATGGCCGCCGCGCAATCCCTCGGCGATCCAGCTTTACTCGCTGCCCACGCCGAACGGCGTGAAGGTCTCGATCATGCTGGAAGAGACGGGGCTGCCCTATGATGCGCATCTCGTCTCCTTCGACACGAACGACCAGATGAGCCCCGAGTTCCTGTCCCTGAACCCGAACAACAAGATCCCCGCGATCCTCGATCCGGCGGGGCCGGACGGGCAGCCGATGCCGCTGTTCGAAAGCGGTGCGATCCTGATCTACCTCGCCGAAAGGTCCGGGATGCTGCTGCCCGAAGGCGCCGCCCGCTATCAGGTCCTGCAATGGCTGATGTTCCAGGTGGGCGGGATCGGGCCGATGTTCGGCCAGTACGGCTTCTTCCACGCCTTCGCGGGCAAGGAGATCGAAGATCCGCGCCCCCGCCAGCGCTACGCCGACGAGGCGAAGCGGCTGCTGGGCGTGATGGAGAAACAGCTCGAAGGGCGCGACTGGATCGCCGGCGACTACTCCATCGCCGACATCGCCATCGCCCCCTGGCTGCGCGGCGCGCGGGAGTTCTACAAGATGGATGCCGATACCGCGGTGGACTGGGGCTCGCTGAAGAACGTGCCGGCCTACCTCGACCGCTTCCTGGCCCGCCCCGCGGTGCAGCGCGGTCTGGCACAGCCGCCACGCTGAGGGGGGCGAGGCAGGGGCGCTGCCTCCGCCCGGCGCCATGCGGCCCGTCCGCCTCGGGACATGCGGACAAGGCAAGGGGGCAGGATCGGGTCCGCCCTTCTTGCTGGTCAAAATATCCCACGGGGGTGCGGGGGTGTGAAACCCCGCCGCGCCCTCAGCCGCGCAAGCTGCCGCCGGTCGCCTTGCCCACCTTCTCGATGATCTTCGCCGACACCGCAGCGATCTCTTCCTCGGTCAGGGTGCGCGCCTGCGGTTGCAGCCGCACGGTGATGGCGAGCGATTTCTTGCCCGCTCCCATCTGCGCCTCGGCCTTCTCGCCGGCGAACTGGTCGAACACCCGGACGCTTTCGATCAGCGTCCTGTCGGCGCCGGCGGCGGCGTTGACGAGGCTCAGCGCCTCCACCCCGGCATCGACCACGAAGGCAAAGTCGCGGTCCACCGCCTGCAAGTCCGACAGCACCAGCGCGGGGCGGGTCGGGGTCTTCGCCCTGGGGAAGGGCACGGCGTCGAGGAACAGCGTGAAGGCCACCGCCGGGCCCTTCACGTCCATCGCGCGCAGCACCCTTGGATGCACCTCGCCGAAGGCGCACAGCACCTTGGGACCCAGCGCCATCACGCCCGACCGGCCCGGATGCCACCAGCCGGGCGCCTTGCGGGCGATCTGCATCTTCGCGGGCGCGCCGATTTCCGACAGCACCGCCTCGGCATCGGCCTTCGCGTCGTAGATGTCCACCGGCCGCCGGCTGGCAAACATGTCGCGGGGGGCGCTGGCGCCGACCAGAAGGCCCGCCGCCTGCAGGTGCTGCTCACCCGGCTCGCCGCCGTGGAAGGCCGGCCCCACCTCGAACAGCGCCAGATCGGCAAAACCGCGCGCCTGGTTGCGCGCCGCCGCCGCCAGCAGGCCGGGCAGCAGGTCGGGGCGCATATGGGTCATTTCCGACGAGATCGGGTTCTCGATCCGGCAGGCATCGGAGCCGCCGCCGAACAACTCGGCGCTGCCGCGGTCGATGAAGCTGTAGGTCACGCATTCGTTGTAGCCAAGCGCGGCCAGCATCCGCCGCGCGGCGCGCTCGCGCACCTGCATCGGCGTCAGGATCGTGCCCGGCACCCCCGCATCGCCGCGCAGCAGCGGCTTGCCGGCCAGTTTCGTCAGCGAGGCGATGCGGGCCACCTCCTCGATCAGGTCCGCCTCTCCCTGCACGTCCGGGCGCCACGAGGGCGGCGTCGCCATCTCGCCCGCCAGCGTGAAGCCAAGCGCCTCCAGCGTCGCACGCTGGTCGGCCTCGGGGATCTCCATGCCCACGAGGCTGACGACGCGGGCCGGGTCCAGCCGGTAGGCGCGCGTGGTATCGGGCGCGGCGCCGGCCACCGCCAGATCCGATGCCTCGCCGCCGCAAAGCTCGAGGATCATCCGCGTCGCAAGTTCCATCCCCGGTTCGGTGAAGGCCGGGTCGATGCCACGCTCGAAGCGATAGCGCGCGTCGGAGGCGATGCGCAGCGCCCGGCCGGTCGCCGCCGTGGTGATCGGGTCGAAATAGGCGGATTCGAGGAACACCTCGGTCGTCGCCGCGGAACAGCCCGAAGCCGCGCCGCCCATCACGCCGCCAAGGCTTTGCACCCCCGCCGCATCGGCGATCACCGTCATCCCGGGTCGCAGGGCATAGGTCTTGCCGTCGAGCGCGGTCAGGCTCTCGCCCTCCCGCGCCGAGCGCACCACCAGCCCGCCCTCGACCTTGGCCGCGTCGAACACATGCAGCGGGCGGTTCAGATCGAAGGTGAAGAGGTTGGTGATGTCCACCAGCGCCGAGATCGGCCGCAGCCCGATGGCGAGCAGTCGGCGTTGCAGCCAGTCGGGGCTGGGGCCGTTCCGCACGCCGCGGATCACCCGGCCGATGAAATGCGGGCAGGCCCTGTCCGCCACCTCGGGCGCCAGCGTCACCGGAACCGGGCAGGGAAAGCTGCCCGGCACCGGCACCACCTCCAGCGGTTTGAGCGTGCCGAGCCCCCGCGCGGCCAGATCGCGCGCGATGCCGCGCACGCCAAGCGCGTCGGGCCGGTTCGGCGTGACCTTGATATGGATCACCGGGTCGTTCAGCCCGGCATAGTCGATATATCGCTGGCCGACCTTCGCATCGTCCGGCAGTTCGATGATCCCCTCATGGTCGTCATTGACCTGCAACTCGCGGCCCGAGCACAACATGCCCTGGCTTTCGATCCCGCGGATCTTGCCGACCTGGATGGTGCTGTCGATCCCCGGCACATGGTCGCCCGGCTTGGCCACCACGACATGAATTCCCGCCCGCGCATTGGGCGCGCCGCAGATGATCTGCCGCTCGCCCTCGTCGGTGTCCACGATGCAGACGCGCAGCTTGTCGGCATCGGGATGCTTTTCCGCCGCCTTGACATAGCCGATGGTGAAGCGGCCCAGCGTGTCCTCGGGGTTGTGCACCTCCTCGACCTCGAGCCCGAGATCGGTGAGCGCATAGAGGATCTCGTCAAGGCTCGCCGCCGTGTCGAGATGGGATTTGAGCCAGGAGAGGGTGAATTTCATTGATATGCTCTCTGTCCGGCCGCGCCCGTGCGCCGGAGTCTCGAGTTTCGTTGCCAGATACTCGGCTGGAAGGGGTGGCTTCCCTTGGCCAGAAGTCCAAATTTCCAAAATTGTTGGGATGCGCGGCGGGCGCACAACTCAAGAGCGGGTAGCCGCCCATCCCAAACGCACAAAGTAGCGGCTTAATCTTCTTCGTAGGTTTCTCGCACGTTGCTTAGAAGTTGGTTTCCCCGCGCAACAGTCCCGTCTTCCAAGAGAACGTCACAGGTGTATCCAGGATAGATCTCGGCAAACTTATCCCTGAACTGGCTCACTCGCCATGCGCTGCGCGATTTCTTACTGCAAGGCCAGTTCGGAAGCACACCATTCAGCTTCACGTCAATGGGCTCTCTGTTCGCCCCAACAACAATGATATCAAAACCTTCAAGTTCCGCTATCCTGCGTACGCGAGTTGCTACTGTCGTCATCTAACTCTCCTTCTGAACTTTCACCTGCTCAACCCCCCGAACACCGTCGGCACGTCCAGCGCGCTGAACCCATAGTGCCGCAGCCAGCGCAGATCGCTCTCGAAGAACGCGCGCAGGTCGGGGATGCCATATTTTAGCATGGCGATGCGGTCGATGCCCATGCCGAAGGCGAAGCCCTGCCATTCGGCCGGGTCCACGCCCGCGGCGGAGAGCACCTTGGGATGGACCATGCCCGACCCCAGGATCTCCATCCAGCTCTCGCCCGGCCCGATCTTCAGCTGGCCGCCCTCCCACGAACAGCGGATGTCCACCTCGGCCGAGGGTTCGGTGAAGGGGAAATGGCTGGCGCGGAAGCGCAGCTCGATCTCGGGCACCTCGAAATAGGTGCGGCAGAACTCCTCCAGCACCCATTTGAGGTTGGCCATGCTGATGTCCCGGTCGACGGCGAGGCCCTCGACCTGATGGAACATCGGCGTGTGGGTCTGGTCCATGTCCATGCGATAGACGCGGCCGGGGGCGATCACCCGGATCGGCGCGCCCCGCTCGGCCATGGCGCGGATCTGCACCGGGCTGGTATGGGTGCGCAGCACATGCGGCGGGCGGTCGTCGCCGGGCGCGCGGGCCATGAAGAAGGTGTCATGCTCCTGCCGCGCCGGATGCTCGGGCGGGATGTTCAGCGCGTCGAAGTTGAACCAGTCGCTTTCGATCTGCGGCCCCTCGGCCACGGCAAAACCCATGTCGGCGAAGATCGCGGTGACCTCGTCCGTCACTTGGCTGACGGGGTGGATGCTGCCCCTCCGGCGCGGGCGGCCCGGCAGGGTCACGTCCAGCCATTCGGCGCGCAGGCGCTCGTCCAGCGCGGCATCGGCCAGGGCGGCCTTCTTGCCGCGCAGGGCGGCGTCGATCTCGTCCTTCAGGCGGTTCAGCGCGGCACCGGTAGTCTGCCGTTCCTCGGGCGACATCTGGCCAAGCTCGCGCATCTTCAGGCTGATCTCGCCCTTCTTGCCAAGCGCGGCAAGACGCAGGGCCTCCAACGCGGCCTCATCCCGGGCGGCAGCGATGCCCTCCAGATACTTGCGCTTCAGAGCGTCCAACCCGTCCATGTTCCATCTCCGGCACTGTGCGGCGCTTTGCTAGCACAGAGGGCCGGGGATGCAAATGCGGGGATCGGCAATAGTGCCGGGCCGGGCGCGGCAGGCCGAGGCAGGCCCGGCAAAAGGCCCCGCTGGCAGTGCCGGCGGGGCCTCGGGAACTGCGCCGCCAGGGCCGGTCAGGCCGGGATGGCGGCCCTGGCCTGCGCGGCGATGGCGTTGAACGCCTCGGGCTCGTGCACCGCCAGATCGGCCAGCACCTTGCGGTCCACCTCGATCCCGGCAAGCGCCAGACCGTTGATGAAGCGCGAATAGGTGAATTCGGGGTCGAACATCCGCACGGCCGCGTTGATCCGCTGGATCCACAGCGCGCGGAAATTGCGCTTGCGCACCTTGCGGTCGCGGGTGGCGTATTGCTGCGCCTTGTCCACGGCCTGCGTGGCGGTGCGGAAGTTGCGGCTGCGCGCGCTGTAATAGCCGGCGGCCTTCTTGATCACCTTGCGGTGGCGGGCATGGGTGACCACACCGGATTTGACACGGGACATCTCTGTGGCTCCTTACCGGTCGTAGGGCATGTATTTCTTGACGATCTTCGCATCCGACGCGGACAGGATCATGGTCCCGGTCACGTCGCGGATGAATTTCGTCGAGCGCTTGATCATGCCGTGCCGCTTGCCGGCCGGGCCTGCCTTCACCTTGCCGGTGGCCGTGAAGGAGAACCGCTTCTTCGCAGCGGATTTGGTCTTCATCTTGGGCATTTCCATCTCCTCTTTCGAGTTTGGTTATCCGCGCGACTCGGCATGCCACTTCGGCCGGTCCCGCGTGCAGAGCGCGCCCTATAGACGCGCTCTGCCGCCGTGGCAAGGGGCAAAGCGGCGCGGCCGGCCGCGGAACCGGGCGGCTCAGCGCAGCAGCCGCGACGCGACGTTCAGCAGCACGTCGGGGATTTCGCGCATCTCGTATCCGCCCGGCTTGGTCATCACCGCAAAGAGGATGAAGCCGGCCCCCAGCGTGAAGGCGAGCGCGGCGGCGCGCGGCGGGCGGCTGTCGGAAAACGCGCTCACCAGCGCGGGGATGGCGAGGATCGCCAGCACGATCCCGGCCGCAAGCGCGTAGTCGCTGTCCATTCCCGATGCTCCGACCCCCGCGGGGCCGCCGCCCCGGCGCCCATCATTCGGGATCGGTGCGGAAAATCAACCGCTCGTCGCAGGGCGCGACGCGCAGGATGTTGGTGGTGCCCTGCACGTTGAAGGGCACCCCGGCGGTGACCAGCACCTGGTCCGTCTCGGTCGCGAAGCCTTCGGCACGGGCGGCGCGGGCGGCGCCGACCACCGCCATCTTGAAGCGGTCCACCGGCTCGCAATAGGTGCAGTGCACCCCCCATGTCAGGCACAGGCGCCGCAGCACCGATTGCACCGGGGTCAGCGCGATGATGGGCACGCGCGGGCGTTCGCGCGCGACGAGGTTCACGGTCTTGCCGCTTTGCGTGTAGCAGCAGATCGCCTTGATGTCGGTCGTCTCGGACAGTTCGCGCGCCGCGGCGACGATGCCGTCGGCAACGGTCTTGCGTTTGGCGCTGCGGCTGGCCTCGATCACGTCGCGATAGGTGGGATCGGTCTCGACCGACCGGGCGACGTTGTCCATCATCTTGACCGCGTCGATCGGATAGCGCCCCGTCGCCGATTCCGCCGACAGCATCACCGCATCGGCGCCCTCATAGATCGCATGCGCCACGTCCGACACCTCGGCCCGCGTCGGGACCGGGCTTTCGATCATCGATTCAAGCATCTGCGTCGCCACGATCACCGGCGTGCCCGCGGCGCGGCACTTGCGCACCAGCCGCTTCTGGATCGGCGGCACCGTGTAGACCGGCAGTTCCACCCCCAGATCGCCGCGCGCCACCATGATCCCGTCCGAGACGGCGAGGATCTCGTCGAACGCGCTCAGCGCCGCGGGTTTCTCGATCTTGGCCATGATCGCACAGCGCCCGCGCGCAAGATCCCGCGCCTCGGTCACGTCCTCGGCGCGCTGCACGAAGGACAGCGCCAGCCAGTCGGCGCCGAGATCGCAGGCAAATTCCAGATCCGCGCGGTCCTTGCCCGACAACGCCGCCAGCGGCAGCACCACATCGGGCAGGTTCACCCCCTTGCGGTTGGAGATGGTGCCGCCCGAGGTGACGATGCAATCGGCATGGTCCGGGCCGCAGTCCAGCACCTTCAGGGCGATCTTGCCGTCGTTGACCAGCAGCGTCGCGCCTGGCCGCAGCGCCTCGAAAATCTCGCGATGCGGCAGGCAGACGCGGTGGCCGTCGCCGGGCGTCTCATCAAGATCGAAACGGAAGGGCTGACCCTCCTCCAGATCCGCGGCGCCGTTGGCGAAGACGCCCACCCGCAGCTTCGGCCCCTGCAGATCCGCCAGCACGCCGATCGGGCGGCCGGTATCGGCCTCGATCCGGCGGATGATGTCATAGCGCGCCTTCTGCTCGGCATGGGTGCCGTGGCTCATGTTCAGGCGGAACACGTCGGCCCCCGCCTCGAACAGCGCGCGGATGGTCTGGTAATCGCTGGAGGCCGGCCCGAGGGTCGCCACGATCTTGACCTTACGAAGGCGTCTCATCCTGCCTCGTCCCCTGTCGTTCTGTGTTTTCCTGGTGGCCCAGCCCTCTATGGCCGAAATTCCCCCTGCTCGCAACTGGCGCCCGGCGCCGGCTTGTCCTAAACCGGGCAGAGCACAGGAACACGACAATGCCCCATACCCCTTATGAAATCATTGGCGAAGACCGCCCCTCGCGCTGGCTGGTGACCTGCGATCACGCCACGAACACGGTTCCGGCAGAGGTGGGCGGCGGCAGCCTTGGCCTCGCGCCCGAGGACATGGCGCGGCATATTGCCTATGATGTGGGCGCTGCGGGAGTGACGCGGCATCTGGCGGCGCGGCTGGATGCGCCTGCGATCCTGTCGAACTTCTCGCGCCTGGTGATCGACCCGAACCGCGGCGAGGATGACCCGACGCTGCTGATGCGGCTTTACGACGGCACCATCATCCCCGCCAACCGCCATGCCGATGCGGCAGAGCTGGAACGGCGGCTGGCGGCCTGTCACCGCCCCTATCACGCCGCCTATGCGCGGCTTGCCGCCCGCCGCCCCGACACCGTGATCTGCGCCGTGCACAGCTTCACCCCGCGGCTGAACGGCCGTGCGCCACGGCCCTGGCAGGTCGGCATCCTGCACTCGCATCTCGACAGCCGGCTGGCGCGGCCGCTGATCGCGCGGCTGGCGGCCACCGGGCTTTGCGTCGGCGACAACGAACCCTATCTTGGGCATCTCGACGGTGACGCGATCGACCGGCACGCGCTGCAACCGGGGCGCCCGAACGTGCTGATCGAGCTGCGCAACGACCTGATCGCCACCGACGAGGGCCAGCGGGAATGGGCGGACCGCCTTGCCCCGATCCTCGAGGAGAGCCTGGCCGAAACCGGATTGTGAGGGAGACCGCGATGGACGACGCCACCCGCACCGAGCTTGAAGCCGCCGCCTTCCGCGCCCTGCGCGCGCATCTGATCGAGGCGCGCCCCGAGGTGCAGAACATCGACCTGATGACCCTTGCCGGCTTTTGCCGCAACTGCCTCGCACGCTGGTATCAGGAGGCGGCGAACGCCCGCGGCATCGCGATGGGCAAGGAGGAGGCGCGCGAGATCTTCTATGGGATGCCCTATGCCGACTGGGTTGCCGCCCACCGGACCGAGGCGGATGCCGCGAAGCAGGCCGCCTTTGCCGAGGCGATCAGGGCGCATCAGGGCTAGGCTCTCGCCGCCCCCCGCCACTCCCCCGCCCCGGCGCCCTGCGCCACAAGAACCGGTGGCGGCGCCGCAGCGCCGCCGAGGCCGGGTCAGATCGCCGCCTTGCGGCTTTCGTCCAGATAGATCTCGCGCAGGCGCGTGGCCACCGGCCCCGGGGCGCCGCTGCCCAGCTTCACGCCGTCGATCTCCACCACCGGCATCACGAAGGCGGAGGCCGAGGTGATGAACGCCTCGTCCGCGGCCTTCGCCTCGTCCACGCTGAAGGCGCGCTCCTCGACCTCCATCTGCGCCTCGCGCGCAAGGCGCAGCACGGCGGCGCGGGTGATGCCGTGCAGGATCTCCGAGCCCAGATGGCGGGTGATGATCCTGCCGCCCTTCACGATATAGGCGTTGTTCGAGGTGCCCTCGGTCACCAGGCCATCCTCGACCATCCAGGCATCATCGACGCCGGCCTTCCTGGCCATCATCTTGCCCATCGAGGGGTAGAGGAGCTGCACGGTCTTGATGTCGCGCCGGCCCCAGCGGATGTCGGGCACGGTGATGACCCTCATCCCGGTGCGCGCCGCGGGGTTGTCGGCCAGCCCCGGCTTCGACTGGGTGAACAGCACGATGGTCGGGGGCACCTGCGCCGGGTCGGGGAAGGCGAAATCGCGGTCGCCGGCCGACCCGCGGGTGATCTGCAGATAGACCATGCCATCGGTGACGCCGTTCCTCGCCACCAGTTCGCGGTGGATCGCCAGCAGTTCCTCCATCGTCACCGGGCAGGCCATCTCCAGCTCTGCCAGCGAGCGTTGCAGCCGGGCGGCGTGGCCGGCGAAGTCCAGCAGCTTGCCGTCCAGCACGCTGGTCACCTCATAGACGCCGTCCGCCATCAGGAAGCCCCGGTCGAAGATCGAGATCTTCGCCTCCTCCTCGGGCAGGTAGCTGCCGTTCACATAGACGATGCGGCTCATGGCCTGGTCCCTCTTGTTGTGCCGATGCTGCGCGGGTCAGCCCCAGAGGGCCGCACCGGGCGGGTGAACCCCGGCGTCGTCATAGCGCAGTGCATTGTCGCGGTCTTCGGCCAGAAGCAGCGGCCCGTCAAGATCGACGTACTCCGCGCCCTGCGCCAGCAGCACCGCGGGCGCCATCGCAAGGCTGGAGCCGACCATGCAGCCGACCATCACCCCATAGCCCTGCACCTGCGCCATGTCGCGCAGCGCCAGCGCCTCGGTCAGTCCCCCGGTCTTGTCCAGCTTGATGTTGACGAAATCATACTTGCCCGCGATCCCCTCCAGCGAATGCCGGTCGTGGCAGCTTTCATCGGCGCAGACCGGCAGCGGCCGCGCGATCTCGGCCAGCATCTCGTCGGCGCCGGCGGGCAGCGGCTGTTCGACCAGCTTCACCCCCATCCGCACCAGATGCGGCGCGAGATCCGCATAGATCTCGGTGGTCCAGCCCTCGTTCGCATCCACGATGAGCGGCGTGTCGGGCGCCCCCGCCCGCACCGCCGCCAGCCGCGCCATGTCATTGGGGGTGCCGAGCTTGATCTTCAGCAGCGGGCGGTGCGCGTTCTTCGCCGCCTGCGCGCGCATCCGCTCGGGCTCGTCCAGCGACAGGGTATAGGCGGTGACGACCGGCCCCGGCGCGGGCAGCCCCGCCAGATCCCACACGCGACTGCCCGCCTGCTTCGCCTCGAGATCCCACAGCGCGCAATCGACGGCGTTGCGGGCGGCGCCGGCGGGCAGCAGGTCCTGCAGTTCTGCCCTGTCGAACCGTTCGGGCAGGGCCGCGATCTGGCCCGCCACGCTGGCCATGCTCTCGCCATAGCGGGCATAGGGCACGCATTCGCCCCGCCCCGCCGCCTCGCCATCCTCGATCCGCACCGTCAGAACCTGCGCCTCGGTCCGGCTGCCGCGGCTGATGGTGAACCGCTCGGCCAGCCGGAAGGTCTCGGGGGTGACGGTGATCCGCATTGCATTCTCCTTCGGGGTTTGGCGCGATCCTTCCGCGAAAGACCGCAGGCCGCAAGGCCCTGTCGCCCGCCCCGCCCTCGGCGGGCGCCGGGGCCCTTCCCCCTCAGATCGCCGCCAGCGCGTCCACCAGCTTGCCCGCGCCAAAGCGGAAGGGGTCGGTCGCGGGCAGGCCCAGCCTCGCCTCGATGTCGGCCAGACAGGCGCGCGCCTCGGCTTCGGGCATGTGCTGGGTGTTGATCGAGCAGCCCACCGCCACGCAGGCCGGGTTCGCCACCCGCGCCAGCAGCAGCGCCGCGTCGCGCACCTGCTCCAGCGTCGGCAGCCTGTACTCCGGCAGGCCGCGCATGTGCGTGCGCGTCGGCTCGTGGCAGATCACCAGCGCATCGGGCTGCCCGCCATGGATCAGCGCCAGCGTCACCCCCGAATAGCTGACATGAAAGAGGCTCCCCTGCCCCTCGATCAGATCCCAGTGGTCGGGGTCATTCGGCGGCGTCAGGTATTCGATGGATCCGGCCATGAAATCCGCGATCACCGCGTCCAGCGGCACCCCGTCGCCGGTGATCAGGATCCCGGTCTGCCCGGTGGCGCGGAAGCTGGCCTTCAGCCCGCGCGCCCGCATCTCCTTCTCGACGCAGAGCGCGGTATACATCTTGCCGACCGAGCAATCGGTGCCCACCGCCAGCATCCGCTTGCCCGCGCGCTTCTTGCCGTTGGCGATCGGATAGCTCGCCTCCGGCACCCGCACGTCGTGCAGCCTGCGCCCGAAACGCTGCGCCGCCTCGACCAGCACCGGCTCGTCGCGCAGCAGGTTGTGCAGGCCCGAGGCAAGGTCGAACCCCTCGGCCAGCGCATCGACCAGCACCTTGATCCAGCTGTCGGAGATCACGCCGCCGCGGTTGGCGACGCCCACCACCAGCGTCTTGCAGCCCGCGGCCTTCGCCTCGGCAAGGGTCATGTCGGGCAGGCCCAGATCGGCCTTGCACCCCTCCATGCGGAACTGGCCGAGCGCGAATTCCGGGCGCCAGTCCTTGATGCCTTGCGCCACCTTGGCGGCAAGCTGGTCGGCGGCATCGCCCAGAAACAGAAGATAGGGGGTCTCGATCATGGCCACGGGGCGCTCTCCATCGGTTCGGGTGCGGGGATCGGGTGCTGCGGGAAAGACTAGCGCCTTTTGCGGGAATGTCCTTGGGTTTTCACCCCCTTGCTGCCGCCCCCGCGCAAGTTTCTGCGGCCCGGGGCGCCTCGGGCCGAAGAAACCCGCGCGCCGGACGCGCGCGCCGCATCCAGGGCGGACACGATCGGGGGCAGGCGCAAAAGCGGGTTGAAGAGCGCAACGCAATAACATACCCAAGTCGCGATCCATTTCGACACATCCTTGCGAAAGGCCCCGCATGAGTTTCCGCATCCAGCCCGCCGCCCCTGCCCGCCCCAACCGCTGCCAGCTGTTCGGGCCCGGCTCGCGCCCCGCGATCTTCGAAAAGATGGCCGCCGGCGACGCCGATGTCATCAACCTCGACCTCGAGGATGCGGTGGCGCCCGATGACAAGCCGCAGGCCCGGCGCAACGTCATCGAGGCGATCAACGACATCGACTGGGGCAGCAAGTATCTCAGCATCCGCATCAACGGGCTCGACACCCCGTTCTGGTATCGCGACGTGGTCGAGATCCTCGAGCAGGCGGGCGAGCGGCTCGACCAGATCATGATCCCCAAGGTCGGCTGCGCCGCCGATGTCTATGCCGTCGATGCCCTGGTGACGGCGGTGGAGCGCGCCAGCGGCCGCAGCAAGCCGATCAGCTTCGAGGTCATCATCGAATCGGCCGCGGGCATCACCCATGTCGAGGAAATCGCCGCCTCCAGCCCGCGCCTGCAGGCGATGAGCCTTGGCGCTGCCGACTTTGCCGCCAGCATGGGGATGCAGACCACCGGCATCGGCGGCACGCAGGAAAACTACTACATGCTGCAAGGCGGGCAGAAGTACTGGCCCGACCCCTGGCACTGGGCGCAGGCCGCCATCGTCGCCGCCTGCCGCACGCATGGCGTGCTGCCGGTGGACGGCCCCTTTGGCGATTTCTCGGATGACGAGGGGTTCCGCGCGCAGGCCCGCCGCTCTGCCACGCTTGGCATGGTCGGCAAATGGGCGATCCATCCCAGGCAGGTGGCGCTGGCCAACGAGGTCTTCACCCCCTCTGCCGAAGCCGTCGCAGAGGCGCGCGAGATCCTTGCCGCGATGGAGGCTGCCAAGGCCCGCGGCGAAGGCGCGACCGTGTACAAGGGCCGTCTGGTCGATATTGCCAGCATCAAGCAGGCCGAAGTGATCGTGCGGCAATCCGAGATGATCGCCGGCTGAGCGGCCGGCGCCAGGCCGCTGGTGCCCGCGAGGCGCCGTGCTGGCGCCGCCGGCCCCGGCCTGACCTAACCGGGCCTGTCGGTGCCCGAAAGCGCCCGCCGCGCCAGCCGCGCGCCGATGCGGCCCGCGCCCTGCAGGAAGCCGCGGCCGCTGCGCGCCGCCCCGGTCAGCGAGCGCGCCGCGCGGCCGGCGGCCATCCTGCGGCGGTTGCGCTGCACCAGCAGCGCATGGCCCAGCCCCGCCTCCATCCGCTCCAGCAGCGGCTCGATGTTCCAGACCGGCGGCACCGCGCAAACCGGCAGCGGATGAAGCCCCAGATCGCCCGCGATCGCGGCAACGGCGCCGGCAAACACCTGCTGCACCTCGGCCGGCAGGTGGTTCTCGGGGAAGGGCCAGCCCGGCGCAAGCTGGTCGATGCAGGTGGCGACCGCGATGATCTCGGGCCGCCGCCGCGCGGGTTCGGCGGCAAAGCTCGCCTCGAAGGCGCGGAGCAGCGCCAGATCAGGGGCACGGCCGGGGCGGTTCGCGCGCAGCGCCCAGACGATCATGTCCGCCTCGCGCAGTTCCGCCAGCAGCAGGGCAAGCGTTTCGGCCGAGCCGTCGATCCCGCGGCTGTCGATCCAGTGGCAGGGCACCCCGCCGATCGCCGCCTCATGGGTCACGAGGCCGGGCGTCGTGGGCGCCATGTCGGTCTCGGCCCGGTCCGCCCCCAGCAGCGCGTTGATCAGCGTCGATTTCCCGGCGCTGACCTGCCCGACGAACAGCACCCGCAGCGGCGCATCCGCCTCGGCCAGGCGGGCGATGTCGGCGTCGGTCTGCTCCAGCTCGATCGCCAGCAGTTCGGCATCCGAAAACCGCAGCCGGCCCGAATACAGCTCCACCGCCGAATAGGCGACCTCCTCCAGCAAGATCGCCTGCAGCACGCCGATCATCTGGTCGCTGAGCCAGCCGGAGTTGCCGCCCGACACGATCTGCTCCAGCTCGCGCGCGATGCCGACCGTGGGGTTCACGAACAGCCGCAGCGCCCGGTAGCCATACCACCCCGCATTGGACAGCGCGGAGAGGTTGCCCCGGTTGCGCCACAGCCAGAGCAGCGTCTGCAAGGACACCGTGTCGGCAAAGGGCACATGCGCGCGCAGCCGCGCCCGATAGCGCGTCACGCTGCGTTCGATCAGCAGCAATGCCTCGGGCAGCGTGAAGTCGAGCGCGCTGCGGCTGCCAAAGCCCTGCGCCACCTCGTCCACGATGCCGCGGGCAAGATCGGGCAGCTCCTCCCACGGCAGGGCGCTGGCGGTCGCGGCCTCGACCTTGCGGCGGGCGCGGTCGAAGGCGGCCGCCTCCTGCGGCAGCCAGTCGGGATTGGCGCTGACCGACATCCCGGCGGCCAGATCGCCCACCGTCGCCGTCGGGCGCGGCCGGCGGCGCCGCGCCAGCCAGCGCAGCAACGACACCGCCCCGCCGAACAGGCCCGCCGCGCCGATGAAGGGCAGCAGCAGCCCATGCTCGCCCAGCCACAGAAAGCCCAGCACGCTCGTCACCGCGACCGGCAGCGCAAGGCTGGCGATGACCAGCAGCCTGTCCCATCGCAGCAGCGCGCCGCGGATACGCTCAGCGAGCGTCATGTCGGCCCTGCGCCAGCGCGCCCTGATAAAGCTCGCGGATCTGATGCGCCGCGAGCGCCTTGCCCTCGCTGATGCCATAAAGATAGGCAGCGGCGGCGCGGCCGAGCGCATAGGTCGCGGCAAAGCTGATCGTGCCGGCCGCCGCCGCGCCCGCCGTCTGGCCAAAGACCGGGATCAGCTTGGCCAGTTGCCGCAGCCCGTAGCTTGCGCCAAAGCGCAGGGCGGCGCCGGCCCCCAGCGCGGCGGCGAACTCGTAGATCCGCGGCCGCGTCCATTCCACGCCGTAGCGCGCGGCAAGGCCCCGCAGCATCGCCGCCTGCAGCCCCGGCACCGCCACGGCGCCGACGACCGGCGCCACATCCGCCGCCCCCGCCGCGCCCGCATACCACAGCACCTCGGCCCGGTTCGCGGCCCATCGCGCCGGCTCCCCGGCCCGGTAATCCTCGCGCGCAAGCGCCAGCGCCACATCGGGCAGCATCGCCTCCAGCAGCGGGATCAGCGGTGCCGCGGCCTCGGGCGGCACCGGATCCGCCGCGGGCAGCGCCAGTTCCACCGCCGGCAACTCCCGGCCCGCCGCCCTGTCGAACAGCGCCTGCGTGTGGCTGCGGGCGCGGAAGCGGGCCTGCGCATCCTCCACCAGATCGGCGCCGGTATGCACGACCACCGCCCGCACCTCGCCCTGCCGCCGGCGCAGCGTCGCCAGCACATCGGCCACCTCGCCCTGCACCGGGTCATCGAGCCGCGCCACCACAAGGATCATGTGCGCGGCCTTGCGGCATTCGGCCAGGTCCTCCGCCGGGTCATAGCCCGCCTCGCCCAGCCCGCGCGTATCGAGAAAGCGCATCAGCGGGCGGTCTTGCGGAAAGTCGAACTGGACCGAGGCGCGGGTGCAGGGCGCAAAGCCATTTCCGACCACCACCTCGGGCAGCCCGGTCAGCGCCCGCACCAGCGTGGACTTGCCCGCCCCGGTCTTGCCAAGCAGCCACAGCACCGGCAGCGGCCGGTTCGCCAGCGCCGCCTCCAGCTCCGGCTCTGCCGCATCCTTGCCGGCGCCGGGCAGGGGCAGATTCTGCCACAGGCGTTCCAACCGATCTCGCAACGGCACCTCCGGGCAACGGACTGACCCCAGTATGCGCCTGCCCGCCGCCGCCGCAAGCGCGTTCGGGCCGCCCAGGCGGCAGGCAACCGCCGCGCCGAGGCCCCCGCAGACGTGATTGCCCCTTGACCGAAGGCGCCGGCCGGGCGCCAGCTTGACCCACGCAGTTTTCAAACGGAGCCGTCCCATGTGCAATGCCTGCCTGATCGAGACCATCAAATCCAGCATGCTGTCGCGCCGGTCCCTGTTCACCGGCGCCGCAGCGGCGACCGCCACGAGCCTTGCCACCGGCCTTGCTGCGGGCCTTGGCGCGGGCCTGATCGGTGCCCGCCCGGCCCTCGCGCAGGTGGCGGGCAAGGTCGTGGACCTGACCCACACCTATGACGGCGACTTTCCCACCTTCGACGGCAAGCCCGGCATCCTTTACGAGGTGGACAAGGACTTTGCCGCCGACGGCTATCACCTGTTCAAGCTGACGATCTTCGAGCATACCGGCACCCATATCGACACGCCGCTGCACTTCTCCGAAGGCGGCACCTCGGTCGATGCGCTGCCGGTGGAAAACCTCGTCTGCCCGCTCTGCATCGTCGACATCACCGCCAAGGCGGCGGAGGACGCCAATGCCACCGTCGAGGCCGAGGATATCGAGGCCTGGATCGCCGCCAATGGCGAGATTCCGGCGGGCGCCTGCATGGCGATGCGTTCGGGCTGGGGCGCCCGGGCGCCGGATGCAAGCTTTCGCAACACCCCCGACGGCACGCTGGCCTTCCCCGGCTTCGGCAAGTCCGCGACGGACCTGCTGATGGACACGGGCGCGGCCTCGATCGGCGTCGATACCCTGTCGCTCGACCCCGGAAACTCGCCCGATTTCGCGGTGCATTACTCATGGCTGCCCTCGGGGCGCTTCGGGATCGAGGCGCTGGCGAATCTCGATCAGTTGCCCCCGACCGGCGCCACCCTGTTCATCGGCGCGCCCAAGCATCGCGGCGGCACCGGCGGCCCGGCGCGGGTTCTGGCGCTGATCTGACCGCCGGGCAGGCGCCCACCGGCCAGGACATGCCGAAAGCGGCGCCGTCGCCCGGCGGGGTCCCGCGCATCCGGGGGCCCTGCCGAGCGCACGGCTTGCGATCCTGCGCCGTCGTGCTACCCCCGCCAGATACGAGGTCCGGCACGCGGATCCGCAAGAGGGACCAGAAGGGACGTTGACGCCATGGACGCAGACCAGACCCCCGAACAGGCAGCAGCCGGCACCGAACCCGCCCCCGAACCCGCGCTGCGCTTTCTGAACGAGGCCGACGCCCGCTTCCTGATCTCGCGCCTCAACGGCGTGCAGTCCGTCACGCTGCGCGTGCTGGGGAAGCATCCCGATGCCGGGCCGGAGATTGCCGCCTTCCTGCGCGCCTCGGGCTATGAGGTGCGGCAAGAAACGCTGGAGCGGATGGTGCCGCCGCCGCTGACCCGCTTTGCCCTGCGCTACAAGGGCAAGGAGGCGACGCTGACCGTTGCCCCGGCCGTCGCCGCCTGACCTGCCCCCCCCCGCCGCTCCGCCGCCGGGGGGATTTGCCGCGCGCTTCCGCCCGCCCCGGCGCTCAGGCGCCAAGGCTGCGCAGCCAGGCCTTGAAGCGGCCCCAGCGCGTGCGCGCCCTGCGCCGGGCCTCGCTCGCCCGGTCGCCGGCATCGTCCCAGGCCTCGCCGACCTCGCCGAACACCGGGTCCAGCGTCCGCTCGCGGAATTGCAGCCACATCCGGCGCAGCAGGAGCGCCGCCACGGCCAGCAGCGTCAGGATCACGATGTTGACCCAGGGGATGATCCGCTCGTCCGGCCCTTCGGCCGGCCGCACCGACACCGCGTTCGGAAAGATCGTCAGGAACTCGTTGCGCCAGCCGTAATGGGTAATGACCACCCATTGCGGATGGGCCGAGGTCGATCGCAGGTCCGACGCCTCGGTCTGCAGGTTATAGCTGTCGAACTTGAAATAGGGCGGCCATCCCCAGCCGGTATCCTCGTTCCGATAGACCATCGGGCGGCCGTCCGGCCGGATCGTCTCGATGAACTTCACGTCCCGCGTGGCCTGGGGAGTGCCGCTTCCGGCATCGGGCGCGGCCCAGAAGATGGAATTCTCGCCAAAGTCGATGCGGCGCGTCTCGGTATCGGTGATGCGCACGATGTCATGCTGGGGCAGCACGTAATGCAGGAAGGCAAAGACCGTCAGCGCGATCAGGGTATAAAGCGTCCACTTGACATATCTCATGCTTGCCTCAGGAATAGTTGTTCAGCCAGATCAGCGCCGCGACCAGCGCCAGCGGCACCCCATAGACCAGCAGGACCAGCCGCCGCCGCAGGCTGCGGCCATGCTCGCGCATCCCGTCCCGGATATAGGCATCCCGCTGCCCCGGCGCCGCCCCTTCGGCCGCCGCCGCGTCCCAGCGTTTCTCCAGCGACTCGCGCCGGAGGGAGCGGGCATAGACCCACAGCAGCCAGTAGAGCGCGGTCAGCACCAGAAACCCGATCGCGGCAAGGCGCAGGAAGGCAGTCATCGGTCACTCCGGCAGGGAAAGCGCCCCCGAGACAGGGCCCCACGGCAGGGCGCCCCCGCGGCAGCGCGCGCCTCGTGCAAGCTATGACCCAATCGGCGCCGCGCGTCATCCGGTTTCGCGGCCCGCGCTTTGGCATTGCCGCAGGGCCGGGCGGGCACTAGCCTTGCGCCATGACCCATCCGCTGACCGCCCGAGTTCAGGCCGAGATCGCCCGCCGCGAGGCGGATCTGATCGCGCTGACCCGGGATCTGATCCGCATCCCCACGCTGAACCCGCCCGGCCGCAACTACCGGCAGATCTGCGACTATCTGGCCGCGCGGCTGGAAGGCGCGGGCTTCACCTGCACCCTGCTGCGCGCGCAGGGCGCCCCCGGCGACAGTGACGCGCATCCCCGCTGGAACCTGATCGCCCGCCGCGAGGGGGCGCGCCCCGGCGATTGCGTGCATTTCAACGGCCATCACGACGTGGTCGAGGTCGGCCACGGCTGGACCCGCGATCCCTTCGGCGCCCAGATCGAGGCGGGCCGCATCTACGGCCGCGGCGCCTGCGACATGAAGGGCGGCATCGCCGCCAGCATCATCGCCGCCGAAGCCTTCCTCGCGCTCTGCCCCGATTTCGCCGGCGCCGTCGAGATCTCGGCCACGGCGGACGAGGAATCGGGCGGCTTCGGCGGCGTCGCCTGGCTGGCGGAACGCGGCTGGTTCGCCCCCGAACGGGTGCAGCACGTGCTGATCCCCGAACCGCTGCACAAGGACCGCATCTGCCTTGGCCATCGCGGCGTCTGGTGGGCCGAGGTGGAAACCCGCGGCCGCATCGCCCACGGCTCCATGCCCTTCCTCGGCGACAGCGCCATCCGCCACATGGGCGCGGTGCTGGCAGAGATCGAGCGCAGCCTTTATCCGCTGCTTGCCGGCAAGCGCACCGCCATGCCGGTGATCCCCGAGGGCGCGCGGCAATCCACGCTGAACATCAACTCCATCCACGGCGGCGAGCCGGAGCCCGAGCCGGGCTATACCGGCCTGCCCGCCCCCTGCGTCGCCGACCGCTGCCGCATCATCCTCGACCGCCGCTTCCTGATCGAGGAGGAGGTGGGCGAGGTGAAGGCCGAGGTGACGGCGCTGCTGGAACGGGTGAAGGCGGCGCGCCCCAGCTTCGAATACGAGGTGCGCGACCTGTTCGAGGTGCAGCCCAGCATGACGGACCGCGAGGCGCCCGTGGTGCAGGCCACCGCCCACGCCATCGCCTCGGTGCTGGGGGCCGAGGCGGCCTATGTCGTCTCGCCCGGCACCTATGACCAGAAGCATATCGACCGCATCGGGCGGCTGAAGAACTGCATCGCCTACGGGCCGGGGGTGCTGGACATCGCCCACCAGCCCGACGAATGGATCGGGATCGAGGACATGAAGGACAGCGCCGCGGTGATGGCGCTGGTGCTGGCGGATCTGCTGGGGTGACGGGGGCCGATCATGCGCCCCTCACCCACACCTCCACCCCCTCACCACACCTCCACCCCTCTCCACACCTCCACATTGTCGATCAGCCGCACATCCCCCGCCCAGGCCGCGACCAGCAGCCGGGACGGGCGGCCCCTGACCGGGGCGCCCAGCGTTTCGGCGTCGCGGTGCTCGAGATATTCCACCGGGCCGATGCCCGCCTCTGCCAGCGCCGCGCGCGCGGCCTCCAGCACCGGGCCTTCCTCCGCGCCGGCGGCGATCGCCTGCGCGGCGCCCAGCAATGCCCGCGGCAGGGCCGAGGCCATGCGCCGCTCGGCCGCCCCCAGCCGCCGGTTGCGCGAGGACAGCGCCAGCCCGTCCGCCTCGCGCACCGTGGGGCAGCCGGTGACCCGCACCGGCAGGTTGAGGTCGGCCGCCAGCCGCCGCACAAGCTGCAACTGCTGCCAGTCCTTCTCGCCGAAGAAGGCCGCATCGGCGCCGGTCATGGTGAACAGCTTCGTCACCACCGTCGCCACGCCGTCGAAATGCCCGGGCCGGAACGCGCCTTCCAGCGGCGCGGTCACGCCCGAGACGGAGACCACCGTGCCATAGCCCGGCGGATAGACCTCCTCGGGGTCGGGCACGAACACCGCATCCACCCCCAAGGGCGCCAGCAGCCGCGCGTCCGCCTCCTCGGTGCGCGGGTATTTCGCGAAATCCTCGGGGCTGTTGAACTGCCGGGGGTTCACGAAGATCGTGACGATCACCCGGCCCGCGCCCGCCTTCGCCGCGCGCACGAGGCTCAGGTGCCCCTCATGCAGCGCGCCCATCGTCGGCACCACGCCCACCACCTCGCCCGCGCGCTTCCAGCCCGCGACGGCGGCGCGCAGATCGGCCAGCCGCCGCAGGATCGGCACCCCGGCCAGGCTCATGCCTTCGCCTCGTCGGCAAAGCCATGCTCGGGCGCGGGGAAGCGCCCCTCGCGCACCTCGGCGGCATAGGCGGCGATCGCCGCGCCCGCCACGCCGCCCAGATCGGCATACCGCTTGACGAATTTCGGGCGGAAGTCGCCGAACAGGCCCAGCATGTCATCGACCACCAGCACCTGCCCGTCACAGTCCGGCCCCGCGCCGATGCCGATGGTCGGCACCGGCACCGCCGCCGTGATCCGCGCCGCCAGCGCCGAGGGCACCTTTTCCAGCACCACCGCGAAGGCGCCCGCATCGGCCAGCGCCGCCGCATCCGCCAGCACGCGCTCCGCATCCGCGCCGCGGCCCTGCACCTTGTAGCCGCCAAGCGCGTTCACCGCCTGCGGGGTCAGCCCGACATGGCCCATCACCGGAATGCCGCGCGCCACGAGGAAGGCCACCGTTTCGGCCATGTGCTGCCCTCCCTCCAGCTTCACCGCCTGCGCGCCGGTCCCGGCCATCAGCCGCGCGGCCGAGCGCAGCGCCTGCGCCGGGCTTTCCTCATAGCTGCCGAAGGGCATGTCGACCACCATCAGCGCCCGGTCAAGCCCGCGCGCCACCGCCTGCCCGTGCAGGATCATCATCTCCATCGTCACGCCCAGGGTCGAGGGCAGGCCATGCAGCACCATCCCGAGGCTGTCACCGACCAGCGCCACGTCGCAGGCGGCATCGACCAGCCGGGCCATCGGCGTGGTATAGGCGGTCAGGCAGACGATCTTCGTGCCGCCCTTGCGGGCGCGGATATCGGCGGGCATCGGCCGGCGGGCCGGCGCTGTGCTGGCGCTCATCGTGGGTCTCCCTTGCTTTGCGGGCCCCTCCGCCCGCAAGGCGGGGTTCTAAGGCGGCTCGGCGCCCGCTCCAACACATTTCTGCGGCGGAGATCGCGCCGGACGGGCCAAGGCGCTTGATCCCCGGCCCCGCGCGGTGGACCATCCGGCCATCCGGCCATCCGCCGCGACCAGCCGAAAGGAACCGCCGATGCCCCGCACGCTTTTCCCCGCCCTGCTTTCGCTTTCGCTTGCGCTCGGCGCCGGCGCGGGCCTTGCCGCGCCGCCCGATGCGATCACGCTTGGCATGGTGCTGGAACCCCCGAACCTCGACCCCACCGCAGGGGCTGCGGCGGCGATCGACGAGGTGGTCTATGCAAACCTCTTCGAGGGGCTGACCCGTTTCGGCCCCGACGGCACGATCCTGCCCGGCCTCGCGACCTCGTGGGACATCGAGGGCGAGGGCAAGGTCTGGACCTTTCATCTGGCGAAGGGCGTGACCTTCCACGACGGCACCGGCTTCGATGCGCAAGATGTGGCCTTCAGCCTCGAGCGCGCCCGCGCCGAGGACAGCGCCAATGCGCAAAAGGCGCTGTTCGCCGGCATCGAGAGCGTCGAGGTGCTGGACCCGCTGACCGTCCGCGTCACGCTTTCGGCGCCGAATGCCGCCTTCGACTTCAACATGGCATGGGGCGATGCGGTGATCCTCGCCCCCGAAACCGCCGCGACGGCCGCCACCGCGCCGGTCGGCACCGGCCCGTTCCGGCTGGCCGAATGGGTGCAGGGCGATCACGTCACGCTCACCGCCTACGAGGGCTACTGGGGCGAGAAACCCGCGCTGACCCGCGCCACCTTCCGCTTCATCCCCGACCCGACGGCCGCCTTCGCCGCGATGATGGCCGGCGATCTCGACGCCTTCCCGAACTTTCCCGCGCCCGAAACCCTGGCGCAGCTTGGCGCCGATCCGCGCTTCAAGGTGATCGTCGGCACCACGGAGGGCGAGACGATCCTTGCGATGAACAACGCGGCGGCGCCGCTGGACAACCCGAAGGTCCGCGAAGCCATCGCCCATGCCATCAACCGGCAGGACGTGATCGACGGCGCCATGTTCGGCTATGGCACCCCGATCGGCACCCATTTCGCGCCGCACAATCCCGATTACATCGACCTGACCGGCCTGTCGGACCACGACCCCGAGCTTTCCCGCCAGCTTCTGGCAGAGGCGGGGGTCGAGGGCCTGACCCTGCGCCTTGCGCTGCCGCCACCCACCTATGCCCGTCGCGGCGGCGAGATCATCGCGGCGCAGCTGCGCGCGGTCGGGATTGCGACCGAGGTCAGCAACCTCGAATGGGCGCAGTGGCTGGAGCAGGTGTTCAAGGGCCGCGACTTCGACCTGACGATCATCAGCCATGTCGAGCCGATGGACATCAACATCTACGCCCGGCCCGACTATTACTTCGGCTATGCCAGGCCCGACTTCGTGGCGATCATGGACAGGCTGGCGCTGACCACGGACCCCGCCGCCCGGTCCGACCTGCTGAAACAGGCGCAGAGGATGATCGCCGAGGATCACGTCAACGCCTATCTCTTCCAACTGGCCAAGACCGGCGTTGCCGATGCCCGGCTGGAGGGCCTGTGGCAGAACGCGCCGACCCCCGCCAACGACCTGACGGCGGTGCGCTGGACCGAGTAGCCCGGCTGCCCGAGCAGCCCGCCGGCCCGAAGTGCAGCATCATCTGGAGGATGGGCCGCCCGAACCGGCGGCCCATCTTGCCATTCCCGGCCTATCGTGCCATTCCCGGGCCGGCACCGCTCAGTTCGCGGCGACGATCCCCTGCGCCGCCAGCGCGTCGGCGCTGCCGAGGCTGTTCTCGGGGCTGATCCCCGATTGCGCCACGAAGGGCGGCCAGGGCGTCATCCCCGCGCGGATCTGGTCCTGCACCTCGAGGGGAAGCGACTCCATCCGCACCATCAGCCCGTTCGGCCCCTCGACCATCTCGCCTTCCAGCGCGACCGATTCCTCGCGCGTGCGCACCTTCACCGGCGTTCCCAGCGGCACCCGCTCGTAAAGGTCGAGGATATCCTGGTTGAACAGCCGGATGCAGCCCGCCGAGGTCGCCCGCCCGATGGTGGAGGCGTTGTTGGTGCCGTGAATGCGGTAATAGGTATCCCGCCCGCCGCGATAGAGATACAGCGCCCGCGCGCCCAGCGGGTTGTCGAGCCCGCCCGGCAGGCCGCCGGCATAGGGGCCATAGACCTCGGGATCGCGGCGCACCATGTTCGCGGTCGGCGTCCATCCCGGCCACTCGGCCTTGCGGCCGATGACGGCAGAGCCGGTGAACCCCCGTCCCTCGCGGCCGACGGCAATCCCGTAGCGGGTGGCGGTGCCGCCCTTTTCCACGAAATACAGCACCCGCGCATGGGGATCGACGACGATGGTCCCCGGCGCGTCCGGCCCGTTATAGGGCACCGTCTGGCGGGCATTGCCGCCGGTCAGATAGCCCGGATCGACGGCGGGGATGAGGTAATTGCCATCCTGCACCGCCTGATACCTCGCCACCACTTCGGGCGGCGGACCGGAGGGCGCCATTGCGGCAGGACCGGCGCCGCCGCCACAGGCGGCAAGCACCAGCACCGACAGCAGGGCAAGGGCGGAACGAAATCGGGCAGCGGGCAGCAGGATCACGCGCGGTTTCCTTTCAGATCGTCAAGCATCCCCGGCGGTTGGCAGGCTCCCCCGAACCTCCGCTGGCGACGCCCTATCAGCGCATCCGCTTCCGCGCCGTCAAGCCCTTGCGGACCCCGCCGCGCGAAAAGGCCCACGCGCGATGCACGCAGGGCCCCACCAAAGCGTGATCGGCGGCTCAGTTCATCGTGCCGATCGACCAGAACATCGTCTCGCCGGAATGGTCGTCCACGCCGTCATTGTCGGTCACCACCCAGCCGGTGCCGGCCGCGTCGATGGCGAAACCCTCCACCTTGTCCAGCACGAAGCCGTTCAGCGCCTTCAGGTCGGGGATCAGGTCGCGCACCTCCTGCTTGGTCACCACCGGCAGCGTCCCGCCCAGCGGGGCCGGGACCAGTTCGGCCAGCGGCACGCGGAAGATCTTCTTCACCACCGCCGCCTCGCCGACGAGGTTGTCACGCTCCACGATATAGGCCCAGTCGCCATGCACGCTCATCTCCGACAGGCCCATCCAGCCTTCGCCCTTCGGCTCCAGCGGGTAGGCGACGGCGCCCCATTCCCCGGTTTCAAGGTTGTAGGCCACCAGCTTGACCTGGCCCTTCGCGTCATCGGCCCATTCGCGCTGCACCGGCATCCACAGCAGATCGCCGACCGATGCGATCCCCTCGAAGCCGAAACGGGTTTCGGCGGCCAGCAGTTCGGCCGGCAGCGCGATCTCTTTCCTGATCTCGCCGCTGGCATCCACGTTGTAGAGCGCATGAGGCACCAGCCGGTCGCTGCGGCCTTCCGAGGCGAGCCAGAAGCCGCCATTGCCGTCCAGCGTGATCCCTTCAAGATCCAGCTTCTGCGCAGCATCGCCGCCACGGGTCACGATGGTCTTGCCCACGATCCGCGCGGGGGTGGCGCCCGCGTCGATCTCGAAGATCGCCGGCGCCATCCCATAGACGCTGTCCGACACGGCATAAAGCCGGGCGGGCGCTTCGGCATCGGCCACGAGGCCCGACAGCGCGCCCCAGCCGATCACCTCGTCCGAGCCTTCCGAGGTGATCATCGGATAGGGCGCCGCGCCCTCCGCCATCTCGTAGATCATGACATGCGCGCGGGCGAGCCCGTCCTCGACAAGGTCCACCTCGTTGGCGCTGGCCAGCAGGCCGCGCGACGGGATCGCCACCATGCCTTCGGGGCTGATGCCCGAGGCGATCAGCTGCACCAGCACCGGGTTCGCCGGATCGGTGATGTCATAGGCCCCGATCATCGAGGCCCGCTCGGACGCCACGAACAGCATCGGCGTCCCGTCAAACTCGGCGACCTCGATCGATTCCAGCTCCGCGCCCTTGGATTTCGAGCGATGCTCGGGGTAGTGCCCCGCCGCCGCGATCGCCCGCTCCAGCTTCCCCGCATCCTCATAAATCACGGTGCCATCGCGGTTGAAGATCGTCCAGCCACGCGAGCCTCCCTGATAATCGCCCTCGTTGGCGGTGGCGAAGTGGCTGTCGTCGATCCACTTCACCCCGTCGGGCTCGCGCAGAGCGCCCTGCTTGCTGCCGGTGAAGTCCAGCCTGCCGTCCGTCCTGGTGTCGATCCCCTCCAGATCGACGGCCCCGGCCGAAAAGTGGCCGGCGACCGTGCCATCGGCGCCGATCACCACGATATGGTTGTTTTCCTGCAGGGTCAGGACGATCTCGCCCGTCGCGTTCACGTCGAGGAATTCCGGCTCGGGATCCTCGGGCGCGATCTCGGCCAGGCCGGTCACGTCGATGGTCTGCAACCCGGCGCAATCGGCCACGCCATCCGCCACCCCGATCCTGACCACGAAACCCGCCGGCATCTGCGGGATCGCGCCGTCGTTCAGATCTTCATCGCGCTCGTTCTCGACGGCGATGGCGAGGAATGACCCGTCATCGGCCTTCGCCACCGAATCCGGCTGCCCGCCAAGTTCGCATTCCGCCACGACCTTCCGGCTCGCCAGATCCACCGTCACCAGCTTGCCCGAGGGCGCGGTGTAGCTTTCCGAGGTATCGACCCCGACAAAGGCCCGCCCGCCGATGATCTGCGCCGTGGTCGGCTCGCCGCCCATGTCGATGTTTCCCAGCGGCTTCGGCATCTTCGGATCGGTGATGTCCACCAGCCCGATCACGCCCAGCGGGCTGTCGGTATAGACCAGCATCATCCCGTCCTCAGAGGCAGAGATGATCTCGGCCGAGGTGACGCGGGCGGTATCCTCGCCCTCTGCCATGTTCAAGGGCGTCGGGAACGAGGCGATGCGGGCGAAATGCGTCTCTGCCACCGCCGGGAAGGCAGTGGCCAGCGCCAAAACAGAGGTAAGGGCGGGAAACCGGATCGGCATGGAAAGTCCTCCGAGGGAATGATCGGAGGACCAATGGCGCCGGCGTGCAACGCTTTCGTGACGGCAACGCGAAGCTTGGATGACGCGGGCGCGCCGATCCCGGCCCCCCGAAGCAACCGGCGCGAGGCGGCGCTGCCGCGGCAGACACCTCATCGAACGCGCCTGCTGCCGCCCGCGCTATATCGGGCTTCGACGCCCGCCCAGCAGGCTGTTGACCCATTCCGGCACCAGCCGGGTCGCGGGGCCCTGGCGCGACTCGTCGAACTCGGCCGACAATGCCGAGGGGTCGAGGTTCAGCTCCAGCGTCCTTGCGCCGGCGCGGGCGGCGTCCTGCGCGAAGGCGGCGGCGGGATAGACCTGCCCGGAGGTGCCGATCGACACGAACAGGTCCGCCTCGCGCAGCGCATCCCAGATCTGGTCCATGTGATAGGGAATCTCGCCGAACCAGACCACATCGGGCCGGGCCCCGGGCCGGGCGCAGGCGGGGCAGAGGGCCGAGGGCTCCATTTCCATGGGGGCGGGCCAGCGATGGCCGCAGGCGGCACAAAGCGCGCTGCCGAGGCTGCCATGCATGTGAAGCACGCGCCTGCTGCCGCCGCGTTCGTGCAGGTCATCGACATTCTGGGTGACGATCAGCAGATCGTGCCGCCCCGCCGCCTCCAGCCGGGCGAGCGCCCTGTGCGCGGCGTTGGGCTCGGCCGCGGCCGCGGCGGCGCGCAGGGTGTTGTGGAAGCGGTGCACGAGATGGGGGTCGCGGGCGAAGCCTTCGGGCGTCGCCACATCCTCGATCCGGTGGCGCTGCCACAGCCCGTCCGGGCTGCGGAAGGTAGCCATCCCGCTTTCGGCCGAGATGCCGGCGCCGGTCAGCACCACGATCCTGCGCGGGGCGCCCATGCGGCCGCTCAGCTGCACCGGGCCTCTGCCCTGGCGCCGAAGTCGCGGTAGCGCAGCCAGAACGCCTCGTCGCGCGGGCGGCCGGACTGGCGCACTTCCTGCGCCTGGTGCGGATCGCGGAAGAACCTGGCCGCCGCGCGCTGGTCGCCGCGCGACAGGGTCTGGTCGGCGACCTGCTGGATGCAGCCGCAAAGCTGCGGCGTCGCACCGGGGCGGCCCGAGGCGAGGCAGGCCGAGGAGATCGGCCCGGCGGCGGCCGGCGCGGCGATGGATACGGCCAGCGCGGCCGCAAGCATCATGTGTCTGGTCATGTCACTGCCCTTCATCCGGGCGCCGCTGCCGGTTGTCCCGGCCTGATCGGGCTGCGGCGCGCTTGTCAACCGCGGGGAGTATGCCGCTTCGGCGCGATTTTTTCAATTGCCTTGGCGGGGTTGCGGCCTTGCGATGCCCTCCCGGCCGTGCCCCCTGCAGGTGGTGGCGCGCCGATCCGGCGACCCCGGATATGGTGGATCACCCCGCCACCCTCGCCTCGCAGCCCGCCGGGCGCAGCGCCAGCACCGCCTCGGGCGCGGCCTCGGGGCGAAGTGGCCGCGGCTCGTTTCCGGGATGTTCGGGATCATCCGGGACGCCTTGGCTGACCGACTGCCCCCGGCATTGCGCGCGCGCCGCGAAACCTCGGTCGCAAAAGGCCGCGCGGCCCGCGCCCCGGCCGCTTGACCGCCGCTGCAAACCCGCTCATATGGCCCGCATGACCGAGCTTTCCCAGATCCGCAACTTCTCGATCGTGGCGCATATCGACCACGGCAAATCCACCCTCGCCGACCGGCTGATCCAGCTCACGGGGACGGTGGCCGCGCGCGACATGAAGGCGCAGCTGCTGGACAGCATGGATATCGAACGCGAGCGCGGCATCACCATCAAGGCCAACACGGTGCGGATCGAATATCCGGCGAAGGACGGCAAGACCTATATCCTGAACCTGATCGACACCCCTGGCCATGTGGACTTTGCCTATGAGGTCAGCCGCTCGATGCGCGCCGTGGAGGGATCCTTGCTGGTCGTCGATGCCAGCCAGGGGGTCGAGGCGCAGACGCTGGCCAATGTCTATCAGGCCATCGACGCGGGGCACGAGATCGTGCCGGTGCTGAACAAGATCGACCTGCCCGCCGCCGAGCCCGAGCGGGTGAAGGAGCAGATCGAGGATGTGATCGGCATCGACGCATCGGAGGCGATCCCGATCTCGGCCAAGTCCGGCCTCGGCATTCCCGATGTGCTGGAGGCGATCGTCACCCGGCTGCCGCCGCCGAAGGGCGACCGCGATGCGCCCCTGAAGGCGATGCTGGTGGACAGTTGGTATGACGCCTACCTTGGCGTGGTCGTGATGATCCGGGTGATGGACGGCGTGATCCGCAAGGGCGACCGCATCAAGATGATGCAGACCGGCGCCGTCTACGGCGTGGACAAGCTGGCGGTGCTGAAGCCGCAGATGGTGGATATCGCAGAACTCGGGCCCGGCGAGATCGGCATCTGGACAGGCTCGATCAAGCAGGTGCGCGACACGCGGGTCGGCGACACCATCACGCATGAGCGCAGGCCCTGCGCCGAGGCGCTGCCCGGCTTCAAGCCCGCGCAGCCGGTGGTGTTCTGCGGGCTGTTTCCCGTCGATGCCGCCGATTTCGAGCCGCTGCGCGAGGCGATCGAGAAGCTGTCGCTGAACGATGCCAGCTTCAGTTCGGAGATGGAAACCTCGGCCGCGCTTGGCTTCGGCTTCCGCTGCGGCTTTCTCGGCCTTCTGCATCTCGAGGTGATCCGCGACCGGCTGGAGCGGGAATACGATCTGGACCTGATCACCACCGCGCCCTCGGTCGTGTTCAAGCTGCACATGAAAAACGGCGAGGTGCGCGACCTGCACAACCCCGCCGACATGCCCGACCTGACCCTGGTGGACCATATCGAGGAGCCGCGGATCAAGGCGACGATCATGGTGCCGGACGAATACCTGGGCGACGTGCTGAAGCTCTGCCAGGACCGGCGCGGCATCCAGCTGGACCTGACCTATGCCGGCAGCCGCGCGATGGCGGTCTATGACCTGCCGCTGGCGGAAGTGGTGTTCGACTTCTACGACCG
>DIVD01000067.1 GCA_002423245.1 Rhodobacteraceae bacterium UBA6141
CGCCCCCGGGAAGGGGGCGACCTGCGGCGCGCCCCGCGCCTTGGCCTTCATCGCCCGGTTTCGATCCACGCCCCCGGGAAGGGGGCGACTCTTACCAATCCCGGCGCCTCGCCGGACGCAGTAGTTTCGATCCACGCCCCCGGGAAGGGGGCGACGAGATCATCGACAGGCCAAGCCCGACCGCCGTCTGGTTTCGATCCACGCCCCCGGGAAGGGGGCGACCGACGCAAGAGGGGCGACACCGCCGCCCACATTGTTTCGATCCACGCCCCCGGGAAGGGGGCGACGACCACCTCAAACGCCGGCGCCGTGGTGTCAGAGTTTCGATCCACGCCCCCGGGAAGGGGCGACATCCGCGATAGGCGTCTGCTGCTTCGTAGCTGTTGTTTCGATCCACGCCCCCGGGAAGGGGGCGACCCTTTGGCAAAAGTGGATGGCCATTCCCGGCCGTGTTTCGATCCACGCCCCCGGGAAGGGGGCGACGACACCTTCACGCCTCGCCCGTAACAGGAGATCACGTTTCGATCCACGCCCCCGGGAAGGGGGCGACGGGCCGTTGCCGAGTGTCATCGCTTCTGCAGACATGTTTCGATCCACGCCCCCGGGAAGGGGGCGACCACCGCTCCGCTTGTGACAAGCTTCTGCAAGGCTGTTTCGATCCACGCCCCCGGGAAGGGGGCGACCCCAGCTTTTCGGCCCCGATCAGGCTCACCACTAGTTTCGATCCACGCCCCCGGGAAGGGGGCGACGTAACTGTATCGCCCCCCGGCTTTTGTCCAGAGGTTTCGATCCACGCCCCCGGGAAGGGGGCGACGCGGTCTCACGGTGATCGGCGATGTTCTGTCCGAGTTTCGATCCACGCCCCCGGGAAGGGGGCGACGGTCCCGCACACATCTGGAGTGGTGCCCTTCTGGTTTCGATCCACGCCCCCGGGAAGGGGGCGACGGCCCTGCATCGCGTTTGTCCCTCCTGAATAGCCGTTTCGATCCACGCCCCCGGGAAGGGGGCGACGACGACGCCAGCCGCCAGTTCAGGCGGCGGTCAGTTTCGATCCACGCCCCCGGGAAGGGGGCGACTCTCGCTGTCACCAGCAGCGCGCCCAGCGCGTGGGTTTCGATCCACGCCCCCGGGAAGGGGGCGACCCTCGCGATACGCCTCGACGCTGACGAAGACAGGGTTTCGATCCACGCCCCCGGGAAGGGGGCGACAGCTGGGCCAGCGCGACAAGCGACGGCGCGACGTTTCGATCCACGCCCCCGGGAAGGGGGCGACACGGCGCGGCGAGGGCGTTCGACTGGATCGCCGAGTTTCGATCCACGCCCCCGGGAAGGGGGCGACCGGCGGATCAGGCCGTGCTGTCGCGGCCGAGGCAGTTTCGATCCACGCCCCCGGGAAGGGGGCGACCCCCGAACCATCGCTCTACCGGCATCTCTGACGAGTTTCGATCCACGCCCCCGGGAAGGGGGCGACGACGTGTGGGACGCATGGTCAAAGGGCGGGGCGGTTTCGATCCACGCCCCCGGGAAGGGGGCGACCCGGGTTGACCTTGACGACCTTGTTGGCTTTGTAGTTTCGATCCACGCCCCCGGGAAGGGGGCGACATGGTAAGGTGGTGCGAGGACTGACGCGCCGAAGGGTTTCGATCCACGCCCCCGGGAAGGGGGCGACAAGACATGATTGGATGTGTCGCAGAACAGTTCCGTTTCGATCCACGCCCCCGGGAAGGGGGCGACGAGGTCACCTGCTAGTGCCTTGCGCGACATGCTGGTTTCGATCCACGCCCCCGGGAAGGGGGCGACGCAAGGCAGGCCCCCGGCATCCTGGCGACCGAGGGTTTCGATCCACGCCCCCGGGAAGGGGGCGACCATCTATTTTCAGGATGCAGAGGCGGGCTGGGTGGTTTCGATCCACGCCCCCGGGAAGGGGGCGACCCCTCAATCACATCGTCTGGAGACAGGCTCTGCACGTTTCGATCCACGCCCCCGGGAAGGGGGCGACTCACCGATGACAGTCAAACCGGAAATCGCCACGGTTTCGATCCACGCCCCCGGGAAGGGGGCGACCCGGTCTGACCGTCATTGGTGACGTGCTGACGGAGTTTCGATCCACGCCCCCGGGAAGGGGGCGACGCAGGCGGCTCTGGACCGGCAGGCGCAGGAGCTTGTTTCGATCCACGCCCCCGGGAAGGGGGCGACCAGCTGCCCAAAGCGCCGCAGAGGCGCTCGCGGCGGTTTCGATCCACGCCCCCGGGAAGGGGGCGACCGCCAGCGCGTCCGCGCGATCCTGGACACGGGCGAGTTTCGATCCACGCCCCCGGGAAGGGGGCGACGATTGCGCCCCAGCCGATCCACCATCCGCGCTGGTTTCGATCCACGCCCCCGGGAAGGGGGCGACTTCCCCGAGTATAAGGGCAGAGTGGCTCTGGGTAAATCAGGGCGTTTCTGCGGGTGTCCATGCCGGGACGGGTAACCGACCAGCCGAAGCCGGGCCGGATGTCGAGAGGTAAACGATTTCAAACAGCTAGGGGCGATGCGAACCTGACGGCAAACTACGGCACGCTCGATGTTCGCACAACTCCCGGCGACCCCGCTTCTACCAGCGAGGGCGTCAGATGATCAGCGGGCCGTTCAGGTCTGTCGCAGGCTTGGCGCCGACATGCTCGACTCGGCGAGTCCAGTTGGCGCCCAGATAATAATAGCGCAGGCTGTCATGCGCGGGCTCGATGATCCCCTCCAGCCGCGCCTTCAGCCTGGCCCATTGGGCCGGATCGACCTCGATCTCGAACACCGAGAACTGAACGCGCTGGCCGTAATCCTCGCAGGCACGGGCGACCTGGCGCAAGCGCTTTTTGCCGCCCTCTTCCAGCGTGCGCACGTCATAGGTGACCAAGACCAGCATGTCAGCTCCAGAACCAGGGCGGATAGGCTTCGATGTCGCCGCGCAGATGCCGGGCCAGCATCTGGGCCTGCAGATAGGGAACAAGACCGAAGGGTGCCTTCTCGGCCAGAAACGGGTGCAGCCGCTCTTCCTTCTTGCGCTCTTGCCAAGCCGTCAGCACCAGCTTGCGCGCATCATCGGTCAGCAGCACCGCGCCGCCCTCCATCTGGCGGAAGTCCGCCGCGCGCAACTGGCGGCGGTTGACCAGCGACAGGGCGAGCCGGTCGGCCAGCGGGGCGCGCAGTTCCTCCATCAGGTCAAGCGCCAGGCTGGGGCGGCCCGGGCGGTCGCGGTGCAGGAACCCCACTGCGGGGTCGAGCCCGACCGCCTCGCAGGCGGAACGGCAGTCATGGGTCAGCAGGGTGTAGAGGAAGGACAGAAGCGCGTTCATCGCATCCAGCGGTGGGCGGCGGCTGCGCTGCGTCCAGCGCAGTTCGGCATCGGGCGAGCGGATCAGATGGTCGAACCCGGCGAAATAGAGGTTCGCCGCCTCGCCTTCGGACCCGCGAAGCTCATCGACGGTCGCATCCGACAGCTGCACGCGCCGCAGGATCATCGCCATGCGGTCGGCCGCAGATTCGAGTGACTGCCGGGCGGGCGGCGGCATCTCGGCGCCATAGTCGCGGAGCGAGCGGCGGATCACGGCGCGCTGGTTGGCGACCTTGCCCATGACCATGGACCGCACGATATCCTCGGCGCGATCGGCTGCCCGGTATTGCGCGCGGCGCAGCAGGACGTTGCCGGCAACCGGCCCCTCGATGCGGGCCTGAAAGCGGCCGACGCGGTCCAGCAGGGCGATGGTGATGCCGCGTTCGGCGCAGATGCCGATCAGCGCGGGTGAGAGCAGGATCGGCCCGAAGGCCACCACCGAGGCCAGCATGTGCAGGGGCACGCGGGCCTTCTCGATGCCCTCGACCTCGGCCACCAGAGTCTCGCCGTCCTTCTTCAGCGCGGCGCCTTCGCTGGTGACATAGACGGTGTTCAGCAGCTTCTTCACGGGGCCTCCAGCGCCTTGGCCAGCATCCTGTCGCGCCATTGCCTGACGGGGCGGGCGACGGTGTCGGGGCGGCACAGCTCCAGCAAGGAGCAGGCACGGCAGCGCGCCCGGTGCGGCGTGGGCGGCGGGGTCTGGCGGCTGACCAGCATCGCAGCAAGATCCGCCACCGTGGCCTCGGTGAGCGCACGCAGGCCGGCGTCGAAGGGCACGGTCACGCGGCGCCTGGTCTGGGCGTAGAACAGCGCGCCGGCGGGCACGGGCCGGCCGGTCATCTCCTCAAGGCACAGGGCCTGCGCGCAAAGCTGAGCCTCATCGGCGCGGTGCAGCTTGGGCTTGCCGCGCTTGTATTCGACCGGGAAGGGCACATCGCCATGAAACTCCACCAGATCGGCAATGCCGGTCAGGTTTAGCCGGGCAGAGGCCAGCGGCAGCGACATCACCCGCCGCACCCCGCGTGCCTTGCGGCTGCCGCCCTTGTCGGCCACCGCGTGCAGCACATCGCCCTCGGCGGTGAAGCGGTTCTCGGCCCAGAGCCGCTCGAGATGGATCAGCGCCGCCTGCCGCAGGCAATAGACCGCATGCTGCACCGCCGAGAGGGGGATGGGCTCCTCGTCGGCGGGCGGCCGGGCATGGTCAGACAAGCTCGAGGACTTCGACGCCCGCCGGCAGCCCCTCGCGGTCGATGTCGATCATGTAGTCGCTGAACTTTCTGGCCGGGCGGAGGTTGCCCAGCCCCCGGTCATCGATTGCCCGAAGCTCGCCGTCGACATTGCGGCCGATCTTCACCCGGTCGAACAGCAGATGCGCGGGGGCATTGCCAAGCGCACTCTCATGGCGGAACGCGATCACCTTGCGGGTGGTCATCTCGCCCCGCGCGGCAGAGCGGTCATGCTCGAACATGCTGACAAGCGCCTCGAACAGCAGCTCCAGATCCGCGTCGGAAAACCCGGTGCGTTCGGCGAACTTGGCCGAGACGAAACCATGCGCGACATAGAGCCCGTAGGGCACGATATGCTTGCGTCCCATCGTGCGGTTGTCGGTGCGGGTGTCGATCTCCTCGGCCCCCTCCGCCCGTTTCTTCTGTTCGGCCTCGTTGGTGGCGGCCATCCGGGTGATGGAGATTTCCACCGGCAGGATCGGCTCCACCGAGTTCGCGAACGTCATCTGGACCGGGCCCTTCACCTGCCCGCAGTTGATGCCGGTGGACATCACGGCTCCGAAGGTGCGCACATCGAAGAAGTTCTGGCACATCCAGTCGCGCAATGCCGTCGCCTCGGCGTCATCTTTGGGGTTCAGCCTGGCTTCCTTCTTGCCGGTGCCATCTCCCCGCAGGGCGATATAGGCCTGGCGGTGCTTCTCGTTCAGGATCGCGCCTTCCTGCACATAGATGTGGTGCCCGGCCTCGCCGGTGCGGGCCAGCTCCACATAGTTGCGGATCTTGCGCTTGAGGCTCACATCGCTGACGAGGCCGTGGTTCGTCTCGGGGTCGAGCCGCGGCAGGTTGCCGGCGTCAGGATCGCCATTGGGGTTGCCATTGGTCACGTCGAAGATCAGCACGAAGTCATGGCGGCGGGACAGCGGTGTCATTTCACGGGCTCCTCGGTGGTCTTGTCATCGTGCTTGCGGAAGAAATCGCTGCGCTGGTGGTAATAGCCGATGCCGAACAGCGCCTGTTCGGCGGCGTTCAGCGAGGCCGGAATCGGGTCCTTCCCCGGATCCATCAGATCGGTGATCGAGGTCAGCAGTTTTTCCAGATTGACCGCCCGGCCGGGTGATTGCTTGCGCAGTTTGGAAAAATGGTTCTGCGAGCCCGCATCCAGGGTGCGGAACACCTTCTGCGGCGTGGCCGAGGCTGCGCTGTAGAACTTGTCCCTGATGGTGGCGTTGACGTTGCCGCCAAGCGCGCTGCGCTGGACCTCCTCATAGACGGCGAACAGCCGCCCGAGCATGTAGCCCTTGTTGGTATTGGCCGGATCCAGCGCCACGGGGGCCTCCCTCGACTTGAAATTGCGGATGAGAACGGATTTCAGAATGCCGGCACGAAGCGCGTTCACCTCGCCATCCGCGCGGATGCGCATCAGCGTCGTGGACAGAAGCGTCAGCGGATACGGCGCCCCGGTCAGGATCGCGCGCATCCAGTCCCCGGCGACCAACGGCGGCACGTTCTCGCGCTTGCCCTGGCTGGCAAGTTCCACCAGGTAGCGCCACAGCGGCGGCCAGCCGCCGCGCGGGGGCGGATGCAAGGCGGTGTCCGAGAGGTATCGCTGATAATTTGCCGTGAGTGTGCCGAAGTCGCTGGTCCAGTAGAACCGGACCGAGAGCCGCGCGGCATTGGGCGCAAGGCCCAGAACATGAAACCGCACGCCTTGCGAGAGGTTGGGCGCGATCTGGGCCAGCGGGGCACCGCTGCGGATCGCCTCCAGCTTGCTGCCGACCTTGCCGGCGGCCAGCCTGTCATCACTGGTCGTGTCGTAATAGGCGGCGAACAGCTTCTCGGCCTCCTCTGCCTCCTCCTCGGCGGCATCCGCCCAGAATACCGTCGAGGTATCGCCGATCTGGAGGCGGTGGTTCTTGTCCGCCAGAAAGCGGTTCAGGGCAGTTGTGTATTTAAAGGCGGCTGCTTCGGAGACTGGGGCATTGTCACCCTGTTCATGGCCATAAGATACGTAGGCATTGTCGTTGAACGAGATCAGGGCCATCTCGCTTTTTACACCTACGCCCGACATCCCCTTGATCGGCGGATGCGTCCGGGCGATCGAAGATTTCTCACCGCTGACGAGGCAAACTGCAGGCGTGGAGTTCTTTCCTTCAATGGCAATCCAACGGTAACGGTCGCGGTCCCAGAACTCCTGCGCTGCTGTTGTCTGGTGCAGGAAGCCATCACGGTAACTGTCGATGTATCCGAAAACGATCCCCTGCGTTGGCAGATCGTCTGCCGGGAAGTGCTGTGTCGCGTCTGCCGGGTTCCAGGCGCGCAGAAAATTGCAGAAGGCCCCGATTTCTCTGCTCGCTACTCCTGATAGGTAGTTCAGATGCTTGTCCCGAAAGGCCTCAAACCGAACGTCATCGGGATTTGCGAGTTTGCCCGCACCGAGCGCATAGTTGATATTGTCCCACAGAAAGTTCGGGCGGGGAGTGCTGCCGGCCCGCTTCGGGGAGGTCGGTACAGCCAACATCCGCGGGCTGCGCTTCCTGTCGGTGTCGCGCAGGTCGATGACCTCGGCCACCGAACCATCCGGGTTCAGCACCACGCAAAATCCGATCTTTTCGGTCGAATAGCCGTAGGGCGGGGCATCGGGCAGGCGGTCATAGGCGCGGACCAGCGAGGCAAGCAGGCTCATCGCCTGACCTCGGGGCTGCCCGGCAGCGGCACCTCCATCACGCCGTCGCGCAGGTTGGCGCGGAACAGCAGCGAGGGCCGCCCGGGCGCGGCGTGGTCGATGTCCCACAGCATGAAGCCCAGATCGCGCGGGCTGCCAAAGCCGAGGTCGGCGGTTTCCGCCGCGGGGTTGCGGGGCGGCAACGCCGCCGCCGGCTCCACCAGCGCGAAATGCGCCGCAAACTCGCGGGTGCCAAGGCAAGGCTGGTGAAAGCACTGGCCCCTAGCGGCGCGGCGGTTGAAGATGTCCAGATGCTTGCCCTCTGTCTCGCCTGCCTCCGCCCTGGCAGTGAGGACGAAATGCGCCTCGATCACATAGGCAGGCGCAACCAGCACGGTAGAGGCGCGCTGCTGGCGGTCCTCATCCACCAGCAGCTGCACACCCTCAAGATCGCCGCGGGTCATCGCCCGCTTGATCGTGCCCGCCGGCGCCTTGTGCCCGACCTCGTTGCGGCGGATGGACTGCAAGCGGATCGGCTCCAGCACATGGATGCGGTCGATCACCCAGGCGATTGCCGGCTTCCAGTGGATCGCCTCAAGAATGCCCCGCGCGGCAGACGGCGTCATCACATCGTAGGTGACACGTTCGACCTTCAGTTCGGGGCGGGTGAACAGGCCATGCTGGCCCCAGACGTGAAGACGAATGCCAAATGTCATGAACGGTTTCCCAATCTGCGACCAGACTATCGCGCCGCGTGTCTGGATCAAGCGCCTTCTTGCCGCAAACCGATGAGAGGTCAGTGGCTTTGCGAGCGGGCGTTCACGGTCATGCCGCGCCGCCCCCCGGTTTTGAAAATCCGGCAGTCCGGTTCCTCCGCTCAGATCTGGAGCTGATTCTCATCCAGATAGTCCGCCGCCTCCCACCACAATCCGCTCGCTTCCCGGTAGAGCGAGGAGCCGTCCGCCAGCACACAGAACTGGTCTCCACGCAGCTGCGGGGCGTGAAAATCGGCATGGCCGTTGCTCACCAGCAGGGCGCGCATCCTGTCCGGGATCTGCACCGTGCAGGACTGCAAGGCCCGGGCGATGCTGCCCGAGGGCACGTCGGGAACCCCGAGCTGTCGCACCACCGCCCGCGCGGCATCCTCGGCGGCGACGATCACCGGCACCATCTTGCTGTCGATCATCCGAAACGCTTCGGCCGTGCTGCGATAGGGGAAGTCGGTGCCGCTGCGTGCGAAGACGAAGGCGTCGACCATCGGCTGCCCCATGCGCTCGGGGCCCGCCGTCCAGTAGACCTGCTCGAACCAGTCGCGGATCGCGGCGGGGGCCAGCAGATCCTCATGCCGCGCGGCGGTGCTGCGCATGGCGGCGATCAGCGGCTTCATCGTTGCCGGCACCGGACTTCCCGGCGCCGAGAACACCGTCAGCGTGCTGTCCTCCAGCGGCCGCCTGCCCTCGCGGTTCACCCGCCCCGCCGCCTGCACGATGCTGTCGAGCCCGGCTTCCGCCCGCCAGCCCTTCGGAAAGTCGAGATCCACCCCCGCCTCGATCAGGCTGGTGGCGATCAGCCGGCAGGGCGCACCGGATTTCAGCCGCTCGCGGATATCGGCAATGATCCGGCGACGATGCGCGGGATACTGGCGGGTGGTCAGATGCACCGCCCCCTCCAGCCCCTCGCCGCGCGCCGCCTCGAACAGCTCCAGCGCGTGCCTGCGGCTGTTCACGATCACCATGCCCTGCGGCGCATCGCGCAGCGCCTCGATCAGCACCGCGTCCTCCATCTCGCCCGCCGGCACCACCCGCGCCCGCCGCAGCCGCCCTGCGAGCGCCTCGGGGGCCGGGGCCAGTTCCCGCCCGGCCAGCGCCAGCCCCTGCTTCAGCTGCCGGCTGTCGAACGCCGGCTGGGTCGCGGTGCACAGCAAGATGCTGCAGCCGTAATGCGCCGCCAGCGTGTCGATCATCCGCAGCGCCGGCAGCAGCAGCGGGCGAGGCAGGCACTGCGCCTCATCCAGCACGATCACCGACCCGGCGATGTTGTGCAGCTTGCGGCAGCGCGAGGGGCGGGCGGCGAACAGGCTCTCGAACAGCTGCACGTTGGTGGTCACGACGATCGGCGCCGCCCAGTCCTCCATCGCGAGGCGGGCCTTGTCGCGGCCCTCCTGGCCGGGCTTGTCGGCGTCGATGGCCGAATGATGCTCCAGCACGACATCGCCGGCGCCCCTGAACAGATCCTTGAAGATCGCGGCGGTCTGGTCGATGATCGAGGTGTAGGGGATGGCATGGATGATCCGCCGGTGCCCATGCCGCGCGGCATGGTCGAGCGCAAAGCCAAGCGAGGCCAGCGTCTTGCCGCCCCCCGTCGGCACGGTCAGCGTGAACAGCCCCGGCGGCAATGCGGCCCGCGCGCGGATATGCGCCAGCACCTCGGCCCGCAGCAGGTTCAGGGCGGTCTTCGCCGGGAACCCCGCCATATGCGCGTCGAAGGCCGCACGCAGCCCCGGCAGCAGGGCGGGCAGGGCAGGCCAGTCGCGGTCCGCCTCGCGCCCCTCCAGCCGGGCGTAGAAGGCCTCGGTATCGCGGAAATCGGCATCCACCAGACAGGAGAACGCCATGCGCCCGGCCACCGACAGGTCGAATGGCGCAGCCGCGCCCGGCCGCAGCCTGGCGATGATCTCGGAAACCGCCGGCGCCAGATCCACCACCGCGGCGGCGGTGATCGTGGGGTCGATGGGGTCGAGGAACCTCTCGATCCGGCGCTGCATGTTGCCTTCGAGGTTGCCTTCCGAGGGGCGTGCGTCGGGAAGGCCCGCATGATGGCCGAGGATGCCATAGGCCAGAAGCTCGGCCGCAACCTTCTCCGCCCCCTTCGCCCGGTCAAGCAGCAGCTTCGCCCCCGCGGTGGAGTGATCGACACGGACGTTCTCGCCCCGCAGCACCCGGTCAAAGGCCGGGTCATGCTTGCCGAAGTCGTGCCAGGCCCCCGCGATCCGCGCCGTCGCCTCCAGCCCCACCAAGGCTCCGCGCGCCGCCGCAAGATCAGCCGTCGCCAGCAGATGCTCCTCCAGGGTCTGCCAGTCGCTGCGGTCGGGCAGGTTTCCCGAATGGGCGAAAGCGCGACCTGTCATTACCGAATCCCCCCCGACGAACAACGCCTGTCACCAGCCTAGCGGGCAGCGAGACATCCGCCTAACCGCGCAAGCGCCGCAGGGGGGGCGAGCAAGCGCCGCAGGGGGGGCGAGCAGGCGCGTCCATCCGGCCCGCCACCAGAACATCATGCGCGGGGTTTTCCCGCAAGGTTCTGCGCAGGGCTGCACAGCCTCGCACCAGGCACGTTTCCCCTTGCCTTGTTGTCCGCGATCCGCTAACTCCATCCGCGGGACACCCTTCCCCAACGAAGGGCGATTATCTGCAAGGATACCATCATGGCACTGACCGCCCCGGCCGCGCGCCCGGCCAATCCGCGCTTCTCTTCGGGCCCCTGCGCGAAGATACCCGGTTTCTCGCTCGACATGCTTTCGGACGCCCCGCTGGGCCGTTCTCACCGTGCCACCATCGGCAAGGCCAAGCTGAAAGAGGCGATCGATCTCACCCGTGACATTCTGGGCGTGCCGGCGGAGTACCGCATCGGCATCGTGCCCGCCTCCGATACCGGCGCCGTGGAAATGGCGCTCTGGTCGCTGCTTGGCGCCCGCCCGGTGGAACTGCTGGCCTGGGAGAGCTTTGGCGAAGGCTGGGTCACCGATGTGGTGAAACAGCTCAAGCTCGACGCCACCGTGAAGAAGGCCCCCTATGGCGAGATCGTGGATCTTGCGAGCGTCGATTTCGACAAGGACGTGGTCTTCACCTGGAACGGCACCACCTCGGGTGTGCGGGTGCCGAACGGCGACGCGATCCCGGCCAGCCGCGCCGGGCTGACCATCTGCGACGCGACCAGCGCCGCCTTCGCGATGGACCTGCCCTGGGACAAGCTCGATGTCGCGACCTTCTCCTGGCAGAAGGTGCTGGGCGGCGAGGGCGGGCACGGGATGCTGATCCTCTCCCCCCGCGCGGTGGAGCGGCTGGAAAGCTACACCCCCGCATGGCCGCTGCCGAAGATCTTCCGCATGACCAAGGGCGGCAAGCTGATCGAAGGCATCTTCGCCGGCGAGACGATCAACACGCCCTCGATGCTCTGCGTCGAGGATTACCTCGTCGCGCTGAAATGGGCGCAGGGCATCGGCGGGCTGCCGGGCCTGATCGCCCGCTCGCAGGCGAACGCGGCGGCGATTGCCGACTACATCGCCGGCAAGGACTGGATCGCCAACCTTGCCGTCGATCCGGCCACCGCCTCGACCACCTCGGTCTGCCTGAAGTTCACCGATCCGCGCATCCGCGACGGCGCCGCCTTCGCCAAGGCCGTCGCCAGACGGCTGGAGAAGGAGGGCGTCGCCCTCGATGCCGGCGCCTACCGCGACGCCCCTCCGGGTCTGCGCATCTGGTGCGGCTCGACGGTGGAAACCGCCGATGTCGCCGCGCTGATGCCCTGGATCGAATACGCCTTCGAGGCCGAGATCGAGGCGCAGGCCAGGGCCGCCTGATCCTGTCCCGCCGGGCGCGCCCCGGCGGACCCTTTCCGCACATCGCACCTGTGGAAACCGTCCGGCTTCCACGCGACACCAATAACACAGGAGCCCATCATGGCCCCCCGCGTTCTCGTTTCCGACGAACTCTCCGAAACCGCCGTGCAGATCTTCCGCGACCGCGGGGTCGAGGTGGACTACATGCCGAAACTCGGCAAGGACAAGGACAAGCTGGCAGAGATCATCGGCCGGTATGACGGCCTTGCGATCCGCTCGGCCACCAAGGTGACGGACAAGCTGCTGGCGCTTGCGACCAATCTCAAGGTCATCGGCCGCGCCGGCATCGGCGTTGACAACGTTGACATTCCCGCCGCCTCGCGCAAGGGCGTGATCGTGATGAACACGCCTTTCGGCAATTCCATCACCACCGCCGAACATACCATCGCGATGATGTTCGCGGTCGCGCGGCAACTGCCCGAAGCCTCGGTCTCCACCCATGCCGGCAAATGGGAGAAGTCGCGCTTCATGGGGGTCGAGCTTTACAACAAGACGCTTGGCGTGATCGGCGCCGGCAATATCGGCGGCATCGTCTGCGACCGCGCGCTTGGCCTGCACATGAAGGTCCTGGCCTACGACCCCTTCCTGTCGGACGAGCGCGCCAAGTCGATGGGCGTGACCAAGGTGGAGCTGGACGAGCTGCTTGCCCGCTCCGATTTCATCACCCTGCATGTGCCGCTGACCGACAAGACCCGCAACATCCTGAACGCCGAAGCCCTTGCAAGGACCAAGAAGGGTGTGCGGATCATCAACTGCGCCCGCGGCGGTCTGGTGGATGAGGCGGCGCTTGCCGAGGCGATCCGGTCCGGCCATGTCGCCGGTGCCGCCTTCGACGTGTTCGAGGTGGAGCCCGCCACCGAAAGCCCGCTCTTCGGCCTGCCGAACGTGGTGGTGACGCCGCATCTGGGCGCCTCCACCACCGAGGCGCAGGAGAACGTCGCGCTGCAAGTCGCTGAACAGATGTCGGATTACCTGCTGACCGGTGCCGTGCAGAACGCGCTCAACATGCCCTCGGTCACCGCCGAGGAAGCCGCGGTCATGGGCCCCTGGCTCAAGCTTGCCGGGCATCTGGGCGCCTTTGTCGGCCAGATGACGGACGAGCCGATCAAGGCGATCAACATCCTTTATGACGGCCATGTCGCCGAGATGAACCTTGCCGCGCTGAACTGCGCCGCCATCGCCGGGATCATGCGGGCGACCAACCCCGAGGTGAACATGGTCTCCGCCCCGGTGATCGCGAGGGAGCGCGGCATCCAGATCTCGACCACGCAGCAGGAAAAATCCGGCGTTTTCGACGCCTATATCAAGCTGACGATGGTCACTGACACGCGCGAGCGGTCGATCGCCGGCACGGTGTTCAGCGACGGCAAGCCGCGCTTCATCCAGGTGAAGGGCATCAACATTGATGCCGAGGTCGGGCGCCACATGCTCTATACCACCAACCGCGACCTGCCCGGCATCATCGGCACGCTTGGCAGCACGCTTGGCAAGCACGGGGTGAACATCGCCAACTTCACCCTTGGCCGCGTCGCCGCCGGCGAGGATGCCATCGCGATCCTCTACCTCGACGAGCCGCTGCCCGAGGCGGTGAAGGCGGATCTGGAAGCGACGGGCCTGTTCCAGCAGGTGAAGCCGCTGGAATTCGAGGGCGCCTGACCCTCGGCGCCCCGGCGCCGGATCGTTCCGGCCCTCCGCGCCCCGGCGCCGGATCCTTTCCGCGTGGTTCGACGTTCTGTCACAGCCGCGCTATAGCAAAGGCAAGGCCCCCTGTCCCGAATCGGCAGGGGGCCTTTCCCCTCGCAGGCCACCCGGAGACGACATGCGCACCTATGCCATCGGCGACATTCACGGCCATCTCGACCTGCTGAAGGCCGCCCATGCGCTCATCGCGGCCGACCGGGCGGCGACCGGCGATGCCGGGGCGCCGGTCGTGCATGTCGGCGATCTGGTGGACCGCGGGCCAGACAGCAGCGGCGTGATCGAATACCTGCTGCAAGGGCAGGCGGCCGGCATGCCTTGGGTGGTGCTGAAGGGCAACCACGACCAGTTGTTCGCGCGGTTCATGGGCGACCCGGCCGACCGCGACCCGCGGCTGCGCGCCGATCTGGCGTGGCTTCATCCGCGCATCGGTGGCGGGGCGACGCTGGCCTCCTACGGGATCCACGCGCCTGCCGACCGGCCGCTGGCCCGCGTGCATGCCGAGGCGTCAGAGGCGGTGCCGCCCGGCCATATCGGGTTCCTGCGCACGCTGCCGACATGGTTCCTGCGCGGCGATGCGCTGTTCGTCCATGCCGGCGTGCGCCCCGGCATCGACCTGCGCGAGCAGGTCGATGACGACCTGCTGTGGATCCGGCACGAGTTTCTGGACGATACGCGCGACCACGGCGCGCTGGTCGTGCACGGCCACACCGCGCTGTCCGCGCCCACGCATTACGGCAATCGCCTGAACCTCGACAGCGGCGCCGCCTATGGCGGCCCGCTGACCGCCGTGGTGATCGAGGGCCGCGACGTGTGGCACCTGACCGAAGCGGGGCGGGTCCGCCTCGATCCGCCGCAGCGGGCGGCGGCGGCGGAATAGCTACCCTACCGCGGCGCGAACCTGTTCACCGGCATCTTCAGATAGCTGTGGCCGTCATCCTCGGGCGGCGGCAGCGCGCCGCCGCGGAGGTTGACCTGCAGCGCCGCAATCATCCGTTCCGGCAGCGCCAGCGTCGCATCCCGTGCCTCGCGCCGGGCAATGAACGCCTCGCGCGCCGTGCCCGCCTTGACATGGGCGTTCTGCGCCAGATGCTCGGCCACCGTCGCCATGCAGCCCGGGGCCGCATCCGCGGCCGGGTAGTCATGCCCGACGTAAAGCCGCGTGTCCGCCGGCAGCGACAGGATCGCCTGCAGGCTGTCCCACAGCACCGCCGCGCTGCCGCCGGGGAAATCGGCCCGGCTCGACCCGCTTTCGGGCATCATCAGCGTGTCATGCACGAAGGCCGCATCCCCCGCGACATAGGTGACCGAGGCCAGCGTATGCCCGGGCGACAGCATCACCCGCACCGGAACATTGCCCACCATGAAGCTGTCGCCATCGGCGAACAGCCGGTCCCAGCAGCTGCCGTCGGGCGTTTCGGCGGCGCGCCAGTTATACAGCTTCTGCCACAGCGCCTGCACCTCGCGCACCTTCTCGCCGATGCCGCGCGGCACGCCGCCAAGGCGCTCGGACAGGATGCGCGCCGCGCTCAGATGATCGGCATGGGGATGGGTGTCGAGGATCCAGACCGGCGTGATGCCGGTCTCGCGCAGATAGGCCGCGATCTCGTCGGCGCTTTCCTCCCAGGTCGCCACCGAGCGGGGATCGTAGTTCCAGACCGGGTCCACCACCGCGCCCTGCAGGGTGTCCGGGCAGTGGAACACATATTGCAGGCTGCCCGTGGGGCGGTCGAAGAAGGGCTGGACGACGGGGTTTGCCATATGCGGTCTCCTGAATGTGTCAAGCCCACATTGGGGGCGGGCTCCCCGCTGTCAACCCCGCAAGCGGCGATCCGGATTGCGCGGAACCGCCGCAGGGGGGCCGCGTTGGGTGCCGAGCCGGGCTGTCCGGCCGCATCATGGAGGCACCATGCAAGGGCCGATCTGCATCATCGCCAACACCGGCGCGGGCCGGAAGAAGGCCGCGCAGCTGCACGCGCTGCTCGACCCGATGATCGAGAAGATCGGCGGCCATCCCGATCTGCGCCTGATCCGCGAGGGCGAGGACATCGCCGCCGCGGCGCGTGACGCCCGGGCGGGCGGGTTCGCCACCATCATCGCGGCAGGGGGGGATGGCACGGTCTGCGCGGTCGCGGCCGAGCTGATCGGCACCGACATCGCGATGGGCGTGCTGCCGATGGGCACCTTCAACTTCTTCTCGCGCAGCCTCGGCTTCCCCGAAGACCCGCAAGAGGCCGTCGCGGCGCTGACCGAGGCGGAACCGCGCAAGATTGCCGTGGGCGAGATCAACGGCCGGGTATTCCTGAACAATGCCAGCCTTGGCCTCTATCCCGCCATCCTGGAAAGCCGCGAGCAGATCTATGACCGCTTCGGCCGCTCGCGCATGGCGGCCTACTGGTCGGTGCTGCGCACCATCGCCGGGTTCCGCCGCCCCTCGGTGATGAAGGTCACGGTGGATGGCGAGGCGCGGCGCCTGCGCACGCCGATGGTGTTCGTCGCGGCGAATGGCTACCAGCTTGACCAGTTCGGGCTGCCCGGCAACGAGTGCCTCGACAGGGGCCAGTTCGCGGTGTTCCTCGCCCCCGATTGCTCGCGCGGGCAACTGGTGCGCTTTGCCGCCCGGCTTGCGCTGCGCAAGGCGCGGCCGCAGACGGATTTCGAACTGATCTGCGGCGCGGACATCGTGATCGAGACCCGAAGGCCCCGCCGCAACATTGCCCGCGATGGCGAGCGTGACCGGATGACCGGGCCCTTCCGGTTCCGCATGCTGCCCGCCGCGCTGATGGTGCTGGCGCCGGTGGCCGAGGCGGAACGCTCTGCCAGCGTCGCCAACCGCATCGCCGCCGAGGGGCCGGGGGCTGCGGCCGCAAGCGGCACCGCGGCCTGATGGCAAGGCTGCTTCACCTGTCCGACCTGCATTTCGGCCGGACCCGGCCCGAGCTTCTGCGCCCGCTGATCGAGACGGCATGGCAGGTGCGACCCGACGCCACGCTGATCTCCGGCGACCTGACCCAGCGGGCGCGCGAATGGCAGTTCGATGAGGCGGCGAACCTGATCGCGCAACTGCCGCCGCCGGTGCTGGCGGTGCCGGGCAACCATGACATCCCGCTGGACCGGCCGCTCTCGCGCTTCCTGCGCAGCTTTGCCGCCTACAAGGCCGATATCTCGCGCGATCTGGAACCGATGCTGGACCTGCCGGGGGTTCGGGTCGTCTGCATGAACACCGCCTGGAAGTTTGCCTGGGAACATGGGCGGGTGCGCAGCCGCAGCCTTGCCCGCGCCTGCCACAGGCTGCGCGATGCGCCGCCGGGGGTGCTGCGGGTGGTGATGCTGCATCACCCTCTGGTCCACCCCCCCGGCGCGCGCAAGGAGCCGATGCCGAATGGCGAGCCTGCCGCCCGTGCGCTGGCCGAGGCGGGCGCCGATCTGGTGCTGTCGGGCCACCTGCACACCTGGGGCGCGGCGGCGGATACCCTGCGCGAGGGGCGCCGCACCATGCTTCAGGTCTCGGCCGGCACCGGCCTGTCCACGCGGCTGCGCGGCGAGGAGAACGATTTCAACCTGATCGAGACGCTCTCGCCGCCGCCTGTCCACACGCTGCGCGTNNNCGGGCTGATACGGAGTGCGGGCTGACACGAATGCGGGCTGACACGAAATCCTGCGCCGCGGTCGGTGCGGCTGGTCAAGGGCGGCGCCGGGCGCTAGTCTGCGCGCAAACCTGCAACAGAAAGACACCGACATGACCGATATCGTCATCCTCTCCGGCGCGCGCACCGCCATCGGCACCTTCGGCGGCAGCCTCGCGGGCATCGCGCCGATCACGCTGGCCGCCATCGCCTCCCGCGCCGCGCTGGAGCGCGCGGGCATCGAGGGCCGCCAGATCGGCACCGTGGTCTTCGGCCATGTGCTGAACACCGAGCCGCGCGACCTGTACCTGTCGCGCGTCGCGGCGATGGAGGCGGGCGTGCCCGACACCACCCCGGCGATGAACGTGAACCGGCTGTGCGGCTCGGGCGCGCAGGCGATCGTTTCGGCGGCGCAGCAACTGATGCTGGGCGATGCCGACTTCGCGCTCGCCGGCGGCGCCGAATGCATGAGCCGCGCGCCCTACATCCTGCCCGCAGTCCGCTTCGGCCAGAAGATGGGCGACACGCCCGCGCTGGACATGATGCTGGGCGCGCTGACCTGCCCCTTCGGCACCGGCCATATGGGAGTGACCGCCGAAAACGTCGCGCGCGAGCATGACGTGAGCCGCGAGGCGCAGGACGCCTTCGCGCTGGAAAGCCAGCGCCGCGCCGCCGCCGCCATCGCCGAAGGCCGCNNCGCAAGGGCACGGTGATCTTCGACACCGACGAGCATCCCAAGGCGACCAGCGCCGAAGCACTCGCCGGCCTGCGGCCGGTGTTCCTCAAGGACGGCACCGTCACCGCCGGCAATGCCAGCGGCATCAATGACGGCGCGGCGGCACTGGTGCTGGCCCGCGCGTCGGCGGCCGAGGCGGCGGGGCTGAAGCCGAGGGCGCGCATCCTTGGCTATGCCGTTGCGGGCGTGCGCCCCGAGGTGATGGGCATCGGCCCGGTCCCCGCGGTGCAGAAGCTGTGCGAGCGGACGGGGCTCTCCGTCGGCGATTTCGACGTGATCGAATCGAACGAGGCCTTTGCCGCGCAGGCGCTGGCGGTGAGCGCGGAGCTGGGGCTCGACCCGGCCAGGGTGAACCCCAATGGCGGCGCCATCGCGCTTGGCCATCCGGTCGGCGCGACCGGCGCGCTGGTCACCGTGAAGGCGATGTACGAGCTGGAGCGCATCGGCGGGCGCCTCGCGCTGATCACCATGTGCATCGGCGGCGGCCAGGGCATCGCCCTCGCCATCGAGCGGGTCTGAAGGCGGGCGGATCTGAAGGCCGATCTGACGCCCGTTCCGCGAAATCGCTGCGGTGCGTCGTTTTCGGGCGGCTGCCCCGCAGCAGCCTGCCGCATCATCGGCTTTACCAGGGTGTTGCCGTCCGGGCTTCGGGCGGCACGGAATTGGGAAGCCGGTCGAACTCCGGCGCTGCCCCCGCAACGGTAGGGCAGGGAAAGGGGCGCGGCAGCCCCCGGCCAGCGGATCCGGGAAGGCCCGTCCCCGCCAGCGGTGCTGCCTGCGCCAACGCCCCTGCCAAGCCCGGACGCCAGCCTTGCACAAGCCAGGCCGCGGTGGGCGGCGCGGGGCTGCCTGCCGGGCGCCTCCGCGCGCATCCGGTCCGGCGCGCCCCTCATGCCCATCGCCCAGACCCGCCCCTTTCCGGGCAGATGAGGACCGATGATGCGCGACGCCGATGCCCTTGCGCTGTTGATGAGCCGCAAGAAGAACCACTCCCTGCCGCAGCCCTTCTATACCGATCCGGGGATGTTCCAGGTGGATCTGGACCGGTTCTGGTATCGCGACTGGCTGTTCGCGCTGCCCGCCTGCGAAATCCCGAAGACCGGCAACTACGTCACCCTGCAGGTGGGCGCCTGTCCGGTGGTGGTGGTGCGCGGCGCCGACGGCGTGATCCGCGCCTTCCACAACACCTGCCGCCACCGCGGCCAGCGCATCTGCTCGGCCGTCCGGGGCTCGGCGCCGAGGCTGGTCTGCCCCTATCACCAGTGGACCTACGAGCTTGACGGCCGCCTGCTTTATGCCCGCGACATGGGCCCGGATTTCGAGCCGGGCAGATACGGGCTGAAGCCGGTGCAGTGCCGCGAGGCGGGGGGGATGGTCTTCGTCTGCCTCTCGGACACGCCGCCCGCCTTCGATGCGCTGGCCGAAAAGCTGGAGGCCTATATCGGCCCGCACCGGCTGCACGATGCCAGGGTCGCCTTCGAATCGACGATCATCGAAAAGGCCAACTGGAAGCTGGTGATCGAGAACAACCGCGAATGCTATCACTGTTCGGGCAGCCATCCCTCGCTGTGCCGCACCTATTCCGATAGCCCGACCATGACCGCGATGGAAGGCCCCGAGGCCGCCGCGCCCGAGATCATGGCGCATTGGGCGCGCTGCGAGGCCGCGAACCTGCCCTCGCGCTTCGTCAACCATCCGGCGATGCAATGGCGGCTGGCGCGGATCCCGCTGCTGAACAACGCCGAAAGCTTCACGATGAACACCAGGGCCGCGGTGGCGAAGCGCATGGGCGACGTGCCCTTCAACGATGCCGGCAGCCTGCTGTTCTACCACTACCCCAACAGCTGGAACCACTTCCTTGCCGACCATGCCATCGTGTTCCGCGTCCTGCCGCTGTCGCCGACCGAAACGCAGGTGACGACGAAATGGCTGGTCCACAAGGACGCGGTGGAGGGCGTGGATTACGGCCTGCAGCGGCTGACCGAGGTCTGGCTGGCCACCAATGACGAGGACCGGAAGGTGGTCGAGGAAAACCAGTACGGCATCAACTCGCCAGCCTATGAACCCGGCCCCTATTCGACGGTGCAGGAGGAAGGCGTGATCCAGTTCGTCGACTGGTATTGCGACACGCTCGGCCAGCGGCTGACAGGGCGCAGCATCCTCGCCGCCGAATGACCGGCGCGGCCGCTCCCTCGGCCTTCCGCCTCGCCGCGCCCTGGCGCGAGGACGAGTTGCTGGAGTGCACGATGGTGATCCCCGAAGCGCCGGGTGTGGCCAGCTTCTGCTTCCGCGCGCCCTCGGGCGCGTGGTTCGACCATGCGCCGGGCCAGTTCCTGACGCTGGAACTGCCGCTTCCGGGCGGGACGGTGCATCGCAGCTTCACCATCTCGTCCAGCCCCTCGCGGCCGCTGTCGATCACCATCACCGTCAAGGCACAGGAGGGCAGCCTTGCCGCCCGCTGGATGCTGGACCATCTGGCCCCCGGCACCAGGCTCCGCGCCTTCGGCCCGGCCGGGGTGTTCACCCTGCCGGACGCGAGGCCGCGCAAATACCTGTTCATCTCTGCCGGGTCGGGCATCACCCCGATGCTGGCGATGACCACATGGATCTGGGATTCGGGGTTCGAGCCGGACATCGCCTTCGTATCCTGCGCCCGCCGTCCGCAGGACCTGATCTTCCGGCAGCGGCTGGAGCACATGGCCAGCCGCACCCCGGGGCTGAAGCTGCACTGGGTGGTGAAGGAGGATGACCCCTATCGCACCTGGACCGGCTATCGCGGCCGCTTCAACCAGTTGATGCTGGGCCTGATGGCGCCGGACTATCTGGACCGCGAGGTGTTCTGCTGCGGCCCCGAAAGCTTCATGCAATCCGTACGCGACATGCTGAATGCGCTTGGCTTCGACATGGAACACTACCATCAGGAAAGCTTTCACGCCCCCGCCGCGACCGAGGCGGAGGTGCCGCAGATCGCGGATGTGGTGCCCTCGGATGACCGCAGCGCAGAGGTGCATTTCGCCGTCTCGGGCGTGACCGCCACGTGCCGCGAGACGGATACCGTGCTGGCGGTCGCCCGCGCCGCGGGCCTGAACATCCCGTCGGGCTGCACCTTCGGCGTCTGCGGCACCTGCAAGGTGAAGAAGACCGCGGGCGAGGTGGTGATGGTCCATGCGGGCGGCATTGCCGAGGAGGATATCGAGGCGGGCCATATCCTTGCTTGCTGCTCGCGCCCCATCGGGCGGGTGTCGGTAGAGGTGTGAGCCGCCTCAGGGCAGGTGCGGGCGGAAGGCTGCCACCACCTGTTCGTATACCGCGCGCTTGAAGGGCACGATCGCCTCCAGCATCTCGTCGGCGCCGATCCAGCGCCATTCCGAAAACTCGGGATGCTCGGCCGCGATGTTCACCTGATCGTCGCGGCCGGTGAAGCGGAACAGGAACCAGCGCTGCTTCTGCCCGCGGAAGCGCCCGCCCCAGACCCGGCCCAGCAGGTCCGGCGGCAGGTCATAGGTCACCCAGTCCGGCGCCTCGGCGACGAACTCCACCAGATCCTCGGTGAGGCCGGTTTCCTCGCGCAATTCGCGCAGCGCCGCCTGCCGGGGGCTCTCGCCCGCGTCGATCCCGCCTTGCGGCATCTGCCAGGCGGGGGCGGCGGTGTCGATGCGGCGGCCGGCGAAGATGCCCCCCTCGCCATTGATCAGCATCACCCCGACGCAGGGGCGGTAGGGCAGGGCAGAGGCATCGGTCATGGTCGGGGTCCTGCTCTGGCAAGGGGGTCCGGTCGCCCGGGCCCCGATCCTTTACTGCGCCGGGGCGATGGCCGACAGGCCCTTGAGGATGTCGATGGCATAGGCCAGCTGGTAATCCTCGGCCCGCAGCTTCGCGGCCTCTTCCGCCCGCGCCTGCTCTTCTTCCAGCAGGCGCTTTTCATCCTCGCTCATCGAGTCGTTGCTGATGGCGCCGCGCAGGTCCGCCTCGGACCGGGCGCGCCTGGCGGCGCTTTCCTGCGCCTCGTCCTCGGTCGCCTCGGGCTGCGGGTCGGGTTGCTGCACCACGATGTCGGGCGCGATGCCAAGCGCCTGGATCGAACGGCCCGAGGGCGTATAATAGCGCGCCGTGGTCAGCCGCATCGCGCCGTCGCCGCGCAGCGGGATCACGGTCTGCACCGAGCCCTTGCCGAAGCTCTTGGTGCCGACCACGATGGCGCGGCGATGATCCTGCAGCGCACCCGTGACGATTTCCGAGGCAGAGGCCGACCCGCCGTTGATCAGCACCACCAGCGGCTTGCCCTGCGCGAGGTCGCCCTGTTCGGCGTTGAAGCGTTCGCTGTCCTCCGGGTCGCGCCCGCGGGTGGACACGATCTCGCCCGCGTCAAGGAAGGCATCGGATACCTGGATCGCCTGGGTCAGCAGGCCGCCGGGGTTGTTGCGCAGATCCAGCACGAAGCCGGTGACCTTTTCGATCCCGCCTGCCTCTTGCACCATCGCCCTCAGCTGTTCCTCGAGGCTGGCATAGGTCTGGTCGTTGAAGGTAGTGACCCGCAGCACCACGGTCTTGCCCTCAAGCCGGCTGCGCACGGCGGTCAGCTTGATGGTGTCGCGCACCAGCGTCACATCGAAGGGCTCGGGCGTGCCCTCGCGGGCGATGGTGATCACGATCTCCGATCCGACCGGGCCGCGCATCATCTCCACCGCCTCGTCCAGCGTGAGGCCCAGCAGGCTCTCGCCGTCGACATGGGTGATGAAATCGCCCGACTGGATGCCCGCCTCGGCTGCCGGGGTGCCGTCGATCGGCGAGACGACCTTCACGAAGCCCTCTTCTTGCGTGACCTCGATCCCGAGCCCGCCGAACTCGCCCCTTGTCTGCTCGCGCATGTCGGCGAAGTCATCGGGAGGCAGATAGCTCGAATGCGGATCGAGCGAGGTGAGCATGCCGTTGATCGCCGCCTCGACCAGATCGCCGGGCGCCACCTCCTCGACATATTGCGCGCGGATCCGCTCGAAGATGTCGCCGAAGAGGTCAAGTTGTTCGTAGACCGAAGCCTCCTTGTCCGCATCTTGCGCCATGATCGGCCCCGCGATCTGCGTGGTCAGAAGCGCCCCCGCCACGGTGCCGCCAAGCGCGGCCATCACGAACTTGTTCATGCGCTAGTCATCCTTCGTTTCGGTGAACCACGCGGCGGGGTCCACGGGCGCCTTGCCCTGCCTGATCTCTATATAAAGCGTTTCGGTCCGGTCCGCGCCACCGCCTTCTTGTGCTGCCGCCAGGAATTCCTGCCCGCCCGGTTCCACCCCGCCCATCAGCCCGACGGGTGCGCCGGCCTCCAGCACGTCCCCCGTCGATCCATAGACCGTTCCAAGCCCCGCCAGAACCAGAAGGTAGCCCTTCGCGGGTTCGAGGATCATCACGTTTCCGTAGTCCAGCAGCGGGCCGCGATAGCGGATCGTCGCGGGCCAGGGCGTGGTGACAAGCGCTGCGGGCCGTGTCGCCAGCAACAGCCCCGGGCGGCGGATGCCGGCGGCATCGGCCTCGCCGGGGCGGCGCAGCACCGTTCCCAGCACCGGCAGCGGCAGCGTGCCGCGGGCGCCCTCGAAATCCTCCATCGGCGGGCCGATGTCCTGTTCCATCACCGCGATCCCGGTGGTGAAGGCGTCCAGCGTATCGGCGCTTGTCAGCAGCGCCTGCAACTCCTCCGGATCCTCGAGGAAGCGGCGCGGCAGGGCGCTGCGGTCCTGCATCGCCTGGCTGAGGGCGGTGCGCGCCTCCTGCGCCGCGGTCAGGCCCGAGGCCAGCAGCGCCTCCGCCCCCTCGTGCAGCGCGCGGATCTGCGCCACCTCTTGCAGATCGCGGGCCAGCAGCGATGCCTCGTCCTGGAGCGCGGGGGTCACGTCCGACAGGATCATCCCGGCGCGCACCGCCGCCTCTGGCCCCTGGGGGTGCAGCAGGGTCAGCGGCGCGGGGGAGGACTGCATGGCCATCATCGCCCCCAGCAGCCGCGAAAGCCGCTCGCGCCGCGCGTTCAGCTCGGCCGTGATCCCGGCCTCGCGCAGCGCGGCCCGGCGCAGCCCGTCGCGCAGCGAGGCGAGGCCGGCCTCATAGGCGCGGATCGTCTGGCTCAGCGCCGCGACCTGCTCGCGCCCGGTGCCGGCCCGGCGCAGCGCGGCGATGGCGGCGCGCAACTCCTCGGCAGCCGAGACCGCGGTTTGCGCCGCCGTCACCGGCCGCGGCGGCGCGCCCCGTTCCGCGGCGCCGAGCGCGGCCCGGTCCTGCGCGGCGCCGGGGCAGGCCAGCAGCGCCGCGACCGCCACGCCGCGCAGGCAGGGGCCGATGGGGCGCATCACCGCACGATCAGGGTCTGGCCGGTCATTTCCGCCGGCACCGGCAGGCCCATCAGGTCCAGCAGCGTCGGCGCCAGATCGGCCAGCCGCCCCGGCCGCAGCGACACGCCCGCCGGCCCGCCGACCAGCGCGACGGGCACCGGGTTGGTGGTGTGCGCGGTATGCGGCCCGCCGGTGACGGGGTCGATCATCACCTCGCAATTGCCATGGTCGGCGGTCAGCATCATCGCGCCGCCCGCCTCGGCCAGCGCGGCGACCACCTCTGCCAGCCCGCGGTCCACCGCCTCGCAGGCGGCGATCGCGGCGGGCAGGCTGCCGGTATGACCGACCATGTCGGGGTTCGCGTAATTCACCACGATCAGGTCATAGCCCTGCCGGATGGCGCCCACCAGATGCTCCGTCACCTCGGCGGAGGACATTTCGGGTTGCAGGTCATAGGTCGCAACCTTGGGCGAGCTGGCCATGTAGCGCGCCTCGCCCGCCTCGGGCACCTCTTTGCCGCCGTTCAGGAAGAAGGTGACATGGGGGTATTTCTCGGTCTCGGCCAGCCGGAACTGCGTCAGCCCCTGTTTCGCCACCCATTCGCCCAGCGTGTTGACGATGGTCTGCTTGGGATAGCAGGCGGTCATGAAGGCGTTGTGCGCGGCGGAATAGTCCACCATGCCCAGCAGCGCCGCCCAGCGGGGGCGCGGCCCGGTGGCAAAGCCGGCGAAGTCCGGCGCGCCGATGGCCAGCAGGATCTCGCGGGCGCGGTCGGCGCGGAAGTTCAGGCAGAAGAAGCCGTCGCCATCCCGCGCCCCGGCGAAGCCGCCGATGACGGTCGGCGCGATGAACTCGTCCGTCTCGCCCCGCGCATAGGCGGCGGCAACGGCAGAGGCGGCATCGGGCGCGGTCTCGCCCACCCCGCGAACCATCGCGTCATAGGCGCGCTGCACCCGCTCCCAGCGGTTGTCGCGGTCCATCGCCCAGTAGCGCCCGATGACGGTGGCGACCCTCGCCCCCGCCGGCATCTTCGCCAGCAGATCCGCCACGAAGCCGGCGGCCGAGGAGGGCGCCACATCGCGCCCGTCGGTGATCGCGTGCAGCGCCACGGGCACGCCAAGCGCCGCAAGCGCCCGCATCGCGGCCAGCACATGCGCGACATGCCCGTGCACCCCGCCATCCGACACCACGCCCATCAGATGCGCGGTGCCGCCGCTTGCCTTCAGCTTTTCGGCGAAGGCCAGCAGCGCCGGGTTCACCGCGAAGCTGCCATCCTCGATGGCAAGGTCGATCTGGCCCAGGTCCATCGCCACCACCCGGCCGGCGCCGATATTGGTATGGCCCACCTCGGAGTTGCCCATCTGCCCGCTCGGCAGCCCGACATCCGGGCCGTGGGTGATCAGGGTGGAATGCGGGCATTGCGCCATGATCGCGTCGAAGGCCGGGGTATCGGCCAGCAGCGGGGCGTTGCCCTCGGGGTCCGCGCGCTCGCCCCAACCGTCGAGGATGCACAGCACAACGGGTTTCGGACGGGTCATCGCGGGGCCTCCTGCCAGTGTCGGGCCCTTGATACGCCGCGGCGCCGCAGGGGGCAACCGCAGGCCGGGAGCAAAGGTGGCCGCGCGTTCGGGGCGGGCGTCTGCCGCAATGCCGCGAGAGTTGTCGATCCGGCGTCGGCGCGATCAGGTGACTTGCCGGTGGCAAGTCGCCCGCGCCGCTGCCCACAGGCGCCCGGCCCAACGTCTGCAAGACATCTGGTGCCGCCCCTACGCCCGGTGATAGGGCGCCCCCGCCAGGATCGAGGCGGCCCGGTACAGTTGCTCGGCCAGCATCACCCGGACCAGCATGTGCGGCCAGACCATCTGCCCGAAGGACAGCGCGACATCTGCCCGGCCCCGCAGCGCAGGGGCGATCCCGTCCGCGCCGCCGATCACGAAGGCCACATCGCTGCGCCCCGCATCGCGCCAGCCGCCGAGCATCCGGGCGAACTCGGGCGAGGACATCACCCGCCCGCGTTCGTCGAGCACCGCCAGCAGCGCCCCTGAGGGCACGGCGCGGCCCAGCAACTCGGCCTCTGCCTCGCGCCCGCCGCCGCGCCTGTCCTCCACCTCATGCTCCGCTGCCGGGCCAAGGCCAAGGGGCCGGCCGCTGCGGTCGAACCGCGCGAGGTAGTCGTCCACAAGCGCGCGCTCCGGGCCGGAGCGGAGCCGGCCCACCGCGCACAGATGCACCCGCATGGGCGCGCCTCAGGACTGGCGCAGGCCGAACTCGGCCGCGCCCGAGGGCAGCCACATCTTTTCAAGCTGGTAGAAGTCGCGCACTTCGGGGCGGAACACGTGGACGACGACATCGCCCGCGTCGATCAGCACCCAGTCGCCCTGATCCTTGCCCTCGACCTTGCAGGTCCGGCCGAACTCTGCCTTCATCCGGTCCACCAGCTTTTCGGCGATGGCGCCCACCTGCCGCGACGAGCGGCCCGAGCAGATCACCATGTGATCGGCCACGGACGAGCGGCCGCGCAGGTCGATCGCGACCACATCTTCGGCCTTGTCATCGTCGAGGGACGCCAGAACACGGTCAAGCAGCACATCGCTTGCCACATCTTGGGACAGCGCGGTCATGGGCGCCGATCCTGCGGCCCCGGCAGCGGCCGCCTGCAGTGAAATAGACAGGACATCGTCCTCCTGGGTTGCGCGCCGATCCGGCCCCGGCGCAAGGCCATGTCCCACAAGTAGCATCGCAGCCGCGAAATCTCAATGGAGCCGTTGCGCATGGCGGCGCCGATCGGCGCTTGACGGTTGCCTTGCGGCGGATTCGGGGGTAGATACGGGCGCCATGAGGGGCTTTGTCTATTTCGACATCCACGACCGTGCACGGCTTCCGGGCCGCTTCTTCGGCGCGGCGCACTCGATACTCGCCCGACTTTGATCGCGGCTCCGCCCGACGCGGGCAGCCTTGCCGAGCGCCGCGTAAGCCTTCGCAGTGCCGGCAGTCCCATTCCCGACAGTCCACCGACAGCCGCACGCAGCCCGTGCCTTCGCCATTCGTGAGAAGAGACCAGCCATGACATCCGAAGCGACATCCGCAGCCAACCCCGCCGCGCCCCGAACGATCTATGACAAGATCTGGGACGCCCATGTCGTCGAGACCTCCGAGGACGGCACCTGCCTGCTGTATATCGACCGGCACCTGGTGCATGAGGTGACCAGCCCGCAGGCCTTCGAGGGGCTGCGCATGACCGGCCGCAGCGTGCGCGCGCCGGGCAAGACGGTCGCGGTGCCCGATCACAACGTGCCCACCACCGCCGGGCGCGACGTGCATATCGACAACGAGGAATCGCGGATCCAGGTCGAGGCGCTGGACAGGAACGCGCGCGACTTCGGGATCAACTACTACCCGGTGTCGGATATCCGGCAGGGGATCGTGCATATCGTCGGCCCGGAACAGGGCTGGACGCTGCCGGGCATGACGGTGGTCTGCGGCGATTCGCACACCGCGACGCACGGGGCCTTCGGCGCGCTGGCGCATGGCATCGGCACCTCCGAGGTGGAGCATGTGCTGGCCACGCAGACGCTGATCCAGAAGAAATCCCGGAACATGAAGGTGGAGATCACCGGCAGGCTGCGCCCCGGCGTCACCGCCAAGGACATCACCCTGTCGGTCATCGGTGAAACCGGCACGGCGGGCGGCACCGGCCATGTCATCGAATATTGCGGCGAGGCGATCCGCGAGCTGTCGATGGAGGGCCGGATGACCGTGTGCAACATGGCCATCGAGGGTGGCGCCCGCGCCGGCCTGATCGCGCCCGACGAGAAGACCTTCGCCTATGTGATGGGCCGCCCCCATGCGCCGAAGGGCGCGCAATGGGAGGCCGCGCTGGCCTGGTGGAAGACGCTCTACACCGATGAAGGCGCGCATTTCGACAAGGTCGTCACGCTGCGCGGCGAGGATATCGCCCCCGTCGTCACCTGGGGCACCTCGCCCGAGGATGTGCTGCCGATCACCGGCGTGGTGCCGGCGCCCGGCGATTTCACCGGCGGCAAGGTCGAGGCGGTGCAGCGCAGCCTTGACTACATGGGCCTGACGCCGGGCATGAAGCTCACCGACATCAGGATCGACACGGTGTTCATCGGCTCCTGCACCAACGGCCGGATCGAGGATCTGCGCGCCGCCGCCGCCATCCTGAAGGGCAGGACCATCGCGCCCGGCCTGCGCGGCATGGTGGTGCCGGGCTCGGGCCTCGTGCGGGCGCAGGCCGAGGAGGAGGGGCTGGCGCAGATCTTCGTCGATGCCGGCCTGGAATGGCGTCTGGCCGGCTGCTCCATGTGCCTTGCGATGAACCCCGACCAGCTTTCGCCGGGCGAGCGCTGTGCGGCGACCTCGAACCGCAACTTCGAGGGCCGTCAGGGCAGGGGAGGGCGCACCCATCTCATGTCGCCGGCGATGGCGGCGGCGGCGGCGGTCACCGGCCGCCTGACCGACGTGCGCGAGATGATGGCGGAGGCGGTCGAGGCATGAGGGGCGCGGCGGCCTGCGCCCGCGCCTGAAGGATACCGACTTCCCCGTTTCCACCGGCGGCCCCCCGAAAGGCAAAATGCCAGGGGTCCGCCGCCCTCCGAAAGGACCAGACATGGACAAGTTCACCACGCTTACCGGCATCGCGGCGCCCATGCCGCTTGTGAACATCGACACCGACATGATCATCCCCAAGCAGTTCCTGAAGACCATCAAGCGGTCGGGCCTTGGGAAGAACCTCTTCGACGAGATGCGCTACAACCCGGACGGCAGCGAAAAGCCGGACTTCGTGCTGAACCAGCCCGCCTATCGCAATGCGCAGATCATCGTGGCGGGGGACAACTTCGGCTGCGGCTCGTCGCGCGAACATGCGCCCTGGGCGCTGCTGGATTTCGGCATCCGCTGCGTCATCTCCACCAGTTTCGCCGACATCTTCTTCAACAACTGTTTCAAGAACGGCATCCTGCCCGTGGTGCTGCCGCGAGAGGCGGTGGACGCGCTGATGGAGGATGCGAAGAACGGCGCCAATGCCCGCATCACGGTGGATCTGCCCAGCCAGACCGTCACCGCGTCGGATGGAACCACCTGGGCCTTCGAGGTTGACGAGTTCAAGAAGCACTGCCTCCTCAACGGGTTGGATGATATCGGCCTGACGCTGCAAAAGGTCGCGGCCATTGATTCCTATGAGAGGCAACTGGCACAGGCGCGGCCCTGGGTCTGACATCGCCGCCGGCATGACACAGCGGATTGCCCCCGGCGTTGCGCTGCCCTTCGCGGCGCGGCGGACCCGGGCCCGCCTGATCGCGGCGCTGCTGTCCGCGCTGGCGCTGCCCGCGGCTGCTGACGTGGCGGCTGACGTGGTGGCGGATACGCTGACGGTGGCCACCTTCAACGCCGAACTCGTCCGAGAAGGGCCGGGCCTGCTGCTGCGCGACCTGCTGAAGGGCGAGGATGCGCAGGCCGAGGCCGCCGCCGCGGTGATCGCCGCCGCCGCGCCCGATGTGCTGGTGCTGACCGGGATCGACTATGATCACGGGCTTGCGGCGCTGTCGGCGCTTGCCGCGCGCATCGCGCTGCGCGGCGTGGACTATCCGCACCGGCTCGCCCTGCGCCCGAATGCGGGATGGATGACGCCGCTGGATCTGGATGGCGATGGCCGGCTTGGCGGAGCGGGCGACGCGCAGGGCTGGGGGCGGTTCGCGGGCGAGGGGGGAATGGCGGTCCTCTCGCGGCTGCCGATCGACGCGACCGCGGTGCAGGATTTCTCCGGCCTCCTGTGGGCCGATCTGCCGGGTGCGCTGCTGCCGCCGGGGATGGCGCCCGAGGTGGCGGCGGTGCAGCGCCTGTCCAGCACCGGGCATTGGGCGGTGCCGGTGGTGCTGCCCGGAGGAGGGCGGCTGACGCTGCTGGTCTGGCACGCCACGCCGCCGGTCTTCGACGGGCCGGAGGACCGCAACGGCAGGCGCAACCATGACGAGGCCGCGTTCTGGACGGCGCTGCTGGACGGGCGCCTGCCCTTTGCCGCGCCCGCCGCGCCCTTCGTGCTGCTGGGCGACGCCAACCTCGACCCCGCCGATGGCGAGGGCCGGGCGGAGGCGATCCGCGCCCTGCTGGCCGACCCGCGCCTGCAAGACCCGGCACCCCGATCGGAAGGCGGCGCGCAGGCGGCGGGGCAGGGCGCCGTGAACGCGGGGCACCGGGGCGATCCGGCGCTCGATACCGCCGACTGGCCCGACGGCCCCGGCAAGCCCGGAAACATGCGGGTGGATCTGGTGCTGCCATCGCGCGCGCTGCGGGTGCTGGAGGCCGGGGTGCTCTGGCCGCCTGCCGGAGCGCCGCTGGCAGAGGAGGCGCAGGCCGCCTCGCGGCACCGGCTGGTCTGGGTGCGGCTGGACCTGCCATAGTCACCTAAGGGGTGGCACCCGGATGATGGCCAGCCTCTTCATCCGGCCGCTGCGGCGAAGGTTTGCGCATCGGCTTCTTCTTCAAAGACATGAATGTCATCTTGAATGACATCTTCTGGAACCTTCCGCGCCCCGGCCTGTTTCGATGCCACCCGCCTTTCGCCGCCCGCGCCGGGCACCGCCGCGAAAGCCGGGCCAGGCCGCACCATGACGGAGCCCCGAGATGAACGAGACGCTGTTGCCACCCCATCCGCTTGCCGCCGACCCGGCTGCAAGCGGCGCGCCGCGCGCCGCCCGGCTGGTCGGCCCAGGACGGGCCGGGATGGTCGCGATCGCGCCCCCGGACCCCGGCCCGGGCGAGGTGCGGGTGCGGCTGGAGGGCTCGGGGGTCTGTGCCTCCAACCTCGGGCCCTGGGCGGGACCGGAATGGATGGTCTTCCCCACCGCGCCCGGCGCGCCGGGGCATGAAGGCTGGGGCCGGATCGAGGCGGTGGGCGAGGGCGTGCAAGGGCTCGCCCCCGGCCAGCGGGTCGCGATGCTGGGCGGCGGGCATTACGCCACCCATGCCGTGCTGCCCGCTGCGGAGGTGGTGGCGCTGCCCCCCACGCTGGACGGGCAGCCCTTCCCCGGCGAGGCGCTCGGCTGCTCTATGAACATCTTCCGCCGCTCGGGCATTTCCACCGGCGACAGCGTGGCGATCATCGGCATCGGCTTTCTGGGCGCGATCCTGACCCGGCTGGCGGCCGAGGCGGGGGCAGAGGTCATCGCCGTCTCGCGCCGGGACAGCTCGCTGGCGCTGGCGCGGCAGATGGGGGCGGCGCGGACGGTGCCGATGCAGGATCATCACCACATCGTCGCCGCGGTGCGCGATCTGACCAACGCCCGCTTCTGCGACGTGGTGATCGAGGCGGTGGGCAAGCAAGGACCGCTGGACCTCGCCGGGGAGCTGGTGGCCGAGGGCGGGCGGCTGGTGATCGCCGGCTATCATCAGGACGGGCTGCGGCAGGTGAACATGCAGCAATGGAACTGGCGCGGGATCGACGTGGTGAACGCGCACGAGCGCAGCACCGAGGTCTGCCTGCGCGGGATGCGCGAGGCGGTGGCCGCGGTCCTCGGCGGGCGGATCGAGCTTGATGCGCTGCTGACCCACAGCTACCCGCTCGAGCGGCTGGCCGAGGCGCTGGATGCCACGCGCGACAAGCCGGAGGGGTTCGTGAAGGCGGTGGTCACATGCAGCTGACTGCGCCGCGCGTCCCCGCCCGGCCGGCGGCCGGCGCGGCGCGCCCCCGTATCGGCTTTGTCGGGCTTGGCTGGATCGGCCAGCACCGGATGCGGGCGATCGCGGATACCGGCGCGGCGGAGATCGTCGCGCTGGCGGACCCAGATGCCGGCGCACTGGCTGCCGCCGCCGAAGCCGCCCCCGCCGCCGTGCCGCTGGCCACGCTGGAGGAGGTGCTGGCGCTGGCCCCCGACGGGGTGGTGATCGCGACGCCAAGCGCGCTGCACGCCGCGCAGACGATCGCGGCGCTGAAGGCCGGTGCAGCGGTGTTCTGCCAGAAGCCGCTTGGCCGCAACGCGGGCGAGGTGGCTGCCGCCGTCGCCGCCGCGCGGCAGGCGGACCGGCTGCTGGCGGTGGACCTCAGCTACCGGCAGACGGCGGCGATCCGGGCGATCGGCGACTGGATCGCGGCGGGCGAACTGGGCGAGGTCTTTGCCGCCGACCTGACCTTCCACAACGCCTATGGCCCGGACAAGCCCTGGTTCTACGACCTGGCGCAGGCGGGCGGCGGCTGCGTGATGGATCTCGGGGTGCATCTGCTGGACCTTGCGCTCTGGCTGCTGGGCGATCCGGGCGTCGCCTCGGTCAGCGCCGCGCTCTGGGCCGGCGGCCAGCGGCTCGGGCCGCACGCGCAGGTGCCCGAAGATCACGCGATGGCGACGATCACGCTTGCGACCGGCGCGGTGCTGCGGCTGAACTGCTCGTGGCGGCTGCATCTGGGTGCCGACGCGCTGATCGCCTGCGATTTCCACGGCACCAATGGCGGCGCGTCCTTCCGCAACGAGGGCGGGTCTTTCTACGACTTCTCGGCGCATCTGCACCGGGGCACCGCACGGCTCGGGCATGTCGGGCCGCCCGATGCCTGGGGCGGGCGGGTCGCGGCCGACTGGGCGCGGCGGCTGGCGCAGTCGCGCGCCTTCGATGCCGGGGCAGACCGGCTGATCCCGCTCGCCGAGGCGCTGGACGGCATCTATGCCAGCGCGGGGATCCGGCGCTGAACCTCTGCGCGGCGGACCTGTCGCGCGGCGCCGCAAGCTGCGCCGTCACGCCCGATCGACCCATGTCCGCCGACCCATGTCCGCCGACCCATGTCAGCCGACCCATGCCAGCGCAAGGCTCCGCGGGCCGCGACCGGTGGCCCGGGCAACTGGACATTCCGCCGAACGCCTTGTTCCCACCACAAAGGAGGCGAGCAATGACACGAGCCTGCTGATGTGGCTGTGGATCTCCGCCTTTATCGTCCTGCTGGGCGCAGAGGTGAACGCGGAAACCGAGGCGCCGACCGCGGCGGACAGCACCGTCGGTCCCGACCAGCCGATGGGATCGCGCGGTGCCGCGAAGGCGGACCGGCCGGGCGAGGCAAGGCCGCCTCCTGACCTGGCATCGCCGGTGGCGGGACAGATGCACAGCGTGCTGATCCTCCACGCCGAGGCCCGCCCGGGAACAAGGCTCTACCAGCGGTAGCCCAGATGAAGAGACCCGCCCAGGTCGCTGTAGCTGTCGGAATATTCGGTGCTTGCCGCGCCGTCGACATACAGCCCGTTCCCGAAGGATTTCCTGAAACTGGCGGACAGCAAAAGCGAATCCTCGGCGCCCTCTGCACCGCTTGCCGGGAACGAGACGTCGGGAATTGCGAGGAAGGAGCGGTTGCCTGGATCGTTCGAGACGAATTCATGTGCCCAGGCTACCCGAAGGCCGAAAGCCGGGCGGATACCGCTTGCATCGGCCGGCCAGTCGAACGCAACCCCAAGCTCGGACCGAACCGACTCCGCCGACTCTTCCTCATAGCGCAGCGCGTAGGTGTCCACCCCGGACGTCACGGTTTCGGAATAGCCTGGGGTCTCGACCGATTGCGCGCGGATCCCCGCGAAGGGAGTGAACCGCCCCATCCGGTATCCCGCCTCGATCCGCGCCGCCACACTATCGGAGGTGGTCTCCCCCTCGAAATGGTCGACACCGGCAATGGTCACCGTGCGATCTGTCGTGATATCGCTTCGCCCGAATGCCAGAGCGCCCTCGATGTAGAAGGACTCCAGCGACCTGCGGGCGGTCAGGGCCAGGAACAGACTGTCGCTTTCACCGGACCCGTTGCTGTTCTCGAGGTCGAACTCCGCGGTGGCAGAGGAAATGGCGATCCCGAATGTATCGGTCGCGCTCGGCGAGTACAAAAGGCCGGCGGCGATCCCCCGGTTGTTCGTCGTCACCTCGTTCGCGCCCACGGACGCGTCTGCGTCGGTCACGCTCTGCGAGCCGTAGCCCGCGACCCAGGCATTCCACTCGGGGGCCGGCGTCATGACCGGAGCGGAGGCGATCGCCGGCGCGGCGATTTCAGGTTCGCCCGAGCCATACTTGCCGCTGTAGACCGTGTTGATCTTCTCACGGACCAGGCCGAGCGGGACGCCATCATTGGGGGCTCCGGCGGGCGAGGTCGGCCCGCCGGCCTGCTGCATGACCGCGTCAAGCCGGCTTGCCTGCTGCATGGCCGCATCAAGAAAGTCGTCCATCGACTGCATGACCATCGGGGTCACGCCGGTTCCCGCGTCGCCGGACAACTGGGACAGGGTTGCGGCCAGCTCGTCGCCGGTCTGCGTGGCGGCAAGGATCGCGAATCCGGCCGGAAGCACGCCTCCCCGTGCAACATATTCGGAAAGGGCGTTCGCGACCGACTGCTCGTTGTCGGTCAGATCGACATCGTCCGGGTCCGGATCAAACTCCGCCCCCGCCAGGGTGCAGATGCTGATGGTGTTGGTATCAAGCACAACAGAGCCGTTGCGCGCCAGCACCGCGCCGCAATCGACCGTCGCGGTCGTGTTCAACGTGATGCTTGTCAGCGCGACGATCTGGCCGACCAGGTCCGCCGAGACGTCCAGCGTCGCCGAACTGCCGACCCGGAAGAACACATTGCCGCCCTGCGCCCCGTTCTGAAGCGCGATGCTCGAACCGCTGCCCGCCGTCAGCGTGGTTCCGACATTGATGATGAAGATCGCGTCCGGATCCCCGCCTCCATCGAGCGTCAGCGTTCCGTTCGCGGAAAGCCCTGCCGATGTGTCGAAGTTGTAGACGCCCGCGGTCAACGTCATCCCCGCCAGGTCCTGACCGGTAAGATCGCCCCCCGCCGAGGTGGGACGGCCGGCGAGGACGTTGTAGAGGGTGGTCAGATCGCTCTGGATGCCTTGCGCCACCGCGTCGGCGAGGAAGGTTTCGCCGGTCTGGGTGACCGAGCCGCTTCCAGTATAGNNGTATAGGCAGTTCCCGGGCTGAGGGCGATATTGCCATTTATCGTCGTGGGGCCGGTATTTGTAATGGTCTGGCCTGCCACCACAGCAAAGCTCGACAGATCCTGGGCGGTGCCTGGCCCGGCATATAAGGCCCCGAGCGGAATGGCAGCCGCGGCTGCGCAGAAATAGAAACGAAAGGACTCGGACATTCCTGACTCCTCCTGAAACCCACGCTCAACCCGCACGGGTGCCGCTCCATGATGCTCGCTCCACTCACTGGACCGAACAGGGAATGGTAAAATTTTTCCAAAGCGCAATCGTGTGTCTCATTTAGGCAACGCAGCCCGCGCCCGAAAACAAGCCTGCGGCGCCGCAAACGCGCGTGCCCGCGGCCATGGCGCAGTTCCCGTTGGCGGTTGTTTTTGCCGACTATTTCGGAGTGCCAGGTGAAGGGCTTCGCCATCAAACAAATTGTTGTGATTTCGAAAATCACCGCAGTCTGCATTTCGAAACCTGATCCAGCCCCGGCGCGGGTCTGACGCGACTCCGGGTCATCCGCCGTCTGGGGGATCGACCGCGCGCCTTTGCGTGCTGACGCCAGGCAGGATGACGCGCAGCCGCGGTAGATCGAGACCCGCGGCAGACAGGCAGCGTCTTCTGGCCGGCCGGAGCCTGGAAGCAGCCCGTTCGGCACCACGCGAAGTCATGCCATGGCCGCCCGCGGCTCAGGCGCCGCTGCGCGCCTCCCGCTGCCGCAACCGCTCTTCCCGCGCCTGCCCGGCAAGCTGCTCGAGCACCTGCCCGCGTCCATGTGCGGTCGTGGCGGCCGCACGTGCCTCGAGCCATGCGGCCGTCTGGCGGGCAAGCTCCGGGTTGAGCGCCGCCTTGCGCGCTTGCGCCCAGTCCGCAAACCGCTCCGCGCAGTGTTGAACCGGCGGCGATCCATCGCCTCTCGTCGCGGCCCGCGCCTCGGCCTGAGCCGCAGCCAGATCGGCCAGCGCGGCAAGGGTCGCGGCGCGCGCGGCACCGGCGTCGCGCAGGGCCTGCATGCGCCGGTCCCGTTCCAGCGCGGCAAGCCGGGCGAGCGCGGCGATATCCCCCGCGCGGCTCATTCGCCCGGCCCCCCGGGGCCCCGGCGGGCCCTGGCACGGCGGCGCATCGCCTCGGCGAAGCGGATCGCGGCCGCCACGGCCTTGTACTGGTCGGGCCGGATCTCGCGCCCGATCTCGACCGTCGCATAAAGGGCGCGGGCCGTCGGCGGATCGGAGTGCATCGGCACGCCGGCACTGGCGGCGGCGGCCCGGATCCGCGCCGCGATCTCGTCCACGCCCTTGCCCACGCAGACCGGCGCACGGCCGCTCCCACGCTCCCACTTCAGCGCCACCGCGAAATGCGTCGGGTTGACGATCACCACATCGGCGCGCGCCACGTCCGCAAGCATCCGGTTCATCGCGATCTCGCGGCCAAGCTGGCGGCGGCGGCCCTTCACATGCGGGTCGCCCTCGCTTGCCTTGAACTCCTCGATCATCTCCTGCCGGGTCATCCGAAGGCGGCGGAGCCGTTCGGCACGCTGCCACAGGATGTCGGCCAGCCCCATCACCAGCGCGATCCCCAGCACCAGCGCCAGGAAATCGACCAGAAGATCGGCCAGAAGCGCGCCCGACATCGCCGCCGGCAGATTTTGCGAGCCAAGGATCGAAGGCATCCGGCGGGCAAGGAACATGCCCAGCAAAGCCGACACCAGGCCCAGCTTGACAAGGCTCTTGCCGAACTCGAACAGCCCCGACCGCCCGAATTTCTGCGCCGCGTTCGACAGCGGAGAAATGCGCTTCAGATCCGGCATCAGCTTTTCGGGCGCGACCACGATGCCCTTCAGCGCCAGCAGCAGCGCCAGCACCGCAAGCATCGGCGCGCAGAGCCAGGGCAACGCCGCAAGCCCGGCGCGGCCTATCAACCCGCCGACCGGGCCCGTCTCCCCCGCCAGCAGCAGGGGCGCGAGCCGGTCCGCCTGCCCCAGCAGGACCATCCCGGTTTCGCCAAGCGCCCGGACCGATCCCGCGCCGAAGGCCATCGCGACCACAAGTATGCCGGCATATCCCGCCGCCACGTTCAGCTCTGGCGCGCGCAGGATGTCGCCGCGGCGGCGGGCATCGTCCAGCCGCTTCGGCGTTGGCTCGTGCTCCTTTTCGCCCTCGTCCGGCTCCTCGCTCATCGCGGCACGTCGAAGGGCGCGGCAAGCAATGCCAGAAAGCCCGCATGCCAGAGCGCAAGCGCGGAGGGCAGCGCCAGCGCCAGCAGCACAAGGCCGCCGGCGGTCAGGGCCGGGGCGCCGATGAAGGCGACCATCAGTTGCGGCATTGCGCGGTTGATCACGCCAAGCGCGACGTTATAGATCAGCGAGGCGATCACGAAGGGCGCGGCAAGCCCGAAGGCCAGCGCGAAGGCCCGGGTCACGTTGCCGAGCCCCCAGTGCAAGATGTCGGCCGCCGCGGGAACTGCCCCCGCCGGCAGCGCCTGATAGGAGAGGATCAGCGCCTCGGCGAGCCGCACATGCAGCCCCGCCATCACCGCCAGCGCGAGGCCGCCGACCGTCAGCAGATGGCCTATCGCCGCCTGCGGCTCTGCCCCAGAGCCGGCAAAAAGCTGGGAAAGCGAGGTCGCCTGCGCGGCAATGGCCCCGGCCATCTGCAGCACCAGCACGAAAAGCCTCAGCACGAGGCCGAAGACGAGACCGGCCAGCGGCTCCGTCAGGAGGTAGGGCGCGATCAGGCGGCCGCGGGCGACAACCGCCTGCAGCTCGGCCGGAACCGACGGCAGCACGACGGCGGTGAAGGCGATCGCCAGCGCAAGCCGCACCCGCTGCGGCAGCGACTGCTCGCCGAAGGCCGGAAATGACGCCATCGCCGCCCCCACCCGCAGGAACACGATGAACGCGGCGAAGAGCCCGTCCGACGCCAGATCCAGAAGCGGCTGCAGCAGCGCGGTCACGCCGGCACCATCCCGACAAGCGCGGGGCGGGCATCGAGCCCGATCTCGTCGAAGCTCAGCACCGGCGCCGACACGCCCTTGGCGCTCAGCACCGTCTTGAGGAAGCGCCGCCGCCGCGCAGAGGTGACCAGGGCCGGAAAAATGCCGGTTTCCCCGGCTCGGGCAATCTTCTCGGCCACGTTCATGGCCAGGCGGTTGAACTTGTCGGGCGGCAGGGCCACGTCGCCCTGGCCCCGCTCGCCATCGATCTGATAGGCGGTGAAGGTGTCCTCCCATTCGGGCGCAAGCTGAAGCAGGGGCAAGGTTCCGTCGGCGCGGCGCAACTCGGCCACGAGCTGGAAGCCCATCCGCCTCCGCACATGCTCGCACACTGCCTCGGGTCCGCCACTCCCGCGCGCCTCGGCGATGGATTCGAGGATCAGCGGCAGGTTGCGGATCGACACCCGCTCCTCCAGCAGCAGCCGAAGCACCGCCAGCAGCAGGTCCACCGGCACCTTTTCGGGCACCAGTTCCTCGATCAGCCGCCGGTTCGATTCGGCACGCGCCGGGTCTGACAGGCGGGTCATCTCGTCCAGAAGCCGGCGCAGCGCCTTCAGCGTCATCAGCCGCGGGAAATTGCGCTTGATGACCTCTAGAAGGTGGGTCGCCAGAACCTCCGTCGGCCCGACGACGGTCGATCCGGCAAGGACCGCATCCTCCTGCATCGCCGGCTGCAGCCAGATGGCCGGTGCGCCGTAGACCGGTTCGCGCACCTCCTCGCCGGCCGGCAGCCGCTCGCGATTGTCGGCCAGAAGCGCCAGAACCCGCTCCGGTATCAGCCGGTCGCGCGCCTGCTCTGCGCCCTGGATGCGAATCCGGTAGCAGCCGGGATCGAGCCCGGCATCGTCCGTGAGCCGGATCTCGGGCAGGATCAGCCCATACAGCGCCGCCACATGGTTGCGCATGTTGCCGATGCGGGCGTCGAGTCCGGTCGCCGGATCCAGCACCATGCCAACGAGATTGGGCGCGAACTCGACATGGATATCGTCGAGATCAAGCAGGTCGCCAAGCGACCTCGGCGCGAGCGCAGGCTCTGCAGGACTCGCCGCGCGCGCCGCCTCCGCGGCGCGGCGGGCGGCCGCGCGCTGCACCCGAAAGGCGGTCGCGCCCAGGATCAGTCCGCCGGCCATGAACGGCACGAAGGGCAGGCCCGGCACCAGTCCGAACAGCGCCATCAGCACCGCAACCGTGCCCAGCGCAGCCGGATAGCGCCCGAGTTGCCGGAAGAAGTCGATATCGGCCGCGCCCTTGGAGCCGCCGCGCGACAGCAGGATCGCCGCCGCGATCGAGATGATGACGGCGGGGATCTGGCTGACAAGACCATCGCCGACTGTCAGGATCGCATAGGTTTCAATGGCTTGTCCTATCGGCATTCCGTGCAGGGTGACGCCGATCACCAGCCCCATCACCATGTTCAGCAGCGTGATCAGCAGCCCCGCCACCGCATCGCCCTTGACGAACTTCGAGGCGCCGTCGAGCGAGCCGAAGAAGGTCGTCTCGGCCTGCTCCCGCTCCCGCCGCGCCCGCGCCTCGGCATGGTCGATCGCGCCCGCGTTCATGTCCGCGTCGATCGCGAGCTGTTTGCCCGGCATCGCGTCAAGCGCGAAGCGCGCGCTGACCTCGGCCATCCGGCCTGCGCCCTTGGTGATGACGATGAAGTTGACGATCAGGATCACGCAGAACACCACGAGGCCGATCAGCACCGACCCGCCCATGATGAAATTGGCGAAGCCCTCGATGACGTGGCCCGCCGCTGCAGTCCCCTTGTGCCCCTGCCCGACGATGAGTTTCGTCGAAGATATGTTGAGCGAGAGCCGCAGCATCAGCGAAGCGAGCAGGATGGTCGGGAAAGCCGAGAAATCCAGCGGCCGTTCGATGAACAGCGTCACCGTGAAGATCAGGATCGCCAGCGCGAAGGAGATGGCGAGGCCGGTATCCAGCACCCAGGCTGGCATCGGCAGGATCATCATCACGATGACGGCCATCATCGCCAGTGCGAGCAGCACCGTCGGCTGGAAGACCGTCTTGAACGCAAGGCGCGGCATCACCCCCCACCCCCGCCGCCGGCAGCACCGCCACTCTCGCTCTCGTCCGCGCGCTCAGTGTCGGGGGGTGCGGACTGCGCCGCGGAAAACAGGCTTGAGCCGGCGCCATTGGCGACAGGGACCAGAGAGCCGAGGCCCGCGCCGCTTCCGGCCCGGAGCAATGGAAACGTGTTCACCCTCGGAACGACGGGCCGGAAGGGCGCCGCCGCCGCCAGCACGATGTCGGGTATTTCCGGAACGCCATCCAGATCCTCATGGCGCAGGCCCGCGCGGAAGCGGTCGAAGCGGGCGGCGTACTTGTCCGCGAATTCCGGACTCCGCGAATGGTAGGCTCCGGCCGCCGCCGCCCAGTCACCCTTCTCGGCATGGAGGGTTTTCAGGAACCTTGCGGCATAGAGGGCGTTTGCGAGCGGATCGAACATCTCGTCAATTGAGGCAAAATGCTCTCCATGCCATTTGTAGTTGATCTGGAAGCAGCCGACATCGAAGCTTCGGGCGCCGCGCTTGAAGTGCCCGTAGACAAAGCTCCGCGCCGCGTCTTCCGTGTCGAACCAGTGTCCCGCGCCCTCCATGTTGACCGTCCACGGCCAGGGGCGCATCTTGCCGCCGCGGTTTCGGCCGGTCTCGGTCAGCGAGATCGCCTTCAAGACCGATAGCGGGACACCCGTCCGTGCTGCCGCCTGTTCGGCGGCCCGCTCGCAGACGAGAGACAGGTCCCCAGACACTGCGAATGCGGGCGCCGCGGTGATGACGGCGCAAACGGCGATGGAGAGCCGGATCACCCGGTGGAGGAAATGTCTTTGCACGTGTCCCTGCCGCAATTCTTGCTGCTGGTCTCAGACTACGGGCGATGAGTTGATATTTCGTGACCGACACAAGGCGCTGGTCAGCTTCCCGAACTGGAAGGGGCCGCCTCCGCACCGCCCGGAGCCGGTGGCCCCGGTTCGGCAAGCAAGGTTGTCCAGGCATTCCTTGCGGACCGGCTCGCAGCCAGGAGTGCCCGTCCGGCAGCGAGGCTCGCCGGCTCTTCGGCCCCTGGCACCTGCGCGGCACCTGCATCCTGAGCCGGTGCGATGGCAAGAACCGCGCGCTGCGGCCCGGTTCCGCTGCTGCGCACCGCGTCCCAGTTCCCGGCGCGCCAATGTTCTGCGGCCTCGAACTCGGGCAGCCCCGCCCGGCGGTAGGCCTCGGCCGCGGCGGCATGGTCGCCCGCCAGGCGGTGCGCCTCTGCCTGCAGCCGAGCCGGCTCGGCGCCAGCCATTCCCGAGAGCAGCGCCAGAGCTGTCCCGGCATCGCCTTCCTGCAGGGCGGCACCGGCAGCGATCATGCGGCCTTCGGCGACGGACCGGCCACCGGACCCGAGCGCCTGTCTCGCCTCGGCCGCAAATCCGTTTTCCAGCAGACGCCGCGCGACGCTCAGGCGGAGGTCTACGGGGGGATCCGCGCGATCGAACAGGTCCCGATCCGCAAGAAAGCGCGCAAGAAACTCCGCATCATCGGGCCATGCGGCGAGACTTTCGAGCAGTTCGCGCCCGACCGCCCTGCGCTCTTCGGCGCTCCAGCGTGAGCCCGCCCGCACGAGTTCCGCGCTCGCCTCGGCAAACTGGCCGACCGACGCCAGTCCCAGCAGATGCGCCCGTGACAGCGCCGCGCCCAGTTCGGCGTCTCGATGCTCGAAAGCCAGCGCACCGGCCGATTCGGTCAGCGCGGCCGGCACCGGCCTGCCGTCGCGCAAGTGATTCTCGATCAGCAGGATCAGCGCCTCCGGGCCCATCGGCCCGTCACCCTCGACAACCGCGGCAAGTTCCGCCTCCGCCGCGGCGCCGTCGCCTTGAGCAAGATCCAGTCGTGCATCGATCATCTGCAGCCCGGGCCCGTGATCGCCCGGCGCGCGCAGGATCGCGTCCCGGACTGCGCGCGCCGTATCGGGCGCACCCGCCTCGACGAATCGGTCTACCAGCCCGGGTCCGAGCGTACGGCGCAGATGAAGCGGCAGGCCAGAGAAGGCGCGCAAGACGGCACCATGATCGACCGTGGCGCCCGGTGGAACCCGCGCCTCTGCCAGCGTCGCCCAAAGCGCGACGGAACCGTCGCAATCCGCCATGCCGGCAAGCGCACCCGGCGCCCGCGCGTGACCGTCATCCAGGATCTGAGCGAGCGTCATCAGCAGGTCCGAGCGTGCTGCCGGCAGGCCGAAAGCCGCCGCAGTCGCCCGAGCCTCGGCACCGAAGCCGTGGTAGAGATACAGCTTCACCAGTCGCTCTACCGCCACCGGGTCGGGCTGGTCGAATTCGCCCAGAAGGCCCGCCTGGGCATCCGAAAGCTGCTCGGAGAAGGTGCGCGCATCGCCCCAGGACGCGAGGTCGACCACCGAGTCGGGCAGGCATTCCTCTCCGTTCGAAGTCACTCCGAATAGCTCGACCTCATCCGCCAGTGCCCGGTCCATGCTTGTTTCGGCATGGATGGCGAGGTGTCCGGCCGGATTTTGCTGGCCCGTCAGGTCGGCCGGCCCGGCAAGGCCAGCGCCTGGCTCTGCTTCCGGCTCGCCAGCCGAAGCGGCAGTGCGGCCGCCCCCCCGGGATGATGCTGGTTTTGAGCTCGGCGTCACGTCGATCTCGACAAGGCCTTGTGCCGCCGCGCGGCCAAGCTGCATCATCAACTCGGCTTCGGCCTGCGCCACCCGCGGGTCTGGCAGGCTGGGGGCGAGCGGCATCTGTGCGGGCGCCGGTGGCGCAGCGTCGGGTTCAGAGTCGAGTCCGCCCTGCCAGAAGACATCCAGCCGTGGCGGCGGTGCTGGTGCCGGTCGATATACCATGGCTGGCGCCGCAGTCTGAACGGCCGGCGGCGGATCGATCGGCAGCTCGAACCTTGAGCCCGCGGGTGGCGGCCCGCTGCGGATATCAATCACCAGGGCGCCGCTCGGCGTTTCGAAGGCTGCGGCGTGATTGCCCTCGGCAACGTTCAGGCGCAAAGATGACGGGGCGCCCGTGTCCAGCCCCTGCAGCCGGGTCCTTGGGATCAGCCGGAAGACATCGCCGATGTCGAACCCGGCGGTGTCGATCGCCAGCCGCAGCTCATAGGCCTCGTCGGCGCGGCCAAGCGTCCAGGCGGTGCCCGCTGGCAGGCCGTCCACGACAAGACGCGAAAAATCTGTGTGCTCACCGGACCGCACGCGGAAGGTCTCTGCCAGCGCTGGCCCGGCCGCGATAGACAGCAGCAGCACCAGCAGCCGGGCGGTTCCTGCGCCCATCAGGCTGCCTCCTGCTTCACCGCCTTGAGAGCGTCTTCGAGTTCGGAAAAACTGGGGCGGATGTGGTGCGGCGTGTTCTGCCTGCCCACCTCGATGCAGATGTTGGTGGCGTGCTGGTGCAGGTTTGCCACCAGAACCTCGCGGATCAGGTTGTAGAAATGCGAGTCCTCCTCGACGATCGACTTCACCTTTCCCGCGAAGGGGCCGACGAAGCCGTAAGCAAGGAACACGCCCAGAAAGGTTCCCACCAGTGCACCGCCGATCATCTTTCCAAGGACTTCCGGCGGCTGGTCGATCGAGGCCATCGTCTTGATCACGCCCAGCACGGCGGCCACGATCCCGAGCGCCGGAAGGCCGTCGGCGGCAGACTGCAGGGCATGGCTCGAATGCAGCGCGTGATCGAGGCTGGCCTCCATCCGCTTGTCGAGAACCTCCTCCACCTGGTGCGGATCGTCGTAGTTCATCGAGGCGGATCGCAAGGTGTCGCAGATCAGGTCGATTGCTTCGTGATCCGTGAGGATCCTCGGGTATTTCGCGAAGATCGAAGAATTGGCGGGCGCCTCGATATGTTCCTCGATTGCGACGGGATTCTGGCGGGCAAGGCGGATCAGTTCGAACAGCAGGCACAGCAAGTCGCGATAGTCTTGCGGCCTCCATTTCGGCCCCCTGAACACCTTCTTGATATCGCCGAGCGCCTGCTTGATCCCTGACATGTCGTTTGAAAGCACAAAGGCACCGATCGCTGCGCCAACGATTATCGCCATTTCATAAGGCAGCGAGTGCAGGATGATGCCCATCTTGCCACCGGCAGCGACATAGCCGCCGAAGACCATGACGAAGATGATGGCAATGCCTACGAAACCGATCATGGCGGCGAGTCCTTCCTTGCGGCGCGGCAGTACCAGGGTTCGGCCCGACCGTCGCAGAGACAGGTTAACGAAGCGTCACCGTCGGCTATTGGTTCGGAGCCGAGGCGTTCCGCCCGGCCAGAAGCACGCTGATCGTATAGGCGGTCTTCGGCTCCAGCGCCGCCAGCAACGCGCCGGCGGCATCGGGGCGCATGCGGCCGAGGAATCCCGCTGCAAATTCCGGCGCCATTTCCTGGAACAGCGGCGCCGCGTCCTTGGGCTTCATCGCCTCGTACATCGCGGTCAGGCGCGCAACATCGTCCTCCGCGGCGGTATCTGCGAGGGTCAGCGTGGCGGAAAGCCGTTCTTCCGCGGCAACGAGATCGGCCATCTTCTGTTCGATCTGCCCGGAGGCGAGCGAGATCGCCTGCGTCCGGTCGTCAAGCTCGGCCTCGCGCGACGCAAGACGCTCCTCGCGCTCGCGCAGCGCAGCAAGCACGGCTGCGACATCGGCGGGGGCTTCGCAGGCTTCGGGTTCCCGCGCGGGTCCTGGTTCGGTGGTGGTGGCCAGCGCGAAAGCGCCTTCACCCAGACGGATCAGCCCCGACCCGGCGAAAAGCGCGACGATCACCAGAAGCGCGCCCCGGCCCTGCCGCTTTCGCGGCTTGCGCGTCCTGGCGCCTCCGAGCCGGGTCATTCTGCGGCCTCGAGATTTTCATCGCGCCGCCGCCGCACGACCCGCAACCGCCTGGCATTGCGCTCTGCCACTCCCGGTTCTGGCAGGTCATGCATCGAGGCCAGCAGCAACTCCAGCCGCTCGGCGACCTGCTCGGCGCGTCTGGTCCTGCCCTCCAGCGCATCCGCCGAATCGGTCGCGGCGCCGCGTGCGCGATCCAGCGCGCGGGTCATGTCATCGACCTGCGCAGACAGCACCGCAATCGCGCCGCCCATGCCGCTTTCCAGCCGGGTGAAGGCGGCGAGCCGCCGCGAGAGGACAAGGCAGTAGGCAGCGGCGCCCAGTGCGCCCGCGCCAAGCAGCATGTCGGCGATCATGGCCATTTCCGCCTCCTCAGTTCAGCACGAATTCGGTCACAAGGAAGTCGCGCACGCGCCCCTCGCCCGCGACGACCTGCACCCGGCGAAGCATCTGTGCCCTGAGCCGGATCAGGGCTGCCGGATCCTCGAGGTCACGCACGTCAACCGCGCGAAGATAGCCGTTCAGCACGTCCAGAATCCTGGGCATGAGCAGGATGACCTCCGACTCGTGCGGTTTTGCAACCTCGACCTGCGCGGTGAATCGCAGGTGCCGGGCGTTGGCGCTGGAGCCGAGCGAGATCACCATCGGCGTGATCGGCACGAACGCGATCTCCGGCAGCGGCGCCACCGTTGCAACCTGTGGATCTTCCTTCCCATGCGTGCCGAAGAGCATGCCGGAATAGACCGCGTAGAACCCGCCGCCCCCCAGCGCGAGGGCGAGCAAGAGCCCCAGCAGCAGCGGCAGTTTCGACCCGCGGGCGGGCGGTTTTTCTTCGGGCTGCGGCTGTGACATGAGGTTCCTCGGGCCGATGCATTGGCCTGTTTTAGTCACAAGGTCACTAACTCATTGTTAATCCGCCTCGATGCAAGATCGGCCCCAGGACAGAAGTCCGGCCAAGGAGGTGAGTCTTGCAGCAGCTGGTTGCCGTTTGGCAGGCGCTCGACACCCGTCGACGCATGGTGGTCGCCGGGGCGACGGCTGCGATGTTCGCGGCCGTTCTGCTGCTTTCCGGGCTGGCCGGCGGGGGCGCGTCGATGGCGCTGCTTTACGCGGGGCTTGAAGGGCGAGGGGCCGCGGAAGTGATTGCCGCGCTCGACGCGCGCGCCGTTCCCTACGAGGTGCGTGGCGACGCGATCTATGTCGAAGCGAAGGAGCGCGATTCGCTGCGTATGGCCCTGGCCGGCGAGGGGCTGCCGGCAACGGGCGGCGCAGGGTACGAACTCCTTGATTCGCTTTCAGGGTTTGGCACGACCGCGCAGATGTTCGACGCAGCCTACTGGCGCGCGAAAGAGGGGGAGCTGGCGCGCACCATCGTCGCCAGTCCGCAGATCCGCAGCGCGCGCGTGCATATCGCCGTGCCGGTCGGCCAGCCCTTCCGCGAGGACCGTCGCCCCGGCGCCTCGATCGCCGTCACCACGGCGGCGGGCATGCTGCCGCCCGCCCATGCCAAGGCGCTCAAGTTCCTCGTGGCCTCGGCGGTTGCGGGAATGACGCCCGAGGATGTCTCGGTGATCGACGCAGACAGCGGCACGGTGATCGCGGGTGATGACGGCGGCGCCGCGCAGGGCGGCGAGGACCGCGCCACCCAGATCAAGCGGAATGTCGAGAGATTGCTTGAGGCGCGGGTCGGTCACGGCCGCGCGGTGGTGGAGGTCTCGGTCGACACGGTGACCGAGCGCGAGGCGATCACCGAGCGGCGTTTCGATCCGCAGGGCCGCGTCGCGATTTCGACCGAAACCGAGGAGCGCAGCAACAGCGCCAGGGACAGCAAGGCGGGCGCGGTTACAGTCGCCTCGAACCTGCCCGAGGGCGCTGGCACCGGCGGCGGCGATTCGCAAAGCAACGAGAGCGAAACGCGCGAGCGCACGAATTACGAGGTGTCGGAAACCACGCGCGAACTGCTGCGCAGCCCGGGCGCGATCCGCCGGCTGAGCGTGGCGGTGCTGGTGGACGGGGTGCAGATCACCGATGCCGCGGGCGAGGCGAGCTGGCAACCCCGGCCCGACGAGGAAATCGCGATGCTGCGCGAGCTTGTGGCGTCCGCCGTCGGCTTCGACGAGGCGCGCGGCGACAGCCTCACGATCCGGTCGCTGCCCTTCGAGGCGGGGGCGATGGAGGGGACTGCGGCCGGGCCGGGCCTCTTCACGATGCCGCCGCTGGACGTGATGCAGCTGGCGCAGGTCGCGGTTCTGTCGGTGGTGGCGCTGGTGCTCGGCCTGTTCGTGCTGCGCCCGATTCTGGCCGGTGCGCCCGGCCGGCAGGTGCCGGAGCTTGCGTCACCCGCCGGCCCGCCCGCCCTGACCGGAGAAATCGACGAGGGTGATTTCACACCGGGCAACATGGCGGTCGTCTCCGACTTCGGCGATGGCGGCGGCCTGCCGGCGCTTGGCACGGCCTTCGCGGTGGCGGGCGGCGGGCCGGACGAGGATCCCGTCGCCCGCCTGCGCCGCCTGATCGCCGAACGGCAGGAGGAAACCGCCGAGATCCTGCGCGGCTGGATGGAACAGGCCGACGAGGAGAAGGTCTGATGCCCCGGCGCGTGCAACTCGAGGAGTTCGATTTCGGCAAGCCGCATGAGCGCGAACCTGCGCCGCCGCCCGGCCTGCTCGCGGCCCACGAGGAGGCGCGCCTTGCCGGCTTTGATCAGGGTTATGCCGCTGGCTGGGACGATGCCGTCGCCGCACAGGATGCCGAGGTGGCCAGGCTGCGCGGCGATCTGGGACGCAACCTGCAGGCGCTGTCCTTCACCTATCACGAGGCGCGCGCGCATGTGCTGGGGGCCCTGCAGCCGCTTCTGGCCGACATGGTCGGCAAGGTGCTGCCGGCGGTCGCGCGCCAGTCGCTGGGTGCTGTTGTCCTCGATGCGCTGCGCCCGATGTCGGAGGAACTGGCCGGATCCCCGGTCGAGGTTGTGCTGAGCCCCGCCAGCCGCGCCACCGTCGAGGCGATGCTGACCTCCGGCGCCGCCCCGCCGTTCCGCATTACCGAGGAACCCTCGCTGGGAGAGGGGCAGGTCTACCTGCGCCTCGGCCAGACCGAGCGGCAGGTCGATCTCGACGGCGTCGTGCGCGCCATCGAAGCCGCGATCACCGCCTTCTTCCAAACCGCCGCAGAGGAGAAAGCCGATGGATGACCCCGCCTCCGGGCCCGGTGCAAGCCCGTTTACCCGGATCCCGATCGAGATCACCATTTCTGTCGGCAAGACCCGCCCGCTGCTGCGCGATCTGCTGCGGCTGAAGCGGGATGCGGTGCTGCCGCTCGACCGGCGCGTCGATGACCCGGTGGAGCTCTATGTCGGTGACAAGCTGATCGCGCGGGGCGAGTTGACAGAGCTGGACGGCGATCAGGCGGGCCAGCTTGCCGTGCGCCTGACCGAGGTCGCCGACCTGCAGAACGGGCTCTAGCGTGCATACACGCTTTGCCCATGCGGTGCTGCTGGCGGGCTCTGCGGCGGCCATCCTCCTGGCGGCCGCACCCTCGGGCGCGCAGGAACTGACACTTTCTCTGGGGGAAGGCGGCTCGCTCACCGGGCGCTCGATCCAGCTTCTGGTGCTGATCACCGTGCTCAGCCTCGCGCCCGGTCTCGCGATCATGGTGACCTGCTTTCCGTTCCTCGTGACGGTGCTGTCGATCCTGCGTCAGGCGATCGGCCTCCAGCAATCGCCGCCGAACATGCTGATCGTCAGCCTCGCGATGTTCCTGACATGGTTCATCATGGAGCCGGTGTTCACCGAGGCGTGGCGGGCGGGCGTGCAGCCGGCGATGGATGCGGGCCTGCCGCTCGACCAGGCCTTCACGCTGGCGATCGCGCCCTTCCGCGGCTTCATGGCGAACCGGATCGACGGCGAGACCTTCGCCGCCCTTGCCGCCCTGCGCCCGCCGGCGGTCACGGGCAGCGCGCTCGCGGATGCGCCGCTGTCCCTGCTGGTGCCATCCTTCATGCTGTCCGAGATCCAGCGGGCCTTCGAGATCGGCTTCCTGATCTACCTGCCGTTCCTGATCATCGACCTCGTCGTTTCGGCGGTGCTCATGTCGATGGGGATGATGATGGTGCCGCCCGCCATCGTGTCGATGCCGTTCAAGCTGGCGTTCTTCGTGGTGGCGGATGGCTGGGCGCTGATCTCGGGGGCGCTGGTGCGAAGCTATTTCTGACGGCCGCCACGACGCAGGCGCGCAATCTCCGGCAACGGGTGGGAGGCGACGGCACCGCGCCCCTGGCCGTTGCCCAAGGACAAGGGTTGCCCCGGGGAGAATGGCCTGCCCTGTCACGCTTGAGGGGCAGGCGAACGGGAAGGTGCTGCCGGACGGCGCGGCCGAGCAGGCGGCGGCGATGCGGCAGCGCGGGCGTCCCGGCCGCTCGATCATCTTCATCCGCCGGGAACGCCGCGCGGCGCAGGGAACTTGCGCTCATCTGCGCGGCCGTGCGATCCGAGGATCTGGTCAGGCCGGGGCAGAGGCGCGCTTCGCGGCCTTCTTCGCCGGCTTCTTCGGCTCTGCGGCAAGCCGGGCCTTCTCGGTCGCCTCATACTGCAGGCGGGCGGCGCGCAGCCGGGCGGTCTTTGCCTCGCGCGCGGCGGTTTCCTCATCCGTCATCGCGCGTACGGCCACGGTGACGGCATCGGCGTTGAAGCGCGGGCGCGGGGCGGGAGTAAAGACTTTTTCGGTGCGGATCAGGTCTTCCATGCTCATGGGTCGTCCTTTCAGGAACGCCGCCCCTGCTTCGGACGCAAGTCCCCGCGGGCGGCGCAGGGCGCGCGCGGCGGGGCAGGGACCGAAGGGAGCGTGGCACGGGCCAAGGCAGGACGCCTTTGCAGGCCATGGGGCCGGCCGTTGCCATCGGGAGAGGTCGCGGTCAGGTGCAGGCACAATCCCATAGGGAACATATGGGTATCAACAGGCTGCAGAACAAGGGCAGACGGGCCGATCAGCCCGCCCCGGCGCTCAGTCATCCATCTTCAGCGCCGAGATGAAGGCTTCTTGCGGGATTTCGACCTTGCCGAACTGGCGCATCTTCTTCTTGCCGGCCTTCTGCTTGTCCAGCAGCTTGCGCTTGCGGGTGGCGTCGCCGCCATAGCATTTCGCCGTCACGTCCTTGCGCATCGCCGACAGCGTTTCCCGCGCGATCACCCGCCCGCCGATCGCCGCCTGGATCGGGATCTTGAACATGTGGCGCGGGATCAGCTCCTTCAGCTTTTCCACCATCGCCCGGCCCCGGCTTTCGGCCCGGTCGCGGTGCACCATCATCGACAGCGCGTCCACCGGCTCGTCATTCACCAGGATCGACATCTTCACCAGGAAATCCTCGCGGTACTCGCTGATCTGGTAGTCGAAGCTGGCATAGCCCTTGCTCACGGATTTCAGCCGGTCGTAGAAGTCGAACA
>DIVD01000022.1 GCA_002423245.1 Rhodobacteraceae bacterium UBA6141
TTTGACCGCGAGGCGGTGTTCATCGACACCGTGCTCGACCCGCTGCGCCGCGCGATGCCGGGGCTGCGGGTGGTGATGGAGCACATCACCACACGCCAGGGCGTGGACTATGCGCGATCCGGCGGCGATGACCTTGGCGCCACGATCACCACGCATCACCTGATCATCAACCGCAACCACATCCTCGCCGGCGGTATCAGGCCGCATTACTACTGCCTGCCCGTCGCCAAGCGCGAGGAGCATCGCCTCGCGCTGCGCGCCGCCGCGACCTCGGGCGAGGCGCGCTTCTTCCTCGGCACCGATTCCGCGCCGCATCCCGACCGGCTCAAGGAACATGCCTGCGGCTGCGCCGGCTGCTTCACCGCCCCCAACACCATGAGCCTGCTTGCGCATGTGTTCGAGGAAGAGCGCGCGCTGGACCGGCTGGAGAGATTCACCAGCCTGAACGGCCCCGCCTTCTACCGCCTGCCGCCGAACGAGGCACGTATCACGCTGACCAGGGGCGCCGCCCCGACCGCCTTCCCCGCCAGAATTCCCGTCGGCGCCGACGCGGTCACCGTCTTCGACCCCGGCTTTCCGGTCCACTGGGCCGTCGCCGGCTGATGCTTCTTGCTGGCGGAAATATCCCACGGGGGTCCGGGGGTGTGAAACCCCCGGCGCTTGCCGTTCTGGCAGGCGGCCCGAGCGGGGGCGCCGACCGAAGCGCCGGACCAGGGCGCCGGACCGGGGCGCCGGACGGACGCGCCAGACCGGGGCTCTGCCCCGGACCCCGGGATATTTCCCCCGGCAAGAAGCCGCAATCGCAGTGCCAACCCCCGACACAGGAGCTTTCGGATGATCCCCAGCAGCTACCCGACCAAGGAGGAAATCGCCCGGCTGAGCGCGCGGATGCTGCTGGAGGTCAGGGCGGTGCATTTCAACGCCGAGACACCGTTCATCCTCTCGTCCGGCCTGCCGTCGCCGACCTATATCGACTGCCGCAAGCTGATCAGCTTTCCGCGCATCCGCTCGGCCCTGATGGATTTCCTTGCGGTGACGGTGATGCGCGAGGCGGGGTTCGAGGCCTTCGACAACATCGCGGGCGGCGAGACCGCGGGCATCCCCTTCGCCGCGATGGTGGCCGAGCGGCTGGCGCTGCCGATGACCTATGTGCGCAAGAAGCCCAAGGGCCACGGCCGCGGCGCGCGCATCGAGGGGGTGATGACCGAGGGCCAGCGCGTGCTGCTGGTCGAGGACCTGACCACCGACGGCGGCAGCAAGCTGTCCTTCGTCGATGCGATCCGCGAGACCGGGGCCACATGCGCCGATACCGCCGTGATCTTCTACTATGACATCTTCGAGGGGACCGAGGCGAAGCTGGCGGCGCATGGCGTGGCGCTGCATCACCTGTGCACCTGGTGGGACGTGCTGGCCGAGGCGCGGGCGCAGGGCAGCTTCGATGCCGCCACGCTGGCCGATGTCGAGGCTTTCCTCAAGGCGCCGCGCGACTGGCAGGAGGCGCGCAAGGGCTAGGACCGCAGGCGGGCGAAGCCAGGCTCGCGGCGCGGGGGATATCGCTGTGGGCGGATTGTGGATCATTCGTCCCACCCGCCGCCCCGCGAATCCCCGGCGCGGCAAGACGGGTGCGCCGCGCCACAAGATATGGTAGGCTCACCCGCGTCCCTTGGCTATGCACAGGGTTGTTCGCGCAGATATCCCCAGACCTGTCCCCCTACCCCGCGGGCGGTTGCCGGGCTAGAGAGGGGCCTTCACTGAAAGAGGCAGGCCATGAACGAACTCCGTGCCTTTCGCGATCCGGCCGATGCCGGCGCGAGCGATGCCGCCGCGACCGACGCGCTGCCGCACAACATCGAGGCCGAGCAGCAGTTGCTGGGCGCGATCCTGACCAACAACGACATCTACGACCGCATTTCCAGCGTGGTGAAGGCGGACCATTTCTTCGAACCCGTGCACCGGCGCATCTTCGAGATCGCCGCGGCGCGGATCCACAAGAACGCGCTTGCCTCGCCGGTCACGCTCAAGGGCTTCCTCGAGGAGGACGAGGGGCTGAAGGAGCTTGGCGGGCCGGCCTATCTTGCGCGGCTGGCGGGGGCCGCCATCTCGGCCTTTGCCGCGCGCGACTATGCGCAGATGATCTATGATCTTGCGGTGCGGCGCGAGCTGATCGGGCTGGGGCGCGAGATCTCGGCCAAGGCCGCCAGGGTGGAGGTCAGCAGCGAGCCGAAGGACCAGATCGTCGAGGCCGAGCAGCGGCTTTACCAGCTCTCGGAGCAGGGCACCGCCGAGCGCGGCTTCGTGTCCTTCCTCAAGGCGGTGACGGAGGCGGTGAATGTCGCCAATGCCGCCTATCAGCGCGAGGGCGGGCTGGCGGGGATCGCGACCGCGCTGGTCGATCTCGACAGGAAGCTGGGGGGCCTGCACAAGTCCGACCTTCTGATCCTTGCCGGGCGCCCCTCGATGGGCAAGACCTCGCTGGCGACCAACATCGCCTTCAACATCGCCAGGGCCTACAGGCGCGGGCGCCTGCATGACGGCACCGAGGGCGCGGTGCAGGGCGGCGTGGTGGGGTTCTTCAGCCTCGAGATGTCGTCCGAGCAGCTTGCCGCGCGGATCCTCTCGGAAGCCGCCGAAGTGCCCAGCGAGCAGATCCGCCGCGGCGACATGACCGAAGCCGAGTTCCGCCGCTTCGTCGAGGCCGCGAAGGCGCTGGAGGCCTGCCCGCTTTACATCGACGACACCCCTGCCCTGCCGATCAGCCAGGTGGCCGCCCGCGCGCGGCGGCTGAAACGCACCCACGGGCTCGATGTGCTGATCGTGGACTATCTGCAACTGCTGCGCGCCGGATCGGGCAAGGAGAACCGGGTGCAGGAAGTGTCCGAGATCACGCAGGGGCTCAAGGCCATCGCCAAGGAGCTGAACATCCCGGTGATCGCGCTCAGCCAGTTGTCGCGGCAGGTGGAAAGCCGCGAGGACAAGCGCCCGCAACTGTCGGACCTGCGCGAGTCGGGCTCGATCGAGCAGGATGCCGATGTGGTGATGTTCGTCTATCGCGACGAGTACTACAAGGAACGCGAGAAGCCGGGCGAGGACAACCTCGAGGCGATGGCGAAGTGGCAAGAGACGATGCAGCGGGTGCATGGCAAGGCCGAGGTCATCATCGGCAAGCAGCGCCACGGGCCCATCGGCACGGTGGAGCTGAGCTTCGAGGGCCGCTTCACCCGCTTTGGCAACCTCGTGCGGCCCTGGCAGGACGGCGGCGAGGAGCGGTTCTGAGCCGGGGGCCCGCGCGCTTTGGGCTTGACCTTGCGCGCGGCGCTGCCGAAAACCCCCCGCATGGCCAGCCCCACGCTAGAGATCGACCTTGACGCCGTGATCGCCAACTGGCGCGCGCTGGACCGCATGACCGGCCCGGGCGTGGAAACCGGCGCGGTGGTCAAGGCCGATGGCTACGGGATCGGCGCGGGGCCGATGGCGCGGGCGCTGGCGGGGGCAGGCGCGCGGCGCTTCTTCGTGGCCCTGGCCGAGGAGGGCGCCAGCCTGCGCGGCCTGCTGGGGCCGGGGCCGGAGATCATGGTCTTTTCGGGCCACATGGCCGGGGATGCGGAAATGATCGCGGGCCGCGATCTGACCCCGATGCTCAATTCCGTGGAACAGCTCACCCGGCATTTCGAATCGCTGCCCGGGCATGGCTTCGGCGTGCAGCTCGATACCGGCATGAACCGGCTGGGGATGGAAGCGCCGGAATGGGAGGCGGTGGCCGGGATCGTGCTGGAAGCGGGGCCCGCGCTGCTGATGTCACACCTTGCCTGCGCCGACGATCCCGCCGACCCGATGAACGCCGCGCAGCTTGCCGAGTTCATCCGGCTGACCGAGGATACCGGCGTGCCGCGGTCGCTCTCGGCCACGGGCGGCATCCTGCTGGGGCCGGACTATCATTTCGAGCTCACGCGCCCCGGCATCGGCCTGCATGGCTGCGCGCCCTATGCCGCCGGGCTGAGGCCGCTGCGCCTGTCGCTGCCGGTGGTGCAGGTGCGCGACGTGGCGGCGGGGGAGCATGTGGGCTATGGCAACGGCTTCATCGTCACCCATCCGTGCCGCATCGCCACGGTTGCCGCGGGCTATGCCGACGGGCTGCTGCGCGCGCTGTCGGGCCGGGCGACGCTCTGGGCCGGCGAGACCCCCTGCCCGCTGGTCGGCCGCGTCTCGATGGACCTGATCACCGTCGATGTGACGCATCTGCCGCATCTGCCCGAGGCGCTGGACATCCTCGGCCCGGCGCAATCGCCGGACGATCTGGCCGCCGTCGCCGGCACCATCGGCTATGAGGTGCTGACCGCGCTCGGCCCGCGCTACGCGCGCCAGTACAGCGGCGGCGAGCCATGAACGCCCTCACCCGCCCGCTGGCGCATCTGGGCCATGCCGTGCTTTCCGCCCTTGCCGCGCTTGGCCGGGTGTCGCGCTTTGCCGGCGCCACGCTGGCGCATCTTGTGCGCCCGCCCTTCTACTGGCGCGAGTTCCTGCATGCCTGCCTGCAGATCGGCTGGCTGAGCCTGCCGGTGGTCGGCATGACCGCGGTCTTTACCGGCGCGGCGCTGGCCTTGCAGATCTACGCGGGCGGATCGCGCTTCAATGCGGAATCGGTGGTGCCGCAGATCGTGGCGCTTGGCATCACGCGCGAGCTGGGCCCGGTGCTGGGGGCGCTGATGGTCGCGGCGCGGGTGGCAAGTTCCATCGCCGCCGAGATCGGCACGATGAAGGTGACAGAGCAGATCGACGCGCTGACCACGCTTTCCACCCATCCGATGAAATACCTGACGGTGCCGCGGGTTCTGGCGGCGACGCTGTCGATGCCGCTGCTGGTGGCGGTGGGCGATGCGCTCGGCATCTGGGGCGGCTATCTCGTCGGCGTCACCCGGCTGGATTTCGCCAGCAGCACCTACCTTGCCAACACCGCGGATTTCCTCGAGGTCTGGGATGTGGGGTCGGGGCTGGTGAAGGGCGCGGTGTTCGGCTTCGTCGTGGCGCTGATGGGCTGCTATTTCGGCATGAACTCGGGCCGCGGCGCGCAGGGCGTCGGCGGGGCGACGAAGTCGGCGGTCGTGGCCGCGTCGGTGCTGATCCTCGCCTCCAACTATCTGCTGACAGAACTGTTCTTCGCCGCATGATCCGCATCACCGACCTGCACAAGAGCTTCGGCACCAACGCGGTCCTGCGCGGGGTGGACCTGCATGTGCCGAAGGGCGAAAGCATGGTGATCATCGGCGGGTCGGGCACCGGCAAGTCGGTGCTGCTGAAATGCATCCTGGGGCTGGTCACGCCGGACTCGGGCATCATCGAGGTGGACGGGCAGGACGTGACGAAGGTGAAGCGCGACGCCTTCCTTGCGCGCTTCGGGATGCTGTTCCAGGGCGGCGCGCTCTTCGACAGCCTCAGCGTCTGGCAGAACGTCGCCTTCCGGCTGCTGCGCGGGCCCGGCAGGCTGCCCAAGGCCGAGGCGCGCGCGGCGGCGATCGAGAAGCTGCGCCGCGTCGGCCTGACCCCCGAGGTGGCCGACCAGTTCCCGGCCGAGTTGTCGGGGGGGATGCAAAAGCGCGTCGGCCTCGCCCGCGCCATCGCGGCCGAGCCCGAGATCATCTTCTTCGACGAGCCGACGACCGGGCTCGACCCGATCATGGCCGGGGTCATCAACGCGCTGATCCGCGAGATCGTCGAGGAAATGGGGGCGACAGCGATGACCATCACCCATGACATGTCCTCGGTCCGGGCGATTGCCGACAGGGTGGCGATGCTGCATGGCGGCAAGATCCGCTGGTCGGGGCCGGTGGCGGAACTGGACGCAACGCCAGACCCTTACGTGCAACAGTTCATCCACGGGCGCGCCGAGGGGCCGATCGAATCGGTGCGCTGAGGCCGCGATGCGCGGGCGCGGCGGCCCGGGGGAAGGCGGCGCGCGGGCGGGCCTTGAAGCGGCGCCTGCGCTCGGGCAGAAGGGGGCATGGCAAAGGCCCCCTCCTCGTTCACCTGCAGCGCCTGCGGCGCCGTTCACAAGAAATGGGCCGGGCGCTGCGATGCCTGCGGTGCGTGGAACTCCATCACCGAGGAAGCGCCGCTGTCCGCGGGCGGGGCGAAGGCGCTGGCGCAGCGCGGGCGCGCCATCACCCTCACCGACCTTGCCACCGAGGAGCCGCCCCCCCCGCGCGTGCGCTCGGGCATGGACGAGTTCGACCGGGTGCTGGGCGGCGGGCTGGTGCCGGCCTCGGCGATCCTTGTCGGCGGCGATCCGGGCATCGGCAAGTCCACCCTGCTGCTGCAGGCCACGGCGAGCTTCGCGCGGGCCGGGGTCAGGTGCCTCTACATCTCGGGCGAGGAGGCGGCGGCGCAGGTGCGGATGCGGGCGCAGCGGCTGGGGCTGGCGGATGCGCCGGTGGGGCTGGGCGCGGAAACCAACCTGCGCGACATCCTCACCACGCTCGATGCCGAACGCCCCGGCCTTGCGGTGATCGATTCGATCCAGACGATGTGGGCCGACACGGTGGAGGCGGCGCCGGGATCGGTCAGCCAGGTGCGGGCCGCCGCGCATGAGCTGGTGACCTTCGCCAAGCGGCGCGGCGTTGCCGTCATCCTTGTCGGCCATGTCACCAAGGACGGCCAGATCGC
>DIVD01000076.1 GCA_002423245.1 Rhodobacteraceae bacterium UBA6141
GAAGGCGGGGGGTTGCGAAGGCGGGCACGAGGGGCATGGCCCGGAGGCGCGGCAGGCGCCCGCCCCCTTGCATCGCCCCGCGCGTCGCCCGCCCGGCGCACATGGTGCGCATGGGGCGCTACCTCGGTCCGTCAGGCCTCGTGCGCACCATCGCTGCGCATCGCCCGCGCCATGGCCGCCGCCTCGGCGATCACCGCCATGTCGAGTCCGGTCGGATGCCCCAGTTCCGCCAGCCGGGCCGCCACCCGTTCCGTCGCGACATTGCCCTTGGCGCCCGGCGCATAGGGGCAGCCGCCAAGGCCGCCCACGGCAGCGTCGAAGACCCGCAGCCCCAGATCCAGCGAGGCCTCGATATTCTCCAGCGCGCGGCCTGCCGTGTCGTGGAAATGGCCCGCCAGTTGCGCGGCCGGCACCTCGTCCAGCACCGCGCGCAGCATCGCCGCCACCCTGTCGGGAGTGCCGTGCCCGATGGTGTCGCCCAGACTGATCGCGGTGCAGCCCATCGCCAGCAGCGCCGCCGCCACCCGCGCCACCGCGCCCGGCGCAACCGGCCCGTCATAGGGGCAATCGGTCACGACCGAGACATAGCCGCGCACCGGGATGCCATCGGCCCTCGCCGCCTCCATCACCGGGGCGAAGCGTTCGAGGCTCTCGGCAATCGTGCAGTTGAGGTTGGCGCGGCTGAAGCCCTCGGTCGCGGCGGCGAAGACGGCAACCGCATCGGCGCGGGCGGCGCGGGCCGCCTCGTAGCCCTTGAGGTTGGGGGTCAGCGCCGAATAGGCGACGCCCGGCGCCCGGGTGATCCCGGCCAGCACCTCGGCGGCATCGGCCATCTGCGGCACCCATTTCGGCGAGACGAAGCTGGTGACCTCGATCTGCCGCAGGCCCGAGCGCGAGAGGCAGTCGACCAGCGCGATCTTGTCGGCGGCGGGGATCATCCGCGCCTCGTTCTGCAGCCCGTCGCGGGGGCCGACCTCGAATATCTGCACCGGGTCACGCATCCTGGGTCTCCTCTGGCGGGGGGTAGAAATCGGCCTTGTAGATCTCTGGCGCGCCATCGCGGGCCGCGGCGCGCGCGAAGGCCGGACGCGCCGCGATGCGCTCCAGCCAGGCCTTGAGCCGCGGCAGGCGATCCAGCGCCACGAACCGCTGCCCGGTCAGCGCGCCATAGGCGACGGCGATGTCGGCGGCGGAAAAGCCCGAGGCCAGCAGCCAGTCGCCCGCAAGCCGCCGCTCCACCCCCTCCAGCGCCTTTTCCAGCCGCTTCGCCTCCAGCCGCATCACGGTGGGGCTGCGCATCGCGGGGTCGCGCAGCATGATGTGGTGCTGGGTCAGGTTGGCGATATGCGCCGCGACGGTCTCGCAATAGTGCAGCCATTCGAGCCAGTCGGGCCGCTCTTCCGCCGTCCCGGTCAGCGCGCCGCGCGTCTCGGCAAGGTATTGCAGGATCGCGCCCGATTCGAACAGCGCGCGACCGTCGATCTCCAGCGCCGGCACCCGGCCCGCGGGCGAGAGCGCCAGATAGGCCGGATCGCGCAGCGAGCGGTCGAAGAAGGAATGCGGGACCAGTTCGAACTCCAGCCCCAGCTCCTCGAGCATCCACAGCACCCGGAAGGACCGGGTCTGCGCGACATGGTGCAGGCGGATCATGCCGCTTCCTCCACCTCGTCCTCGAGCCGGACAAGCGCCGCGCCCGCCTCCACCTGATCGCCGGCGGCGGCCAGCACCTCGGCCACGGTGCCATCGCGGGCGGCGGTCAGGGTATGCTCCATCTTCATCGCCTCGAGGATCGCCAGCCGCTCGCCCGCCGCGACCGCCTGCCCCGGCGCCACGAACACCGCCTTGACGAGGCCGGGCATCGGCGAGAGCACGAGGTTGCCCCCTGCCCCCGCGGCGGCGAGCCGGTCAAGCGGGTCGGGCAGATCGAACAGGAAGGTGCCGGCGGGGCCGAAGACGGCGATGCCGCGCGGCGTGCGGCGGGCGGTGCCGGGGGCCTTGGCACCGTCGAGCCACCAGGCGCCGGCGCGGCGTTCGGCCCGGATCGTGGCCCCGTCAAGCGCCACCGACACCCGGTCCCGCCCCTCGGGCGAGAGCACGGCGGCCAGATCCTCGCCCCCCGCCGCCAGCGTCACCCGCTGGCGCACCGGCGTCCAGAGGGTGAACCCCTGCTGCGCGGCCGGCGGCCCGTCCAGCCCCGCCGCCGCCAGCGCCGCCAGCGCAACCGCCCCCGGCGGGCAGGCGGGCTGCACCGTCAGCGCGGCAAGGTCGCGCGCGATGAGCCCGGTATCGACATCGCCCGCAGCAAAGCCCGGATGCCGCGCGAGCGCGCCGAGGAAGGCAAGGTTGGTGACCGAGCCCGCCACCTGCGTCTCGGCCAGCGCGCGGGCAAGCTGGGTCAGCGCCACCGCCCGCGTCGGGCCGTGCACGACGATCTTGGCGATCATCGGGTCATACCAGGGGCTGATCGTGTCGCCGGGGCGCACGCCGGTCTCGATCCGCGCGCCGGGCGGGAAGGTCAGATGATCCAGCGTGCCGGTGGCGGGCAGGAAGCCCGCGGGCACATCCTCGGCATAAAGCCGCGCCTCGAAGGCATGGCCGCGCAGCGGGATCTCCTGCTGGCGCATCGGCAGCGGCTCGCCCGCCGCGACGCGGAGCTGCCATTCGACAAGGTCGATGCCGGTGATCGCCTCGGTCACCGGATGCTCCACCTGCAGGCGGGTGTTCATCTCCATGAACCAGAAGCGGTCGGGGCGCAGGCCCTCGCTGGCATCGACGATGAACTCGATGGTGCCGGCGCCCGAATAGCCGATCGCGGTCGCCGCGCGCACGGCGGCCTCGCCCATGGCGGCGCGCATCTCGGCGGTCATGCCGGGGGCCGGGGCCTCCTCGATCACCTTCTGGTG
>DIVD01000009.1 GCA_002423245.1 Rhodobacteraceae bacterium UBA6141
GGGCCGCGGGTGGTCGAACACATGGTCGATACCGTGCTTTACTTCGAGGGCGAGCGCGGCCACCAGTTCCGCATCCTGCGCGCGGTGAAGAACCGCTTCGGCCCGGCGGACGAGATCGGGGTGTTCGAGATGACCGGCGGCGGGTTGGCACAGGTGGCCAACCCCTCGGCGCTGTTCCTGTCGGAGCGCGGGCAGGCGGCGCCCGGATCGGCGGTCTTCGCCGGGATCGAGGGCACGCGCCCGGTGCTGACCGAGGTGCAGGCGCTGGTCGCGCCCTCCACCCTCGCCTCGCCGCGCCGCACCGTGGTGGGGCTGGACTCGGGCCGCGTCTCGACCATCCTCGCGGTGCTCGAGGCGCGCTGCGGCATCCCCTTCACCGGGCTGGACGTGTTCCTGAACGTCGCGGGCGGGATGCGCGTCAGCGAACCCGCCGCCGATCTTGCCATCGCCGCCGCCCTGCTGTCGGCGCGCGAGGATGTGGCCCTTCCGCCAGACATGGCGATATTCGGCGAAATCAGCCTCTCGGGGGCGCTGCGCCCGGTCGGGCAGGCGGAAAACAGGTTGAAAGAGGCGCAGAAACTTGGTTTTTCACAGGCGATCGCGCCCGAGCGGACCAAGACGGACGGCATCGAGGGGATGCAGGTGCGCAAGATGTCCGATCTGACGGCATTCGTCGGTGAAATCTTCGGGGCGGGCTGACCCCCTCGGAACAATCAGAGCGGGGCGGCAGCAAATGCCCCGCCTTACGGAGCGAGGGGCATGGAAGGTTTTACCGTAATCGACGCGGTGGTCGCGGGTGTCATCCTGCTGTCCGCGATACTGGCCTACAGCCGTGGCCTCGTGCGCGAGGTGCTGGCGATTGCCGGCTGGGTCGCGGCGGCGATCCTCGCCTTCCTCTTCGCGCCGCAGGTGGAGCCGCTGGTGCGGCAGGTGCCGTTCCTGAACGACTTCCTGGGCGAAAGCTGCGAGCTGTCGATCATCGCGGCCTTTGCTGCGGTGTTCGCGCTCAGCCTCGTGGTGATGTCGATCTTCACGCCGCTCTTTGCCTCGGTGGTGCAACGCTCGGCGATCGGCGGCATCGACCAGGGGCTTGGCTTCCTGTTCGGCGTGGCGCGCGGGGTGCTGCTGGTGGCGGTGGCCTTCGTCGTCTATGACCGGGTGATCGTGGACGAGTCGGTGCCGATGGTGGATGGCTCGCGCTCGGCGCGGGTATTCTCCTCGGTGCAGCGCAACCTTGACGAGCGGATGCCCGAGGACGCGCCCGGCTGGATCGTCGGCAAGTACGAACAGCTCGTCAGCGCCTGCGCGGTCCCCGCCACGACCCCGGCTCCGCTCGGCGCACCGGCCGCCGCCCCGGTCACGGCCGTGCCCGGCAACTGACGGGGCGGGCCGCTGGCGCGGCTTTGCAGCCCCCGTCAATGCCTTGCGCGGCGATCCTCATGCGGAGGGCGTGCCGCGCCGCGCCCGCTCTTGCCGCCCCGCAGCACGGGCTTTGTGCCGCAATGCAGAGATCGGCCCTTCCCTGCCCCGAAATAGCCCTTATGTGACGTGTCAGGATCGTGACACGCGGGCCAGAGGCGCCTAAATGGTGCCACGCAACCCATCCGGCGGATTCGCCCGCGGATCTGGAGGCCACGCATATGCAGCCCTTCCCGAGCCACCCCTTCGACGACGACAAGCTGAAGGAGGAATGCGGCGTCTTCGGCGTGATCGGCGTCGCCGATGCCGCGAGCTTCACGGCCCTCGGGATGCACGCCCTGCAGCACCGGGGCCAGGAGGCGGGCGGCATCGTCGCCTATGACCCCGAGACCGGCTTCAACTCTGCCCGCCGCTTCGGCTATGTGCGCGACAACTTCACCAGCCGGTCGGTGATGGACACGCTGCCCGGCAGCCTTGCCATCGGCCATGTGCGCTATTCCACCGCCGGCTCGAAGGGCAATACCGCGATCCGCGACGTGCAGCCCTTCTTCGGCGAGTTCTCGATGGGTGGCGCCGCGATCGCCCATAACGGCAACCTCACCAATGCCGCCGCGCTGCGCCGCGAGCTGATCGAGCGCGGCTCGATCTTCCAGTCCTCCTCGGACAGCGAGTGCATCATTCACCTGATGGCGCGGTCGATCCAGCGCTCGGTGCCCGAGCGGATGAAGGATGCGCTGCGCCGGGTCGAGGGTGCCTTCTCCGTCATCGCGATGACCCGCACCAAGCTGATCGGCGTGCGCGACCCGCTGGGCGTGCGCCCGCTGGTGCTGGGCCGCGTCGGCGAGGGCTGGGCGCTGTCCTCGGAGACCTGCGCGCTCGACATCATCGGCGCCGAGTTCGTGCGCGAGATCGAGCCGGGCGAGATGGTGGTGATCGAGCATGGCGAGGTGCAAAGCTCGCGCCCCTTCAGCCCGGCGAAATCGCGGTTCTGCATCTTCGAGCATGTGTATTTCAGCCGCCCGGATTCGATCCTCGGCGGCCGGTCTGTCTATGAAACCCGCCGCCAGATCGGGGTGGAACTGGCGCGCGAGGCGCCGGTCGATGCCGATCTCGTCTGCCCGGTGCCCGACAGCGGCACCCCGGCGGCGATCGGCTTCAGCCAGGAAAGCGGCATCCCCTATGCGATGGGGATCATCCGCAACCAGTACATGGGCCGCACCTTCATCGAGCCGACGGAGAGCATCCGCAACATGGGCGTGCGGCTGAAGCTGAACGTCAACCGGGCGCTGATCCGGGGCAAGCGGGTGATCCTGGTGGACGATTCGGTGGTGCGCGGCACCACCAGCCGCAAGATCAAGGACATGATCCTCGATGCCGGCGCCGCCGAGGTGCATTTCCGCATCGCCAGCCCGCCGACCGCCTGGCCCTGTTTCTACGGGGTGGACACGCCCGACCGCGACAAGCTGCTGGCCGCGCGGATGAGCGAGGACGAGATGCGCGAATGGATCGGGGTGGACAGCCTCAAGTTCATCTCGCTGGACGGGCTCTATCGCGCGGCGGGGGCGCCGGAAGGGCGCGACAATGCCAGCCCGCAATATTGCGATGCCTGCTTTTCGGGCGAGTATCCGGTGGCCCCGTCCGACCAGATCGAGAACGGCTTCCGGATGAAGGCGGCGGAGTAGCGGCGCCCGGCAACTCTGCCGCGCCGTTGCCCGAAGGCGCGGGCTGCGGGGCACGGGGAGCGGGCGTGGGGCGCGGGGCATGGGGTATGGGGCATGGACTCGAACGGCCCCGGGTTCTGATGCGCCCGCCGTTCCGATGCGCCCGCCGCCGCGCCATCCGCCCCCTTGCCTTGCGCCGTCCCCGGTGCCAGAACCCCGGCCCATGACCGACGCATCGCACCCTGCCCCGCCCGCCCCGAAACTGGCCCTCGTCACCGGCGCCTCGCGCGGGCTTGGCGCGGCGATGGCCGAGGCGCTGGCGGCGAAGGGCTGGCATGTGCTTGCCGTCGCCCGCACCACCGGCGCGCTGGAAGAGCTGGACGACCGCATCAAGGCGGCGGGCGGGCAGGCGACGCTGGCGCCGATGGACGTGACCGACCCCGAGGCGATGAAGTACCTCGCCGGCTCCATCGCCGCCCGCTGGGGCAGCCTGCAGCTCTGGGTGCACACGGCGGCCCATGCCGCGCCGCTGTCGCCCGCCGCGCATGTGGATGGGAGGGACATGGCGAAATCCGTCGCCACCAACCTCGCCGCCACCGCCACGCTGATCGGTGTGCTGGAGCCGCTGCTGCGCGCGGGCAAGGGCACCGCGCTGATCCCCGACGACCCGCGCGGCGGCGAGAAGTTCATGGGCAGCTATGGCGCGACCAAGGCCGCGCAGATCGCGCTTGCCCGCAGCTGGCAGGCCGAGACGGTGAAGATCGGCCCGCGCGTGGTGATCGCCACCCCCGCGCCGATGGCAACCGCGATCCGCGCCCGCTTCTACCCCGGCGAGGACCGCACGCCGCTGGCGCCGACCCGCGCCGAGGCGGAGCGGCTGCTGGCGCTGATCTGATCGCCGGGCGCCGCTGAAATGCGGCCCCTCCGGCCCGCACCGCTTTACCCCTGCCCGCCGCTCGTCTAAGCAGGTCGCATCGGCGGCAAGCGGGCGGGCATATGCGGATTCTGATTACCAACGACGACGGCATCAACGCCCGCGGGCTGGAGGTTCTGGCCGACATCGCCGAAACGATCGCCGGCCCCGAGGGCGAGGTCTGGACCGTCGCCCCCGCCTTCGAGCAGTCGGGCGTTGCCCATTGCATCAGCTACACCCATCCGATGATGATCGCGAAACTGGGCGCGCGCCGCTTTGCCGCCGAGGGCTCGCCGGCCGATTGCGTGCTGGCCGGGCTTTACGACGTGCTGGAGGGCGCGCGGCCCGATCTGGTGCTGTCGGGGGTGAACCGCGGCAACAACTCGGGCGAGAACGCGATGTATTCGGGCACGCTGGGCGGCGCGATGGAGGCGGCGCTTCAGGGGCTGCCCGCGATCGCGCTGTCGCAGTTCATGGGCCCCGGCACCTCCGAACTGGCCGACCCGTTCGAGGCGGCGGCGGCGCATGGCGCCGGTGTCGTGCGGCGGCTGCTGGATCAGGCGCTGTGGGACGACAGCGACTACCGGCTGTTCTACAGCGTGAACTTCCCGCCCGTCGGCGCGGCCGGCGTCAAGGGGATGCGGGTCGCGGCGCAGGGCTTCCGGCGCGATACCAGCTTCGGGGTGGAGCCGCATATCTCGCCCTCGGGGCGCAAGTTCCTGTGGATCAAGGGCGGCGCGCAGCACGCGCCCACCCTGCCCGGCACCGATGTGGCGGTGAACCTCGACGGCTACATCTCGGTCACGCCGATGCGCGCCGACCTGACCGCGCATGACGTGCTGGCCTCGGTCGAGACCGCGCTTTCATGACCGAAGGGGCCGCGCCGGAGGGGGAGGCCGAACGCAAGATGCGCTTTCTCTACACGCTGCGGTCGAAGGGCGTGACCGATGCGCGGGTGCTGTCGGCGATGGAAAAGGTCGATCGCGGCGCCTTCGTGAGGGGCCTGTTCGCGGAGCGCGCCTATGAGGACATGCCGCTGCCCATCGCCTGCGGGCAGACGATCAGCCAGCCTTCGGTGGTGGGGCTGATGACGCAGGCGCTGGAGGTCAGCCCGCGCGACAAGGTGCTGGAGGTGGGCACCGGCTCGGGCTATCAGGCGGCGATCCTCAGCCACCTTGCGCGGCGGATCTACACGGTCGATCGCCACCGCCGGCTGGTGCGCGAGGCCGAGGCGGTGTTCCGCGCGCTGAACCTGGCCAACATCACCGCGATCACCGAGGATGGCAGCCACGGCCTGCCCGACCAGGCCCCGTTCGACCGCATCATCGTGACCGCCGCGGCCGAAGATCCGCCGGGCCCGCTCTTGGCCCAGTTGCGGATCGGCGGTATCATGGTGCTGCCGGTGGGCCAGTCCGACACGGTGCAAAGCCTGATCAAGGTGCGGCGCGGCCCCGGCGGCTACGAGTACGAGGAGCTTCGCCCGGTCCGCTTCGTGCCGCTGCTGGAGGGGCTGGGTCAGGACTGACGCCGCCCGGGTGCAAGCGGGCCCGGTCAACAGGGCCCGGACAAAGACAGATGTGACGAGGAACGAGCAATGCCCGGAACGATCCAGACCCCCCTGCCGGCGGCTGCGGCGCGGCTGCGGCGGCGCAGGCCGCTGCATGCGGCGCTGGCGGGCCTGTCGCTGCTGGCGCTTGGCGGCTGCGTGCAGGGCGGCGGCGCGGGCGGGGGCGGCGGCTTCGACATGGACCTGCGCAGCCTTGGCGACGGCTTCAGCACCTCCGAGGCGGCGCGCGCCGCCACGGCGCCGCGCCCGCAGCCCGACGCGCGCGGCATCATCTCCTACCCCGACTATCAGGTGGCGGTGGCCGGGCGCGGCGACACGGTGCGCAGCGTCGCCGCGCGCGTCGGCGTCGGCGCGGAGGATCTGGCGCGCTACAATGCCGTCAGCCCCGATGCGCCGCTGAACCCGGGCGAAGTGCTGGCGCTGCCGGGCCGGGTGGCAGAGCCCCGGACGGGCGGGCCGATCGACATCACCGCCATCGCCTCGGGCGCCATCGACCGGGCGGGCACCCCCGCCAGCGCCGCCCCTGCGGCCGCGGCCGCGCCCGCCCGGGCAGAGCCGGTGCGCCACCGCGTCGTGCGCGGCGAGACCGCCTACACCATCGCGCGGGCCTACAACGTCTCGGTGCGCTCGCTTGCCGACTGGAACGGGCTGACCGGCGAGATGACGGTGCGCGAGGGGCAGTACCTGCTGATTCCGGTGACGGTCGCGGGGGCCGCACCGCCCGCCAACGCGACCTCGGCCCCCGGCCAGGGCAGCGCGACCCCCGCGCCGCCCTCCGCCTCGCAGCCGCTGCCGGAGGAACGCACCGCGACCGCGAACACGCCGGTCAGGACCCCCCCCGCGCCCGACCTTGGCGGGCGGACCAGCGCCTCTGCCAGCGCGAAATTCGTGATGCCGGTCAGCGGCAGCATCATCCGCGGCTATGCCCCCAAGAAGAACGACGGCATCGACATCGCCGCCAGCGCCGGAACCCCGGTGAAGGCCGCCGATGCCGGCACCGTCGCCGCGATCACCAAGGACACCGACCAGGTGCCGATCCTGGTGATCCGCCACCCGGGCAACCTGCTGACGGTCTATGCCAATATCGACGGGATCACGGTCGCCAAGGGCGCCACCGTCGCGCGCGGGCAGCCGATCGCAAAGGTCCGCGCCGGCAGCCCCGCCTTCATGCATTTCGAAGTGCGCAACGGCTATGACAGCGTCGATCCGATGCGCTATCTGGAGTGAGGGGCCAGGCTGGAACCCTGCGCCCGGCCGGACGGGACGGATGCGCCCGCTATCCCATCCTCTCGGAGGCATAGCTGCCGGGCGAGGCGGGAAAGACCACGGTCTTGTTGCCGTTCACGAAGACCCGGTGATGGATATGGGCGTGGATCGCGCGGCTCAGCACCGCCGCCTCCACGTCGCGGCCGAGGCTGACGTAATCCTCGGGGCTCTGGGCATGGGTGACGCGCACCGTGTCCTGCTCGATGATCGGGCCTTCGTCGAGATCGGCGGTGACGTAATGCGCCGTCGCGCCGATCAGCTTCACGCCCCGGGTGAAGGCCTGCCGGTAGGGGTTCGCGCCCTTGAAGCTGGGCAGGAAGGAATGGTGGATGTTGATGATCCGCCCCGCCATCTTGCGGCAGAGCGCATCGGACAGCACCTGCATGTAGCGCGCCAGCACCACGAGTTCCGCGCCCGTCTCCTCGACCAGCGCCATGAGCCGCGCCTCGGCCTCGGGCTTGTTTTCGGGCGTGACCTTCACGTGATGGAAGGGGATGTCGTGGTTCACCACCAGCTTCTGGTAGGTCAGGTGGTTGGACACCACGCCCGCGATCTCGATCGGCAGCGCGCCGATGCGCCAGCGATACAAGAGGTCGTTCAGGCAATGGCCGAAATTCGACACCATCAGCAGCGCCCTGACCTTCTGCGCGGCGTCATGGATCGCCCAGTCCATGCCGAAGGGCTCGGCCAGGGCGGCGAAGCCCTCGGTCAGGACGGCGCGCGGCGTGCCGGTCTCGCTGGTGAAGGTGGTGCGCATGAAGAACCGCCCGGTCTCGAGGTCATCGAACTGGGCGCTGTCGGTGATGTTGCAGCCCTGCGCCGCAAGGAAGCCTGAAATCGCGGCGACGATCCCGCGGCGCGAGGGACAGGTGACGGTCAGAACATAGGCGGTCATTCGGGGCGGATCCTCTTGCGCTGGCGGACGTGCAACTGTGGCGCATGAATGGACCGGGCCGCGCCGCCGCGCCAGCCCCGAAGCAACCGTGCCGGCGCGAAAGACGCCCGAAGCAACCGCGCCCGCGCGAAAGGCGAAAGACGCGCCTGCGCGCCGGACCGGGGGCGCCGGTCGCGGACCCGAACCGCAGGATCATCTCCCGCAGGCGGCGGCGGGGGCGAGGCTTTCGGGGCCGGTATAGCGGCCGGCCTCCGCGGTCGTCAGCGCCCCGCCCTGCCAGCGGCTGTGCAGCACCCGGCGCCAGAGCGCATCGGCGGTCACGATCACCGCGCCGCCGGGGCACAGCGCGATGCCGCCTTGCAGGGACGCATCGCCGAAGCGGTGATTGCTGTGGCCGCTCGCCGCCGCCAGCGGCACCAGCCGGTCGCCCTCCAGCCGCACAAGGCGCAGGCTGCGGCCAAGATGCGGGGTCTCGACATAGGCGATCTCCACCCGCCCGTCGCCATCGAGGTCGGCCGCGCCAAGCGGGGCGAGCCAGCGAAACCTTGTGCCGATGAAGGGTGTGGCGGCGATGCGGCCCTCGGCGCCCCAGACCGCGAGGCGGGCGCCCCGCGAGGCGTGGCTTTCCACCACGATCACCTCGGGGGCGCCGTCGCCGTCAAGATCGGCCAGTCGGGGCGCGGTATCCTCGAACACCAGATCGGGCGGCAGGGTGAAGCGGCGGCGCCCGGCGCCGAGGGTCAGCACCAGCGCGCCCCATTCCAGATCGTCGCCAAGCGCGCCATGCGGGTAGCGGTCGGTGGCGGCGGCATAGCTTGCGGCGCGGATCTGTCCGGCCGGCGCCGGCAGGGGCAGCAGCGCCAGAACGGCCGCGAGAGCCGCGCCGCGCATCGCTCAGATCTGCCGCTCGGGCAGGTGCACGACCAGGCCGTCCAGCGCCGGCGTCACCTTGATCTGGCAGGTCAGGCGCGAGCGGGCGGGATCGGGCTGCCAGGCGAAATCCAGCATGTCTTCTTCCATCGCGTCCCTGGGGGGCAGCCGGTCCACCCAGGCGGCATCGACATAGACATGGCAGGTCGAACAGGCACAGGCGCCGCCGCAATCGGCCTCGATCCCCGGAACGCCATTGTCGCGCGCGCCCTCCATCACCGTCAGGCCGGGCGCGACCTCGACCTCGTGGCGGGTGCCGGTATGTTCGACATAGGTGATCCTGGCCATGCGTTCATGCTTCCCTGCGGTCCTTCGCCTGCCGACATAGGACGGATGCGCGCGATTTGCCAGAGCGTCAGGTTGCCAGAGCGTCAGGTTGCCAGAGCGTCAGGCCGGGGGGCCGCAGGTTGCGGCGGATCGGGCCGCGCCCGGGAGCAGGGGCGGGGGCCCTCCGCCCCGCTGCACCGCCAGCCGGGCACACGCCGAATTCGGCCGGCACGATCCTTGCGCCCCGCTTTCCCTCTTGCCGCCGCGCGTCCGGGTCCTTAAATCCGCCGTCACCGGAACCGGTGCGGGCGTAGCTCAGGGGTAGAGCATAACCTTGCCAAGGTTAGGGTCGTGAGTTCGAATCTCATCGCCCGCTCCAGTTCCGAGGGTCGAGGCCGGCGCGCGCGCGAGACGCCCTTCGCCCCCAACCCCCCGGAACGTCCCCCCGGAACCCTGCTCCGCCCCCTGCGTTCCCCGTCGACGCCTCCCCGCCCACGGGAGAGACAGGCCACGAAAGAGACAGGCGACGGGAGAGAGAGGCGGTGACCCTGCACAGCACCGGCAAGATCCGTATCGGCATCGGCGGCTGGGTCTTTCCCGACTGGCGCGGCGGCTTCTATCCCGAGGGACTGCCGCAGAAGGCGGAACTGCACCACGCCAGCCGCCGGCTCACCTCGATCGAGGTGAACGGCACCTATTACCGGACCCAGACGCCCGAGACGTTCCAGCACTGGCATGACGAGTCGCCCGAGGGCTTCGTCTTCGCCCTGAAGGCCCCGCGCTTTGCCACCAGCCGCAAGGTTCTGGCCGAGGCGGGCGACAGCATCCGGCGTTTCCTTGGCAGCGGCCTCATCCGGCTGGGGCAGAAGCTTGGCCCGATCAACTGGCAGATGCCGCCGACCAGGCGCTTCGATGCCGAGGATTTCGCCGCCTTCCTCGGCCTGCTGCCCGCCAACGTCCAGGGCCTGCCGCTTCGCCACGCGGTCGAACTCCGCCACGCCAGCGACAGCGACGCAGGCATCGCGGCGGAGGCGGCGGCGATCGCGCGCGCGCATGGCGTGGCGCTGGTGCTGGCGGGCGACGGGGACTATCCGCGGATCGACGCGGACACGGCGGATTTCGTCTATGCGCGGATCATGGGCACCGAGGAGAGCCAGCCGCTCGGCTACGCTCCCGAGGCGCTGGATGCCTGGGCCGCCAAGGCGCAGGGCTGGGCGCGCGGCGAGGGCGCAGGCAGCCGCCCGCGCGATGTCTATCTTTACGTCATCGGCGGCGCCAAGGCGCGCAACCCCGCCGCCGCGATGGCGCTGATCGAACGGCTTGGCCGCGGCGAAATTTCCTGTTGCACCCCGCCCGCGACGGCGCTATCAGACGCGCCACGGAGTGCGGGCGTAGCTCAGGGGTAGAGCATAACCTTGCCAAGGTTAGGGTCGAGGGTTCGAATCCCTTCGCCCGCTCCAGTGACGCCGGGAAACCGGTTGCGGCATGGCCCTTCGGGGCCATTTGCATTTGCGCCCCCCTGCCCTTCCCAAGCTGCCCTTCCCGACCGGCCCTTCCCAAGCTGCCCTTCCCAAATCCCCGCGCCCCGGCCTATAAGGCGGCACCAGCCAGCATGGAGGCAGCGATGCGGACGGCAACGATCACCCGCAAGACGGCGGAAACCGAGGTGACGGTCACGCTGAACCTCGACGGCAGCGGCGCCTACGGCAACGCCACCGGCATCGGCTTTCTCGACCACATGCTCGACCAGCTCGCCCGTCACTCGCTGATCGACCTGACCATCGCCGCCAGCGGCGATCTGCACATCGACGACCACCACACGGTCGAGGATGTGGGCATCACCCTTGGCCAGGCGCTTGCCCGGGCGCTTGGCGACAAGCGCGGCATCCGCCGCTATGGCGCGTTCCTGCTGGCGATGGACGATGCGCAGATCCGCGCCGCGCTCGACCTCTCCGGCCGGCCCTATCTTGTCTGGAACGTGGATTTCCCGGCCGCCAGCATCGGCCGGTTCGACACCGAGCTGGTGCGCGAGTTCTTTCAGGCCCTCTCCACCCATGGCGGCATCACCCTGCATGTCGACCGGCTGCACGGGATCAACAGCCACCACATCGCCGAGGCCGCGTTCAAGGCCGTCGCCCGTGCCCTGCGCGAGGCGGTGGAGCCCGATCCGCGGATGGCGGGGGCGCTGCCCTCGACCAAGGGCGCGCTCTAGGCCAAGGAAAACCCGCCCATGCTCACCGCGCTCGTGGATTACGACTCCGGCAACCTGCATTCCGCCGAAAAGGCGTTCCAGCGCATGGCGGCAGAGGTCGGCGGCGGCGAGATCACCGTCACCTCCGACCCGGCCGTGGTGGCGCGGGCCGACCGCATCGTGCTGCCGGGCGACGGCGCCTTCCCCGCCTGCCGCGCCGCGCTGACCGAGCACGCCGGCCTGTTCGAGGCCATGGACGAGGCGGTGACGCGGCGCGCGCGCCCCTTCCTCGGCATCTGCGTCGGGATGCAGATGCTGGCCACCATCGGCCGCGAATACCACGACACGAACGGCTTTGGCTGGATCGCGGGCGAGGTGGTGCGCATCACCCCCACGGGCCCGGCGCTGAAGGTGCCGCACATGGGCTGGAACGATCTGGTGATCGACCACCCGCACCCCGTGCTGGCCGGCATCGAGACCGGCGATCACGCCTATTTCGTCCACTCCTACCACTTCCGCACCGCCGATCCCGCGGACCTTCTGGCGCATGTGGACTATGGCGGCCCGATCACCGCCATCGTCGGGCGCGCCAATATCGTCGGCACCCAGTTCCACCCGGAAAAGAGCCAGGCCACCGGCCTGCGGCTCATCGCCAACTTCCTGACCTGGCGGCCATGAGCGCGCCGCGCGCGGTGCTGAGCTGGTCCTCCGGCAAGGACTGCGCCTTCGCGCTCGTCGAGGCGCGGCGCCTCGGCCTTGCCGAGGTCGTCGGGGTGCTGACCACGACGAACGCGGCCTTCGAGCGCGTCGCCATGCACGGCACCCGCGCCGCCCTGCTGCACAGGCAGGCAGAGGCGCTTGGCCTGCCGCTGATCGACGTGCCGCTGCCCTGGCCCTGTTCGAATGACGAGTACGACTCGCGCATGGCCGCCGCGATGGAAACGGTCGCAGCCCTGGGCGCGGACCACATGGTCTTTGGCGATCTCTTCCTCGAAGACGTGCGCGCCTATCGCGAGGAGAGGCTGCGCCCGCTCGGCATGGGGGCGATCTTCCCGCTCTGGGGCCGCCCGACCGACCGGCTCGCGCGCGAGATGATCGCCGCCGGGATCGAGGCCCGGCTCGTCAGCGTCGATCCGCGGCACCTCGATGCCAGCTTCGCCGGCCGCCGCTTCGACGAGGCGCTGCTGGCCGACCTGCCCGAAACGGTCGATCCCTGCGGCGAGCGCGGCGAGTTCCACACCGCCGTGCTCGCAGGGCCGATGTTCCGGGCCAGGATCCCGGTGCACCGCGGCGAGACGGTGCTGCGCGACGGCTTCGTCTATGCCGACCTGATCCCGGACCAGGCCGCGCTGCCCCTTGCAGACCGCCCGGCAAGCGAGGGCCCGACTCCGCGCACCCCGCCCGCCGGTGACTTTCCGCCGCCCCGCCCGCGGGCCTGCCCAGCCCCGGCGCCGCGGCTTTGCAATCGCCCCGACCCTGTGGCAAGAGGCGGCCACAGACCCCCCGAAAGGAACCGGCCATGATCCTCTACCCCGCCATCGACCTGAAGGACGGCCAATGCGTGCGGCTCCTGAAGGGCGAGATGGACAAGGCCACGGTCTTTTCCGACGATCCCGCCGCACAGGCCGCAGCCTTCGAGGCCGCCGGCTGCGAGTGGATCCACCTTGTCGATCTGAACGGCGCCTTCGCCGGCCGGCCGGTCAACGCCGAAGCCGTCGAGGCGATCCTCGGCCGCGTCGCCGTGCCCTGCCAGCTCGGCGGCGGCATCCGCGACATGGCGACGATCGAGGCCTGGCTGACCAAGGGCCTGTCGCGGGTCATCCTCGGCACCGCCGCGGTGGAAAATCCGGGCCTCGTGCGCGAGGCGGCAACCGCCTTCCCCGGCAAGATCGCCGTCGGCATCGACGCCCGCGGCGGCCGCGTGGCCACCAGGGGTTGGGCCGAGGAAACCGAGATGTCCGTGACCGACCTCGCCCTCGGCTTCGAGGATGCCGGCGTCGCCGCGATCATCTACACCGACATCGACCGCGATGGCGCAATGGGCGGCCCGAACGTCGAGGCGACGGCCGCGCTCGCCCGCGCCGTGCATGTCCCGGTCATCGCCTCGGGCGGCGTCTCCTCGCTTGCCGACCTGATCGCGCTGCGCGATTGCGGCGCGCCGCTCAACGGCGCGATCTCGGGCCGGGCGCTCTATGACGGCGCCATCGACCTGGCCGCGGCGCTGGCCGAACTGCGCGCCTGACCGCTGCTTCTCGTGTGGTCGCACCCGGCCGCCGCAGGACGCTTTCGCGCAGGCGGCGCCGAGGGGCAGGACAGGCGATGAGCGGGCTCCGCGCCTGCCCTGCCCTTTCATGAAAGACGATGGCCAGCGGGTGCCCGTCCGGGCTGCTGGCGGCTTCGATGGGCAAATAAGAACGCTGTTCCGCCGGGCCGCATGACACCCTTGCGCCTGTTCGCGGGGCGGGCCCTGCGGCGCAGGGGTGGCCCCGTGCGGGCGGGGCGGGGCGGAACGGCATTCGCGGCGCGGGCCCCGCGGCCGAGGCAGCGGGTCTTGCCGGCGGGCGCGGGGTGACCGACATCTGCCGCCGGACACTCCCCCGGGGCATGACGTTCGCAGGCCATGACGTTCGGGGACGGATATTCACACGGGCTATTCACGGGGGCCAACCATGAGAACTTTCGCACTTTCGACGCTGCTTGCCTCGGGGCTGCTGGCGGGCGCGGCGGCGGCAGAGATCGGGCCGCTGGTCGCGCCGGCCGAGCTGCAGGAGCTGATCAGTGGCGCAGAGGCGCCGCTGGTGCTCGATATCCGCGGCGCGGCCTATGATCAGGGCCATATCGCGGGCGCGGTCCCGGCGCCCTACGAGCGGTTTCGCGGGCCGGCCGGGAACCCCGGCGCGGTGCCGCCCGAGGATCAGCTGGAAGCGACGCTGCGCGGGCTGGGCGTGACGCTGGAGCGGCCGGTGGTCGTGGTGCATCAGGGCAAGGATGACAGCGATTTCGGCGCCGCGGCGCGGGTCTACTGGACGCTGAAATCCTCGGGCGTGAGCGAGCTTGCGATCCTGAACGGCGGGATGGCGGCCTGGAGCGCCGAGGGGCTGCCGCTGGAGACGAAGGTCACGGAGCCGACGCCCTCCGACATCGACATCACCTTTTCCGACCGCTGGCTGGCGACGACGGATGACGTGGCCGCCATCGTCGACGGCGATCGGCAGGCGCGGCTGGTCGATGCGCGGCCGGCAAGCTTCTTCGAGGGGCGCCAGTCCCATGCCGCGGCCGCGCGCCCCGGCACGCTGCCCGGAGCGGAAAACGTGGTGCACAACGTCTGGTTCAATGACCCGATCCGGGTGATGGACGCGCCCGCGGCGCGCGATCTGCGCGCGCGGCTGGGGATCGGCACGGATGAGGAGGTCGTGGCCTTCTGCAACACCGGGCATTGGGCGGCGACCGAATGGTTCGCGCTGTCCGAGCTTGCGGGGGTGGAGGATGCGAAGCTCTACCCCGACTCGATGGTCGGCTGGTCGCAGACCGGGCGCGAGGTCCAGAACACGCCCGGCCTCGTGCAGAACCTGCTGAATCAGCTGCGGGGGAACTGATGGCGGATGCGGCGGTTGCGGGCGCGGCGGGTTCGGGCGCAGCGCCGGGGGGCCGGCTGGCTTCGCGCGGGCTGATCGTGCTGGCCGGGCTGGCGGCGGTGCTGGCCGTGGCGCTGCTGGCCGGGGCGCGCTACGGGCTGCTGCTGGCGCTGGGGCTTGGCTTCGGGCTGGTGCTGGAGGGGCTGCGCTTTGGCTTTGCCGGGCCGTGGCGGGCGATGATCCTGCGGCGCGATCCCTCGGGCATTCTGGCGCAACTGCTGGCAATCGCCCTCGTGTCCGTGGTGGCCTTCCCGCTGCTGGCGCGCGCGGGGGGCGAGATTCAGGGCGCCGCGGCGCCGATCGGCTGGGCGATGGCGGGCGGGGCCTTTGTCTTCGGCGCCGCGATGCAGGTGGTGCTGGGCTGCGGGTCGGGCACGCTGGTCAATGCCGGCAGCGGCAACCCGGTCAGCCTGCTGGCGCTGCCGTTCTTTGCCATCGGCAGCTTTCTGGGCGCCTACAGCCTGGTGTGGTGGACCGGGCTCGGCGCGCTGCCGGTGCTGACGCTGACGGGCGGCTCGGGCCTTGCGCTGACGCTGGTGCTGCTGGCGGCGGTGGCGGGGCTCTTGCTGCTGCTGGCCGCGCCCGGAACGCGGCGGGTGCCGCGGCGGCTGGTGATCGCGGCGCTGCTGCTGGCGGCACTGGCGGTGGGCAACCTCGTGGTCGCGGGGCAGCCCTGGGGGGTGGTCTACGGGCTGGGCCTCTGGGGCGCGAAGGCGGCGGTCGCCCTGGGGGCGGACCTTTCGGGTTCGGCCTTCTGGACGGCGCCGGGCAATGCCGCGCGGCTGGAGGCGAGCCTCCTGACCGACGTGACCTCGCTGACCAATATCGGGATCATCTGCGGCGCCTTCCTTGTGTCCTGCTGGCGGCAGGGCGGGCTGTCGCAGCCGCTGCCGAAGCTGCCGGCAAGGGCCTGGGCCGCGACGGTGGTGACGGGGCTGCTGCTGGGCTATTCCTCGCGGCTCGCCTTCGGCTGCAACGTGGGCGCGTTCTTTTCCGGCATCTCGACCGGCAGCCTGCATGGCTGGGTCTGGTTCGCGATGGCCTTTGCCGGGTCGGTGATCGGGGTGCGCCTTCGCCCGGCACTCGGGCTGGAGGCGCGGACATGACGCGCCGCGTGACCGCAGCGATTGCCATCCTGATGGTCGGGCTGCTGATCGCCCTTGACCATGCCGGCACCGACCTGAACCCCTACAAGGCACCGCCGCTGCTGGCGCTGGGGTCCGGCACCGCGGCATCGGGCGGCTTCTGCGGGGCGCTGCCCGAATAGCCCCCGCAAGCTGGCCGCACCACCCCCTGAATATCGGCTAGGCGCGCGGCGAGGTGTGCAGGTTTTGCACCGGCCTTGTGAATTCATAGCATTTCCGGATCGGCGCGGCGCGCGCTAGGTTCCCCCTGCTGCCTTCACGGGATGGGCCGGGCCCTCGCGGCCCGGCGAACAAGGGACGATCCGATGCCGCTGCTGCCCCTGCCGCTGACCCTGACCTCCGTGCGGGAGGCCTATGCCGCGGGCGTGACCGTGGCGGAGGTGCTGCAAGAGGTGTTCGCACGGCTGCGCGCGCTGGACGATCCGGGGATCTTCCTGCATCTGGCCGATCCTGACGAGCTGATCGCGCAGGGGCGCGCGCTTGGCCGCTTCGATCCGGCGCGTCCGCTCTGGGGGGTTCCCTTCGCGGTGAAGGACAATATCGACGTGGCCGGGATGCCGACCACCGCGGCCTGCCCGGCCTGGCGCTACATGGCGGCGGGCGATGCCTTCGCCGTGGCCCGGCTGCGCGCCGCGGGAGCGATCCCGCTGGGCAAGACCAATCTCGACCAGTTCGCGACCGGGCTTGTCGGCACCCGCACGCCCTACCCGGTGCCGCGCAACGCGCTGGACCGCGCGATCGTGCCTGGGGGGTCGTCCTCGGGCTCGGGCGTGATCGTCGGGCACGGGATCGTGCCCTTCGCGCTTGGCACCGATACCGCGGGGTCGGGGCGCGTGCCCGCCGCGCTGAACGGGATCGTCGGGCTGAAGCCCAGCCTCGGCATGGTCTCGGCCTCGGGCGTTGTGCCGGCCTGCCGCACGCTCGACACGATTTCGGTCTTCGCGCGCGAGGTGACGGATGCCCATGCGGTGCTGAAGGTGATGGCGGGCCATGACCCGGCGGATCCGTGGTCGCGCGATCTGCCGGCCGCTCCGCTGCGGCGGGTGCCGCCGCACCTGCGGGTGGGCGTGCCGGATGCGGGGTCGCGCAGGTTCTTTGGCGACGCGCTGCAGGCCGCCGCCTTCGAGGCGGATCTGGCGGCGCTGCGGGCGCGCGGAGCCGAGATCGTGGAGATGGATTTCGCGCCCTTCCACGCGGTGGCGAGCCTGCTTTACGAGGGTGCATGGGTCGCCGAGCGGCATGCGGTGATCGAGGCGCTGCTGGCCGCCGATCCGGGCGCGGTGCATCCGGTCACGCGGCAGATCATCGGCAAGGCCGAGGGGCTGAGCGCGACCGACGCCTTCCGCGGGCTCTACCGGCTGGCCGAGCTGCGCCGCGCCTGCGCGCCGCTGATCGCATCGGTGGACATGCTCGCAGTGCCGACCATCCCCACCTTCTACACCGTCGCCGAGCTTGCGGCGGACCCGGTGACGCCCAATTCCAACCTTGGCACCTATACCAACTTCGTGAACCTCTTGGACCTTTGTGCCCTGGCGGTGCCGACCCGGCCGCGCGCCGATGGCCGGCCCGGCAGCCTGACGCTGATCGCCGCCGCGGGGCAGGACGGGCGGCTTGCGGCAGAGGCGCTGGCGCTGGCGGGGCGGATGCTGCCGCAAGAGGCCGGCGCAGGGGAGGACAGTCTCGAGCTTGCGGTCTGCGGCGCGCATATGTCGGGCCTGCCGCTGAACCAGCAGCTGACCGGTCTGGGCGGGCAGTTCCTGCGCGCGGCCGAAACCGCGCCGCGCTATGGCCTCTACGTGCTGGCGGGCGGGCCGCCGAAACGGCCGGGGCTGGTGCGGCAGGCAGAGGGCGGGGGCAGCATCGCGCTGGAGATCTGGGCGCTGCCGAAAGCGGCGCTCGGCCAGTTCATCGGCCAGATCCCGGCGCCGCTTGGCCTTGGCAGCGTGGAACTGGCCGATGGCAGCCGGGTCACCGGCTTTCTGTGCGAAGCCGCCGGGCTGGAGGGGGCGCGCGACATCACCGCGCTTGGCGGCTGGCGGGCCTACCTCGCGGAAGCGGTGGCGCCCGCCTGACGCCCGCAGCGCGGCGCGTTGGTGCCCGGAGACGGATTTGAACCGCCGACACGCGGATTTTCAATTGGTCTGTTGATCCGCGCGCGCTGTCTCAGGACCGCTCAACCCATAACGTAGCCGATTGAAAACGCCGGCTTTTGCGCTTGGCAGATCGTCTCGGCCCGTCTCGCACCGGAGCATTCAAGCACAGCGCTCCTGCTACCCCGGCGATACCCACGAACGCCGGAGACCACACGGGTATCTCGATCCCGCGCAGACCAATCCAAAACCCTGCAAATCCTCGAGCATTGTCCCTGACGCGGCTCATCCGCCCATCTTGCCATGGGCTTATACCGGCGAGTCCATGAAGCGACCTTCATGATCCATGGGTAGCTGCAGAGTGACTTTATCCGGTCGGGTTCGGCGACGAGGCGCGTCGAGGCATCGCAACAGGCGTCGATGATGGCCTGCGCCGAGTGGAGGAGGCGGAGCGAGAGAAACCGCTCGCGCAGGTAGAGCCAGACCCTCTCGACCGGATTGAGTTCGGGACTGTATGGCGGCTGCACGACAAGGGTCATGCCGGGCGGCACGACGAGGTTGCGGCTCACGTGCCAGCCGGCGCCGAGGAACTTGATCCCGGTGCTGTCGATCAAGAGGTTCAAGGGGCCGTCGGCGCGCCGATACGGGATCTGCACGGCGAGTGTCTTCTGCCTCCGGCACAGCGTCGTGTGATCCGGTACGGTCCAGTCCAGGCCGGCCATCCTCAGCAGGCTGGCCACCATCCCGGTCGTTTGCCGCAGCAGCTTGAACAGGACCTTGATGGTCGAGGTAGCGGGCGGGTGTCGGCTTGCTCATGCGGACCGTCTAACCGCGCGGACTCTCTAGGTGAATCCACGACGGTCAGAGTTCTGCAACAACGCCTATTGGCGGGCATCAGCACCTCTTTCAACAAGCCTCCGCCGTGCGGGGAAGCGGCGCTTTCCCGTCGGGACGGATTGGGATTCGGGAACTCGGGGAAGGCTGGAGGCGTCAGCGCCTCGTCACCGGCCCGGAGAAGATGGTACGACCTTCGTCAGGAGGGTCACGGTCGTCAACAGGAGCTGGGGCAGCGGTGACCGGATTGGCTGGCCCGAAGCCGCTTGGGCCTCGGACCACATCAACCTTTTGAAAGTTAACTCGAAAGCGCCGCATTCCAAAACCGATGGACATTAATCGCGCGTCCAATGGTCAAAAATGGGGCCTGATGGACAGTATTTCGTGTGTTTTACATCCTGCGAAGCGGGCGGCCCCCTCAGCTGCACCTGGAAAAGCCGCAATCGGCGCAGGTCATGCAGCCTTCGACCATGCGCAGCGCATAGCTGCCGCAGGACGGGCAGGCCTTCCCGCGCGGCGCCTCGCCGCCCGAGGCGACCATGCGTTCCGCCTGCGGGTCGGACTTCAGCCCCATCCCCTCGCCTGCGAGGAAGCCGGTCGCGATCATGTGCCGCTCGATCACGCCGCCGATCGCCGCGAGGATCGAGGGCACATAGCGCCCCTGCATCCAGGCCCCGCCGCGCGGATCGAACACCGCCTTCAGTTCCTCGACGACGAAGCTCACATCGCCCCCGCGCCGGAACACGGCAGAGATCATCCGCGTCAGCGCCACCGTCCAGGCGAAATGCTCCATGTTCTTGGAGTTGATGAACACCTCGAACGGCCGGCGCCGCCCGCCCTGCACGATGTCGTTGATGGTGATGTAGATCGCGTGCTCGCTGTCCGGCCATTTCAGCTTGTAGGTCGCGCCTTCCAGCGATTGCGGCCGGTCCAGCGGCTCGGTCAGGTAGACGACCTCGGCGCCGTGATCGACCTCGGGCGCCGTCTCGGCGGCTTCGGAGACCGACAGCACCGATCCCGTCACCGCGTTCGGGCGGTAGGTGGTGCAGCCCTTGCAGCCCTGGTCCCAGGCCGCCATGTAGACATCCTTGAACGCCTCGAAGCCGATATCCTCCGGGCAGTTGATGGTCTTGGAGATCGAGCTGTCGATCCATTTCTGCGCGGCGGCCTGCATGCGCACATGGTCCAGCGGCGGCAGGGTCTGGGCGTTGACGAACCAGTCCGGCAGCGGCGCGTCGCCGAACTTGTCGCGCCACAGCTTCACCGCGTAATCGACCACTTCCTCCTCGCTGCGGCTGCCATCCTTCTGCAACACCTTGCGCTTGTAGGCATAGGCAAAGACCGGCTCGATCCCCGATGACACATTGCCCGCGTAAAGGCTGATGGTGCCGGTCGGGGCGATCGAGGTCAGCAGCGCATTGCGGATGCCGTGGCTGCGGACCGCCGCGCGCACATCCTCGTCCATCTGCGCCATGGTGCCGCTTGCCAGATACTTCCCGGCATCGAACAGCGGGAAGGCGCCCTTCTCCTTCGCCAGATCGACCGAGGCGAGATAGGCCGCCCGCGCGATCCGCTTCATCCAGGCCTCGGTCTGCGCCGCCGCCTCTTCCGAGCCATAGCGCAGCCCGGTCATCAGCAGCGCGTCGGCCAGCCCGGTGACGCCAAGCCCGATCCGGCGCTTGGCGCGCGCCTCCTCGGCCTGCTGCGGCAGCGGAAAGCGGCTGACATCCACCACATTGTCCATCATCCGCACCGAGAGGCGCACCAGATCGTCCAGCGCCTCCGCGTCGATGTCGGCGCCCGGCTCGAACGGATCCCTGACCAGCCGCGCCATGTTGATCGAGCCCAGAAGGCAGGCGCCATAGGGCGGCAGCGGCTGCTCGCCGCAGGGGTTGGTCGCGGCGATGGTCTCGGCATAGGCGAGGTTGTTCATCCGGTTGATGCGGTCGATGAAGATCACCCCCGGCTCGGCGAAATCGTAGGTCGCGCGCATGATCCGGTTCCACAGGTCGCGCGCCTGCACCGTGCTGTAGATCTTGCCGTCGAACTGCAGATCCCAGGATGCGTCGGCCTTGACCGCCTCCATGAACGGGTCGGTGATCAGCACGGACAGGTTGAACATGCGCAGGCGGGCGGCGTCCTGCTTGGCCTCGATGAACTGCTCCACATCCGGGTGGTCGCAGCGCATGGTCGCCATCATCGCGCCGCGGCGGCTGCCCGCCGACATGATGGTGCGGCACATCGCATCCCACACATCCATGAACGACAGCGGGCCCGAGGCGTCGGCGGCGACGCCGCGCACCTCGGCCCCGCGCGGGCGGATGGTGGAGAAGTCATAGCCGATGCCGCCGCCCTGCTGCATGGTCAGCGCCGCTTCCTTCAGCATGTCGAAGATGCCGCCCATGCTGTCGGGGATCGTGCCCATCACGAAGCAGTTGAACAGCGTGACGCTGCGCCCGGTGCCTGCCCCGGCGGTGATGCGGCCGGCGGGCAGGAACCTGAAATCCTCCAGCGCCTCGTAGAAGCGCGCCTCCCAGATCGCAGGCTCAGCCTCCACCGCCGCAAGCGCGCGGGCGATTCGCCGCCAGGTATCCTCCACCGACTGATCGACGGGGGTGCCATCCGCCTGTTTCAGGCGGTATTTCATGTCCCAGATCTGCTCGGCGATGGGGGCGGCGAAACGGGTCATCGGATGTCCTGGTGCTGTGTTCCGGTCGGGACTCCCGCCAGCGCAGGCCGTCGAGACAGCCCCGTTCGCGGGTGCGCATCATACCCGCCAGGCGCCGCCGGTTCAAGCCGTTGCCCGCCCCATTGCCCGCGCCATTGCCCGCCCCGCCGCGCCGCCTATATACCCGGTGTTGGGGGTGCGCGGTGACCGGTCACATAAATCTCGTGAAGCTTTGCGTGGGCGCCGAGGCGGTCGAGGATCTGCTGGCCTGGCAGACGGCCCGTTTCGGCGGCGACAATCCGGTGCATGTCACGCGGATGTGGCCAAGGCGCGCCGAGGAGGTTCTGGCGGGCGGCTCGCTCTACTGGGTGTTCAAGGGCGCGGTGCTGGCCCGGCAGACAATCCTGGCGCTGGAGCCGCAGACCGGCGCCGACGGCATCCGCCGCTGCGCCATCGTCATGGACCCGCGCGTGATCCGCACCGAACCGATGCCCAGGCGCCCGTTCCAGGGCTGGCGCTACATGGCCGCCGCCGACGCCCCGCGCGACCTGCCCAAGGGCCGCGAGCGCGAGGAGCCCTTGCCGCGAGGGTTGCTTCAGGCCCTGGCGGACATCGGGCTGCGCTGAACCCGGAGCCCGTCAGGCCGCGTCAGGCCAAGCGTCGGCAGCAGCCGGTCCAGCACCTCGCCGGCGCCGCCGCCCCAGTCGGCACCGCGCGCGGCGAACAGCATCGCCTGGCTTTGATGGATCAGCGCGCCGGGCAGGATCTTCAGGTGATTGGCGCGCAGCGTCTCGCCGCTGGAGGTGATGTCGGCAATCGCCTCCGCGGTCAGGTTCTTGACGGTGCCCTCGGTCGCCCCCTGGCTATCCACCAGCTGATAGTCGGCAACGCCCTGATCTTGCAGGAATTCGCGCACCAGACGGTGATATTTGGTGGCGATGCGCAGGCGGAAGCCATGCGCGCGGCGGAAGGCGGCGGCGACGGCGTCAAGATCGTCCAGCGTTTCCACATCCGCCCAGCAGGCCGGCACCGCAAGGATCAGGTCGGCATGGCCAAAGCCAAGCGCCGCAAGTTCCGCCACCTGATCGGGCCAGTCGGCCAGCCGGTCGCGCACGAGGTCCGAACCGGTGACGCCAAGGTGGATGCGCCCGGCCGCCAGTTCGCGCGGGATCTCGCCCGCCGACAGCAGCACCAGCTCCACGCCCGCGCAGCCCTCGACCGCGCCGGCATATTCGCGCTCGGAGCCGCTGCGGGCCAGCGTCAGGCCGCGCGCGCCGAACCACTCGAAGGTCTGGTCCATCAGCCGGCCCTTGGAGGGCACCCCGAGCTTCAGCATCCCCGCGCCTCCAGACCGGCGACCAGCCCCGGCCGGATCACCCCGCCCACGGCCGGGATCGAGCGGCCGCCGCTCCGCCCCAGCACCTGCGTCAGCGCGTCATAGCGCCCGCCCGAGGCGACGGGGGGCAGCGCCGGATCCCCGGCGCGGAAGGTGAAGACGAAGCCGTCGTAATATTCCATCGTGCTGCGCCCGTGGCTGGCCTCGAAGGCCAGCGCGGCGACATCCACCCCCCGCGCCGCCATCGCCTCCAGCCGGCGGGCCAGTCCGGCGACAGAGGCGGCGATGGCCGGCATCTCCCGCGCCAGATCCTGCAGGCGGGCCAGCGCCTCGGGCGCCGGGGCGGCAAGGTCGAAGAGCGCGTCCAGCAGCGCGACCTCGGCGGCGGCGATCGGCGGGGCCGCGGCATCCTCGGCCAGGGCGGCAAGGCGCGCCTGCATTTCCGCGCGCGAGCGCAGGCCGATCCAGGGCGCGCCCGTCTCTGCCGCGGCCCGCGCCAGCATGTCGGCCCGGGCGGCCGGCACCGGGGCCTTGCCGCCGAACCGGTCCAGCAGCGCGTGAAAGCGGCGCGGCCGCCAGATGTGGCGCAAAAGCGCGGCCTTGCGGCTGGCAAGCGTGTTCAGCCCCTGCACCGCCGCCATCAGGATGCCGATATCGCCGATGGCCGCGCGCAGGCCCAGCGGCGCCAGCAGGCCCGCGAACAGCGCGAACACCTCGGCATCCGCGGCGGGGGCATCGTCCCGCGCAAAGACCTCGTAGCCGACCTGAAAATACTCGGGCGCGCGCGGGCCGCGATGCTCCTGCTTGCGGAACACCTCGCCGAAATAGCAATAGCGCGCCGGATCGGCGCCGTTGGCCATGTGCATCTGCACCACCGGCACGGTGAAGTCGGGTCGCAGCATCATCTCGCCGCGCAGCGGGTCTTGCGTGACGAAGGCGCGGGCGCGGATATCCTCGCCGTAAAGGTCGAGCAGCACCTCGGCGGGTTGCAGGATGTCGGCCTCCACCTCGGTCGCGCCGGCCGCGCGGAACGCGGCAAGCAGCCGCTGCCCGGTGGCGCGCGCCCCGGCCTTGCCCGGCACCGCCATCAGCCCTGCTCCAGCATCGCCCGGACGGCGGCGACCAGATCGGTGCGCGGCACCGCTTGCTGGGCGGGGCGGGCCTTCCACTCCTCGAGGCTCGCGCCCTCGGCGATGCGGGCGCCGAGGATCAGATCCTTGAGCACCACCGTGCCGCGCGCCGCCTCGTCTGCGCCCTGGATCACCGCGACGGGAGAGCCGCGCTTGTCGGCGTATTTGAGCTGGTTGCCGAAGTTCTTCGGGTTGCCGAGATAGACCTCGGCGCGGATGCCGGCGCGGCGCAACTCGCCCGCCATGGCAAGGTAATCGGCCATGCGCTCGCGGTCCATCACCGTCACCACGACCGGCCCGGCACTGGCGGCACCGGCGCGGCCCCGCTCGCGCAGGGCGGCCAGCAGGCGATCGACGCCGATGGAAACGCCGGTGGCGGGCACCGACTGGCCGGTGAAGCGCCTGACCAGATCGTCATAGCGCCCGCCGCCCGCGACCGAGCCGAACTGCCGCCTGCGCCCCTTGTCGTCGAGGATCTCGAAGGTCAGCTCCGCCTCGAAGACCGGTCCGGTATAGTAGCCAAGGCCGCGCACGACCGAGGGGTCGATGACGATGCGGTCCGCTCCATAGCCCTGCGCGGCAAGGAGTTCGGCAATCGTCTCAAGCTCCTGCACGCCCTCCAGCCCGATGGCGGAGGCGCCCGCGAGCGCGTGCAGGCGGGCGAGCGTGGCGGCGCCGGTCTCGCGCCTGGCGTCCATGAAGCCCATCACCACCTCGGCCTGTTCCGCGCCAAGCCCCGCGCCGCGGGTGAAGTCGCCGCTCTCGTCCTTGCGGCCCTCGCCCAGCAGGGCGCGCACGCCGTCCGGGCCGAGCCGGTCGAGCTTGTCTATCGCGCGCAGCACGATGCCGCGTTCGGCCGAAAACCGTTCGGGATCGGCGGGATCGAGGACGCCGGCCACCTCCATCACCCCGTTCAGCACCTTGCGGTTGTTCACCCGCACGATGTAGTCGCCGCGGGCGATGCCGACGGCTTCGAGCGTGTCGGCGAGCATGGCGCAGATCTCGGCATCGGCGGCGACGCTGCCCGCGCCGACCGTATCGGCATCGCATTGGTAGAACTCACGAAACCGCCCCGGCCCCGGCTTTTCGTTGCGCCAGACCGGGCCCATGGCATAGCGGCGGTAGGGGCTGGGAAGATCATTGCGATACTGCGCGGCGACGCGGGCGAGCGGGGCGGTGAGGTCGTAGCGCAGCGCCAGCCAGTCGCCGGGCCTGTCGGCCTCGGCATCCTCCTGCCAGGCAAAGACGCCCTCGTTCGGGCGGTCCACATCGGGCAGGAACTTGCCCAGGGCCTCGACGGTTTCGACGGCGGAGGTTTCCAGCGGATCGAAGCCATGGCGATGGTAGACCCCGGCGATGGTGTCGAGCATCGCGCGGCGCCCGGTCACCTCGGCGCCGAAATGGTCGCGAAAGCCCTTCGGGGGTTCCGCGCGCGGTCTGCGGGGGGCTTTGTCCTTGGCCATCATCGCCTCGCTTGCTGTCGGGCGGGGGTGTAGCGGATGGGCGGGCGCGGGACAAGCCGCGCGAAAACCCGTGCGGCGCGGCGGATGTGGAACCCGTGCCGAAGCGTGGCTATAGCATGTGTCCGGCGAACATTCCGAGGGGAGCGGCAGGTGGAATCGAGGCTGGAGGCGACCGAGGAAGCGATCGCGCATCTGACGAAGGCGATGGACGAGCTGTCCGGGGTGGTGGCCCGCCAGCAGCGCGAGATCGACACGCTGACGCGGCGGGTGGCGATGCTGATGCAGCGCGAGGCGGAGCGCGAGATCGACGCGGGCGGCGCGCTGCCGCTGGCGGACCAGCGGCCGCCGCACTGGTAGGCGGGTGCGGGGCCGAAGAAGCGGGGGGCTGTCTGCCCCGGGACCGAAGAAGCGGGGGGCTGTCTGCCCCGTGGCCGAAGAAGCGGGGGGCTGTCTGCCCCCCGGGCCCCCCGAGGATATTTCGGCCAGCAAGAAGGGCGAGGCGGGGTGGGCGGGCCGGGTGGCGGCGCGTGGCTTGCCGGGTGCCGCGTCAGATCTCCTCCACCGCCACGACGCCGCCGATGGCCTTGAGCGCGCCCTTGATCTGCGGGTTGACCGGCATCTGGCCCGGCAGGGTGATTTCAACCTCGGCCCCGGTCGCGGGATCGGTCACGCAGAAGCTGACCGGGCCGCAGGTGACCGGACGGCCGGCGCGGGCCTTTGCGTCGCCCTGCACGCGGGCGAAGAGCGCGGCGACCGAGGCGATGGCGGCTTCGGCGCCGATATGGATGCGCAGGCCCGAGCTGCCCGCCTCGGCCGCCACCAGATCGACGGGTTGCGCGCCGCGGGCCAGCAGCTTCAGCGTCTCGCCCTCCAGCGTCGCCTCGACCGTCAGCACCACGGCGAGGCCGGGTTCGAGGTGCTCGCGCGCGGCCTCGAGCGTGTCGGAAAACACCGTCACCTCGTAAAGCCCGGTCGGATCCGACAGTTGCACGAAGGCGAAGCGGTTGCCCCTGGCGGATTTGCGTTCCTGCCGCGCGGAGACGTTGCCGGCGATCCTGGCGACCAGCGGGCCGTTGCGGGCGGCGCGGGCCAGTTCGGTCAGCGTCATCACCTTGCGGCGCTTCAGCGCGGGCATGTAATCGTCGAGCGGGTGGCCCGAGAGGTAGAAGCCGACGGCGCCATGCTCCTGCGCCAGCCGTTCGGTGGGCAGCCAGTCGTCGCCGGGGGCAAGCCGCGGCTCGGGCAGGTCGTCCCCCCCTGCCCCGAACAGCGAGACCTGCGCCGAGGCGGCCGCCTCGTGCACCGCGGCGGAGTAGCTGGCCAGCGCGTCGAGGCTGTCGAACACCCGGCGGCGGTTCGGGTCCAGCCGGTCGAAGGCCCCGGCGCGGGCGAGCATTTCGAGGGACCGCTTGCCGACCCGCTTGAGGTCCACCCGGCGGGCGAAGTCGTGGAGGCCGGCATAGGGGCGGTTCCCGCGCGCGTCCACGATCAGCCGCATCGCCTCGACCCCCACGTTCTTCAGTGCGCCGAGGGCATAGAGGATGCGCCCGTCCGACACGGCGAAGGTGGCGAGGCTGCGGTTGACGCAGGGCGGCTCGGTCACGATGCCCATGCGGTCCACCTCGCGCTTGTAGATCGCCAGCTTGTCGGTCAGGTGGATGTCGCAGTTCATCACCGCGGCCATGAATTCGACCGGGTGGTTCGCCTTCAGCCAGGCGGTCTGGTAGCTGACCACGGCATAGGCTGCGGCGTGGGACTTGTTGAAGCCGTAATTGGCGAATTTCTCCAGAAGGTCAAAGACCTCGCCGGCCTTCTTCGCGTCCACGCCGTGGGTGGCCCGCGCGCCTTCGATGAATTTCGGGCGTTCCTTCGCCATCTCCTCGGCGATCTTCTTGCCCATGGCGCGGCGCAGCAGGTCGGCGCCCCCGAGGCTGTAGCCGGCCATGACCTGCGCGATCTGCATCACCTGTTCCTGGTAGACGATGATGCCCTGCGTCTCGGCAAGGATGGAATCGATGGTCGGGTGGATGGATTCCAGCGCCCTCACGCCGTTCTTCACGTCGCAATAGGTGGGGATGTTCTCCATCGGGCCGGGACGGTAGAGCGCCACCAGCGCCACGATATCCTCGATGCAGGTCGGCTTCATCCGGCGCAGCGCGTCCATCATGCCCGAGCTTTCCACCTGGAACACCGCGACGGTGCGGGCGGCGGCGTAAAGCTCGTAGCTGGCGGGATCGTCGAGCGGGATGTGGCCGATGTCGTTTTCCGCCCCAAGGGCCGGGTCATAGAGCTTGCGGCCATCCGCGGCGATGTGAAGCTGCCCGCCGCGCCCGAGGATCAGGTCGATGGCGTTGCNNCCGAGGAAGTCGAACTTCACCAGCCCCGCCGCCTCGACCCATTTCATGTTGAACTGCGTCGCGGGCATGTCCGAGCGCGGATCCTGATAGAGCGGCACCAGCTCGTCCAGCGGCCGGTCCCCGATCACCACGCCCGCGGCATGGGTGGAGGCGTTGCGCAGCAGGCCCTCGAGCGCCCCCGCATAGTCCAGAAGCCGCGCCACCACCTCCTCGGCGCGGGCCGCCTCGCGCAGGCGCGGCTCGTCGGCCAGCGCCTTCTCGATGCTGACCGGCTTCACGCCCTCGACCGGGATCATCTTCGACAGCCGGTCCACCTGCCCGTAGGACATCTGCAGCACGCGGCCCACATCGCGCACCGCCGCCTTGGACAGCAGCGCGCCGAAGGTGATGATCTGGCCCACCTTCTCGCGCCCGTATCGGCCCTGCACATAGCGGATCACCTCCTCGCGGCGGTCCATGCAGAAGTCGATGTCGAAATCGGGCATCGAGACGCGCTCGGGGTTCAGGAACCGCTCGAACAGCAGGTTGTAGCGCAGCGGGTCGAGGTCGGTGATGGTCAGCGCATAGGCGACAAGGCTGCCCGCGCCCGAGCCGCGACCGGGGCCGACCGGGATGCCCTGCTGCTTGGCCCATTTGATGAAATCGGCGACGATGAGGAAATAGCCGGGAAAGCCCATCTGCTCGATGATGCCCAACTCGAAATTCAGCCGCGCCTCGTAGTCGGCGGCCGGCACCGCATGGGGGATCACGGCAAGCCTCGCGGCCAGCCCCGCGCGGGCCTGGCGGCGCAGTTCCTCCACCTCGTCATCGGCAAAGCGCGGCAGGATCGGCGCGTGCTTCTTCACCGCAAAGGCGCAGCGGCGGGCGATTTCAACGGTGTTGTCCAGCGCCTCGGGCAGGTCGGCGAACAGCGCCGCCATCTCGTCGGGCGTTTTCAGGTAGTGCTGCGGGGTCAGGCGGCGGCGGGGCTCCTGCTGGTCCACATAGGCGCCCTCGGCGATGCAGATCAGCGCGTCATGCGCCTCGTACATCGCGGCGTTCGGGAAATAGACATCGTTGGTGGCGACCAGCGGCAGGCCCATCGCATAGGCCATCTCGACATGGCCGCGTTCGGTCAGCCGCTCTGCCTCGGGAAGTTGCCCGCCCTCGCCGGGGTGGCGTTGCAGCTCGACATAGAGCCTTTCGGGATAGATCGCCGCCAGCCGCGCCATCAGCGCCTCAGCCCTGGCCTGCTGGCCCGCCCGCAGCAGCCGGCCCACCGGGCCACCCGGTCCGCCCGAAAGGCAGATCAGCCCCTCGGCATGGGCCGCGAGCTGCTCCGGCGTCACCTGCGGCAGCTCGCCCGTCCTGTCGAGGTAGAGCCGGCTGTTCAGCTTCATCAGGTTGCGATAGCCGGCTTCGGTCTGCGCCAGCAGCACCACCGGCGCGGGACGGCGCGCCCGCTCGCCCGGTTGCGGCGGATCATAGGCCAGATCGACCTGGCAGCCGATGAGGGGCTGCAGCCCCGCCCCCCTGGCCAGCACCGAAAACTCCAGCGCGGCAAAGAGGTTGTTGGTATCGGTCACCGCCACGGCGGGCATACCCATGTCGGCGGCCGCCCGGATCAGCTTCTTCACCGGCACCGCGCCTTCCAGCAGCGAGTATTCGGTATGGACGCGCAGATGGATGAATCGGGGGGCTTTGCTCATCCCCGCAGCCTAGCCTTTGGGCGCGCCCTGCGGAAGGCCGCGAAAACGCTTGCCAAGCCGGGGCCCCCGCGATTGTGTAAAGGGCAGCGATGAGGGCGCGCGCCCCGCTTTCCGCCGCATCGGGCGGGCGCGCCACGGCCCGGACCCAAAGACAGCGGCAGGTTTTCATTGATGACCGAGATCGCGTTTCACCTGAACGGAACGCCGGTCCGCGCCTCGGCCGCGGACCCCGCGCGCACGCTGCTCGACTGGCTGCGCGAGGAGCGCGGGCTGAAAGGCACCAAGGAGGGCTGCAACGAGGGCGATTGCGGCGCCTGCACGGTGATGGTGACGGATGCGGGCGGCGTGCGCGCGCTGAACGCCTGCATCCTGCTGCTGCCGCAGCTTCACGGGCGCGCGGTGCGCACCGTCGAGGGGATATCCGGGCCGGGCGGCGCGCTGCATCCGGTGCAGCAGGCGATGGTCGATCACCATGGCAGCCAGTGCGGGTTCTGCACGCCGGGGTTCATCGCCTCGATGGCGGTGGGGCATCTGAACGGGCGCAGGGATCATGACGATGTGCTGGCGGGGAACCTCTGCCGCTGCACCGGCTATGCGCCGATCGTGCGCGCGGCGGAGGCGGCCGCGCCCGCGCCGGTGCCCGAATGGATGCACGACGCCACTGGCGCCATTGGCGCGGACGGCCCCGCGCCCTATGCGCCGGCCAGCACCGATGCGCTGGCGGCCTGGTGCCTCGAGCATCCGGGCGGCTCGCTGATCGCCGGGGCGACCGATGTGGGCCTGTGGGTAACGAAGGAGCTGCGCCCGCTGGGGCCGGTCGCCTTCCTGCACGCCGCGCGCGACCTGCAGAGCATCGCGCGGGTGCCGGGCGGGCTGCGCATCGGCGCGGGGGTGACGATCGCGGCGCTGCGCATGGCGATGGCCGGCCCGCACCCGGCCTTTGCCGGGCTGCTGCGGCGCTTCGCCAGCGAGCAGATCCGCGCGGCGGCGACCATCGGCGGCAATATCGCCAACGGCTCGCCGATCGGCGACGGGCCGCCGGCGCTGATCGCGATGGGGGCCAGGCTGCACCTGCGGCGCGGGGAGGCGCGGCGGGACATGCCGCTGGAGGCGTTCTTCCTTGATTACCGCAAGCAGGACCGGCAGCCGGGCGAGTTCGTGGAGGCGGTGACGGTGCCGGAGGCGGCGCCGGGGCTGCGCTGCTACAAACTGTCGAAAAGGTTCGATCAGGACATCTCTGCGGTATGTGGCTGCTTCAACCTGGGGCTGGAAGGCGGGAAAATCGCAAGCGCCCGGATCGCGTTCGGCGGCATGGCGGGGATCCCGAAGCGGGCGGCGGCGGTGGAGGCGGCGCTGATCGGGCGGGCCTGGTCTCTGGCGACGCTTGAGGCGGCGCTGCCCGCCTTCGCGGAGGATTTCGCGCCGCTGAGCGACATGCGGGCCAGCGCGGGCTACCGGCTGGCGGCAGCGCAGAACCTGCTGCTGCGCTATTTCCATGACCTGTCGGGCGAGGCGGTTTCGGTGCTGGAGCTGCGGGCATGAGCGTGTCCAATCCCCTCCCCCACGACTCCGCCAGCCTGCATGTCACCGGGCAGGCGCGTTACGTCGATGACCTGCCGGTGCCGGCGGGCTGCCTGCATCTGGCCTTCGGCCTGTCGGGCGTGGCGCATGGCGCCATCACCGAGCTGGATCTGGATGCGGTGCGGGCCGCGCCGGGGGTGGTCGCGGTCTGGTCCGCCGCCGATTTCGCGGTGATGCCCGATTGCTCGCCCAGCCTGCATGACGAGCCGCTGCTGGCGACGGGCGAGGTGCATTACCTCGGCCAGCCGGTGTTTCTGGTGGCGGCAGAGAGCCACCTTGCCGCGCGGCGGGCGGCACGGCTGGGGCGCGTGGGGTACGAGGAGCGCCCCGCGATCCTGACGGTGGATGACGCGCTGGCCGCCGGCAGCCGCTTCGAGGGCGGGCCGGTGATCTGGTCGCGCGGCGATCCGGCGGGGGCAATCGCCGGGGCCGCGCGGGTGATCGAGGGCAGCATCGAGATCGGCGGGCAGGAGCATTTCTATCTGGAGGGCCAGGCCGCGCTGGTGCTGCCGCAGGAGGATGGCGCGCTGGTCTTCAGCTCCACCCAGCATCCGACCGAGATCCAGCACAAGGTCGCCGAGGCGCTGGCGGTGCCGATGCACGCGGTGCGGGTCGAGATGCGGCGGATGGGCGGCGGCTTCGGCGGCAAGGAAAGCCAGGGCAATGCGCTGGCGGTGGCCTGCGCGGTGGCGGCGGCGCGGACCGGGCGGCCCTGCAAGATGCGCTATGACCGCGACGATGACATGACCATCACCGGCAAGCGCCACGACTTCCGCATCACCTACCGGGCCGGGGTGGACCGCGAGGGCCGGGTGCTGGGGCTGGACGTGAGGCATCTGGTGCGCTGCGGCTGGTCGATGGACCTGTCGCTGCCGGTCGCGGACCGGGCGATGCTGCATGCCGACAACGCCTACTGGCTGCCCGCCGTGCGGATCGAAAGCCACCGGCTGCGCACCAACACGCAAAGCGCGACGGCCTTCCGCGGCTTTGGCGGCCCGCAGGGGATGATCGGGGTGGAGCGGGTGATGGACCATGTGGCCCATGCGCTCGGCCTCGATCCGCTGGCGGTGCGGCGGACGAACTACTACCCCGAGTCGGCGGCCTTGCCCGCGACGGACCCGGCGGTGGTGACGCAGGACGAGGCCGGGCTGGCGGAGCCGCATCTGGACCTGACCTCGCGCGGGGCGGAGGTCATGGTGCAGCCGGCACGCGCCGGGGGGCCAGCCCCCCGGACCCCCCGGGATATTTCCGCCAGCAAGAACACCACGCCCTACGGCATGGAGGTGGCGGATTTCATCCTGCACGGGATCACGGCAGACTTGCAGATTTCCAGCGATCTCGCCGCAAGGCAGGCCGGGATTGCGGCGTGGAACAGCAGGAATGCGATCCTGAAGAAGGGCATCGCGCTGACGCCGGTGAAGTTCGGGATCAGCTTCACGATGACGCATCTCAACCAGGCGGGGGCGCTGGTGCATGTCTATCAGGACGGCTCGGTGCAGGTGAACCACGGCGGCACCGAGATGGGGCAAGGGCTGCACCGCAAGGTCTCGCAGGTGGCGGCGGCGGCCTTCGGGATTGCCGACGACCGCATCCGCATCACCGCGACGGATACCGGCAAGGTGCCCAATACCTCGGCCACCGCGGCCTCGTCGGGGTCGGACCTCAACGGGATGGCGGTCAGGGCGGCCTGCGACAGGCTGCGCGGGCGGCTCGCGGGCTTCATCGCCTCGCGGCACGGGGTGGACGCGGCGGAGGTGCGGTTTCAGGATGGCCGCGTGCTGGCCGGCACCGCCGCGATGACATGGGAGCAGGCGGTCGCGGCCGCCTATCTGGGCCGGGTCAGCCTGTCGGCGACGGGCTTTTACGCCACGCCGAAGATCACCTGGGACCGGGTGAAGGGCTTCGGGCGGCCGTTCTTCTACTTCGCCTATGGCGCCTCGGTGTCCGAGGTGGTGATCGACACGCTGACCGGCGAGTATCGCATCTTGCGGGCCGATATCCTGCATGACTGCGGCGCGAGCCTGAACCCCGCGCTGGACATGGGCCAGATCGAGGGCGGCTATGTGCAGGGCGCGGGCTGGCTGACCACCGAGGAACTGGTCTGGGATGCGAAGGGCCGGTTGCGGACCCATGCGCCCTCGACCTACAAGATCCCCGCCTGTTCGGACCGTCCGGGGGTGTTCAACGTCGCGCTCTGGCAGGGCGAGAACCGCGAGCAGACGATCCACCGCTCGAAAGCCGTGGGGGAGCCGCCGCTCATGCACGGGATATCGGCCTTTCTGGCGATCTCGGCGGCCTGCGCGGCCTGCGGGCCGAGCTATCCCGCGCTGGATGCGCCCGCGACGCCGGAGCGGGTGCTGGCGGCGGTGGCGCGGGCGCGGGGGGGCGGATGAGCTTTGATCCGCAAGCCCTTGCGGCGGCGGTCGAAAGGCTGGGGCCGCTGGTGCGGGTGCTGGTCGCAGGCGCTGCCGGGTCGGTGCCGCGCGAGGCGGGGGCGGCGATGCTGATCGGTGCCGCGGCGCAGGAGGGCACCATCGGCGGCGGCAGCCTGGAATGGCAGGCGGCGGCGCGGGCGCGGGAGCTGCTGGCGGCGGGCACGGCCGGCGCGGTGGAGCGGGTGCCGCTCGGCCCCGCGCTTGGCCAGTGCTGCGGCGGCGCGGTGACGCTGGCCTTCGAGCGGCTGGATGCGGCGCGGCTGGCGCAGCTTGGCAGCGGCCCGCTGCTGGCGCGGGCGCTGGACGGCGCGCCCATGCCGATGGCGGTGGCGCGGCTGCTGGCGCGGGCGAGGGCGGAAGGCGCCCTGCCCCGGCTGCCGCTGCTGGAGGGCGGCTGGCTGGTGGAACGGGCGGCGCCGCCCCCCCGCGCGCTGTGGATCTGGGGCGCGGGGCATGTGGGGCGGGCGCTGGTCGCGGTGCTGGCGCCGCTGCCGGATCTGGCGATCACCTGGGTGGATACCGGCGCGGGGCGCTTCCCCGAGGCGATACCGGCAGGCGTGGCGCAGGTCATTGCCGCGAACCCCGCCGATCTTGTGCCCCATGCGCCGCGGGGCGCGGAGCACCTGATCGTGACCTTCTCGCACGCGCTGGATCTCGAGCTGTGCCACCGGCTGCTGGGGCATGGCTTCGCCGCCGCCGGGTTGATCGGGTCCGCCACCAAGCGGGCCCGCTTTCATGGCCGGCTGCGGGCGCTTGGCCATGCCGATGCCCGGATTTTGCGCATTGCCTGCCCGATAGGCGATCCGGCCCTGGGAAAACACCCCCAGGCCATTGCCGTGGGGGTTGCCGCCGCGCTACTCAGGGGGCCGAGCGCATGGCAAGCCGCAAAGGACCGCGCCGGGTGACGGGGACGGGGACAGCACAGCTTTTGACGATCCGGGGGCTGACCAAGGCCTATCCGGGCGTCGTCGCCAACAGCGACGTGTCGTTTTCCGTGGCCGAGGGCGAGGTCCATGCCCTGCTGGGCGAGAACGGCGCCGGCAAGTCCACGCTGGTCAAGGCGATCTACGGGCTGGTGCGGCCCGATGCCGGCGAGATGCGGCTGCGCGGCGAGCTTTACGCGCCCGCCGAGCCGCGGGCGGCGCGGGCCGCGGGGGTGGCGATGGTGTTCCAGCACTTCTCGCTGTTCGAGGCGCTGAACGTGGCGGAGAATATCGCGCTCGGGATGGAGACCCCGCCCCGGCAGCGCGAACTGGCCGCGAAAATCCGCGAGGTCAGCGAGGCTTACGGCCTGCCGCTGGACCCCTCGCGGCTGGTGGGCGACCTGTCGGCGGGCGAGCGGCAGAGGGTGGAGATCATCCGCTGCCTGCTGCAGGATCCGAAGCTGCTGATCATGGACGAGCCGACATCGGTGCTGACCCCGCAGGAGGTGGAGATCCTCTTCGCCACGCTGCGGCAACTGTCGGCGGAGGGCACGGCGATCCTCTATATCAGTCACAAGCTGGAGGAGATCCGCAGCCTTTGTGACCGCGCCACGATCCTGCGCCGGGGCAAGGTGGTCGCCAGCTGCATCCCGCGCGAGGTCTCGGCGCGGGACCTGGCCGAGATGATGGTGGGCAGCGCGCTGACGCCCCCGGCGCGGGCGGCGCGGACCGTGCCGGAGGGCCCGCCGGCGCTGGAGGTGAGGGGGCTGTCCGTCGCCTCGCCGATGCCCTTCGGCACCTCGCTGAAGGATGTGGGCTTCACCGTCGCGCGGGGCGAGGTGCTGGGGATCGCCGGGGTTGCCGGCAACGGGCAGGACGAACTGCTGCTGGCGCTGTCGGGCGAGCTGACCTCCGCGCCGGGGATGGTGCGGGCGGCGGGCGCCGATCTGGGCGACAAGGGGCCGAACGACCGGCGGCGCGCGGGGTTCGTCGCCGCGCCAGAAGAACGGCTGGGCCATGCCGCCGCGCCGGGGATGAGCCTTGTGGAAAACGCGCTGCTGTCGGGCGCCGTGCGCATGGGGCTGGTGAGGCGCGGCTTCATCGACTGGGCCGCGACACGTGCCTTTGCCGACGCCGTGGTGGCAGAGTACGACGTGCGCACCCCCGGCACCCATGTGGCGGCGCGGGCGCTGTCGGGCGGGAACCTGCAGAAATTCGTGATCGGGCGGGAGCTGAGCCAGAACCCTTCGGTGATCGTCATCAACCAGCCGACCTGGGGCGTCGATGCCGCTGCCGCCGCCTCGATCCGGCAGGTGATCCTCGACCGGGCGGCGGCGGGGGCGGCGGTGGTGGTGATCAGCCAGGATCTGGACGAGCTGATGGAGATCGCCGACCGTTTCGCCGCGCTGAACGAGGGGCGGCTGTCGCCGCCGCGCCCGGTGCGGGGGCTGACCATGAAGGAGGTCGGGCTGATGATGGGCGGCGCGCACGGGATGCAGCCGCCAGAGCCGGATGCGGCGGGCGTGCTGCGGGCGGAGGCGAGCGATGCCGAGGCTTGAACGGCGCCCCACCCCCTCGCGGCTGTGGACGGCGGCAACGCCGGTGCTGGCGGTGATCGCCACGATGTTCGCGGGCGGGCTGCTGTTCGCCGCGCTTGGCAAGGACCCGGTGGAGGCGATCCGCACCATCTTCTGGGATCCGCTGTTCGGCGAGTTCGCCAGCTATTCGCGCCCGCAACTGCTGGTGAAGGCGGGGCCGCTGATTCTGATCGCCATCGGGCTGAGCCTTGGCTTCAAGGCGCAGGTCTGGAACATCGGGGCCGAGGGGCAATACATCATGGGCGCCCTGGCCGGCGCCGCCACCGGGCTGGCCTTCTACCCCGGCGACAGCCCGCTGCTGTTCCCGGCGATGGTGGTGATAGGCGCGCTTGGCGGCGGCCTCTGGGGGCTGATCCCGGCGGTGCTGAAGCTGCGCTTCGGCAGCAGCGAGATCCTCGTGTCGCTGATGCTGGTCTATGTGGCGCAGCACATCCTGTCGGCCGCCGCCTTCGGGATGCTGAAAAATCCCGAAGGCAGGGGCTTTCCCGGCAGCCGCAACTTCCAGCAATTCCCCGCCGCCTTCAATGGCGAGCTGATCGCGGGGACGGGGATGCACTGGGGCGTGGTCGCGGCCCTCGGCTCGGTCATCGCGGCCCATGTGCTGCTGAGCCGCCACATCCTTGGCTTTCACATCCGCGTGGCGGGCGAGGCACCGCGGGCGGCGCGCTTTGCCGGCGTCTCCCCGGCGCTGCTGACCTCGGTCTGCCTTGGCATCTCGGGGGCGCTGGCGGGGCTGGCGGGGCTTTTCGAGGTGACGGGGCCGGCGGGGCAGATCAGCACCGATTTCGCCTCGGGCTACGGGTTCACCGCGATCATCGTGGCCTTCCTCGGGCGGCTGCATCCGCTGGGCATCCTGCTGGCGGGGCTGCTGATGGCGCTGACCTATATCGGCGGCGAGCTGGCGCAACTGACGCTGAACCTGCCCTCTGCCGCGATCCAGGCGTTTCAGGGGATGCTGCTGTTCTTCCTGCTGGCCTTCGATGTGCTGTCGAACTTCCGCATCCGTCTGGCGCGGAGGGCACGGGCATGATCGGCTCCATCGACCCGCTGTTGCTCATCGCCTCGCTGATGGTCGCCTCGACGCCGATCCTGCTGGCCGCGATCGGCGAGCTGGTGGTGGAGAAGGCGGGCGTGCTGAACCTCGGGGTGGAGGGGATGATGATCGTCGGCGCCATCGCCGGCTTTGCGGCTGCGGTCGAAAGCGGCTCGCCGCTGGTGGGGTTTGTCGGCGCGGCGCTGGCGGGGGCGGCCCTGTCGCTGATCTTCGCGGTCCTGACGCAGGTGCTGCTGTCCAACCAGGTGGCGACGGGCCTCGCGCTGACGCTGTTCGGCATCGGCTTCTCGGCGCTGATCGGGCAGGGATATGCCGGCCGGCGGCCGCCGCCGACGCCGAAGCTGGATTTCGGGCCGCTGTCGGACATTCCGGTGCTGGGGCCGGTGCTGCTGCGCCATGACCCGGTGGTCTATGTGTCCATCCTGATCGTCGCCGCGGTCTGGGTGTTCCTGAAATACACCCGCGCCGGGCTGGTGCTGCGCGCGGTGGGCGAAAGCCATGACGCGGCCCATGCGCTTGGCTACAAGGTGGTGCGGCTGCGCGTGCTGGCGATTGCCTTCGGCGGCGCCTGCGCGGGGCTAGGCGGCGCCTATCTCAGCCTTGTGCGCGTGCCGCAATGGACCGAAGGCATGACCGCCGGCGCCGGCTGGATCGCGCTTGCCATCGTGGTGTTTGCAAGCTGGCGGCCCTGGCGGGTGCTGGCGGGGGCCTATCTGTTCGGCGGCGTCACCGTGCTGCAACTGAACCTGCAGGCGGCGGGCGTCGCGATCCCGGTGCAATACCTGTCGATGGCGCCCTATGTCATCACCATCATCGTGCTGGTCATCATCTCCGCCGACCGGCGCCGCGCGGCGCAGAACGCCCCCGCCTCGCTGGGCCGGGTCTTTCATGCCTCAAGCTGACCCGTCACCGCTATCAACCCCAAGGGAGCACCCATCATGCAACGCAGAACCCTGCTGACCTCCACCGCCGCGGCGCTGGTGGCCGTTTCGCTGGCCGGCCCGGCGCTGGCGCAAGAGCCGCTGAAGGTCGGCTTCATCTATGTCGGCCCGATCGGCGATCTGGGCTGGTCCTACCAGCACGACCAGGGCCGGCTGGCGGTGGAAAAGGAGTTCGGCGACAAGGTCGAGACCGTCTATCTGGAAAGCGTGCCCGAAGGCGCCGATGCCGAACGCGCGCTGACCCAGATGGCGATGCAGGGGGCGGATCTGATCTTCACCACCTCCTTCGGCTACATGGACGCGACCATCAACGTGGCGGCGAGGTTCCCGGACGTGAAATTCGAACATGCGACCGGCTACAAGCGCGCCGGGAACGTCGCCACCTACAATGCCCGCTTCTATGAGGGCCGCGCGGTGATGGGCACCATCGCCGGGCGCATGACCAGATCGAACAAGATCGGCTATATCGGGTCCTTCCCGATTCCCGAAGTGATCCAGGGCATCAACTCCACCTTCATCCACGCGCGGAAGGTGAACCCGGATGTCGAGATCAGCGTGGTCTGGGCCTATACCTGGTTCGACCCGGCGAAAGAGGCCGATGCCGCCAGGGCGCTGATCGAGCAGGGCGTGGACGTGATCCTCGCGCATACCGATTCCACCGCGCCGCTGGCCGAGGCGGCCAAGACCCCCGGCGTGATCGGCTTCGGTCAGGCGTCGGACATGCTGGATTTCGCGCCCTCGCCGCGCGTGTCCTCGATCATCGACAACTGGGGGCCCTATTACATCGAACGGGTGCAGGCGGTGCTGGACGGCACCTGGACCTCGACCGACACCTGGGCGGGCATCGGCGAGGGCGCAGTGGTCATCGGCGAGATCACCGACGCGGTCCCCGCCGAGGTGAAGGCCGAGGCAGAGGCGCTGGCGGCGGCGATCGCCGACAAGTCCTATCACCCCTTCACCGGCCCGCTGAACAGGCAGGACGGCACGCCCTGGCTGGCCGAGGGCGAAGTGGCGGACGATGCCACGCTCGCGGGTATGAACTTCTATGTCGAGGGCATCAAGGGCGACATCCCGCAATAGGCGCGGGCCGCCGCCGAGCGATCCGGGGGGCGCCCGCGCCCCCTCTCGCGCCTGACGGCGCCCGCGCGCAGGAGGCGACATGCAGGATTTCCTGATCATCGGCGGCGGCATCGCCGGCATATCGGCTGCGGCGCGGCTGTCGCATCTGGGCAGCGTCACGCTGCTGGAGGCGGAACCCGTGCTGGGGCATCACGCCTCGGGCCGATCGGCGGCGCTGTTCGAGCCGCGCTATGGCCTGGCCCCGGTGGTGGCGCTGAGCCTTGCCAGCGAGGCGCATCACCGCCACGCGGATGGCGGCGTGCTGAGCCCGCGCGGCATGATGATCGTGGCGCGCGCGGACGAGGCCGAGATATTCGCCGAGGATGTCGAGGTCATGGCGCTGGAGCGGATCACGCCCGCGGAGGCGCAGGCCATCGTGCCGATCCTGAACCTGAAGGCGGTGGCGCTGGCGGCGGTCGCGGACCATGCCTGGGACATCGACACCGACCGCCTGATCCAGAACTTCCTGCGCGAGGCGCGGGGCCATGGCGCGCGCATTCTCATCGATGCGCGGGTGACGGGCATCGCGCGGGACGCGCGGGTGATGGGCATCACGCGGGACGCGCGGGTGACGGGCATCACGCGGGATGCGGGCGGCTGGACCGTGACAAGCGCGGCGGGCAGCCATTCGGGGCGGGTGCTGGTCAATGCCGCCGGGGCCTGGGTGGACGGCATCGCGCGGATGGCGGGGGTGCGGCCCCTGGGCCATCAGCCCCACCGCCGCTCGATGGCGCGGATCCCGGCGCCGGGCGGGCATGACCTCGCCCGCTGGCCGATGATCTTCGGCGCGGGCGAGGGCTGGTATTGCAAGCCCGACGCGGGGGCGCTGATCGTCTCCCCGGCCGAGGAGCATCCGATGGGCCCGCACGACGCCTGGGCCGACGAGATGGTGCTGGCCGAGGGCCTCGCGCGCTACGAGGCGATGGTGACAGAGCCGGTGACGCGCATGATCGCCAACTGGGCGGGCCTGCGCACCTTCGCGCCGGACCGGGTGCCGGTGATCGGCCGCGACCCCCGTGTGCCGGATTTCTTCTGGCTGGCGGGGCAAGGCGGCTACGGTTTCCAGACCGCGCCCGCGGCCAGCCAGCTTGCCGCGGACCTGATCGCGGGCCGCGCTCCGGCGCTGGACGCGGCCACGGTGGCCGCGCTGTCGCCCGCGCGGTTCGGATGACATGCAAGGACCTGCATGAATTGACGCGGATCAAGGCGCGCTCGTCGCGCTCGGCGTCGCGGCCGGCCTACGCTGCGAGCCGTGCATCGTGCTGCATGTCGAGGCGCTGATGAAGGCCGGTGCGACGCGCGAGCAACCGGGCGACGTGCTGGCGATGGCGGTGCAGATGGGCGGCGGCCCGGCGATGATGTATGCGGCCCACGCGCTTGCCTGCTGGGATGAACTTGCCGCCGCGAAGGGCTGACGCGGGGGCAACACCTTTGCGTTGCCCGCGCCCGGCCCCCCGTGACATTGGGCTTGCGCTGCGGCAAAATCGGGCAAGACAGGCGGGCGCGGCGGGGATGGCCCGCAGGATTGCGCGGCACGATTGCTCGACAGGATTTCGGCGGGGACGGAAGATGTTCGGATGGATCAGGGCGGTGGCGCTGCTGGCGGCTGTGGCGGCTCTTGGCTCCTGCGGGTCGGGGGGCGGGCATCCGCCGGGCCTGCCGCCGCAATTCGGCGATGCCGACCCGCATCCCTGGCGCGGACGGGTGCCGGCGGACAATCAGGTGCATGGCATCGACGTGTCGCGCTGGCAGGGCCATGTGGACTGGTATGGCGTCTCTTCGGGCGGCGTGTCCTTCGCCTGGATCAAGGCGACCGAGGGCGCCGACGTGGCCGACCCGATGTTCCCCGCCCATTGGGAGGGCGCGCGCCGGGCGGGGCTGCCGCGCGGCGCCTATCACTTCTACTACTTCTGCCGCACCGCGCAGGAACAGGCGGCCTGGTTCATCCGCAACGTGCCCGCCGAGCGCGGCGCCCTGCCCCCGGTGCTGGATATCGAGTGGACGCATTCGCGCACCTGCCCCGGCCGGCCCGCGCCCGCGGTGGTCCGGGCCGAGGCAGAGACGTTCCTCGACATCCTCACCCACCATTACGGGCAGCGGCCGATGGTCTACACCACGGTGGATTTCTTCCGCGACAACGAGATGTGGCGCATCCGCGGGGCGGAGTTCTGGCTGCGCTCGGTCGCGGGGCATCCGAGCCATGTCTATCCCGGCCATGACTGGGCGTTCTGGCAATATACCGGCACCGGCCTTGCCCGCGGCGTCTCGGGCGAGGTGGACCTGAACACCTTTGCCGGCTCGCGCCAGCAATGGAACCGCTGGCTGGCGCAGCGCAGCTTGTAAGCCGGGTGAGGCGCGCGCCGCTTTTCAGCCGTCCTTGCGGATGCGGGCGTTTGCCGGGTCGAAGGGGCTGTCCTCCACCACCTCGGCATCCCACAGCTGCCGCAGCATCCGCAGCTTGAGCTTCTGCCCGGTGACGGCAAGATCGGGACGCACATAGCCCATGCCGATCTGCCGGCCAAGGGCCACCGACCAGCCGCCCGAGGTCAGGCGGCCGATCTTCGCGCCCTCATGCAGCAGCGCCTCCTTCCCCCAGGGGTCGCAATCGAAGGGGCCGTCGATCAGCAGCGTCACGCATCTGCTGCGGATGCCGGTGTCCAGCATTGCCTGCTTGCCGTGGAAATGCTTCGAGAGATCCACGAAGCGGTCGAGACCGGCCTCCAGCGGGGTGGCATCGCGACCAAGCTCGCTGCCAAAGGCACGATAGGATTTCTCCTGCCGCAGCCAGTTCTGCGCGCGGGCGCCGACCAGCCTCATCCCGTGCCGCGCGCCCGCGCCGAGCAGCTGATCCCACAGATACGCCGACATCTCGATCGGGTGGTGCAGCTCCCATCCCAACTCGCCGGTATAGGCCACGCGGATGGCGCGCACCGGGCACATGCCAAGCTCGATATCGCGGACGCTCAGCCAGGGGAATCGCCTGTTCGACAGCACGGTTTCGGGCGCCGCGTCGCGCACCAGCCCGTTCAGGATCGCGCGGGAGTTCGGGCCGGCGATCGCGAACACGCCCCATTGCGTCGTGACGTCGTGGATGTCCAGCCAGTCGCCGCCCGCCGCGAGGAAGTCCTCCGCCGCCTTTTGCAGATAATCTGCATCATAGGCCGTCCAGGCCGCGGCAGAGACCAGATAATATTCATTTTCCGACAATCTGACGATCGTGTACTCGCTGCGCGTGGTCCCCGCGGCGGTCAGCGCATAGGTCAGGTTGATCCGTCCCACCGCAGGCAGCCTGTTGCAGGTGAACCCGTCGAGGAACGCTGTCGCGCCCGGCCCGCGCAGCAGATGCTTGGTGAAGGCGGTGGCGTCGATCAGGCCGGCGGTTTCGCGCAGCGCCTCTGCCTCGGCCCTGGCATAGGCGCACCACGCGCCGCGGCGGAAGCTGCGGCTGTCATGGTCGAAGTTCGGGGGCGCGTCCGGCGGGCCATAGTAGTTCGGCCGCTCCCAGCCGTTCACCTGGCCGAATTGCGCGCCAAGCGCCTTTTGCCGGTCATGGACCGGGGCGGTGCGCAGCGGGCGGCAGGCTTCACGCTCTTCATCCGGGTGGTGCAGGATGAAGACGTGCTCATAGCATTCCTCGTTCTTGCGCGCGGCATATTCGGTCGTCATCCAGCCGCCAAAGCGCCGTGGGTCGAGGCTGGCCATGTCGATCTCGGCCTCGCCTTCGGTCATCAGCTGCGCAAGGTAGTGCCCCGCGCCGCCTGCCGCGGTGATGCCGAAGCTGAAGCCTTCCGCCAGCCAGATGTTGCGCAGGCCCGGCGCCGGGCCGACCAGCGGGTTGCCATCGGGGGTATATGAGATCGGGCCGTTGAAATCGTCCTTGAGCCCCACGCTTTCCGACGAGGGGATCCGGTGGATCATGCTCAGGTACTCCCGCTCGATCCGCGCCAGATCCAGCGGAAAGAGGTCGGCGCGGAAGCTTTCGGGCACGCCATAGAGGAAGCGGGCCGGCGCGTTGCGCTCATAGGGGCCGAGGATCCAGCCGCCGCGTTCCTCGCGCACATACCATCTGGCATCGGCATCGCGCAGCACCGGGTGCTCGGGATTGCCCGCGCGGCGCCAGGCGGCAAGCATCGGGTCGGGCTCGGTCACGATATACTGGTGCTCGACCGGGATCGCGGGGATCTTCAGCCCCAGCAGCCGCGCGGTGCGCGGAGCGTGGTTGCCCGTCGCGGTCACCACATGCTCGGCCCGGATCTCGAAATCGTCGCCGGAGCCGACGAGCATCCCGCCCTTTTCCACCATCCTCTGCCCGCGCACGATCCACTCGCTGCCGGTCCACCGATAGCTGTCCACCTGCATCCGGCGCAGGATGTCCGCCCCGTGCTGGCGCGCGCCCCTCGCCATCGCCTGCGTCACGTCGGCGGGGTTGATATGGCCGTCCTGCGGGTGGAACAGCGCGCCCTTCAGGTCTTCGCTGCGCAGCAGCGGCCAGCGGTCCCTGATCTGCGTGGGCGTCAGGAATTCGTGGTAGACATCGGCGGTTTCGGCCACGGAGGAATACAGCATGTACTCGTCCATCCGCGCATCGGTCTGCGCCATGCGCAGGTTGCCGACGACCGCGAAGCCGGGATCGAGTCCGGTTTCCGCCTCCAGCGTCTTGTAGAAATCGACGCTGTACTTGTGGATATGGGTCGCGGCGTAGCCCATGTTGAACAACGGCAGCAGCCCCGCCGCATGCCAGGTGGAGCCCGAGGTCAGCTCGTCCCGTTCCAGCAGCAGCGTGTCCCAGCCGGCCCGGGCGAGGTGATAGGCAATGGCGCTTCCGACGGCGCCGCCGCCAACGACAAGGGCACGAACCTGGGTTTTCATCGGGCGACTCCTGCAGTGCTGTCTGCCCACGAATGCCAGAACAGCGAAAGGACAGGACGGCGCGCCCGACATCTGCGGGACGAAAACGACATGCCGCGCGATTGCGGCCGGGTCGCGGTCAGGGGCGCGCGACCAGCCGGGCCGAGAGCGCCAGCGTCCGGCTGTCATCAAAGCGGTAGGGCACCTCGAAATCGAGGCTGTCGAGCACCTGCACCCTTTCGGGTTCGGTCCAGCCGCTGCGGCCCAGCACGCTCTCGAGGTTCGGCGCGCCGCGGGTCAGCACCAGCACCGGCGCGCCGGGCGCAGGCTCCGGCCGCGTCGGCAGGAAGCTCGCCACCTGCCAGTCCGGGTTGCGCAGCGCGAGATTGCCGCCGACGTAGAAATCCGCAAGGATCGGCGTCGTCTCGGGCGAGAAGCGCGCCAGCGCCGCCTCGACATCGGCAAAGTCCACCGCGCCGCGCGCCGGCCCCCACATCCGCGCGCCCGCCATGCCGACGATCGTCAGCAGGGCCAGCCCCGCCACCACGCCCAGCAGGGTGCGGAACGCCGCCGGGCGCGCCCGCGCCAGGGCGCGGATCAGCAGCGGCGGCGCGGCCAGCAGGAAGATCGGCAGCAGCCAGCGCGAGGTGACATGCGTTGCCCCGGCGATCACCACGGCGAGCGCGAAGGCGGCAAGCGCGATCAGCGCCGCGCGCGCCAGCAGCCGCACGAAGGTCTCGCCCGGCTCGGGCAGCGGCTCGGGCGGCAGGGCGCGGTGCCGCAGGCCATAGCGCAGGCCCGCCGCGACCAGCGCCGCCAGCCCCAGCCCCGCCACCATGCCGCTGGCCGTGTCGCCAAGCCCGCCAAGCCAGGGCAGCCGCTCGACCACCGCATCGCCCAGCGTCAGCTTGTAGCCCGAGGCGAAGGCAAGCTCCCTGTGGCCCAGCATCCACCACAGCGGCGCCGCGACGACGGCCAGCGCCACGGCCGCCGCGCCCAGCATCCGCCGGTCCGCCAGCCGCGCCCGCATCGGCGCCAGCGTCAGCCCCGCCAGCCCCAGCCCCGCCGGAACCAGCACATAGTTGTATTTCGACAGCGCCCCCAGCCCGACGACCAGCCCCAGCAGCAGATAGTCGCGCCCGCGCCCGCGCCGCAGCAGGCGCGATGCCGCCGCCAGCGTCGCCGCGATCATCAGCATCAGCGCGACCGAATGGGTGGTGGCGCGCTGCCCCTCCCAGAACACGTCGGGCAGCAGCGCAAGGCCAAGCGTGCCGGCCACCGCCAGCCGCAGCGGCAGCAGCGGCCGCAGCGCGGCGAAGGTCAGCGCATAGGTGCCAAACAGCATCAGGTTCTTGACGATGGCGAGCGCGAAGGTGGTCTTGCCGAAGAGGGCAAAGCTCGCTGCCTGAATCCAGCTGTAGAGCGGCAGCTGCGGCCCATAGCCCAGCCGGAAGCCGGGGGTCAGCAGCACCATTTCCGCCTCATCCGTTTCCAGCGCGCCGCCGATCGCCAGCCGCAGCGCGAGTTGCAGCGCGAAATATCCCGCCAGCAGCAGCAGCACATGCCGCGCTGCGCGGTCATCCGCCCCGCCTTGAGCGCCCGCCTGCCCCGGTTGCGGCGCCCTCATGGCAGCAGCTCCACCCGGATCAGCGTGATGCGCCGCGTCTCGTCATCCTCGAAACGGTAGGGCACCTCCACCTCCTGGCGCGACAGCACCCGCAGCGCGCCGGTGTGGCCATGCTCGGCCACGGCGCGGGCCATGGCTTCGGGGCTGTCCTGCACGCCGACCAGCAGCACCTCGCGCGCGCCGGCAAGAGCATCGGTCCGGTAGGGTGGCAGATAGGTCCAGTCCGGCCGGTGCAGGGCAAGATTGCCGGTCAGGTAATGCTCTCCGGCGATCGGGGGCACCGGCGATTGCCCGGCGGCGATCATTTCGGCCAGCACCTCGATGCGCAGCGAATCGCTGCCCGCCCCGCGCAGCCGCAGATCGGCGATGGCAACCAGCAGCAGCACGGCCATGACGGCGGCGGCGACGGACAGCCAGCGCAGCGCGCCCGGCACCGCGCGCAGCACCGCCAGCGTCAGCGCCGGCACCGCCAGCAGCAGCACCGGCATCAGCCAGCGGCCGCGCACGAAGCCGACATTGCCCAGCATGATCCCCGCCGCTGCCAGCAGGGCGGCGATGCCGGCCGCGCGCAGCAGCAGCGCCTCGCCCGGGCCCGGCCGGGGGCGGCGGCGCGCCAGCGCGCAGGCCGCGCCCAGGATCAGCACCGGCAGCGCCAGCGCCGCCGCCAGTTCCCCCGCCAGCCGCAGCAGCCCGGTGATCCACAGCGGCCCGGCGACCAGCCTGCCCCCCTTGGAGAATTCCCAGGTATCCGAGAAGGTCGTCTGCGAATGCGCCAGCATCACCCCGTAGGAGGGCGCGCAGACCGCGGCCGCGACCAGCAGCGCCAGCGCAAGCCGCCGGTCCGCCAGCCGCGCCCGCCACTCCGGCAGGGTCAGCGCGGCAAGGATCAATGCCGGCGGGGCCAGCCAGTAATTCGCCTTGGACAACCCGCCAAGCCCCACCACCAGCCCGAAAAGCAGCCAGTCACCGGTGCGCGTCGCGCCGCCGGCCCGGTCCAGCCGCAGGAAGGCCCAGACCGTCAGGCAGACCATGGCGGCCATCGCGGCGGTGTGGGAATTGCTGCGCTGCGCCTCCCAGGCGAAGTTCGGCACGAAGATCAGCGACAGCGCCCCCACCGCCGCGGCGCCGGGCGGCGCGATCCGGCGCAGGCCCGCGAAGGTCGCGGCATAGGCGGTGAACAGCCACAGGTTCTTGTGGGCGATCAGCGCGAAGGTGTTGGTGCCGAACAGGCGGAAGGCCAGCGCCTGCCCCCATTCGTAAAGCGGCGGCTGCGAGCCGATGCCAAGGTGAAACCCCCGGGCAAGCAGGACGAGTTCCGCCTCGTCAGGCTCGAACGCGCCGCCAAGCGCCGTCCGCAGCAGCGTCTGCGCAAGGAAATAGACCGCAAGCGCCGGCAGCACCCAGCGCGCCAGCGCCGCCTGAAGCCCGCCCGCCTCGGCCTTGCCCGTTGCCTGCATCGCCCCGTCCCGCACCTGTCACCCCGTCCCGCATCTGCCCCCGGTCCGGCCCTTTCCTGACAGGTCGATCGCGCGAATGCCAGCCTCGCCCGGTGGCGCCTGCGCGCGCAAACCGCGGAACTCGCGGCCCAAGGCGGGCGCGGCCCGCTCACATCTGCGTGAACGCGGCGCCTACAGCAGGCCGGGCACCACCAGATCCGGCGGGCGGTGGCCGTCGGCAAAGGTCTTGATGTTGATGATCACCTTCTCGCCCATCTCCACCCGGCCCTCGATGGTGGCTGAGCCCATATGCGGCAGCAGCACCACGTTCGGCAACTCGCGCAGGCGGGGGTTGATCTCGTGGCCATGCTCGAACACATCGAGCCCGGCGCCCGCGATCTCGCCCGCGCGCAGCATCCGGGTCAGCGCGTTCTCGTCGATGACCTCGCCGCGCGAGGTATTGACCACCACCGCCGTCGGCTTCATCAGCCGCAGCCGCCGCGCGTTCAGCAGATGGAAGGTCGAGGGCGTGTGCGGGCAGTTGACCGACACCACGTCGATGCGCGCCAGCATCTGGTCGAGGCTCTCCCAGTAGGTCGCGCCCACCTCGGCCTCGACCTCGGGGCGCAGCCGCTTGCGGTTGTGATAGTGGATCTGCATCCCGAAGGCCCTTGCCCGGCGCGCGACGGCCAGGCCGATCCGGCCCATGCCGAGGATGCCGAGCCGCCGCCCGCCGACGCGCCCGCCAAGGAACGCGGTGGGCGACCAGCCCTGCCACTGCCCGGACTGCATCACCGCCATGCCTTCGGGGATGCGCCGGGTGACGCCCAGGATCAGCGCCATCGCCATGTCGGCGGTATCGTCGGCGGTGACGCCGGGCGTGTTCGACACCAGCACACCGCGCTGGCGGGCGCTCATCACGTCGATGTGGTCCACGCCCGCGCCGAAATTGGCGATCAGCTTCAGCTTCGGGCCGGCCTGCGCCAGCATGTTCGCATCGATATGGTCGCTGAGCGTCGGCACGATCACGTCGGCGCGCTGGAGCGCGGCGGCAAGCTCCTCCCGCGTCATCCGCTCGTCGGTGCCGCGCAGTTCGACATCGAACAGCTCCTGCATCCGGGCTTCGACAACCTCGGGCAGGCGCCGGGTGACCACGACGCTCAGTTTTTGCTTCGACATGCCGGTCTTCCGCTCGTCCATGGGGCGCCGTCTGCGCTGTGATGACGCATCGGGCGCGGTTGGCCTGCATTGTGCCAGCAATATTATTGCGGGAGCAAGGGCAAAGCATTGGCGAAAAGGTCGCGGCGGCCGTTGCGTGCACGGTTGCGGAGCCGGCTTGCCCCTGCCGCACCCCGGCCACATCCTGCCGCCAGCGACGAGGCAGCGCTGGCCTTTCCGGCCGCTGCGTGGTCTGATCGGTGCAAGAGGATGCGGCCGGGCGGGCCAGCCGAGTCAGGCCAGCCGAGTCGGGCCAGCCGAG
>DIVD01000057.1:0-286 GCA_002423245.1 Rhodobacteraceae bacterium UBA6141
TGAGGCCAAAGGTCTTTACCAGATCGGCGACCTGTGCCGGGCTCAGGGTGCGCGGGTTGAGATTGCGCAGCAGCAGATAGAGCTTGGCGGTCTCTTCCAGCTCCTCCATGGCGAATACCGCCGCCTCCAGCGTCTCGCCGGCCACCACCGGCCCGTGATTGGCCAGCAGCACGGAAGAATAGCGCCCCGCCAGCCCCTTGATGGCGCCCGCCACCGCCGGATCGCCGGGGCGGTAATAGGGCAGCAGGGCGGTCTGGCCCGCGCGCATGAGATAATAGGGCGTCAG
>DIVD01000057.1:342-2363 GCA_002423245.1 Rhodobacteraceae bacterium UBA6141
TCGGCGGATCGCCCGACAGCAGGCGACCGCCGGCATCGAGACGGGCGATCCGCGCCGGGTCGAGAAACCCCAGCGAGGCATTGGTGGGCGTCACCAGCCAGCCGCCGTCATCGAGCCGCACGGAGATATTGCCGGAGGAGCCCGGCGTCAGCCCGCGCTCGAACAGCGAGCGGGCGAACCGGCACATTTCCTCGCGCAGGCGCGCGTCCGACATCAAGGATCTCCCCGTTCACCCGCGCGCTTCACACGGCACGCCTCGCCCGAAACCGGCGGCGATACAGTAGAGCGCGATCGGGGTTTCGCAAACCCAACGGGCCTTGTCAGCTCCCCCGCGCCCTTGGCAAGCGGGCGGCGGCGGGCTCTACTCTCTGTGCGCGTCGGGAATGAGCGGTCGCATCAGCGACCCGGATCCGGCGCCGGGAGATGCCCCACCCATGACCGACGTTTCCCTCCCTCACCCCGCGTCTGACCCCGGCCTGACGGCAACGGTCATCGGCCTCGGCTCCATGGGCCTTGGCATGGCCGGCGCGCTGCTGAAGGCCGGCTTCACTGTGACCGGCTGCGATGTCTCGGCGCAGGCCGTGGGACGGCTGGAAGCAGCCGGCGGGCGGGGCAGCGCGAGCCCCGACGCTGCGGCCAGGGGAGCGGCCTGCGTGGTCTGCGTGGTGGTCAATGCCGCCCAGACCGAGGCGGTGCTGTTCGGACCAGAGGGCGTGGCCGCCGCCATGGCCGAGGGCGCGGTGTTCATCTCCTGCGCCACCATGGACCCGCAGGTCGCGCGCAGCTTGGCGCAGCGGCTGGAAGCCACCGGCCGGCTCTATCTCGACGCCCCCATCTCCGGGGGCGCGGCGCGCGCGGCGTCTGGCGATCTCACCATTCTTGCCTCCGGCCGCCCCGCGGCGTTCGCGAAGGCGCGCCCGGCGCTCGATGCCATGGCCGCCAAACTCTATGAACTGGGGGATGACGCCGGCACCGGCGCCGCGTTCAAGATGATCAATCAGCTGCTCGCCGGGGTGCATATCGCCGCCGCCTGCGAGGCCTTCACCTTCGCCGCCAAGCAGGGGCTGGACCTGGCAAAGGTCTATGAGGTGATCACCGCCTCGGCGGGCAATTCCTGGATGTTCGAGAACCGCATGCCCCATGTCCTCGCGGGCGATTACGCGCCGCTGAGCGCGGTGGAGATTTTCGTGAAGGATCTCGGGATCATCCAGGATATGGCGCGCAGCGAACGCTATCCCGTGCCGCTCGCGGCGGCGGCGCTGCAGCTGTATCTGGCGGCGGCGGGTGCCGGCATGGGGCGCGACGATGACGCCTCCCTCGCCCGCCTCTATGCCCAGCTCTCCGGCGCCGTCCTGCCGCAGGCGCAGGGAGACACCGCGCCATGAGCCTGTTCCTGGGCGCCATCGCCGACGATTATACCGGGGCCTCCGACCTCGCCAATACCTTCACCAAGGCGGGCCTGCGCACCGTGCAGACCATCGGCGTGCCCGACCCGGCGCTGATCCTGCCGGATGTGGATGCGGTGGTGGTGGCGCTCAAGAGCCGGTCGATCCCGGCCGATGCGGCGGTCGCCGCCGCGCGCGCGGCGCGGGACTGGCTCACCGCGCGGGGCGCGACCCATATCCTGTTCAAGATCTGCTCCACCTTCGATTCCACCGATGCCGGCAATATCGGCCCCGTCACCGATGCCCTGCGGGCGGATGCCGGGGGCGATCTGGCGCTGGTGACGCCCGCCTTCCCGGAAACCGGACGCACGGTCTATCAGGGCCATCTGTTCGTGAACGGCGTGCCGCTGCACGAGAGCCCGCTGAAGGACCATCCGCTCAACCCCATGCGGGATTCCGACCTTGTGCGCGTGCTGGCCCGCCAGTCGGCTGCGCCGGTCGGCCGGCTGCCGCTGGCGCAAGTGGATGCCGGGGTCGCGGCCGTGCGGGAGACGCTGGCAAAGCTGGCCGCGGATGGGGTGCGCAGCGCCATCGCCGATGCCGTCTTCGATCGCGACCTCGATGTGCTCGGGACGG
>DIVD01000057.1:2498-2755 GCA_002423245.1 Rhodobacteraceae bacterium UBA6141
TCGAGCAGGCGTGCGCGGCCCTGGCCGAAGGGCTGGTTGCGGCGGGCGTCCGGCGGCTGGTGGTGGCGGGCGGCGAGACCTCCGGCGCGGTGGTGGACCGGCTCGCCATTCCCGCCTTCCGCCTCGGGCCGGAGATCGCCCCCGGCGTGCCCGTGCTGGCGAGTGTCGGCACCGGCCCCGCCATGCGCCTCGCCCTGAAATCTGGAAACTTCGGCGGCCCGGACTTCTTCACCCGGGCGCTCGCCCTCCTGGCATAG
>DIVD01000083.1 GCA_002423245.1 Rhodobacteraceae bacterium UBA6141
GCGGGGGCGACCGATACTGCGAAGCCTGCGCACCCTACGAGGGCAGCGAGCAAGCCTGCCCGGACTGCCCGGCGCGGCTGAACCGTCCGGAAACTCCGGAGGGTTGGCAGGTCTGGGACCTCGTCGGCCGCCTCGGCGGTCAGCTGGGGCTCTCGGCCAACGAACTGATCGCGCTGCCGCTGGACCAGCGGGTCGGAGCGATCAACGCAGCCATCGAAAGCTTCGTGCCTGCCGCCGAGCGCGCGGCAGTTGCGGGCCAGCTCTTCGGCGAGGAAGGCTCCATCGCCATGTCGCGGATCGACACCGCAACGCTGCGCCAGGCGACCGAGGACGTCCTCGCCTTCGGTGTTGTCGTCTCCGAGCAGGATGCCGACCAGATCGAGCGCACGAACGACGCCATTTCCCGGCTCGGGCTGATCTGGCGCGGGCTGTCAAACCAGCTCGCGGTCGCCGCGGCCCCCGCGCTGGAAGCTGTCGTCAACGCCATGGCGGCGGTCGCCAGCCGCACCGGTCCGCTCGGCATCGCGATCCGCGGTCTCTTCGACAACATCGGCCGCCTGACCACCTATGCCGCGACCTTCGCGGCCTTCCTCGCGGGACGCTGGGTCGCCGGGATGGCCGCCGCGGCGCTCTCGGTCCGTGGCCTGGCCACAGCGCTCGAGCAAGGCCAGCAGGATCTCTGGCTTCGCAGGAACGCCGATCTGCTCATATCGGCAGGCATACCGGCCTCGCCGGCCGAGCGAGGGTTGGAGACGATGAAGACGCACCTTCCGACCCTGACGCCCGAAGAGGACGAAGCGGTGCTGCGGGACGCCGGCTTTGCCGACATCCAGCTTTTCTGCGCCGCCTTTCCCTTCAAGGGTTGGGCCGCCTACCGGCAGTGATCCCGTGATTGCCCTCGTCAATCATACTTGAAAGCGTGCGCGCCGATCGGCCGCTCTACAGACATTGCGAACGTTAGCCCAAGGCTTCTTGCACTGGCTGCCGGACCAGGGCCGGACGAGACTACATGGGTCATGCGCCCACGCTGCGCCATGCCGCAGGCGTGTGCTGCAGCGGCGCGCGCAAGATGACGTTCGCTCGCACCGGCGTTCGATCAGATTCGTGGAGTGCAGCTTGGCACGATGCTGCTGAGGAAAAGTCATGTAGGCCTGCACGAGATCACCCATGGATCGCGTCGAAACGCCGTGAATATACGCCTCTTGGATCATGGCCGTCAGCGCCTTCTCGACAGAGCGTCGCGGCTCGGGAAATTACGGGAAAGCAAGAGCCGGTGCGCAGGCGAGGGATGCGCAACTCAACGCTGCCAACTCGCGTCTGTCAGTCCCGGTCGCGATAGCCGTTGCGTTGCGCCAGCCGCTCGGCGAACTCCTTACCATAGTCCGCGCCAGTCCTGGCGCCGACCTCGGCCCCACTCACGTGCTGATGCGGAACGGCACCACGAGGTCGCGCGGCCGCCCGTCGGGTGGCGCCGGCAGGCGCGGCAGGCGGCGGGCTTGGGCGCTGAGGGCGGCGTCCACGCGGGTATCGCCACTGCTGCCGGCGAGGCTGACGCCCGCGACCCTGCCGGCGGCGTCCACACGGACCGCCAGCGTCGCCGTCAGCGATCCCCGCGCGGAGATCCGGGTGCGGCTCATATGGCGGGCCACGGCCTGGCGAACCTTGGCCTCCCATTGCTGCATCGCCTGCGGCGCGGCGGCTTCGCCGGCGCCGGAGGCGGGCGCGGCGGACTGGCGGCGCGGCTGCTCTTGTCGCGCGCCGCCCGACTGCGCCGGTGCGGCCTGCGGCTGGCGCGAGGCCTCGCGCTTGGCTTCCCGGCGCGGGCGCTCGGGTTCCGGCTCCTGCCGTGTCTGCCGGGGCTCCTCGCGCGGCGGTGGCGGCGGATCGGGCTTGCGCTGCGGCCGGGCGGAGACGGTCAGGACCGGCTCCGCCTCCGGCGCCTCCGGCTCGGGCGGGGGCGGCAGCGGCACGGCCACGTCCTCGAACTGTTTCGGCGTGGGCGGGGCCAGCGAGGGCAGATCGGGCAGCACGACCGGCTCCGCCGGCGGGGGTTCGACCGGAGTCTCGGGCCCTGGTTCCGGCTCCGGCTCGGGTGCCGGCTCCGGCGCCTCCGGCTCGGTGACGAGCGGCTCGGCAGCCGGCGGGCCCGAGTCCGGAACCGTGAAGCCGGGTGGCGGCGGCGCGGGCGAGGCTGCGACCATCTCGATGATGAGCGCCGGGGGCGGTGCGTCGGGCGGGTCCGCCGGATGCAGCAGCGCCAAGGCCACGGCAGAATGCGCGGCGAGCGCCGCGCCGGCCGCGGCGACCCAGCCGGCGGGAAGGCGGCTGCGGCTCAAGAGCCCGACCCCGGCGTCGCCTCCAGGCCGACCAGCGCCACATGCAGGTAGCCGGCATCGCGCAGCCGGTTCATCAGCGCCATCAGGTCGCCATAGGCGACGGCGCGGTCGGCGCGCAGGAAGACCCGCGCTTCGGGGTCGCCCCCCGTCGCCGCGGCGAGGGCGGCCTCCAGCCCATCCGACACCGCGGCATCGCCCAGCAGCACCGACAAATCCGCCTGCAGCGTCACATAAAGCGGGCGATCCGGGCGCGGCGCGGGGGGGGCGGTCGAGGCGGGCAGATCCACCGGCACGTCGACGGTGGCCAACGGTGCTGCCACCATGAAGATGATGAGCAGCACCAGCATCACGTCGATGAAGGGGGTGACGTTGATCTCGGCCAGCTCGTCCGGCGCGTCGTCCCCGATGTCCTGGAGGCCTTGCATCACGCCGCCGTCCCGGCTTCGGCGTCGAGCGCCCGGCTGACGAGCCGCTCGACCAGCGCGCCGCCGTCGCGCAGGCGGGCGCGGTAGGTGGCGATGGCGCGGGCGCAGATGTTGTAGACCACCACCGCAGGGATCGCGGCGACAAGGCCGAGGGCGGTGGCCAGCAGTGCCTCGGCGATGCCGGGGGCGACGACGGCGAGATTCGTGGTCTGCGCCTCGGCGATGCCGACAAAGGCGTTCATGATCCCCCAGACTGTGCCGAAGAGGCCGACAAAGGGGGCGGTCGCGCCGATCGTCGCCAGCAGCCCGGTGCCTGCCGCCAGCCGCCGTCCCGCGCCGGCCTCGATCCGCGACAGCGCCGAGGCGACCCGCTGCCGGGCCCCATCCGGGCCCGCATGCGGTAGATGCGGTACCGCCGCCTCCAGCTCGCGCCCCGCCGCGCGCAGCATCCGCGCCAGCGGATCGGCGCGGCGCGACAGCGCGTGCGCCGCCGCGACCATGCCGCCTGCCGCCGCGATCGCCTCATGCGATCGGCGTGTCGCGCGGCTGCTCGTCCAGACCTCGACCAGCTTGTAGAAGGCCACGGTCCAGGTCACGAGCGAGGCGATGGCGAGGCCGATCATGACCGACTTCACCACCCTGTCGGCCGCCTCGAACATGCCCCAGGGGGACAGGTCGTGCGGCAGGATCGCGGGGTCGACGGCCTGGGCCGCCGCCATGCCGGGCAGCAGCAGGCCGAGGGTCGTCGCGGCGGCAAGCGGCAGGCGCATCATCGTTCCTTCATGATCGTGTCGGCACAAGGCGGTGGTGGCTGTCTTCGTCGTCGTGGGGCGTCAAGGACCGGGGACAGCCCCGGTCCGCCGCGTCAGAAAGAGCGTGTGACCGACACCGTCAGGTTGCGCCCCGGTGCCGGGCCGGTGGTCCAGGTCGCGGGCGCATAGGTCTTGTCGGTCAGGTTCTCGACACCGAACCGCATCTCGATTCCGTCGAGCACGCCCTGCTGCGGGGTCCAGATCGCATAGGCGTCGTGCACCGCATAACCGCCCCGCCGCGAGCCGTCGGACTTGTCGCGCCCGGCCGCGAAGGTGCTGAAGGCGCCGAACTTCCATTCCGGCGTCGCCTGCCAGGAGGGGCCGATCACGATGCGGTTGTTGGGCAGCGAGTCCACGATGTTGCCGTCGCCGTCCTTGCCCTCGACCAGCGAGAGCGCGGCGGTCAGGCCCAGCCGTCCGCTGGCATAGTTCGCCTCGATCTCGCCGCCTTTTAGGTCCACCTCCTCGACGTTAACATAGGCGGGCGTTGGCGCGGGGGCGTTGGTGCGGGTAATGCGGTCGGTGATGTCGTTGTGGAACAGCGTCAGCTTGACCGCCGCCTCGTCACCCGCGGCGAACACGTCATGCCCGCTCCAGGACAGGCCGATCTCGGTGTTGATCCCGCGCTCGGGGCGCAGCCCCGGCGAGGGTGCGCCGCTGATGGGCCCGCCGCCGCTGCCGGTGTCGTAGAGCTCGTCCGCCGTCGGCAGCCGGTCCACCTTCGCCAGCGATCCGAAGACCGACCAGTTTTCGTTCAGCCGGTAGATCGCGGCGATCTGCGGCTCGACCGCGTTGTCGCGGACGCGCTCGTCGGTCGCGGTGACGCTGCCCGCCGGCGTGGTCTCCTGGCGCTCGATCCTGAGGCCGGTGTTGATCGTCAGCGCCCCTGTGGTGAACTCCGACAGCGCATAGATGGCGCGCCGGTCGGTCTTGGCTTCCGGATGCGTGGACGAGGGCACGCTCGAGGTCCGGTCCTGGGTCGAGGTCTCGGCACCGATGGTCAGGAAGTGCTCGTAGTCGCCGGTAGAGAGGTCGGCGGTGTTGACCGCGCGAAGCTCCCAGGTCTCGTAGGCCCGCTCGCCCAGGATCCTCGACATGATCGGCTCGCGCGGGTCGTTGCCCTGCTCAATGCGCTTCACAGTGTCGGAATAGGAGAGCGTGACCTCCAGGTCGACCAGGGGGCTCGCCGGGTCATATTCCCAAACCGCGCGCGCGGTGCGGTCATGGGTCAGGATGTCGCCCACGCCCCAACTGAAGCCGGGGTAGAACAGATCGCGCTGCGCCCCCTCCTGCTGGTTGAAGTCCTGATCGTCGCCCCGGGCGCGAAGATCGAGATAGCTGAAACGCAGCCGATGCTCGTCGTTGAGTTCGTGGTTCAGCTTCAGCAGCAGGTTCGGCGCAACCGAGTTCGACCGGATCAGCGTGTTGCCGTCGGGATCCTTGCTGTCGCCGAGGTCGCGCAGCGCGAAGGCGGCGAGGACCTCGGTCCGTTCGCCCAGGCGCCAGGCGCCGGCGAGGCTGCCGAAGGTGGTGTCGGGGTTCGTGGCGAAGCCGAGCTTCGCGCGGCCGCCGAAGTCGCGGCCCTTCAGCAGATCCTCTGGCTCTATCGTCTCCATCGCGATCACGCCGCCGAGCGCGCCCGAGCCGTAGAGGGTGGAGGAACCCGGCCCGCGCAGCACCTCGACCCGCTTGAGGAAGTCCGGCTCCACGAACAGCGAACCCTGCCGGTAGCTCTCGTAATACTTCTGCTCGCCGTCCAGCAGCTGGATGATCGAGGATTCCGAGGACGCGATCCCTTCGCCCACGCCGCGGATGTTGAAAGCCTGGCCGAAGAAACTGGACGAGCCGACGCCTGATACGCCGGGCACCACGTCCAGAACCTCGCCGATGGTGCTGGGTCCGATCTCGTCCAGTTCCTCCTCGTCCACGACGGTTACGGACTGCGGCACGTCCGAGGCGACGCGCGGCTGGCCCGCACGCAGCACGATCGGGTCGAGGGTCAGAGTTTCGGGGGTGGCGTCCTGCGCGGCGGCGGCGAGTGGAATGAGGCAGGCGGCGCTTGCCATCAGCAGCGCGCGCGTAGCGGCGGGGGTCATCATCGGCTCCGGGTTCTGAAAGGAAAGCCTGTTTAAACCGTCACTTATGTGTTCGGCCCCAGGTCGCTGCTACAGGGATAAAATAAGAGATTGTTTTAGTCAACATTACGCCGCATAAAAAAGGGACCGCCGGTCGCAGGCCCGGCGGAGGACCAGGAGGGACAGCATGAACGAACAGACCACCATCCGCCCGGCGCCCGATCCCGCTGGCCTCAGGGCCGCGCTGGCCGAGGCCACCATCCGCCCGCACGACCTCGCCGTGCAGCTCGGCGTGCCGGAGGCGGCGCTGGTCTCGGCGCAGGTGGGTCACGGCGCGATTCGGATCGATCCGAGCCCGGACCACCTCATTCCGCTGGTCGAACGCCTGGGCGAGGTCATGGCGCTGACCCGCAATCCCTCCTGCGTGATCGAGAAGATCGGCACCTATCGCGAATACCAGTCGGGCAACCACGCGGCGATGACACTCGACAAGGAGATCGACCTGCGCATCTTCCCGGCGCGCTGGGTGCATGCCTTCGCAGTCGAAACGCCCGGCGAGAACGGTCCGCGCCGCTCGGTCCAGGTCTTCGACGCGGCCGGTGACGCGGTCCACAAGGTCCATCTGCGGGCTGAATCGGATCTCGCAGCCTGGGCGGCGCTGCGCGACGGCCTCGCGCTGCCGGACCAATCCGATTCGGCGAGCTTCGCGCCCCGTGCCGCGGTGGATGCGCCGCGCAGCATGCCCGACAAGGTCGACATCCTGCGGCGCGAATGGGCGCGGATGACGGACACGCACCAGTTCAACAGCCTGGTACGCAAGGTGAAGATGAACCGCCTGGGCGCCTACCGCGTCGCCGGTGCCCCCCATACCCGCCAGCTCGCGCCCGCGGCGCTGACCATGCTGCTGGAGCAACTTCAGGGCGACGGCATGGGGGTGATGGTCTTCGTCGGCAACATGGGCTGCATCGAAATCCATTCGGGGCCGATCCAGACGCTTAAGCCGATGGGGCCGTGGCTGAACGTGCTGGACGAGCGCTTCAACCTGCACCTGCGCGCCGACCACATCGCCGAGGTCTGGGCCGTGAACAAGCCGACCCAGCGCGGCCCGGCAATCTCGGTCGAGGCCTTCGACGCCGAAGGCATGCTGATCCTGCAGTGCTTCGGCCTGCGCGCCAATCGCGGGGGCGATCCGGACGCCTGGGCTGCCCGCGTGGACGCGTTGCCGGACGCCGCCGCATGATCCGCGCCGCGCTTGCCCTCGCTCTTCTGCTGCCGCCATTCTCCGCCGCCGCGCAGGAGCGCGTCGTCTCGCTCGGCGGCTCCGTGACGGAGATCGTCGTGGCGCTGGGGGAGAGCGAGCGGCTGGTGGGGCGCGACAGCACCTCGACCGAGCCCGAAACAGTGCGCGCGCTGCCCGATCTGGGCTATCTCCGCGCCCTCTCGCCCGAGGGGGTGCTGTCGGTCCGCCCCGACCTGATCCTCGCCGAGGAGGGGGCGGGGCCGCCGGGAACGGTCGAACTGCTGCAGGCCGGCGGCGTGCCCTTCGTGACCGTGCCCGAGGCCACCGATGCCGAGGGGCTGGCGCGCAAGTTCGCGGTCATCGGCGCGGCCCTGGGGGTGGAGGAGCAGGCCACGGCACTCGCTGCCGCGCTGACCGAGGAGCTGGCGCAGGTCGCGGCCGAGGCCGAGGGACGGACGCCGCGGCGTGTCCTGTTCGTGCTGGCGGCCGAGGGCGGCCGCATCCTCGCCAGCGGCAGCGGCACGGCGGCCGACGCGATGATACGCCTCGCCGGCGGCGTCAATGCGGTTCAGGGCTACGAGGGCTACAAGCCCGTGACCGACGAGGCCCTCGCCGCCGCCGCGCCTGAGGTGATCGTGCTGATGGATCGCGGCGCGGCCGACCCCGAGGGCGAGAAGGACGACGCCAAGGCGATCGCGCAGCTGCTGTCGCAGCCGGCGCTGGCCGCCACACCGGCCGGCCGTGCCTGGCGCGTGAAGCGGATGGACGGGCTTTATCTGCTGGGCTTCGGCCCGCGCACGGCGGATGCGGCGCGCGATCTGGCCGCGGCGCTTGCGGAGTGACGGCAATGGTCACGGCCGAGACCGCGATGCACCTCCGCCGCGCCGAAGGCGACCGCAGCGGTATCGCCCGGCGGGTGACGCTGGTCCTCGCAGTAGCGATGGTCGCCGTGTCGCTGCTGTCGCTGAGCGCCGGGGCGTCGGGCGTGTCGCTGTCGGGCACGCTGGCCGCGCTGCTCCGCGGAGAGGCGCTGGACCCGGCCGACCGGCTGGTGCTGCTGCAGATCCGCCTGCCGAGGCTGGCCATGGGGCTGCTGGTCGGGGCGGCACTGGCCGTGTCCGGCGCGGTCATGCAGGGGCTGTTCCGCAACCCGCTGGCCGATCCCGGCCTGGTCGGCGTCTCGGCCGGGGCCGGCCTCGGCGCCATCACCGCGATCGTGCTGGGCAGCGCGCTTCCGGTAGGCATGGCGGCGGCGCTGGGGCCGCATCTGCTGCCGATCGCCGCCTTCGCGGGTGGCTGGACGGCGACCATGGTCCTCTATGCCATCGCCTCGCGCCACGGGCGGACCTCGGTCGCGACGATGCTGCTGGGCGGTATCGCGCTTGCGGCGCTGACGGGCGCGGCCTCAGGGCTGCTGATCTACATGGCCGATGACAGCCAGCTGCGCGATCTGACCTTCTGGGGCATGGGCAGCCTCGCGGGCGCGAGCTGGACGCGGCTGCTGGCCGCCGCGCCGCTGATGGCGGCAGGGCTGATCGCGGCGCTGTTCCTCGCCCGCGGGCTGAACGGCCTCGCGCTGGGCGAAGCCGCGGCGCATCACATGGGCCTGGCGGTCGAGCGGACCAAGCGCATCGCGATCCTGAGCGTCGCCGTCTCGACGGGTGCCGCGGTCGCGGTCTCGGGCGGCATTGGCTTCGTCGGGCTTGTCGTGCCTCATCTGCTGCGGCTGGCAACCGGCCCCGATCACCGTCGTTTGCTGCCCAACGCGGCGCTGCTGGGGGCCACGCTGCTGGTGCTGGCCGACCTTCTCAGCCGCACCATCGTGGCCCCCGCCGAGCTTCCCATCGGCATCATCACCGCGCTCGCCGGCGGGCCGGTCTTCATCGCCATCCTGCTGCGGCAACGGGGGATCGTCGACCTGTGAGCCTCGTCATCCACGACCTCTCCGTCCGGCTCGGCCACCGCGAGGTGCTGACCGGGATCGACCTCATCGCCTGCGCCGGCGAGGTGACGGCGATCATCGGCCCGAACGGCTCGGGCAAGACGACGCTGATGCGCGCGATCACGGGCGAGCTTGCCGCGGCGGGCGGGCTGTCGCTCAACGGCCGCGACATCCGCGCGACCTCCGCCGCTGTCATGGCGACGCTGCGCGCGGTGCTGGCGCAGGCGACGCCGCTGGCGTTCCCCTTCACGGTGGCCGAAATCGTGCGCCTCGGCGCCGAGGTCGGCGGCTCGCCCCCCACCGCCCGGGTGATCGAGCACGCACTCGCCCGCGTCGATCTCGCCGGCTACGGCGCGCGCCTCTACCAGCAGCTTTCCGGCGGCGAGCAACAGCGCGTGCACCTGGCGCGGGTGTTGGCGCAGGCGGGCGCGCCGGTGGGGCCAGAGGGTCCCCGCTGGCTGCTGCTGGACGAGCCGGTGAGCGCCCTCGACATCGGCCATCAGATGATGGTCATGCGCCTTGCCCGCGACTTCGCGGCCGAGGGTGGCGGCGTGGTCGCGGTGCTGCACGACCTGAACCTGACGGCGCGTTTCGCGGACCGGGTGCTGCTGCTGGCTGAGGGACGGGTGGCCGCCTGCGGCACGCCAGTTGAGGTGCTGACGGGTCCACGGCTCGGCGGGGTCTATGATTGCGCACTGCAGGTCGTGGCACTGCCGCAGGGCGGGATGCTGGTCGCGCCGATGGCGGAGGCGGGGTGAGCGGCCAGACGGACCATCGACGAGTATCAGGTGGCTCTCGAGGGAAACCGGCACCGATCTCTCGGCCGTGCCCATTTTCGGAACGACCGCGTCGCGGGGACCGAAATGGCTGTTCGTCAGCGCAGCAACTTGCCCGCTGCTCGTTCACCGAAGCCGGCTATACCGTCCGGCCTTCGTCCATCGACGGCTGCGCCCGGCACGGCTCGCACGGCGTCGAACCCCAGCAGGTGTAGGTATCGTCGCAGGTCACGCCGGTTCCCCTTGCATGGTCTATGCAGCTTGTCTGGGCACCTCCTTCCACCAACTCACGGCCCTCTCACACACAGGCCCTGCGCGGCAGTGCCCGCCGTCAGATTGAAAGCAAGCAACACGCAGCACGCGCCGGCAAGATGGCCCCTCAACACATTCTCCACAGGCTGCCAGTCAGAACGACAGCGTCGCCGCGCCGGCCCGAACCTGCTCGAACATTGCGCTGGCGCCCTTGATCTTTACCCCGTCGAGCAGGTCGTCAGCCTCATAGCCGCGAGCGCTGACGCAGGGTGGGCAGGCCCAGATTGCCCCACCCCGGGCCTGGAAATCGGCGATCAGCCGGGCAAGCGGGTCGAGTGGCGGAACATTCGTCAGATCATGACCCCGGCGGCGAACGACATCGACCGCGGCGCTGGTCAGAAAGATGAACACCCGCATGCCCGCGGTGATCGCGCCGTTGGCCAGGGTGAAGGCGACGGAGGAGAGCTCGGAATCGATCCCCCTGGTCATCACGATCACCAGCTTTTCGTTATCTGCATTCATGGTAGCTTCTCCTGGTGGGGATGATTTGAATGCAGTATGCGCTTTGTGCGAGGTTCAGGCTTTGCCCCTGCAACCGGAAAACTTGATCGGGAATCCTGATCGCCCCGACTCGCAGGTCGCTGCCCTCCTGGCCGCGGCGCTGCGTCGGGTACGGGTTACCGATTCGATGCAGTACTGTTACATGCCCGCCGGCGACTGGGAGACGGACGCCACGCCCGCCGCCTACAAGCCGAAGGACGCCGTCAGCTTCCACATCCTCGCCGGGGGCAGCTGCTGGCTCGACATGGACGGGCAGCGGACCATCCTGGACGAGGGTGACATCGCTGCCTTCCCCTTCGGGACGCCGCACCGCATCGGTGCGGGCGAGGGCGGGCCCGAGATCGACCCGGGGGGCTCGCTGCCCCCGGGGCCTTGGCCCGAGACCCCGATCCTCCGTTTCGGGGGAAACGAACGGGTGGTGCGCATCCTCTGCGGCTATGTCCGCTGCGAGGCCCTGACTTTCGCGCCGTTCCGCCAGGCGCTTCCGACTTGCATCATCGTGAACGCAGCGGGCAGCGGCAACTGGCTGGCAGGGATCGTCGCGCAGATCGTGGCCGAAGTTGATGCGCCGCAGGACGGAGGCAAGGCGATCCTGGAGCGGCTCACCGAACTGGCGCTTGTCGAGGTGCTGCGCCGGCAGTTGCTGAGCGAGCCCCATGGGACGACATGGTGGCTTGCGGCGATCCGCGACCCGATGCTGGGTCGCTGCCTCGGCCTTCTGCACGGCAGCCCGGCAGAGCGCTGGACGCTGGACCGCCTTGCCCGCGAGGCGGGGGCCTCGCGCAGCGTCATCGCGGCGCGCTTCGCCGCGCGGCTCGGCACCACGCCCATCACCTATCTGCGCGACTGGCGCCTGCTTCTGGCCCGCGAGCGGCTGACCGGCGGCGACGCCCCGATCGCCGAACTGGCGATCGAGGCCGGTTATGCCTCCGAGGCAGCGTTCACCCGCGCCTTCACAAGGGCGAACGGCTGCCCGCCGGCGGCGTATCGCAAGCAAAGCAGGGAGCACGAGGTCTCGGCGGTTGCGTGAAAACACACCGGAAGAGGACTGGGAAGGTTGTCCTTGAGACCCATCCCCTCCGCTGGACCTTCGTCATGCGGATCTCGCTGAGCACCCTGCAGGCGACCGGGATGGCGTTCTTCGGCCTCTACGGATCGACGGCGGCGCTGGCCACCACCCTGACTTTGGCCGCCGCCATCAACTGCATCGGCATCGGATTCCAGCGCGGAACCACACCCGTTGGCAGCTGGTCGCGAACGACGGCACCGGCGCGCCGACCCTGACTGACCTGGGGGCGAGTTTCGCGTCGTCGACGAGGTTTCGGGTGCGATCTTCGAACAGGAGCTCACCGCCGACCTGCCCGCCGCAACGCAATTCCTGTCACCACGGCTGTTCCTGAACACCGGCGACAGCCGCCGCCGTAGCCTTCGACCGCGCCGGGGTTTATCTCGAGACGGGTTTCTGCGACGCCGAGGCCACGAAGTGACTGCGCGGCAACTTGGCTGGGCCTTCGTACATCGATCACGCCGCTTGGTCGTCCAGGGGCACGAGGTGATTGTCCCAGGCGTGATCGGTCGCTGCAAGCGGGCGTGCCGCATCGCCGGTCACGTCGATCAGGCCGCCAAGGCCGTCGCTGGCCAGAAACCCTTCCGGACGTGCGGCAATGCCGCAGACATCGGCGCGCGAGACGGCGCCGAAGAACGTGCCGGCCGCAGAAAAACGGTGAAGGCGGCCGCCGCGGGGCGAGGTGATGGCGACCTCCGCCCCGTTCCCCGAAAAGGCGATGCTGCCCGCATAGCCCTGCATGGCCAGTTCATCCGCAAGCGGCGCGGGCGCCAACAGAGGGGCCGCCCCCCGCCGGTGCAGGCCCAGAAGCGGGGGCGCGGCCCCCGGCTCACCTTCCCACTGCATTGCAAAGCCCACGAGGCCATCGGCCCTGACGGCCAGATGGCGGATCGACAGCGGCCAGAGTTCGGGGTTGAGCTCGACCTGATCGAGCAACGATCCGTCCAGGCCGAGGTAGGAAAGGTTCGGCCGCATCGTGTCGAGGTTCAGCTTGGTCCGGTCGGTCGGATCGGTGGCGATGCCGCCGTTGGCCACCACCAGCGTCCGGCCGTCGGGCATCAGGCGCAGGTCGTGCGGGCCGATGCCGTGGCTGGCGACCTCGCCCATGCGCAGGTAGCCCGCCGCGACATCCCACAGGCCGATGACGCCCCCGCTGGTGCCCTGGTCCTGTTCGGAGGTGACAAGGACCGCGCCCCCTTCGGCAAAGACGCCGTGGCCGTTGAACTGACGCCCCTCGGGCGGGGTCAGGCGCGACAGCACGGCGCCTGTCGCGCAGTCGATCACCAGGGCATAGGCCCCCGGGCGGCGGGCAAAGGCCACCGCCTCGGCCCGGGCGGGATGGCCCGCGCCTGCGTGGCCCCGCGCCGGAAGCGGCACGCGAAACGTCTCCGCCCCGTCTGGGGCAAGGCCGACCAGCGCAAAGGTTCCGTCCCGTTCTTGCGCAGCCGCCAGATAGGCCGGACTGCCGACCGCCGCCCAGCCAAGGCGCGGGGCGGCGCTGGCGGCCAGAAGGGCGGCAAGGAAGCCTCGGCGTGTGGTCATGGGTCAGTCCCCGTCCTGCGCGTTGAAACCCGCGGTGATGCCAAGGGTGGCTCCGATATCCGCCTCGATGGCGTCCTTCATCGCCCGGACCGCCTGTTGCAGCACCTCGACCCGCAGCCGGGCTTGTGGGTTCTCGATGTCCTGAAATGCCGGATCGCCAATCCGGCCAGCGGCGGCCCGGACCTGCGCCAGGGCCGCGTCGGTGCGCGGCAGTCCGGCCGGGACCAGGCCATCGGCCAGCGCATGGGCGAGCGCGTGCGCCGCGTCGGCCGCCAGGACCGCGTTGCGCAAGGACCGGCCCGAGCGCCAGGCTTCGGCGATGCGCGGGCGGGGGCGGTCGAAAGTGCCCATCGGGCGGCCAAGGCGGTTGTCGGCCGTCCAGTCGAGGCTTGCCAGAAGCTGGGTGTAGATCGCGCGCAGCGCCTCGTCCCCGGTCAGGTAGGTGGCGTTCCCCTCGGCCCCCGCGGTCAAAAGCGTGGGCGCAAAGGCATCCCAGCCTGCCGCCAGCGCATCCGCCTGCCCGGACAGGTCGGTCGCAACCGTCTGCACCAGCGCACAGGTGTAGTCTGCGGTGCCATATCCCGAGAACTCGGGATCCTGCAAAAGCATCTCAAGCGCAAACAGCCCGCGCGCGGCGATGGACACATCAGCATAGGCAGCGGGATCGCGGCCGATGGCATCCGCGGCGGCGATCATGCCCGACAGCGCGCGCGGGGTGAAGCCGCGGTCATCGGGCCAGAAGGCGACCGACAGCGCCCCCGTCTCGGACGGGCCGATGCGCAGGTCGGCCACCGCCAGCCAGGCGTCGAAGGCGGCGTGCCAAGCGGGCAGGACGTTGTCCGGGCGGCAATCGGCCCGGGCAGCCTGATCTAGCGCGCGGGCGGCTTCGGCAAACTGCGCGAAGCCCGGCAGGAGATGGTCGTTCACCGCCGCCGCAACGTCGGCCCGTGCCGGTGCTGCAAGGGCGAGAGCCACCAAGGCAGGCAAAAGGACGCGCATCACAGGCTCTCCAGAAAACGGATCAGGGCGGCGCGATCTCCGGCCGGCATCTCGACCACGCGGTCGCGGGCGGCCTGCGCCTCGCCGCCGTGCCACAGGATCGCCTCCAACAGGCTGCGCGCCCGGCCGTCATGCAGGAACGTTGCGTGGCCGCTGACCTGCTCGGTCAGCCCGATCGCCCACAGCGGCGCGGTGCGCCATTCGGTCCCCGTCGCGCGCGCCTCGGGCCGCTGGTCGGCCAGCCCTTCGCCCATGTCGTGCAACAGCAGGTCGGTGTAGGGCCAGATCAGCTGAAAGCTCTGCTCCGGTTGATCCGCCAGCCGGTGGGTGACGAAGCTCGGCTGGTGGCAGGCGTTGCAGCCGGTGTCCATGAAAACCTCGCGGCCCAGTTGCACCTGCGGGTCGTCCGGGTTGCGCCGCGCGGGCACACCGAGGTTGCGGCTGTAGAAGGTGACAAGGTCGAGCCCCTGTGCATCCACCTCGAACCCGCCCTGACCGGCATCGTCGCCATGCGGTCCCGCGCGGCAATCGGCTTGCGCTGTCGTGCAATCGCCCCAGGGATCGGGGAAAAGCGGCGTGGAGATGCCGATGTCGCCCGCGAAGGCCACTGCCGACTGTTCGCGGATGGTGGGCATCCCGGCCTTGTAGCCGAACCGGCCCAGCATGGGCTGGTCGAACTCGACCGACCAGACGATGTTCGGTCTGCCCGAGATGCCGTCGCCATCGGCATCCTCGGGGTCGGCCAGCGCCAGGATATCTGCCGCCGGGATCGCTTCGAGCAGGCCAAGGCCGATCATCTGCGGCGCCACGCGGGGGCTGAGCATCGCGTCGGGATGAAGCGGGCCATAGCCGAGATCGGCCGCGGTGTAGGTCGGGCGGCGCAGGCTTGCCGTCTCGCCATCCGACAGTGCGACCTCGATCTCCTCATAGGCAATGTCCAGCCGGTATTCGGCCGGATGACCCGCCGTGCCGAAGTCCTGCAACTGGCCGCCATAGACCGGGTCGGGCAAGGTGGCGAGGTAATCGGCGATCTCCGTCATGGCCCGATCCGGGGCCGTGCCGGCCGGCGCAGGGATCGAGACGCGCAGGAACATCGACACGGCATCGTCCTCGGGCCCCTCGGGGACATGGCCGCGCCCGTCCTTGATATGGCAGCTCTGGCAGGCCCGCGCGTTGTAGAGCGGCCCGAGCCCGTCTGAGGCCAGCGTCGATGAAGGGGCCGATACCCAGAGCTTGCGGAACAGGCCGTTGCCGACGCGAAAATCAAGCTCTCGGTCGAAGTTGATGTTGCCCGAGGGATCCGAAAAGGCGTCGGCCGTGGTGCGCGCGCGCACCGTCGAGGCACCGCCAGGCAGCGCCTCGAACGCCGCCGTCAGCGACAGATCGGGTGACCGCGCCGTGACGGCAGCGATCCGGGAGGCTTCCTCGGCCGTGCGGGGGATGACGTTCAGATGCGGGTCACCCAGCCCATCGGCCCCGGCGATCCCCGACTGGACCGCCACAATCAGTGCGGCAGAGACCGCCCACCTATTCGGCCTGATCCATCGGGAGGGCGTTGAGTTGGGCATAGCGTTCGGATCCGAGCTTGTCGAAAAGGTCGATCTGGGTTTCGAGAAAGTCGATATGCCCTTCCTCGTCGGCCATCAGCGTCTCGAACAGCTTCATCGTGACGTAATCGCCCACTTCCGCGCAGTATTCCCGCGCCTCCTTGTAAAGGGCGCGCGCCTCCTGCTCGGCCGCCAGATCGCATTCCAGCGTCTCGCGCGGGGTCTGGCCGATGCGCAGAGGGTCGAGTTTCTGCAGATTCGGGTGGCCTTGCAGGAAGATCACCCGCGCGATCAACTGGTCGGCGTGGTGCATCTCCTCGATGCTTTCGGCGCGGCTTTTCTTGGCCATATGGCCCAGCCCCCAGTCTTCTTGCAGGCGAAAATGCAGCCAGTACTGGCTTACCGCCGTCAGTTCCGACCGGATCGCCCGGTTAAGGTGGTCGATGACTTTCGCGTCGCCCTTCATAAGGTTCTTCCTGTGTCTGTTCGGGCCGCTGGCGCAGGCCGCGAAGTTGCATGGGGACTTCCAGATTAACGTTCTGCCGCATGGTGGAAAGGAAAAGCGGCATGCAGGACCCGCAATCTGCCGCTTTTCCCAATGCGCGATAGACCTTGCCCGGCGTGATGATCGTGTGGGGATCTGCCGCGCGCATCCCGTCGATGGCGGCGTGCACGTCGCGGTCGGTGATGGAATGGCAGTGACAGACGATCATCGCGCCGGGCCCCTTGTCACTGGAACACGGCAGCGGGGTTGTCGAGGCTGTCGGACCCCTCGAAGGCGATCCCGTCCAGTCCAAGGGCGGTCACGACCCGTTCGATGGTACGGGTCTGGTCGATCAGCCCTTTCACACCGCCCATGATCAGCGCCTCGCCTTGCGGGTTGCCCTGGGCCAGCATCATGTCATAGGCGAACCCACCCTCGGCCGCCGTCACGATCGCGCCAAGGGCCGTCATGGTCGCCTCAAGCCGCGCGCGCATCTCGGCATCCAGCGCGGGGTCGGCTGCCGCCACCAGACCGGCCAGCGACGGCCCTTCCACAACCGACCCATCAGGGTGGACATAGCGGCCCAGATAGACGTTCTGCACCCCAAGACCGTCGTAGAAGTGGCTGTTGTGGGTGTTATCCGAAAAACAGTCGTGCTCTTCCTCGGGGTCGTTCAGCATCAGGCCCAGCCGCATCCGCTCACCCGCCTGTTCGCCGTAGGAGAGGCTCCCCATGCCAGTCAGCATGGCGACCAGCCCCGCGCGTTCGTCTGCCACAACGGCCGCCCGGGCGTCGCCGCCCTCGGCCCATTGCGCGGCCATGAATTCCAGATCGTCGACCAGAAGCGTCGTCGCGGCGCTCAGATAATCCGCCCGGCGGTCGCAGTTGCCCCCCGTGCAGCCCGCGCCCTGAACATAATCGGTATAGGGCCGGTTCCCGGCGCCCGGGCCCGTGCCGTTCAGATCCTGCCCCCAGAGCAGGAATTCGATGGCGTGATAGCCGCGCGCCACGTTCGTTTCGACCCCGTCGGCCTCGTTCAGTGTTTCGGCAATCAGGTCGGGAGTGATGGCGCTTGCATCCACCGCCTGCCCGGCGATGGTGATTTGCGGATGGGCGATGACGTTCAGCGCGGCCAGTTCGTTGGAATCGGTCGGCCCGCCGTAAGAGGCGTCGACATAGTCGATCAGCCCCTCATCCAGCGGCCAGGCGTTCACCTTCCCCTCCCAGTCATCGACGATGGCATTGCCGAAGCGATAGACCTCGGTCTGCTGGTAGGGCACGCGGGCCGCGATCCAGGCCGCCTGTGCCGCCGCCAGCGTCTCGGGCGAAGGGCTGGCGACCAGCGCCGCCACGGCATCCGACAGCGTCCGCGCCGCGGCAAGGCTGTCCTCATACTTCGCCTGTGCGATGTCGGCATAGGTGCCGAGCACCTCGGCCGCCGATGGCGAAGCCGTCTGGGCCTGCGCGGTTTGCGCAATCGCTGTGGTCAAGGCGAGAAGGCTGATGCCGATGACAGTGATCTTCATGGGTCGCGGTCCTTTTGTCAGTGAAAAATGTCGGTGCGGGCCGCAGCCGCGCGTCGGTCGGCTTTCATCAGCAGCGCATCCTCGCGCTCGCCTTCAATGGCGAGGCCCACGAGATTGGCGAGACAGGCCTCGTCTGCACCGAGGCAACGACAACCGGGGTGATGGCGCATGAAGGTGCGCCGTCCATGCCGGGCGCACAGGCTGCAGAGATCGTCAACGGCTGTCAGCGCATGATCGCCGGCCTCTGGCCCCAGAAGAGCGGCAAAGTCTTCGCGGATTTGACGCTGGGCGTCAGGGCTGTCATGCCACGTCCGGACATGAAGCACTGCTGCCGCCTCGACCGGCGCGAGGTCATCGATCCGACCGACAGGGGCCGCGCCGCGCATGGCAATGGGCTTCGTCACGGTCAGTGTCCTACTTTGTCAGGATGAGTTTCCGGCGCGCGTGATGCGCAGGACGTAGACTTGCCCGGAATGTACGATCCAGGCCTGATTGCCACCTCCGGTCAGTTTGGCAGCAGCATGAGCCGGTGGTTGCGCCGGATGCTCCAACCCATGTTCCTGCGGTCTGCAGTCATCATCTCGACAATCCATCCACCAGGTCTTCTCGCTGCTCCGCACAGGAGATGAGCACCGCTCTGCCAGAGCGACACGCAAAATCTGATAGATAAAGTCAGGATTGTCAATCTGAGTCTCTGATCGGCTATTTCCGATCGCTCGCCGGATCAGCAGATCGCTCCTGGACCTCGGCCCGGTAGAGATGGGGTGGATGCCGCTCTCCCCTGACGGCATCGCGATGTGCCAAACTCGTGGTGTCGAAGCACAAGCTGTAGGAGAGGGCATCCATGGGAGAAGTTAGCATCATCGGCGTCGATCTGGCAAAGAGCGTGTTCCAGGTGCATGGCGCGACGGCGGACGGGTCGGTCCTGTTCCGCAAGAAGCTGTCGCGGCCGCAGTTCGCCCGGTTCATGGCGGACCAGCCGCCCTGCCTCGTGGCGATGGAGGCCTGCGCCAGCGCGCATCACTGGGCGCGGGAGATGGCGCGGTACGGGCATGAGGTGCGGCTGATTTCGCCGCACTACGTCAAGCCATTCCTGAAGCGCCAGAAGAATGACGCGGCAGATGCCGAGGCGATTGTCGAGGCGGCCCTGCGGCCGACCATGCGCTTCGTTGAACCGAAGTCGGCCGACCAGCAGGCACGGGCCGTCGCGTTCCGCACGCGCGAGCAGCTGGTGAAGCAGCGGACCGAGGCGGTGAACGCGCTGCGCTCTCATCTCTACGAGTTCGGGCATGTCGCCCCCGAGGGGATCGGCTACGTGCCGCGGCTCGCAAAAGTCGTCGACGATCCCAACGTCGAATTGCCGGAACTCGCCCGGGACATCTGCCGCATGCTTCTCGAGCAGATCGCCCACCTGACGGACCGGATCAATGCGCTGAAGGCACGGATCGCGGCCATGTCGCAGGAAGCGGAAATGCCGCGCCAGTTGCAGACGATGCCCGGGGTCGGCCCGATCACCGCGCTGGCAGTCGAAACCTTCGCCCCGCCGATGGAGCAGTTCCGCCGCGGCCGCGACTTCGCCGCCTGGCTCGGCCTGGTGCCGCGGCAGCATTCCACGGGAGGCAAGCAGAAGCTGGGGAAGACCTCGAAGATGGGGCAGCGCGACATTCGTCGATTGCTGGTCATCGGGGCGACCGCTGTGATCCGCTGGGCCTCGCGCCGCGGTGCGCCGAAGGGGTCGTGGTTGGCGCGGATGCTGGAACGCAAGCCGGTCCCGGTCGTGGCCGTCGCGCTGGCGAACAAGATGGCGCGTGGCATCTGGGCGATGCTGACGCGAGGTGAAACCTATCGCGGCCCGGTGCTGATCGGCGCATAACACGGCGTTGAATCGGCAGCCGGGCCACCGAGTTGTGAGGAAGGCATGATCCGAATGGGCACATGATCGACATGATCCGGGTCGGGCAAACCAGAAACCTTCTCCGAGCCTCGAGCTCGCTGTCGGAGATGTGGCCCCGGTCCGCGCATCACCATCCCGGCCAGCGGCGCCATGTCAGCCGCACGAACAGGCCTGACAAAAGTACGCACTCGATCACAAGTCAAGAAGATCAGAATTTCCTTGCAAACCGAGCGGCATCCACAAAAGAAGGTTGGACGTCAGGCCCACCCCCTCCGCCACATTCAGATACTGAATCCGTCCAAAGGCCCAGACTTGGGCCTTTTTTCTTTTTGTTTCAAAGGGTGTTGGCAGCCATCCGCCCTTCGGAGACTCAGCGGTTGACGCAGAACGGGTCTCCGAATGGCCTGTGTCTCTCTTCGAGCGCCCCTCGATGGTCACGGGACGGCGTAAAACATCCTCGCATTTCCAATGGGTTGCCGGGTTCATGGGGTCGTCCCGTTCGCGAGATAATCCGGTGACGGAGACCGATACGAAGGCGCAGGACGGTCGGGAGGACGGCTCCGTGGCGGCCGATCCCCAAGTCCGGCGGAAGCGTCCGAAGCGAGCCAGAACCCTGCCGGAAGTCTCTGATGACAAACAGACTTCACGCCCATAGCCTGGCGCAATGTCGAACGGGCCATGGACGGATGAAGAGAACGACCTGATCGTCGCGGATTACTTCGCGATGCTGGCCGACGACATCTCCGCGCGCCGCTACAGCAAGGCCGAGCATCCGCGCGCCCTCCTGCCGCTACTGAACGATCGGTCAGAGGGGTCAGTCGAGTTCAAGCATCAGAACATCAGCGCGGCCACAGGAGCGAAAAGAATGTTAGAAGGTGTTGATCTTAGCTCCGATAGATGTTCAACATCACGTCGATGTGATGGAGTTCCAAATGAAAAGACTCTCGACTGTTTGTCTGGCCGCCATCGGCCCTTTTATGATCGCGTGTGGCGACGGCAGCGTTAATATGTTGTACCGGGAAGGGTTGACCTATGATCAACTCGACATGGCAACGACTTCGTGTGAAGTCTATGCCGCGCAGCAGGTTCCCGCGAGTATACGGACAACTACGACTCCTGCCTATACGACGCCGGTGCAAACTTACTGCAACACAGTTGGCGGTTTTACAAACTGCTATAATACGGGAGGTCAAACGTTCGGCGGAGACACAGTGAGCTCCGATGCCAACGAAGCACTTCGAACAAAGGTGAAAAATCAGTGCTACGCTCAGCAGGGCATTTCGCGTTACAATTTTAAGCCTTGTACCCCAGAACAAGTTGCGGGCTTTAAACCATCGGCGGTACTGCCGAAGCTGCAGGCGAACACCTGCTATGTTTCGCTTCCAGGAAACAAAATCGCCTATTACACTCCTTCTTAATGAATTTGCGCCTTTGTATGCTGGCTGATGTGTTTGCGCACAACGGCGGGCAAGCTTTCACTGAGGCTCAGTCGAACACCCGCTCCGGCTGTTCGTGCCATGGCAGGGCCGCGACATCGGTAAGTTTCAACAGGGTCACGGCGGGCACCTCACGCATGTAGACGAGGCGCTTGAGGACTGCCGGCGCGAGATAGGCGAGCCGCAGCTGTCGGCTGACATGGCGTTCGGCCAGCCCTACGGCTTTCGCCAGATCGGTCACCGTGTTGAATTCACCAGTCTCCATGCGCCGCCGCCAGCCCCACGCCCGGCCGATGGCGCGCAAGATATGCGGATCCTGCGTCCGGTCTTCGCTCGGCAAATAGGTTGCGGGCGGCATGATCTTCGGCCGCCCGTTCTGCTTGCGGACCTTGAGCGGCACGAAGATCTGGAGGGACTCGTCGGGGTTCATCATTCCGCCGCCACCTTCTTTCGTGGGGCCATCATGTCGCGCATGACGCCCGAGACGCCGTCGGTCCGGACATCAATCACCAGCCCCTCAGACGTCACGGTGACCCGGCGCACCAGCAACTGCACGATCCGGGTCTGCTCCGCAGGGAACAGCTGGCCCCAGACGTCGTCGAACGTCTGCAGCGCGGAAATCACGTCGGCCTCGGCGAAGGCGTGACCCTCGCGCGCCAAATGGGCGATGACCTGCGCCGTGATCGAGGGCGCGCGCATCACCCGCCGCAACTCGGTCACCACAGCCGCTTCCACGAGGTCGGCAGGGAGGCGGCGCGGGATGCCCTCATCGCTGGGTTCGCGATTCTTGATGACGTCCATTGAGACGTAGTACCGGTATCGCCGCGCGCCCTTCTTCGTGCTGCTCGGGGTCATGGCGGCGCCCGTGGCCGTGAAGATCAGCCCCTTGAGCAACGCAGGCGCCTGCGCGCGGGTGTTGTTGGCGCGATTTCGTGGGTTCTGCCGCAAGATGGCATGGACCTGATCCCACAGCTGCCCGCCGATGATGGCCTGATGCTCGCCGGGATAAGCCTTGCCCTTGTGGACCGCGTCGCCGCGATAAACCCGGTTCACCAGCACCCTGTAGAGATATCCCTTGTCGACCAAGGTGCCCTGCTTGTTGCGGACCCCTTTGTGGCGCAGTTCGCGGGCCAGCACGGTCGCTGAGCCGACCTCGACGAACTTCTCGAAGATGCCCCGCACGGTGGCAGCCTCGTCTTCATTCACCACGAGTTTGCGGTCCTTCACATCGTACCCGAGCGGGACATAGCCGCCCATCCACATCCCCTTCATTCGGGAGGCGCGGACCTTGTCACGGATGCGCTCGGCTGTGACCTCGCGCTCGAACTGCGCGAAGCTGAGCAGGATGTTCAGCGTCAACCGCCCCATGGACGTGGTGGTGTTGAAGGACTGCGTGACCGACACGAAGGTCACGCCGTTGCGGTCGAAGACCTCGACCAGCTTCGAGAAATCCATCAGCGACCGCGACAGGCGGTCGATCTTGTAGACGACCACCACATCGATCAGGCCGTCCTCAATGTCGGCCAGAAGCTGCTTGAGGCCGGGCCGTTCCAGCGTCCCGCCCGAGATCCCGCCATCGTCATACTGATCGCGGACCAATACCCAGCCCTCGGAGCGCTGGCTGGCGATATACGCCTCGCAGGCCTCTCTCTGGGCGTGCAGGCTGTTGAATTCCTGGTCCAGCCCTTCCTCGGAGGACTTGCGCGTGTAGATCGCGCAGCGTTGGCGGCGGACGGGATTTGCGCGTTGATCCATCAATCATTCCCCCGCTTTCGTTCGCGCAACCCGAAGAAGCGGTAGCCATTCCAGCGCGTCCCGGTGATCGCCCGCGCAACCGCGGACAAGGATTTGTAGGGGCGGCCTTGCCACTCGAATCCGTCGCGCAAGACCGTGATCGTGTGCTCGATCTCGTTCCATTCGCGGATCAGCCTCGTGCCGACCACGGGATTGCGAGGATCGGCGATCTGGCTCTTGCGTGTCAGGGTGCCGCTGACCTCGTCGGCCAGCAGGTCCAGCATGCGCCGGGTTTCGCGATCAGGACCGCCATACGTCAGTTCCTGGATGCGGTAGGCCAACCGGCTCTCAAGGAACGCCCGGCTGTTGTTCGGCGCTGCCGAGGCAAAGATCGTCTGCCACTCCGACTTCAGCTGGGTGACGGACATGGACTTCAGCGCGGCCAGGCGCGCGGGGATGGGATCGGGCTTGTTCATGCATTTCTCC
>DIVD01000026.1:0-100213 GCA_002423245.1 Rhodobacteraceae bacterium UBA6141
GAAACCCGGGGCGGTTCAGAGCGCGTGTTGCGCGCGGGCGCAAGGCTGATCCTTTCGGGGCGGCGCATGACGCTCGCCCTGTCCGGTGCCGCCGCACCCCTCTGGGCCCTCCTGTGGCCGCGGATCACGACCTTGCACTGGGCCGGCCCCTGACCCCGAGCATCTTGAAAGCCCGGGTCGACCCTCTTCGCCGGGGCGAACCAACAGGTATGGCCGCGGCCACCGCCGCGCTCGCGCGAATGGCGTCTCCACAGCACCGCGACACCCGCCATGCGGGAAGCCGCCGCGTCCAGACCGCCCGAGAACAACCGATCCGGCAAATGATCCTGCACAAACGTTGAAATCACGCTCCGCAGCGCGCCGCCGCTGGGGTCTTGCCCGCGAAATGACGCAGGCAGTCGTTGTTCCAGACATAGCCGTTGTACAATTCCTCAAGCCCGGTCCCGGTGAAGACGACGCGCCCGTCAGGCTGCGAACCGCGCGCGAACACAAGCGCCGCATTGATTGCATCCACCGTAGGCTGGTCCATGGTGGCCAGGCATCGATCGGTGTCCCCCGGCGACGCCCGCCGGGTCGAGTTCGACCGTCTCCAGAGGCAGACCGAGGCATCTGGCAGCCTTCCCGGCCTGCGTTCCTTGGTCCAGAACGCTGTCCGTGATGGAAAGCGTGCGAAGGGTGACCTGCGCGCCCGCGCGATCCAGCAGGCGCGCAAGCAGAGCCGAGTCGACGCCACCGCTGAAGAAAACCGGCGCGTCACCGTTCAGGCCGGGACGCTCTGCCAGGGGATCGGCGGCGCGCAGCACCGGAACGATGCGGGCGGGAAGCGCCGCGGTGTCATGGGCGCCCGACCCGGCGGTGTCATACAACTCGCCATTGTAGACCAGCGTGATCCTTGCGTCGCGGGCATGTATGGGCTGCTCTTGCGGTGGCTGCCGGATCGCGAGGAGCGTGTGCCCCATCCAGTAGTCGTGGTGCAGCTCCATCGCCTGTGCGTCGGGGCCGCGGATCTGCAACCGGCGCATCGCGGCTTCGATACGCCCTGGCGACGGGATGCGCCCGACGCCGCCGATCAACCCGCACATGCCGTGCCCATCCGTTGTTTTGGCTTGTCGCAGCGGTGCCGGCTTAACGCCGCCGTGGACGCAGCACTCGAGGCGGAACGCGCAGCGACGCCCCCGCGCGACTGTCTTGGCGCGTCCCGGCTGGGCCATGCCTGCGAGCGGGCGCTGCAGTTCGACTTCGCGGGCGCGCCGAAGGACGCGGGCCAGGACTTCTCCGGCCGGGCGCTGCGGATCTTCGCGATCGGGCACGAGATCGAGGATCTTGCCATCCGCTGGCTGCGGGCGGCGGGGCTGGACCTGCGCCTGTCATCTCCCGCGCGCCGCGTCGGGGCTGCCCTCTGTCGGCAACCTGAGCGACGCCTGGAACCCGGAAGACGCCCCCGGACGCGGCGAGTCCAGTCGGAGCGGGCTTCCGATCCGCTCCGCGATGGCGGCGACGATGGCGAGGCCGAGCCCGCTGCCATCGCTGCCCGTGTTCGCGCGCTCGAACCGTGTCGTGAGCCGCTCGAGCGTGTCCCGCGGCAGGACGGGACCGTCATTCGCCACGATCAGTTGACCGTCCGCGGCCAGCGTCACCTCGACCGGGCCATCCTGCGCCCCGTGGCGGAGCGCGTTCTCCACCAGGTTCCGGCAGAGGATACCGAAGGCGTCGGGGTCGAGGTCCGACATCACGGGCCTGTCCGGCAGGGCCAGCACGATGCGGCCCGGCGCGCCCGCGCGCGCCAGATCGTCCAGCACGATGCGGGCGATGTCCCTCAGGTCCGTGCTCCGGTCCATGCGCAGCCGCCCGCCTTCCGCCCGCGCGAGCTGCATGAGCCGTTCGGAAAGCCGCGTCAGCCGCTTGAGCGTCGCCTCGATCTCGGCGGCGCGCGCCTCGGTGGCCGGGTCCCGCGTCTCGGACCGGAGCCGCTGCACCTGCGCGATGGCGCCGGCGAGGGGGGTGCGAAGCTCGTGCGCCGCGTTCGCGGCAAAGCTGCGCTCGGCCTCGAATGCGTTGCGCAACCGGGCCAGAAGGCTGTTGAGGGCCGCGGCCAGCGGCGCGATCTCGGCCGGCAGGTCGCCGGCGGGCACCTCCGACAAATCGCGGGCCCCGCGCGATTCCAGCCGGATGCGGAACCGGCGCAGCGGATCGAGGCTGAAGCGGACCGCGAGGATGATCGCCGCCAGCGCGACGGGCAGCACGACCAGCAGCGGCAGGCCAAGGCTCATGCGGATTTCCCGCGCGACCTCTGCCCGATGCGCCAAGGGTTCGGCCACGGTGATGCGGATCGTGCCCTGCAGCGCCGCATCGCTGTAGAGCCGGTGCGTCGCGGTCTGCCGGAATCCCGGCCCGTCCCAGGGCGGAAAGACGGCGGGGTCGGCTGCGTGGGATTGCAGCAGCGCGCGCCCCTCGGCATCGCGGACAAGGTAGGTGAAAAGCTCGCGATGCGTGCGGATCGGCGCGAGCCGCTGCGGGCCCCCCTGATCCTCCCGGCCGACGATCTCGGTCACCGCCAGCGGCAGGATGCGTTCCGCGGTCTCGCGCAGGGCGCTGTCGAAGACCTCGTCGATCTCGCCCCGCACGATCACCGCCGTGACCGCCGCGGCCAGCAGCCACAGGATCGTCAGCACGAGGCCGAGCGAAAGGCCCAGCCGCGCCCGCAGGCTGCGCGGCAGCCTCATGGGCGCCCCAGCCTGTAGCCCATGCCGCGCTCGGTCTCGATGACCTGCGCCCCGAGCTTCTTGCGCAGGCGGCTGACATGCACCTCGATGGTGTTGCTCTCCACCTCGGCGTCGAAGCTGTAGAGCTTCTCCTCCAGCTGCGCCTTGGACAGAAGTTGCCCCGGCCGCGCGAGGAGGGCCTCGAACAGCGCCCATTCGCGCGCCGTCAACGGAACGGGCTTGCCCTCCCGATAGACGCGGCGCGCGGCGAGGTCGATGTCAAGCGGGCCGTGGGTGACGATGGGATTGGGGTTGCCGCTGTAGCGCCGGGCGACCGAGCCGATCCGCGCGCTGAGTTCGGCAAGGTCGAAGGGCTTGACGAGGTAGTCGTCGGCGCCCGCGTTCAGCCCCTCGATCCGGTCCGAGACCTGGTCGAGCGCGGTCAGGATGATCACCGGCGTCACGTCGCCCCGCAGGCGCAACGCCTTGAGAAACCCGATGCCGCGCCCGTCCGGCAGCATGAGGTCGAGCAGGATCAGGTCGTAGGACGTGGCGCGCAGGGCATCGCCCGCGGCATCGAGCCGCGTGACCCAATCCACCGACTGGCCATCTGCCGCGATCTGGTCCCGCACCGCGGCGCCCAGAACCCGGTCGTCCTCGATCAGCAAGATGCGCATGATCTCGTCCCCGCCCCTTCGCTTTGCGCCTCCTTGATCCGTCTGGCTGACGCGAAGCTGAAGCGGCTGGGCGAGGCCCTTCAGGCTGCCGTCAGCTTCGCCGTGCATGACGCGGATCGAGATGGCCGCAGCGTGGAGTTTGGCCCATGAAGAAGACATTGACAATTCTGGGCCTTCTCGCGGTCTTCCCGGCGGGGACCGCGCTGGCGGAGGACGATTGCCTCGTGCCGATGGCCGATTGGCAGCCGCGCGATGCCGTCGCCCGCATGGCCGAGGAGAAGGGCTGGACGGTGCGCCGCATCAAGATCGACGACGGCTGCTACGAGATCGACGGCCGGGATGCCGAGGGGCGCCAGATAGAGGTGACGCTTCACCCGGCCACGCTGCAGGTGATCGGGTTCGAATACGAGGACGAGGACGATCGCCGCGACAAGGGTCGCGGCCGGGATCGCATACAAGGCCGGGATCGCGAAGGAGAGCAGAATGACTGACGCAACCACCACCGGGGACACCCCGGGAACGAATGCCGGGTCGCCCGGCAAGGTCCGGGTCTGGGATCCCCTGGTGCGGGTGTTTCACTGGGCTCTGGTCGCTGCCTTCGCGACGGCATGGCTCACGGCCGAGGAGGTGCAGCCTGTGCACGAGTTCGCGGGCTACACCGTCGCCGGGCTGGTGGCGTTCCGGCTGGTCTGGGGGCTTGTCGGCGGCCGTTATGCGCGCTTTGCCCGGTTCGTGAAGGGCCCGCGCGAGACGCTGGCCTATCTTGGCGACATGGTCCGCGGCAAGGAGCGGCGCTATCTCGGCCACAATCCGGCGGGCGCCGCCATGATCGTGGCGCTGCTCGTGACGCTCGCGGGCACAGCCTTCACCGGCTGGCTCATGGCGGAGCCGGACCCCGGGGCGACGCGGCCGGACATGTCGCAGATCGCGGCGCCCGCGGGGACCAGCCCCGCCCGAACCGATGACGACGCGGGCGAATACGGCGAGGAGGGCGAGCGCGGCGAGGCCGACGGCACGCTGAAGGAGATCCACGAGGTGCTGGCCAATCTGATGCTCCTGCTCGTGGCGCTGCATGTGGGGGGCGTCGTGCTGGCCTCGGTCCGGCATCACGAGAACCTCGCCCGCGCGATGGTCACCGGCGAGAAGCGCGCCCCCGGTCCCGGCGACGTCGCCTGACCGGCCCGGATCCCCAGGGCCGACCGTCCCTTCGGCCCCGCCTTGGCCCCGCCCGTTCCGGCGGGGCCCTTTTCTTCCTGACGGCAAGCTGAAGCGGAAAACGCCGCGCCGTCAGCAAGCCCTCAGGTCCGCTGTCCAGATTGGTCCCAGCAGACGAAAGGAGACCTGCCATGAAAAAGACACTGACGCTTCTTCTCGCCTCCACCGCGCTGACCGCCGCCATCGGCGCCCCCGGCTGGAGCGCGGGTCAGGCCCCCGCCGCCTTCGGGTCCGTCGCCGCGCTCGAGGACGGTCCGCAACCGGCGCCGCTCGTGCTTGCAAGCGGCGATGACGATGACGACCGCCGCTGGCGGGAAGGCTCGCGCCGCGGTCACGACGACGATGATGATGACGACGACGACGATGACGACTGCGAGGAGGGCGGGGACGACTGCCGCGGCGGCGCCCGCAATCCCGCGCCCGCCGGGACCGTGGCGCCGCCGCAGAACGGGCTTTTCGGGACCGGCGCTCCGCCACGGGTTCAGGTGAACTGACGCTTGCTGCGACGCGGCGGAAATGGCGCTGCCGCGCGCCCCTTCCCTCACCATCAGACCCGGAGACACCAGAAGATGAAATCGCTCCTTGCAACGCTCGCGCTCACCACCGCGCTGACGCTTCCCGGCCTCGCCATGGCGCGGCCGGTGACGATGACCACGACCCTGGCCGACTATGGCGGCGACGGCGCCTATCTTGCGTTCTATGTCACCGACCCCTCGGGCGCCTATGCCGGCAGCCTGTGGATGGCCGGCGGCAAGTCGAAATACTACGAGCATCTGAGCGACTGGTATCGCGCCACGGGCGGCGATACCGCGCAGGTGAACGGGATCACCGGCGCCAGCGTCGGCGCGGGCCGCACGCTCGAGATCACGCTCGATCTGGCCGATGCGCTGTTCGATGCGGGCTACACGCTGCACATCGACGCGGCCGTCGAGGACATGCGCGACAGCCCGAACGAGGTGGCGGTGCCGCTGACGACCGCAGGCGCCGGCACGCCGGTGAAGGGCCGCCGCTACATCGCCAGCTTCGCCTACGACATGTGAGGAGCCTCGGGGCCATGATCCGCGCATTCCATCGCTGGCCGGGTCTTCTGGCCCTCGCGCTCGTCACGATCCTCGGGCTGAGCGGCGCGGCGCTGTCGGTGTTTCCCGCGGCCGAGCGGCTTGCCGCGCCGCAGGCAGAGGCCGGGCTGACGGTCGCCGCGCTGGCGGGCCGCATCCAGGCGGCCTATCCGGGCATCGAGCAGATCCGTCGCGCGCCCTCGGGGCGGATCACCGCCTACTGGTTCGATCAGGGCACGCCGGGCGCCGCCGTGATCGACCCTGCGACCGGGCAGGGCGTGGCCTCGGCCGATCCGAACCAGACGCTTCGCTGGCTCACCAACCTGCACCGCTCGCTCTTTCTCGGGGATGGCGGGCGCATCGCCATGGCCGTGGGGGCGGCGGCGATGCTGGTGCTGTCGCTCTCGGGCGCCCTGCTCGTCGTGCGGCGCGTGGGCGGCTGGCGGCACTGGTTCGCGCGCCTGCGCGGGCCGCTCGCCGGCCGGCTGCATGTCGAGATCGCGCGGATCGCGGTGATCGGCCTCGTGCTGTCCTCCACCACCGCGCTGTGGATGACGGCCTCCACCTTCGATCTCTTGCCGGGCGCGGCCGCCACGCCGGCCATGCCCGCCGAGGTGAGCGGCAGGACGGGGTTCGCCCCCGAGCGGATGCCCGCCCTGCAGCAGTTGCCCGTCGCCGACCTGCGCGCGCTGAGCTTTCCCTCTGCGGGGGATGCCACCGACGTGTTCACGCTGAAGACCGGCCGGGGGACCGGCTATCTCGATCAGGGGACGGGGGAGCTTCTTGCATGGGCCGACCTGAGCGGATGGGAGCGCGTCTCGCAGACCGTCACCATGCTGCACACCGGGCGGGGCGCGCCGGTGCTGGGGCTCATCCTCGGGCTGATGGCGCTTGGCGTGCCGGTGATGGGCGCAACGGGCGTGCTGATCTGGCTCGCCGGGCGGCGCGGGCGGCCGCGCATCCGGGGCAACCAGCCCGCGCGGCGCGCCGAGACGATCCTGCTTGTCGGCAGCGAGGGCGGCAGCACCTGGGGATTTGCCGCGACGCTGCACGACGCGCTGACCCGGGCCGGGCAAAGCGTCCATGTCGGCCCGATGTCGGGCTTCGCCCCCGAGAGCTATGCCGCGGCGCGGCGGATCCTCCTGCTGGCCGCGACCTATGGCGACGGCGCGGCGCCCGCCTCGGCCAGGGGGTTTCTGGACCGGCTGACCGCCGCCGATCGCCTGCCTGATGTGCCGATGGCCATTCTCGGCTTCGGCGACCGCAGCTTTCCGGCCTGTTGCGCCTTTGCCAGGGCCGTCGCGGCGGCGGCGCAGGCGAAGGGCTGGCCCGAGCTTCTGCCCCTCGACACGGTGGACCGCCAGTCCCCGCAGGACTTCGCCCGCTGGGGCCGCGCGCTTGGCGCCGCGCTCGGGATCCCGCTGGAGCTGTCGCACCAGCCCGTCCTGCCGAAGACCCGGACGCTGACCCTGATCTCGCGCCGGGATTACGGTGCCGATGTGCAGGCCCCGACCGCGATCCTGCGCTTTGCGCTGCCGCGCGCGACGCTCTGGCAGCGGCTGACCGGGAGCGGCTTCGCCCGGTTCGAGGCGGGCGACCTGCTTGGCATCGTGCCGGAGGGCAGCGCGGTGCCGCGGCTCTACTCGCTTGCCTCCGGTCGCCGCGACGGCTTCATCGAGATCGTGGTGAGACGGCATCCCGGCGGGCTCGCCTCGGGCCAGCTGACCGCGCTGAAACCGGGTGACAGCGTTGCCGCCTTCCTGCGCCGCAACCTCGGCTTCCGCCCCGGCCGGGGCCGCAGACCGCTGATCCTGATCGGCGCCGGAACCGGGATCGGGCCGCTTGCGGGCTTGGTGCGCGGCAATGCGCGCCATCGGCCCATCCACCTGTTCTTCGGGATGCGCGATCCCGAAAGCGACTTCTTCTATGGCGAGGAGATGCCCGCCTGGCAGGCCGAAGGCCGCCTGACCCGGCTGGTCACCGCCGTCTCGCGCGGGGAGCGGCCGCGTTATGTGCAGGACGCGCTGCGCGGCGAGGCGGCGCAGGTCGCGCAATTGATCCGCGAGGGCGCGCGCGTGATGGTCTGCGGCGGGCGCGAGATGGCGGCGGGCGTGGCCGACGCGCTGGCCGATATTCTCGCGCCGGTCGGGCTTTCGCCCGCGGCGCTGAAGGCAGAGGGGCGCTATGTCGAAGATGTCTACTGATCTGGAGCGCGTCGCCCTGAACGGCCCGACCATGGGCACGCGCTGGTCGGCGCTGTTCTTCGCGGAACCGGGGTTCGGCACGGGCGCGGTGCAGGCCGCGCTACAGGCCGCCGTCGATGAGGTGGACGCGCAGATGTCCACCTGGAACGCGGGCAGCGACCTGATGCGGCTCAACGCGGCCCCGGTCGGCGCATGGGTGCCGGTGCCGGAGCGTCTGGGCGCGGTCCTGCGCCTTGGCCTCGAGATCGGGCGCGCCTCGGGCGGGGCCTTCGACATCGGCATGGGCGATGCGGTGACGGCCTGGGGCTTCGGGCCGGAACCTGCCGCGCCCGATGGAATCCGTGCAGCGATGGAAGCCCCGCGCCGCCGCGCGCATGAGGTTCTGGAGTTCGACGGCGACCACGTGCGCAAGGCCGCGCCCGTCGCCCTGGATCTGAACGGTATCGCCAAGGGCTATGGCGTGGACCGGCTGGCCGAGATACTGCGCGACCACAGGGTCACAGACGCCCTTGTCGGGATCGACGGCGAAATGCGTGCGCTCGGCCTCCGGCCAGACGGAAAGGCATGGACCATCGCGGTCGAAGCGCCGGACCCGGAGCGTCGGATCCCCCATTCGATCCTCGCGCTGCAGGACGCTGCCGTCGCGACCTCGGGCGACTACCGCCACTGGGTCGAGGTGCTTGAACGACGCCTGTCGCACACGATGGACCCGAGGCGCGGAGCGCCCCTGATCGCGCCGCCCGCCTCGGTCACCGTGGTGGCCCGCACCTGCGCCGAGGCCGATGCCTGGGCGACGGCGCTCATGGTGCTCGGTCCCGACAGAGGCGCAGCACTTGCCCGGAAGCGCAGGCTCGACGCACTGTTCCTCCTGCGCGATAATGATGGAAGCATCAGGGGCGTGGGAATCGGACGACCATTTTCCGAAGCGCCAGCGGCAATTGCCTCATCCGGGGAGAGATGAGCCGCCTGGAAACGACCCGCACCGACCGCTCCAAGACCACCATTCTGCTGCTTGGCAGCACCAGCGTGACGTCCTCGCCTGTCGTCGGACGGACCGCGGTGAAGACCTCGCCTGCATCGCAAGCTCTCGCCCGCATTCTGCCCGCTCCGCGCGACCGCCCGGCCTTGCTGCCGCCGGAGGCAGGGCTGCACCGCGCGCGGCGGCAGCCTTTGCGGCATGCCGGCGCCGGTCTCCTTGCTCAGAACAGCTCTACCCCGTTGCCGGGCCGGGCGGCGGGCACCCTTTCGACCACCATCGCCTCGCCCAGCAGTTTCTGGCGGGCGCGGCCCTCGGCGGGCCAGAACTGCACGCGGCGCGCCTGGGTGCCGCCGAGGCTCTGGCCGGTACAGGTGATGCCCTCGCGGCGCAGGAAATCCAGCACGAATTCCGCGTTGCGCGCGCCGACATCGGGCAGGCCCGCGATCATCCGCGCGCCGCCGAACACCTTGGCCTGCAGGCCCGACCGCTGCGCGCCGGCCTTGATCAGCGCATTGATCAGCACTTCCATCGCGTTGATGCCGAAACTGGCCGCCGGCGCGCCCGAGCCGCCGCCTTCGGGCAGCAGGAAGTGGTTCATGCCGCCCTGGCCGCTGCCGGGATCGTAGAGACAGGTCGCGACGCAGGACCCGAGGATCGTGCTGATCGAGCTGTGCAGGCCATCGCCGAGCGCAAACTCGCCCTGCGCGATGTGCCGCGGGCGCTCGCCCGCGCCCGCCTGCGGGCCGGGGCGGATGCAGGCCTCGGTCATCGCAACGCCCTTTCCCGCGCGGCGGTCCTGTCCCGGCCGGCCAGCGCAAGGAGTTCGGCCGCGATCCGCGCCAGCGGGACCGCCCGTTCCGCAGCGCCGCTTTCCAGCGCGACGCGGGGCATGCCGTAGACGACCGAGCTCGCCTCGTCCTGCGCGAAGGTGCGGGCGCCGCCGGCACGCAGCACGGCCATGCCTTCGGCGCCGTCGCGGCCCATGCCGGTCAGGATCACGGCGATGCTGCGCGCGGCGATCGGGCGGGCGCTCTCGAACAGCACATCCACCGAGGGCCGGTGGCCGCTGCGCTTCTCGCCATGCCAGAGCCGGCAGCGCGGCGGATCGCCGGGCGTCACCGTCAGATGCGCCTCGCCGCCGGGGGCAAGGTAGACCTGGCCGGGAAGCAGCGGGGCGCCATCGGAGGCAAGCGCGATCCTCGGCGCGATCCGCGGCCCGAGGCGCTGCGCGAAGCTGGCAAGGAATCCCGCGGGCATGTGCTGGGTGATCAGCGTCGGCGGGCAAGCCTTCGGAAAGCCCTTCAGCACGGTTTCCAGCGCATCCACCCCGCCGGTGGAGGAGCCGATCAGCACGAAGCGCCCGTTCCAGCAAAAATCCTCGGGCGGGGCGGCGACGGGGCGGGGCCCGGGCTCGCGCACCCGCGCGCGCGCGGCGACGATCAGCAGTTCGGCGATGTTCTGGAAACCTTCGGGAAGGCGGTCGGCGGCGGGCTTGCCGATGCACTCGATCGCGCCAAGCGCCAGCGCCTCGATCGCGGCGGCCGATCCGCGATGGGTTTCGGTCGAGATCATCACCACCGGCATCGGGCGCAGCCGCATCAGCCGTTCGAGGAATTCGAGCCCGTTCATCCGCGGCATCTCGACATCCAGCGTCAGCACGTCGGGGCGCAGCGACTTGATCTTCTCGCGCGCATCATAGGGGTCCGAGGCCTCGCCCACCACGGCGATGCGCGGATCCCGGTCCAGCCGGCGGCGGATCAGGCTGCGGATCGTCGCGCTGTCATCGACGATCAGCACGCGGGTCGGCGGGGTCATTCGGCGCGGTCCTTTCGAATCGGGACGGCCGCCGGCCTTGCGGGCGTCCGCTGCCGAGCCTCTCGCCGCTGTCTGAAGATTCGCTTAAACCCGTGGTTGCAGAGCCACGCACGGGCGGGCAGCCGTCAGCGCCGCGCGCCGGGTCACTCGATGTCGAACACCACGCCCTGCGCCAGCGGCAGCGCGCCGGAATAGTTGATCGTGTTGGTGGCGCGCCGCATGTAGGCCTTCCACGCATCCGACCCGCTTTCCCGCCCGCCGCCGGTTTCCTTCTCGCCGCCAAAGGCGCCGCCGACCTCGGAGCCCGAGGTGCCGATGTTGACATTGGCGATCCCGCAATCCGATCCGGCCGCCGACAGGAAGATCTCCATCTCGCGCAGGTCGGTGGTGAAGATCGAGGAGGAGAGGCCGGCCCCGACTTCATTATGTTTCTGAAGAACATCCTCGAAGTCACTGTATTTCATCACATAAAGGATCGGCGCAAAGGTTTCCTCCAGCACGGGGCCCACCTGCGCCGGCATCTCGACCAGCGCCGGGCGCGCGTAGTAGGCCGCGTCGCTGCCGACCATCACCCGCTCGCCGCCCTGCACGGTGCCGCCCGCCGCGCGCGCCGCCTCCAGCGCCGCCTGCATCGCGGCAAAGGCCGCGCCGTCGATCAGCGGGCCGACAAGCGCCTGTGTCTCCAGCGGGTTGCCGATGCTGACGCTGGCATAGGCGCGCCGCAGCCGCGGCAGCAGCGCGTCATGCACGCTCTCATGCACGAAAAGCCGCCGCATCGTGGTGCAGCGCTGCCCGGCCGTGCCCATCGCGCCGAAGGCAATCGCCCGCAGCGCCATGTCGAGATCGGCCGAGGGGCAGACGATCCCTGCATTGTTGCCGCCCAGTTCCAGGATCGAGCGGCCGAAGCGCGCCGCGACCGCCGGGCCGACCTGCCGGCCCATGCGCGTCGATCCGGTGGCCGAGATCAGCGCCACCCCCCGGTGCGCGACCAGCGCCGCGCCGACATCGGCCCGGCCGATCAGCACCTGGCTCAGATGCGCGGGCGCCTCACCGAACCGCGCCATCGCGCGCGCCAGCACCGCCTGGCAGGCGAGCGCGGTCAGCGGGGTCTTTTCCGACGGCTTCCACAGCAGCGCGTTGCCGCAGACCAGCGCGATGGCGGCGTTCCACGACCAGACCGCCACCGGGAAGTTGAAGGCGGAAATGATGCCGACTACCCCCAGCGGATGCCAGGTTTCCATCATCCGGTGGCCGGGCCGTTCGGTCGTCATCGTCAGCCCGTAGAGCTGGCGCGAGAGGCCGACCGCAAAGTCGCAGATGTCGATCATCTCCTGCACCTCGCCAAGCCCTTCCGAGGTGGACTTGCCCGCCTCGATCGAGACCAGCGTGCCGAGGTCCGGCTTGGCGCCGCGCAGCTCCTCCCCCAGCAGCCGCACCAGCTCCCCCCGCCGCGGGCCGGGCAGCAGCCGCCAGTCGAGGAAGGCCGCGCCGGCGCGGGCGATGGCGGCATCGGTGGTGGCGGCGCTGTCGGGGGTCAGCGCCGCCACCTGCTCGCCCGTCACCGGGCTGAAGCTGGCCATGCTGCCGCCGGTATGGCGCGCGGGATCGACGCCAAGGCGGGCAAGAATATCGGTAGCTCGGGCGGCAATCGTGGTCATGGGGATCCTCTGGGCAGTCTTCCGGGGGGGCGGCCAGCGCGCGGGCGGCACAGGGCGGCGCGGGCCCTCGCAGCATCCCGCAAGCGGCGGCGGAAGGCAACACGGGGGGGGCGGCGCCCTGCTGCTGTTGCCTGCTGTTGACAACCCGGCGGGCGCCTTGCCATGGTGCGCCCCAAAAGGGAGAGACCCATGAAGATCGACGGACAATCGGCACTGGTCACCGGTGGCGCATCGGGGCTGGGCGAGGCGACGGCGCGGGCGCTGGCGGCGGCGGGGGCGCGGGTCGCGCTGCTGGACTTCAATTTTGATGCGGCCTCGGCGGTCGCGGCCGAGATCGGCGGGCTTGCCGTGAAATGCGATGTCGCCTCGGCCGCCAGCGCCGAGGCCGCGGTGGCGGAGGCTGCCGCACGGCACGGGGCCGCGCGCATCCTGGTCAACTGCGCCGGCATCGGCCCGGCGAAGAAGATCCTGAGCAAGTCCGGCACCATGCCGCTGGAGGACTTCGCCCGGGTGATCGCGGTCAACCTGACCGGCAGCTTCAACATGCTGCGGCTGTTCGCGGCCGGCGCCGCCGCGCTGGATCCGCTGGAGACGGGCGAGCGGGGGGTTGCCATCAACACCGCCTCGGTCGCCGCCTATGAGGGGCAGATCGGCCAGGCCGCCTATGCCGCCTCCAAGGGGGGCGTGGTGGGGCTGACGCTGCCGGCGGCACGGGAGCTGGCCGCCTATGGCATCCGCGTCTGCACCATCGCGCCCGGCATCTTCGAAACCGCGATGCTGAAGGGCCTGCCGCAGGCCGCGCAGGACAGTCTTGGCGCGGCGGTACCCTTCCCCTCGCGCCTTGGCCGGCCCGCGGAATATGCGGCGCTGGCCCTGCATATCCTCGGCAACGAGATGCTCAACGGCGAGACGATCCGGCTCGACGGCGCGCTGCGGATGGCGCCGAAATAGGGACGGCCGCGGGCGCAAGGACAGCCGAGGCGGCGGGCCGTGACAGCCGGTTCGCAAGGAGCGCCACGCCTCGCAATCCGGCTCGGCCTCGGGGGCCATCGGCCCGGCGGCGGATCGGGCGCCCCTCCCTCCTGCCCCGGGAAAGTCCATGTCCGAGCTGACCTGCTTCAAGGCCTATGACGTTCGCGGCCGCCTGGGCGTGGATCTTGACGAGGGCATCGCCCGCCGCATCGGCCGCGCCTTTGCCGAGGTGCTGGACGCGCGCCGCGTCGTCGTCGGGCGCGATTGCCGCGCCTCGTCGGAGCGGCTCTGCACCGCGCTGGTGGAAGGGCTGATGGACGCCGGGGTCGAGGTGCTGGATCTCGGCCTTGCCGGCACCGAGGAGATGTATTTCGCCACCTCCCGCTTCGACGCGGATGGCGGGATCGCGGTCACCGCCTCGCACAATCCGATGGACTACAACGGCATGAAGCTGGTCGGCCGCGGCTCGGCACCGCTGGACCCGAAGGGCGCGCTGGCGGCGATCCGGGCGCTGGCCGAATCCGAGGCCTTTGCCGAGCCGAAGGCCGGCGGCAGCCATGCCCCGGCGGAAGGCGCGCGCGCGGCCTATGTGGACCGGGTGCTGTCCTTCGTGGACATCGCCGCGCTGCGCCCGCTGAAGATCCTCGTCAATGCCGGCAACGGCGCCGCCGGGCCGACCTTCGATGCCATCGCCGAAGCCCTGGTGCAGCGCGGCGCGCCGCTGAGCTTCCTGCGGCTGCACCACGAGCCCGATGGCAGCTTTCCGAACGGCATCCCCAACCCGCTGCTGCCGGAAAACCGTCCGGTCACCGCCGATGCCGTCCGCGCCGCGGGCGCCGACATGGGTGTCGCCTGGGATGGCGATTTCGACCGCTGCTTCCTTTTCGATGCGCAGGGCGGCTTCGTCGCGGGCGAATATGTCGTGGGCCTTCTGGCCGAGATCTTCCTTGAAAAGACCCCCGGCGCGGCCATCGTCCATGACCCGCGCGTCGTGCTGAACACCCGCGCCGTGATCGCCGCGGCGGGCGGGCGGGCGGTGCAGGCTCGCACCGGCCATGCCTTCCTGAAACAGGCGCTGCGCGAGACCGGCGCCGTCTATGGCGGCGAGATGTCGGCGCATCACTACTTCCGCGACTTCGTCCATTGCGACAGCGGCATGATCCCCTGGCTGATGGTCGCCGAGCTGATGTCGCGCCGCGGGGTGCCGCTGGCGGACCTCGTGCGCGCGCGCCGCGCCGCCTACCCGTCCTCGGGCGAGATCAACTTTCACGTCGCCGACCCCGGGGCCGCCATCGCCGGCGTGGTCGCCGCCTTCGAACCCGAGGCCATCTCGCGCGACGACATGGACGGCGTCAGCCTTGAGTTTCCGGGCTGGCGCTTCAACCTGCGCGCCTCCAATACCGAGCCGGTGCTGCGCCTGAACGTCGAGACGGCGGGCGATGCCGCGCTTCTGGCCGTGAAGACCGAGGCGCTGACCCGGCTGCTGCAGGATCAGGCCTGAGGGGGACCGCGCCGGTTCAGACGATCGCCCGCTCCGGGAAGGGCCGGCCCTCCAGCACCCGCTCCACCCCCAGCGGCGAGAGGTCGAGGCTCTGGTAGCGGCCGGTCAGCAGCAGTTCGGCGATGCCGCGCCCCACGGCGGGGGCCTGCTGCAGCCCATGGCCGGAAAAGCCGTTCATCAGCCACAGGTTGGCGATGTGCGGGTGCAGGCCGAGAATCGCGTTCTGGTCCAGCGTGTTGTAGGCGTAATGCCCCACCCAGAGCCGCGTCACCCTCGTCTGGTCGAAGCCCGGAACCCGGGTCCAGATCTTCTCCCAGATCAGATCCTCGAACTGGCGGGCATCGGGCTCGAAATCGTCGGGCGCGCAGGGGCCGTCAGCCTCGGGCACGGTGGCGGTGATCCACTGGTCATGTTCGGGGCGCATGTAATAGCCGGCGGGGTCGATGACCATCGGCGCGCCGGGATGGCGGGCGTTGGGGGCGTCCACCACGAACACCGTGCGTTTCCGGGGCTCTACGGGCAGATCTTCACCCACCATCCGCAGAACCTCTGCCGCCCGCGTCCCCGCCGCGCAGATGAAATGCGCCGCCTCCACCCGCCCCGCCTCTTGCAGCATCGCCGCGACGATGCGCCCGTCCGCGCGCTCCAGCCCGACCACCCGGTCGCTCACGAAGGCCGCCCCCTGCGCCCGCGCGGCGGCGCGAAACCCCGCGAGCAGGCCCATGTTGTCGAACCACCCCTCCAGCCGCGGGCCATGGCTGCCGGCGGTCAGGCCCGAGGTCTCGATCCAGGGGAAGCGCGCCGCGATTTCTGCCGGCGACAGCACCTCGGTCGCGGCGCCAAGGCCGCGCTGCATCGCGGCCAGATCCTCCATCAGCGCGGCGCCGGCCTCGGTCTCGGCGAGAAAGAGATAACCGTTCTCCCTGAGCCCGAGCGAGGGCACGCCGACATCGCGCCCGAGCGCGCCCTGGAAATCGCGGATGAACCCGATCCCGAAGCGGCTGATCTGCACGTTCACCGGGTTGGAAAACTGCTGGCGGATCGACGCCGCGGAGAGCGCGGTCGAGGCGCGGGCAAAGCTCGGGTCCATCTCGACCACGCTCACCCGCAGGCCGGGCTGCATCCGCGTCAGCCAGAAGGCGACCGAGGCGCCCATCACCGCGCCGCCGATGACCAGAACATCCGTTGCCCGATTGCCCATGCCCGCCCCGCGCTGATTCCGTCCCTACCTACCCCGCGGCCCCGGCGGGGAAAAGCGGCCGCGCCCTCGACAGCGCGCGGCGCGCATGGCAGATTTGCGCGGGGACCATCGCAATGATCACGACGATAGCCTGTTCCGGCCCTTGGCCGACCCCCTGCAAGCCCCGGCCCGGTGCGGGCCCCGATCTGCGCGCGGGCACCACCCCCGTCCGGCCCCTGCCGGGGCGCGCGGCCAGAGCGCGCGGGCCAGAGCCTGGTGCCACATGATCGAGCATCTGGAAAAGCTGATGCAGGCCGACACGATCGAGGAGGTGTGGAGCCTGCATCTGGAGCGGATGGCAGGCTTCGGCTTCGACCGGCTGCTCTACGGCTTTACCCGCTTTCGCACCCCCACCTCCTTTGGCAGCACCGAGGACGTGCTGGTGCTGTCGAACTACGACCCCGCCTATCTGCGCGACTACATCGAGGGCGGGCTCTACCTTCATGCGCCGATGTTCGGCTGGGCCGCACAGAACGAGGGCGCCTGTTCATGGCACCTGATCGAGGAGCGCGCCGGCTCTGCCGAGATGGGCGAGGCAGAGCGGCGGGTGCTTGCCCTGAACCGGCGCCACGGGGTCTGCGCCGGCTATTCGATCAGCTTTCGCGATGCCTCGGTCCGCGCGAAGGGGGCGATCGGGCTTTGCGCGCGGGCGGGGCTGCGGCAAGCCGAGGTGGACGAGATCTGGGCGGAGCACGGCCGCGAGATCCTGGTGCTCAACAACATCGCGCATCTGCGGATCACGGCGATGCCCTTCGCCACCCCGCGCCGGGCGCTGAGCCTGCGCCAGCGCGAGGCGCTGGAATGGGTCGGCGACGGCAAGACCACCGCCGACATCGCGCAGATCATGGGGCTGGCACCGGCGACGGTGGAAAAGCACCTGCGCCTTGCGCGCGAGGCGCTGGACGTGGACACCACCGCGCAGGCGGTGCTGAAGGCGGCGTTCCAGAACCAGATCTTCGTGGTCGGCCGCTAGGCCGGGGCGATCGCCCGGAGTCGCGCTGTCAGCCCCACTCGGCCACGAATTCGCGCCACTCGCCCTTGCTCATGCCCGAGCTTTCCTGCGTCACCACCTCGCCCGCGAGCCTGCGCTTCAGCGCCTCGGCGCCCCTGGCGCTCAGTTGCACGGCGCCGAGCCGGTAGTCCGCGAAGGCGGCATAGGCCAGCGGCACCCAGTCCCTGACGATCCGGCAGATGGTGTCGGCATAGACCCGGATTTCGTATTGCGCATGGGCATCGGCGCGCAGGCGCAGGAAGTGGAAGAGGTTGTGCAGATCGCATTTCCAGTACCACTGCGTGTAGATGCTGGCGGGCAGGTTCATCCGCGCCAACTCGCGCGCAAGGCCCTGCTGGCCGTCCTGCGCCAGCATCGCCTCGTAATGGTCATAGCTGCGCATCGCATCCTCGCGCAGAAGGTCCAGAACGCGGGCGGCCTCCGCCCCCTCCAGCACCGCGCCGCGGCCCTGGTTGTTCACGGTGGATTGCGCGGCAAGCTGGTCGGGCGCGGGAATGTAGAACTCGCGGTCGAGGATCGAGTAGCGGGCGGAATATTCGTTGACGCTGGCGGTGCGGTGCCGGATCCACTGGCGGGCCACGAAGACCGGCAGCTTGACGTGGAACTTGACCTCGCACATCTCGAACGGGGTCGAATGCCAGTGCCGCATCAGGTAGCGGATCAGCCCCTCGTCATCGGACACGGCCCTGGTGCCGCGGCCATAGCTGACCCGGGCGGCCTGGGTGATGGCGGCATCATCGCCCATGTAGTCGATGACGCGGACGAGCCCGTGGTCGAGCACCGGATGCGCGATGTAGAGCTGCGCCTCCATCCCCGGCGAGGTGGCGCGCAGGGTGGGCCGGGTCTCGCCGCGGGCCTCGGCGATCTCGGCCAGTTGTTCCGGGGTCAGCGGCATCGGTCCCTCCTGCGGCGTGATTCCGGCGCTTTGTATATGGGTGGCGCGGATCGTGAAACCGCGAGATGCGGGCGCGGCGCCCTGAATTGCCGCGGGGGCCGCTTCCCCCCTCGCCCTTGGCGCAGAGGGCGCTAAGCTGAGCCGGGGCCGAAGCGCCGCGAACAGGAGAGAGAGACATGCAGATCCGCTATCTTCACACCATGGTCCGGGTGCTGGACCTCGATGCCAGCATCGCCTTCTACCGCCTGCTTGGGCTGGAGGAGACCCGGCGGACGGAGAACGAACAGGGCCGCTTCACGCTGGTCTTCCTCGCCCCGCCCGGCCAGCCGGAATGCCCGGTGGAGCTGACCTGGAACTGGGACGGCGATCCCGGCCTGCCCTCGGACAGCCGGCATTTCGGGCATCTGGCCTATGAGGTGGAGAACATCTACGACATGTGCGCGCATCTGCAGGCGAACGGGGTGGTGATCAACCGCCCGCCGCGCGACGGGCACATGGCCTTCGTGCGCAGCCCCGACAATGTGTCGATCGAACTGCTGCAGATGGGCGGCGCGCTGCCCGCGGCGGAACCCTGGGCGAGCATGGGCAATACCGGGCACTGGTGAGGCCGGCCGGCGACGCAAGCCGCCTCGCCCGTTGCGGCCAAGGCGGGGCTGTCTGCCCCGGTGCCGCCATGCGTGGCGCGGCGGCCTGTGCGGCCATGCAGGGCCCGGCGGCGCTTTGCGCGGTGGGCGCGTCAGCAGGTGAGCCCGTCAGTAGATGTAGCGGATCTGGTCGGTCCAGTAGCGTTCCAGCCGGCGCAGCGAGCCGTTGACGAGGTCGATGCCGTCGAGCCCGAGGATGCCCTTCGCCTCCATCCCCTTGGCATGGCGGGCGAAGAGGGCGGCGACGGCGCCGCGCACCTCGCGGCCCTTGGGGGTGAGCCGCACGCGGACGGAGCGGCGGTCGACCTCGGAGCGCTGGTGGTGCATGTAGCCCGCCTCCACCAGCTTCTTCAGGTTGTAGCTGACATTGGAGCCCTGGTAGTAGCCGCGCGATTTCAACTCGCCCGCCGTGACCTCGTTCTCGCCGATGTTGAACAGCAAGAGCGCCTGCACGGCGTTGATTTCCAGCATGCCCAGCCGTTCGAATTCGTCCTTGATCACGTCGAGCAGCAGCCGGTGCAGCCGTTCGACCAGCGCAAGGCTGTCAAGATAGCCGAGCTGGAAGCTTCGCTGCGCGGTGTCCTGCCCCGCCTGATGCCCCGAAAGATGCATCGTCATTCGCGTCTCCGCCAAGTTGCCGCGTCCCGAAGGCGACACTGGCGGGCAAAGGCGAAATTCGGGTTAACGCCGATCCGGATCCGGGACAGCCGCGCCCGTCAACCTCCGGGCGAGGGCAAGGGCGAGAGTGAGGGACGCGCGCGGGCGAAGGCGCCGATCTCGGCCAGCAGCGCGGCCAGATGCGCGGGCGGCACCGCGTGGCCGGTGATCCAGGCATGGAGGTCCTGGTCGTTCTCCTCGAGCAGGCGATCATAGAGGTCGAGCGCGGGCGCGGGCATGGCGGCCAGCCGCGCATCGGCATAGGGCCCGAGGATCAGGTCCATCTCCTTCGTGCCGCGCCGCCAGCTGCGCATCCGCATCCGTTTCAGCCGGGCCTCTGCCGTTTCGATCATTCTGCCAGTTCCTCGCGCGCCTTTGGTCCTTGATCGGCCATCGGCGGCAGCCTAAGACATGGCTCCGGCAGATACAAACCGGAGTTCCCGTCATGGCCTTCCTCTCGGACACCCTTGCGCGGGTCAAGCCCTCGCCGACCATCGCCGTCACGCAGAAGGCGGCCGAGTTGAAGGCGGCCGGCAAGGACGTGATCGGCCTTGGCGCGGGCGAGCCCGATTTCGACACGCCCCAGAACATCAAGGACGCGGCAAAGGCGGCGATCGACGCGGGCAAGACCAAATACACCGCCGTGGACGGCATCCCCGAGCTGAAGGCGGCGATCTGCGCCAAGTTCAGGCGCGAGAACCGGCTGGACTACACGCCGGCGCAGGTGACGGTCGGCAGCGGCGGCAAGCAGGTGCTTTACAACGCGCTGGTGGCGACGCTGAACGCGGGGGACGAGGTGATCATCCCCGCGCCCTACTGGGTCAGCTATCCCGACATGGTGCTGCTGGCGGGCGGCACGCCGGTCTTCGTCGAAGGGCCGATGCAGACCGGCTACAAGATCACCGGCGAGCAGCTCGAGGCGGCGATCACGCCGAACACCAAGTGGTTCATCTTCAACTCGCCCTCCAACCCCTCGGGCGCGGGCTACAGCCGCGCCGAGCTGAAAGAGCTGACCGACGTGCTGATGCGCCACCCGCATGTCTGGGTGATGACCGATGACATGTATGAACATCTGGTGTTCGGCGATTTCGAGTTCTGCACCCCCGCCGAGGTGGAGCCGGGGCTTTACGACCGCACGCTGACCTGCAACGGCGTGTCCAAGGCCTATGCGATGACCGGCTGGCGGATCGGCTATGCGGCGGGGCCGCAGGCGCTGATCAAGGCCATCGGCAAGGTGCAGTCGCAATCCACCTCCAACCCCTGCTCGATCAGCCAGTGGGCGGCGGTCGAGGCGCTGAACGGGCCGCAGGACTACATCGCGCAAAGCCGCGAAGCCTTTGAACGGCGGCGCAATCTGGTGGTGGGGATGCTGAACGAGGCGGCGGGGATCACCTGCCCGATGCCCGAAGGCGCGTTCTACGTCTATCCCTCGATCGCGGGCTGCATCGGCAAGACCAGCGCGGCGGGCACGAAGATCGTCGATGACGAGGTGTTCGCGACCGCGCTGCTGGAGGAGACCGGGGTTGCGGTGGTGTTCGGCGCGGCCTTTGGCCTGTCGCCGAATTTCCGCATCAGCTATGCGACCTCGGACGCGGCATTGACCGAGGCCTGCCGCCGCATCCGCGATTTCTGCGCCGGGTTGAGTTGAGCGAAAGCGGAGGCGCGAGGCATGGCTGGCGATCTGCCCGACTACTATTTCCGCATCCGCGAGAATGGCGCGGCGGTGTTCCGGCTCGACACCGGGAACCGCCAGCGCCGGATCGAGATGGACCAGATCGCGCTGGTCAATGTGCGCAACGGCGAGATCAAGGCGCATGGCGAGCGCAAGCTGACGCCCGAGGATATGCGCGTGATCCGCGACTGGCTGGCCGCGCGGCAGGCGCTGCTGGCGCGGCGCGAGATCGACGACATCCACCGCGCCGTCGATCACCTGAACCTGACGGCGCAATGGGTGCAGTCGAAGGCCAGCGACGAACAGCTGGAGGACGTGACCGACCCGCTGCTGCTGGCGATGCACGATCTGCGCACGGTGCTGGTGCGCAAGAAGGCCGAGCGGCTGCTGAATGGCCAACCTGCGGACGAGCGGGGCGGCTAGGCGCGGCGCGCGCGCCCGGCCCAGAACCGCGCCATCAGCAGCGACGATGCCAGCGCCAGCCCGATCACCAGCCCCAGCCACAGCCCCGCCGCCCCCATCCCCAGCGGGAAGGCCAGCACATAACTGGCCGGGATGCCGACCACCCAGTAGCTGAACACCGCCAGCGCCATCGGCACCCCGGTGTCCTGCACCCCGCGCAACAGGCCAAGCGCCATGCATTGCAGCGCATCGAACACCTGGAACAGCGCCGCGACCGCCAGCAACGTCACGCCGACCGCGAGGATCGCGCCCGAGGCAGGGTTGTCCATGTCGAGGAACGCCGCGATGATCAGCCCCGGCGCCAGCACGAACAGCGCCACCACCGCGAGGCCAAAGCCCATCGACAGCGCAATCGCCGTCAGCGCCGCATCACGCATCCCCTGCGCGTCGCGCATGCCCTGGCCGCGCCCGACCCGCACCGTGGCGGCGTTCGACAGGCCGACATGCACCATGAAGGCCAGCGCCGTCGCCTCCATCGCGATGCCGTGCGCGGCAAGCTCTATCGTGCCGATCCAGCCCATCATGACCGCGGCGGCGTTGAAAAGGCTGCCCTCGGCAAGGCTGGTGAGCCCGACCGGCAGCCCGGTGCGGAACACCTGGCGGAAGGCCGGCCAGTCCGGCCGCCAGAACCGCTGAAAGAGGTGGAACCGCCGCAGCGCCGGGTGCCGCGCGGCATAGGCCGCGAGCACCGCCAGCGACAGCAGTTGCGCGGCAAGGCTGGCCGCCGCGGCGCCGCGCACGCCCAGTTCCGGCGCGCCCCAGTTGCCGAAGATCAGCGCCCAGTTCATCAGCCCGTTCAGCACCGCCGCGCCGAGCGTGGCCCAGAGCACGATCCCCGCCCGCTCCAGCGCGGAGAGATAGCTTTTCAGCACCATGATCAGCAGCGCGGGAACCATGCCAAGCCCGGCGAGGCGCAGGTAGTCCTGCGCAAGCTGCGCCACGACCGGATCCTGGCCAAGGCCGCGCAGCACCGCGCCCGACCACCACATCAAGGGCCCCGTCGCAAGCCCGAACAGCACCGACAGCCACAGGCCCATGCGCACGTCGCGGCGCACCTGCGCCTCGTCGCCCCGGCCGAGCGCGGCGGCGACCATGCCCATGACGGCAATGGCAAAACCCGAGCCGAGGATGAACACGATGAAGAAGAACGAGGCCCCCAGCACGACCGCCGCCAGCGCCTCGACCCCGTACCAGCCCAGCATCACCGTATCGGTGACATGCAGCGCCATCTGCGCAAGGTGGCTGCCGATCAGCGGCAGGCCGAGGACAAGCAGCGCCTTCGCATGGGCGGGATATGACAGGCGCGCGGACATCGCCGATGGCTTAGCTTGGAAGCCCTGGCAAGGTCCAGACGCGATCGGAAGATGCGGGTAGGCGGCTACGCCCCCGGCTTGCGGGCCACGAAGTCGATCAGGGCCGAGCGGCCCCTGTGGCCGGCGCCCTCGGCAAGCTCGGCGTCATAATCGGCCTGATGCAGGATCTGCATCCCCGCGAAGGCTTCCCGCAGCAGGTCCAGCGTCCAGAGGTTTTCTGCCTGCGCCGGCCCGCCGGTGCCATAGCCGACCTGCCGCGGCGCATAGCCATGCAGCAGCAGCAGCCCGCCGGGGCAGAGCGCGCGCGCCATTCCGGCGAAGATGCGCGCGCGCAGCGGCGGCGGCGCGAACTGGAAGAAGACGCCGAGGACCACGTCGTAGGGCGGCGCGTTCCAGTCCCAGTCGGCGATGTCGGCGTGGTGCAGATCGAGGGTTACACCCCGCTCCGCCGCCAGCCGCCGCGCCTTGGCGAGGCCGGCGGGCGAGCCGTCGAAGGCGGTGACGCGGGCGCCCTGTTCGGCCAGGAACACCGCGTTGCGGCCCTCGCCCTCGGCGACCGAGAGCACCCTGCTGCCCGGCGCGACCCGCCAGGCCTGCCGCTGCACGAAAGCGGCGGGGGCGCTGCCGAAATGGTACTCGTCCTGCGCAAAGCGCGCGTCCCAGTCCGCCATGCCGCCCCCCCTTCCGCTGCCCCGCAACAGGTCGCGCGGCTGGGGGCGGAGGTCAAGCTCCGCCGTGGTCCCTGCGGCGAAACCGCCGCGCCTGCGCAACAAATGGCTTTCGCGGCCGGGCCCGCGGCGGCTAGGCTGCGGGGGACATCGCAGGGGAGCGGAGCATGATCACGATCTATGGCGCCTACAAGTCGCGCGCGACGCGGGCCTTCTGGCTGCTGAACGAGCTGGGGATGGAGGTGCGGCATGTGCCGGTGATCCAGAAGAACCGGCTGAAGGATCCGCTGGCGCCGGGCGCGCCGCTGAACACCGCCTCGCCCGAATATCTGGCGATCTGCCCGGCGGGCACGATCCCCTGCATGGTCGATGACGGGCTGATGCTGCACGAATCGCTGGCGATCAACCTCTATCTGGCGCGCAAGGCGGGCGGGCCGCTGGCGCCGGCGGACCTTGCCGAAGAGGCGCTGATGATGAACGGGGCGCTTTATGCCGCGACGGCGGTGGAAGCCCCGGCGCTGGAGATCTCGCAGATCCACGGCGAGGGCCGGCAGGACGACCCGGCCGGCCAGGCCATCGTCGCCGCGGCCGCGCAGAAGCTGCGCCGGCCCTTCGCGGTGCTGGATGCGCATCTGGCCAGGGAGGGGCATCTGGTCGGGGGGCGCTTTACCGTGGCCGACATCAACACTGCGGAATGCGTGCGCTATGCGCAGTCCCATGCCGCGCTGCTGGCCGAGTTTCCGGCGCTGAAGGCCTGGCTCGAGGCCTGTCAGGCGCGGCCGGCCTTCAAGGCGATGTGGGCGGCGCGGATGGCGGAGTAAGGCACGGGAACGCACGCGCGAGGCGCCAGCCGGACCTGCAGGCCGCCGCCCCCGCACGCAGGGGCCGGGCGCGCAAGGCTGCGGCCCCCCTGCCCCCGTCCCCCGCCTCCCTTGCCGCGCCCGGTTGCGCATGGTCTAATCGCGCCCAACCATAACACCCGAGCAGCCCCCCAAACCCCGCTTAGCGCAGACGAGGCCCCATGAACGACCTGCTTTCCGGTCAGCCCGAAACCTATGACGCCTCCTCGATCGAGGTGCTGGAAGGGCTGGAGCCGGTGCGCAAGCGCCCCGGCATGTATATCGGCGGCACGGACGAACGGGCGCTGCACCATCTGGTGGCCGAGGTGCTGGACAACTCGATGGACGAGGCGGTGGCGGGCCATGCCAGCCGCATCGAGGTGGAGCTTCACGCCGACGGCGCGGTGACGGTGCGCGACAATGGCCGCGGGATTCCGGTCGATCCGCACCCCAAGTTTCCCGGCAAGTCGGCGCTGGAGGTGATCCTGTGCACGCTTCATGCGGGCGGCAAGTTTTCCGGCAAGGCCTATCAGACCTCGGGCGGGCTGCACGGCGTCGGCGCCTCGGTCGTCAACGCGCTGTCCGATCACATGCGCGTCGAGGTGGCGCGCAACCGCGAGCTTTACGTCCAGGAATTCGCGCGCGGGATCCCGCAAGGCCCGGTGCAGAAGGTCGGCCCCGCCCCCAACCGGCGCGGCACAAGCGTGACCTTCCACCCCGATCCCGAGATCTTCGGCTCACTGCAGATGAAGCCCGGCCGGCTGCTGAAGATGGTGCGGTCAAAGGCCTATCTCTTTTCCGGGGTGGAAATCCGCTGGAAAAGCGCGATCGACGATGGCGAGACGCCGACCGAGGCGGTGTTCCACTTTCCGGGCGGGCTGGCCGACTATCTTGCCGACCAGCTTGCCGGCAGCACCACCTATGCCGAGCGGCCCTTTGCCGGAAAGGTGCAGTTCCAGGAGAAGTTCGGCGTGCCGGGCAGCGCGGAATGGGCGATCAACTGGACGCCCGCGCGCGACGGTTTCCTGCAATCCTATTGCAACACCGTGCCCACGCCCGAGGGCGGCACCCATGAGGCGGGATTCTGGGCGGCGATCCTGAAGGGCATCCGCGCCTATGGCGAGCTGGTCAGGAACCGCAAGGCCGCCGACATCACCCGCGAGGACATGCTGGCGGGCGGCTGCGCGCTGATCTCGGTCTTCATCCGCGAGCCGCAATTCGTCGGCCAGACCAAGGACCGGCTGGCCACCGAGGAGGCCGCGAAATGGGTCGAGGCGGCGGTGCGCGACCATTTCGACAACTGGCTGGCGGCGAACACCCGCGCGGCGGGGGCGATCCTCGATTTCCTCGTGCTGCGGGCCGAGGAACGGCTGCGGCGCCGGCAGGAAAAGGAGACGCAGCGCAAGTCGGCGACCAGGAAGCTGCGCCTGCCCGGCAAGCTGGTGGACTGTTCCGCCGCCAACCGCGCGGGGACGGAGCTGTTCATCGTCGAGGGCGATTCCGCGGGCGGCAGCGCCAAGATGGCGCGAGACCGCACCCGGCAGGCGCTGCTGCCGCTGAGGGGCAAGATCCTCAACGTGCTGGGGGCCGCCAGCGCCAAGATGGGCGCGAACCAGGAAATCAACGACCTCTGCCAGGCGCTTGGCGTGTCGATGGGCACCCGCTTCAACGTCGATGACCTGCGCTATGACAAGATCATCATCATGACCGATGCCGATGTGGACGGGGCCCATATCGCCAGCCTGCTGATGACCTTCTTCTTCACCCAGATGCGCCCGATGATCGACAGGGGGCACCTCTACCTCGCCTGCCCGCCGCTCTACCGGCTGACGCAGGGCGCGCGGCGCGTCTATGTCTCGGACGATGCCGAGAAGGAAAAGGTGCTGGCCAAGGGCCTTGGCGGCAAGGGCAAGATCGACGTGCAACGCTTCAAGGGCCTTGGCGAGATGGACGCCAAGGACCTGAAGGACACCACGATGAACCCCGAGACCCGCAAGCTGATCCGCGTCAGCATCGACGACGAGACCGGCGGCGAGACCGGCGATCTGGTGGAACGGCTGATGGGCAAGAGGCCGGAGCTTCGGTTCCAGTATATCCAGCAGAATGCGCGCTTCGTGGAAGAGCTGGATGTGTGAACGGCGGCGCGGGGCGGTCGTTCCTGAACAGAGGCGGCGGCGGCCGGCGGCGCGGCGCGGCCGTTACAGGCCCAGCTTGCGCGCCACCATCTCGTTCACCACCGCCGGGTTGGCCTTGCCGCCGGTGGCCTTCAGCACCTGCCCGGTGAACCAGCCCGCGAGCTTGGCATTGGCGCGGGCCTTTTCCACCTGGGCGGGGTTGGCGGAGATGATCGCGTCCACCGCGGCCTCGATCGCGGCGGTATCCGTCACCTGCTTCATGCCGCGCGCGGCGGCGATCGCGGCAGGCTCGCCGCCTTCGGTCCAGAGGATCTCGAACAGGTCCTTGGCCATCTTGCCGGAAATCTCGCCCGAGCCGATCAGGTCCAGCACGCCGCCAAGCTGCGCGGCGGAGACCGGGCTTTCGGCGATGGACAGCCCCTCCCTGTTCAGCCGCCCGAACAGCTCGTTGATCACCCAGTTGGCGGCGGTCTTGCCGTCGCGGCCCGTCGCCACCGCCTCGAAGAACACGGCATTCTCCTTTTCGGCGGTCAGCACAGAGGCGTCGTAATCGGTCAGCCCGAAATCGGCCATGTAGCGCGCCTTGCGCGCATCGGGCAGTTCCGGCATCGTCGCCGCGATGTCGTCAACCCAGGACTGCTCGATCTCCAGCGGCAGCAGGTCCGGGTCGGGGAAGTAGCGGTAGTCATGCGCCTCTTCCTTGGACCGCATCGAGCGGGTCTCGCCCCGGTCGGGGTCGTAGAGCCGGGTTTCCTGCACGACCGCGCCGCCATCCTCCAGAATCGCGATCTGGCGGCGGGCCTCGTAGTCGATGGCGGCCTGGATGAAGCGCAGCGAGTTCATGTTCTTGATCTCGCAGCGGGTGCCCAGATGGCTGAAATCCTGGCTTTCCTGATAGCGTTCATAGGCGCCGGGCCTGCAGACCGAGACGTTCACATCGGCGCGCAGGTTGCCGTTCTGCATGTTGCCATCGCAGGTGCCCAGATAGCGCAGGATCTGGCGCAGCTTGGCGACATAGGCGGCGGCTTCCTCCGGCCCGCGGATGTCGGGGCGCGAGACGATCTCCATCAGCGCGACGCCGGTGCGGTTGAGGTCCACGAAGCTCATGTTCGGGTCCATGTCGTGAATGGACTTGCCCGCGTCCTGCTCCAGATGGATGCGCTCGATCCGCACGCGGCGGGCGAGCGTCCGGCCATCGGGGGCGGCGCCCATGTCCACGATCACCTCGCCCTCGCCGACGATGGGGTGATAGAGCTGGCTGATCTGGTAGCCCTGCGGCAGATCGGGGTAGAAATAGTTCTTGCGGTCGAAGGCTGACAGCAGGTTGATCTGTGCCTTCAGTCCCAGCCCGGTGCGCACCGCCTGCGCCACGCAGAACTCGTTCAGCACCGGCAGCATCCCCGGCATCGCGGCATCGACGAAGGCGACATTGGCGTTGGGTTCGGCGCCGAAGCGGGTCGAGGCGCCCGAGAACAGCTTGGCGTTCGAGGCGACCTGCGCATGCACCTCCATGCCGATGACCAGTTCCCAGTCGCCCCTGACGCCGGCGATCACCCTGGGGGCGGGGGCGGTAAAGGACAGGTCGAGCATGGCGGCGGCCTCACATCTGCAGTCGCGCCTTCATACGGCGCGGGGCGCAGGCGGGCAAGGGTCGAGGGCGGGCAAGGGTCGAGGGCGGGCAAGGGTCGAGGGCGGCGCGGTTCGCCGCTGCCGGGTCATCCGCGCGGGGGCCCGGCGGCGCGCGCGGGCCGCGCACGAATCGGTTTGGAAAGCGCTGACGCGACATGTCGGGTTTGCGACACCTTGCGCAGGTTTTCGCCGAGGCGGCGAGGAATCGCCTAGGCGGTTTTCCGCGAATTGTGCCGGCAGGGGGTTTGCGGGCAAAACGGCCGTCGCCGGATGCCTGGGTCCGGTGCCACTGTCTGGAACCGATGACACCGTTTCGCCTTCCCCGTCCGCTTGCGCTCTGCGCGCTTGTCCTCCTTGCCGCCTGCGTCCAGCCCGCCGAGGCGCCCGCCACCGCGCCGGCCACCCGCTGGGACCACCGCCCCGAGGCGTTGAAATGGACCAGGGCGACGCTGACGGCGCTGGAAACCGACGGGGCCGTGCTGTCCACCACCGTGCCTGCCGACATCGCCACCTTCTGCCCCGGCTACGCCACCGCCTCGCTGGAAGAGCGCGAGGCCTTCTGGGTCGGGATGCTGTCGGCGCTGGCGAAACATGAAAGCACCTGGAACCCGCAGGCAAGCGGCGGCGGCGGCAGATGGCTGGGCCTGCTGCAGATCGCGCCGGACACCGCGCGGGCCTACGATTGCGAGGCAAGCTCGGCCTCCGAGCTGAAGAACGGGGCGGCCAACCTTGCCTGCGCGGTGAAGATCGCGGCGCGGCAGGTCGGGCGCGACGGGGCCATCGCGTCGAACGGGTCGGGCGCCTGGGCCGGGCTTGCGCGCGACTGGGCGCCGATGCGGTCCCCGGCCAAGGTTGCGGAAATGGCGGCCTGGACGCGGGTGCAGCCCTATTGCCGGGCGAAATCCTCGCGCACCTGATCCATCTGCGGGTGCCCGAGCCATCTGCGGGTAATCTGCGGGTAAAGGTGAGTCAGCCGCGGATCACTGCCGCGCGCCGCTTCGGCAGCAGCTTGCGCGTCGCCTCGATCATGGAGATTCCGCGCCCGTCCGGCTGGCCGAGCGCCAGCGTTTCCGCCTTCAGCATCTCGATCCCCTCGGCCGATGTCTCGGGCAGACGCTCTGGCGGGATCGGGCGGCCGACCGTCACCCGGTAGGGCTGGCGGGCCTTGTTCAGCATCTCGTGGAACAGGGTGATGTCGCGCAGGGTGGGGTGGATCATGTCGAAGAGGTAGAACAGCGCCGAGTTGCGGGCGCGGATGTTCAGCGGAATCACCGGGATCTCGAACTTGCGGGCGATCATCGCTGCGGACGGCATCCATTCGCGTTCATAGAGCCGCAGTCCCCGGCGCTTTGCCAGCCGGCCCGAGGGGAAGATCACCCCCAGCCGCCCCTGCTCCAGCGCGGCACGGGTCAGCGTCATCGTCTCGCGCGTCTTGGAGAGGCTGCGCTTTTCCAGCCGCCATTCGACCGGCAGGATCAGGCTCTGCATCTGCGGCAGGATGCGCAGGATGTCGGAATTGGCATAGATGAACAGATCGGGCCGCACCTCCTGCAGCAGCGACCACAGGATGATGCCGTCCGCGATTCCGGTGGGATGGTTCGCCACCACCATCGCCGGTCCGTTGCGCGGGATGTTGTCGAGCCCCTGCACCTGAACGTCGCGCGCGATGATCTGCGCCATCGTGCCCATGATGCGTTCCGTCGATTCATGTTCGACGGCGGTACCGATGGCGACGGTCTTCGGATAGCCCAGCAGGCGGGTCAGCAGATGCCGCGCGATGGTATGATGCAGGCGCCCGGTGAACAGCCAGGGCGCGCGCTCCGCAATCAGAGGGTCGATCTTGTCCTGCATGGTGCACTCCGAACACAGGGTGATAACAGGAATATGACAGGTCGGTTCCCTGCGCCAGTGGGGCCGATGCCCGCAGGCGCAGTCGGCGGAACCCCGCCACGGGCGCAAAACGGGGGCCGGGGCATGTCGGGGCATGTCGCCCGGGCCGGTCGGCTGCCGGCCCGGCTCACGCGCCCCCGGCGGCAAGGATGCGCCCCACCATCTCGGCGGTGTCGCGGCTGAGGCCGGGGCGGGATGCGATCCGCCGCAGGGCCGCCTGCGCCATCGCCCTGCGGTCGGCGTCATAGCGCGTCCAGGTCTCGAAGGCGGTGCTCATCCGCGCGGTCGTCTGCGGGTTCACCGCGTCGAGCCGGATCAGCCAGTCCGCCAGCAGGTTGTAGCCCGCGCCCGAGGGGTGGTGGAAGCCGGCGTGGTTTTCCGGCAACGCGCCCATGACCGAGCGGAAGCGGTTGGGGTTCTTCCACTCGAAATCCGGGCGCCGGGTCAGCGCGCCCGCCACATCGGCGAGCCGGTCCGGCGCGGCATGCAGCACCTGCACCATGAACCACTTGTCGATCACCAGCCGGTTGCCCTGCCAGCGGCGGTGGAAGGCGGCCAGTTCGGGCTCGCCGCGCCCGGCATCGAGCAGGCAGGACAGCGCGCCAAGGCTTTCGGTCATGTTGTCGGCGCCGGCATGGAGGCGGGCGGCGGCCTCGCCGCCATCGAGCCGGGTCAGCAGGCCGAGGCAGGCCAGCCGCAGCGCGCGGCGCCCGGCCGCGGCGGCGCCGGGGCTGAACGGGCCGCTCTCGGCAAGCTCGCCGATCATGCCCGGCAGCACCGGCTCCAGCCGCCGGGCCAGTGCCAGTTGCAGGCGGCGGCGCGCGGCGTGGATCGCATCGGGGTCCGGCACCATGCCGCCCGCGTGCAGCGTCTGCGCCATGTCATCCTCGGCCGGCAGTTGCAGGCAGAGCGCGCGGAACGCGGGGTCGAGCGTCTCGTCGCGCAGCACCGCCTCGATCCCGGCCAGCAGCTCGGGCGCAGGCTCCGCCCCCTCTGCCACCATCCGCGCCAGCACCTCCTTGGCGAGCCCGCGGCCCGCCTCCCAGCGGTTCACCGGGTCGGTGTCATGCGCGAGCAGGAAGGCGCGCTCGTCGGGGGGCGCCGCGCGCTCCAGCACCACGGGCGCCGAAAAGCCGCGCAGGATCGAGGGCACCGGCCGCGCCGCCAGCCCCTCGAAGCGAAAGCTCTGCTCGGCTTGCGTCATCTCCAGCACGGTCGTCGGCAGCACCTCGTCGCCATTGGGGTTCAGAAGGCCAAGCGCGATCGGGATCACCCGCGGCGGCTTGTCCGGCTGGCCGGGGGTGGGAGGCGTCTCCTGGCGGAAGGTCAGGGTATAGGTGCCGTCCTGCCAGTCGTCCCGGGCCATCAGCCGGGGGGTGCCGGCATCGGTGTACCAGCGCCTGAACTGGGCAAGATCACGGCCCGTCGCATCCTCGAACACCTTCAGCCAGTCCTCGACCGTCGCCGCATCCCCGTCATGCCGGTCGAAATAGAGCTGGAGCGCGTCCCGGTAACCCTCATCCCCCACCAGCAGCCGGAGCATCCCGATCAGCTCGGCGCCCTTTTCGTAGATCGTGGCGGTGTAGAAGTTGTTGATCTCGACATAGCGGTCGGGGCGCACCGGGTGCGCAAGCGGCCCCATGTCCTCGCGGAACTGGCGGGTGCGCAGCGTCAGCACATCCTCGATCCGCTTCACCGGGGCAGAGCGCATGTCGAACATGAACTGCTGGTCGCGAAAGACGGTCAGCCCCTCCTTCAGGCACAACTGGAACCAGTCGCGGCAGGTGATGCGGTTGCCGGTCCAGTTGTGGAAGTACTCATGCGCGATCACCCGCTCTATCCCTTCGTAATCGCGGTCCGTCGCGGCATCGGCGCTGGCGAGCACCAGCCTGGAGTTGAAGATGTTCAGCCCCTTGTTCTCCATCGCGCCCATGTTGAAATCATCGACGGCGACGATGTTGAACACGTCGAGGTCGTATTCGCGGCCATAGGCCCGTTCGTCCCAGGCCATCGCGCGTTGCAGCGCGTCCATCGCAAAGGCGCAGCGGCCCTCGTCCCCGGCGCGGACCCAGATGTTCAGGTCCACCTCGCGGCCCGACCGGGTGGTGAAGCCGCCCGAATGGGCGACCAGATCGCCCGCGACCAGCGCGAAGAGGTAGGAAGGCTTCGGCCAGGGATCGACCCATTCCGCCCATCCCGGCCCCGAGCCGGCCGGGTTGCCGTTCGACAACAGCACCGGCATGTCCGATTCGATCCGCACCCGGAAGCGGGCCATCACATCGGGACGGTCGGGGTAGAAGGTGATCTTGCGAAAGCCCTCCGCCTCGCATTGCGTGCAGTAGATGCCGCCCGACATGTAAAGCCCCTCCAGCGCGGTATTGGCCTCGGGGGCGATCTCCACCTCGGCCTCCAGCGTGAAGGGGCCCGCGGGCAGGCGCGCGGCGGGGATGGTCAGGCCCTCGGCGTCGCGGGTGACATCGGCCCCGGTCAGCGCCGTGCCGTCCAGCGCGAGCGAGATCAGCGTCAGGCTCTCGCCCTGCAGGCGCAGCGGCTGGCCGGGGGTGACCGGCTCCAGCGACAGGCGCGACAGCACGCGGGTGCGCGTCGGGTGCAGCCGGAAGGTCAGCGCCACCTCTGGCAGCCTGAACGGGAAGGGCGTGTAATCGGCCAGCAGGGTGGGACGCGGGGCGGCGGTTTCGGCAGTCGTGGCTTCGGCAGTCACGGCATCGGGGGTCACGGCATCAGGGATCACGGCGGCGCATCCTTCCGGGGGAAAGCTGGGAACCTGCGGAACCTAGGCCGCCACGGGGCGGGGTTCAACCGCAGGCGGGGCGGGGTGCCGCCCGAAGGGCCTCGCCGCGCGGGCTGCAAACTTGCGAAGCGCCGGCGGCTCGCCTAATGCTGGCGGTACTGGCAGGATGCGAGGGAGACCCCATGAGCGAACGCGTGGACCGTCACGGCCTGCAGGTCGATACCGCGCTGGCCGATTTCATCGAAACGGCGGCGCTGCCCGGCACCGGGGTGGATCCGGCGGCGTTCTGGGCGGGATTCTCGGCGCTGATCCATGATCTGGGCCCCAAGAACCGCGCGCTGCTGGACCGGCGCGAGGATCTGCAAAAGCAGATCGACGCCTGGCACATCGCCCGGCGCGGCCAGCCGCATGACGCCGCCGCCTACACCGCATTCCTGCGCGAGATCGGCTATCTGCTGCCCGAGGGCCCGGAGTTCCGCATCGCGACCCGGAACACCGACCCCGAGATCGCGACGCTGGCCGGCCCGCAGCTTGTCGTGCCGATCACCAATGCCCGCTATGCGCTGAACGCCGCGAATGCGCGCTGGGGCAGCCTTTACGATGCGCTTTACGGCACCGATGCGCTTGGCGATGCGCCGCAGGGCAAGGGCTATGACGCGGGCCGCGGCGCGCGGGTGATCGCCTGGGCGAAGGGCTTTCTCGATCAGGCGGCGCCGCTGGCCGGCGCGTCCTGGACCGAGGCCGGGGGTCTTGCGATCCGCGATGGCAGGCTGTCGGTGCGGCTGGCAGGCGGCGAGACCGGGCTTTCGGACCCCTCGCACTTCGCGGGCCATGCCGGCGAGGCGGGCGCACCGGCGCAGGTGCTGCTGCGGCATAACGGGCTGCATGTCAGGATCCTGATCGACCCCGCCAGCCCGATCGGCGCGACTGACCCGGCGGGCATCGCCGACATGTGGCTGGAATCGGCCCTCTCCTCGATCATGGATTGCGAGGATTCGGTCGCCTGCGTCGATGCCGAGGACAAGGTGCTGGCCTATTCCAACTGGCTGGGCCTGATGAAGGGCGACCTTTGCGAGACCTTCGAGAAGGGCGGCGAGACGCTGACCCGGCGGCTGAACCCCGATCTCGACTACACCGCGCCCGATGGCTCCCGCCTCACGCTCAAGGGCCGCGCGCTGATGCTGGTGCGCAATGTCGGCCACCTGATGACCACCCCCGCCATCCATGACCGCGAGGGCCACGAGGCGGGCGAGGGGCTGATGGACGCGATGGTCAGCGTGCTGATCGCCATGCACGACCTGAAGAAGACCGAAGGCCCGCGCAATTCGGTCTGCGGCGCGGTCTATGTGGTCAAGCCCAAGATGCACGGCCCCGAGGAGGTCGCCTTCGCGGACGAGATCTTCACCCGCGTCGAAGCGGTGCTCGGCCTGCCCGCGAATACCGTCAAGCTCGGCATCATGGACGAGGAGCGGCGCACCAGCGTCAACCTCAGGGAATGCATCCGCGCGGCGATGCACCGGGTGGCGTTCATCAATACCGGCTTTCTCGACCGGACGGGGGACGAGATCCACACCTCGATGGAAGCGGGCCCGATGGTGCGCAAGGGCGAGATGAAGACGCAGCCCTGGATGCTGGCCTACGAGGACCGCAACGTGGATATCGGCCTTGCCTGCGGCCTGCCGGGCCGGGCGCAGATCGGCAAGGGCATGTGGGCCGCGCCCGACCTGATGGCGGCGATGCTGGACCAGAAGATCGGCCACCCGATGGCGGGCGCAAGCTGCGCCTGGGTTCCCAGCCCGACGGCGGCGACGCTGCACGCGGTGCATTACCACAAGGTCGATGTCTTCGCCCGGCAGGCCGAGATCGCGGCGATGAACCGGCCGGCGCGGCTGGACGATCTGCTGACGCTGCCCCTGGCGGCGGGGCGCAACTACCCGGATGCCGAGATCCGCGACGAGATCGAGAACAACTGCCAGGGCATCCTCGGCTATGTCGTCCGCTGGGTCGATCAGGGCATCGGCTGTTCCAAGGTGCCCGACATTCACGACGTGGCGCTGATGGAAGACCGCGCCACCTGCCGCATCTCGGCGCAGGCGGTGGCGAACTGGCTGGCGCATGGCGTGGTGTCGCAAGCGCAGGTGATGGACGCCTTGCGCAAGATGGCGGCGGTGGTGGACCGGCAGAACGCGGGCGATCCGGCCTATCGGCCGATGGCGCCCGAGTTCAGCGGCTATGCCTTCCAGGCGGCCTGCGATCTGGTGTTTCTGGGCAATGTGCAGCCTTCGGGCTACACCGAGCCGGTGCTGCATTCCCGGCGTGCCAAGGTCAAGGGAGCCGCGACATGAGCCTGACACTGACGGCCGCGCGGCGGATCATCAACGTGGCGATGGACACGGGCGCCGAGCATGGCTGGAAGCCGCTGTCGGCGGTGGTGCTGGATGCGGGCGGGCATGTGCTGTCCTTCGACCGCGCCGATGGCGCCAGCCCCGGCCGGTTCGAGATTGCCCGCGCCAAGGCCTATGGTGCGGTGATGCTGGGCATGGGCGGATCGGCGCAGATGGCACGGGCCGAATCGCAGGCCTATTTCATGACGTCGGTGAACGGCATCTTCGGCGGCCGGGTGCTGCCGGTGCCGGGGGGCGTGCTGATCCGCGGGCCCGAAGGCACGGTGATCGGCGCGGTTGGCGTGACAGGCGACACATCCGACAATGACGCGGCGGCGGCGGTGGCCGGCATCCGCGCGGCCGGCTTCGTGCCCGAAGCCTGACCCGCGGCGCCGGCGCGCAGGCGCGCGCCGCCGCGCGCTGATCCGGGGGGCGCCGGATCTGCCCATATGCCGGGCATCTGCCGTGATGCGCGCCAGGCTGTGCAGGACGGCCCTTCCCCCGCGGCTGCTCTGCGCCTATCTTTCCAGCCATGCGACAGACATGCAGGAAGGAAGCGCCATGACGCGCCCGGTTGTCGGGATCATCGGCAATTCGACCGTGATGAACGAGAGCTACGAGGTCCATGCCGGCGGGGTGATGAACAGCCAGGCGGTGGCGCAGGTCGCCGACTGCATCCCGCTGCTGATCCCCGCCGATCCGCGCTTCGTCTCGGTCGGCGAACTGCTGGAGGCCTGCGACGGCTTCCTGCTGACCGGCGGGCGCCCCAATGTCCACCCCTCGGAATATGGCGAGGAAGAGACGCCGGCGCATGGCGCCTTCGACCGCTCGCGCGATGCGATCACCCTGCCGCTGATCCGCGCCTGCGTGGAGCGGGGCCAGCCCTTCCTTGGCATCTGCCGCGGCTTTCAGGAGGTGAACGTGGCGCTTGGCGGCACGCTCCACCCCGAGATCCGCGACCTGCCGGGGCGGATGAACCACCGGATGCCGCCCGATGGCAGCATCGAGGAAAAGTTCGGACTGCGCCACCCGGTGCGGTTTTCGCCTGATGGCCCCTTCGCGCGGCTGTTCGGCTCGGCCGAGGTGATGACCAACTCGCTGCACGGGCAAGGGATCAAGACCCCCGGCAAGGGCGTGGTGGTGGACGGGCAGGCCCCCGACGGCACGGCCGAGGCGATCTATGTCGAGGGCGCGCCGGGCTTCACGCTGTCGGTGCAGTGGCACCCCGAATGGAACGCGGCGAACGATCCCGTCTCGCGCCCGCTGTTCTGCGCCTTTGGCGATGCGGTGCGCGCCTGGCGGCGCGGCGCCGCGCAGCCGCTGGCCGGCGCGGCGGCGCGGCTGAGCGCGTGAGCCGCTGTCGCCTGGCGCCTTCGGGCCGGTGCGCGGCATCCTGCGGTGCTGCGGCACCCCGCCCTGCCGTGCGAACCGTCGCGCAAGCCGCCCCCGCTTGACCTTTCCCCCCTGCCCCGCCACGGTGCCGCCCGATCAAGGGAGCCCGTCATGGCCAGCCGCACCGCGCCGTTTGCACCGTTCGAATTCATGATCGCCTGGCGCTATCTGCGCGCCCGCCGCGCCGAGGGCGGCGTGTCGGCGATGACCTGGATCAGCCTGATCGGCATCACGCTCGCCGTCTTTGCGCTGATCGCCACGCTGTCGGTGCGCGCGGGCTTCCGGGCGGAGTTCGTCGATACCATCCTCGGCGCAAACGCCCATGTCACCGTCTATTCCGCGCCGCGCGTGACGGAAACCGGGGCCGAGGTCCGCACGATCGAGGACTATGAGGCGATGGCAGAGCGGCTGGCAGCGGTGCCGGGGGTGACCAGCGCCGCGCCGCAGGTGCGCGGGCAGGCGATGGCCAGCGCCGGCGACCGCGCCGCCGCCGCCGATGTCTATGGCCTGCGCGCCGGGGATCTGGCGCGCATCCGCCGCGTGGCCGACCCCGAGACCTTGCAAGGCGACATCGCCCGCTTTGACGAGGGCATCGCCATGGGCTCGGTCATGGCGCGCGAGCTTGGCGTCGGCCCCGGCGACCGCATCCGCCTGATCCAGCCCAGCGGCGCGCGCACCGCCTTCGGCACCAGCCCGCGCACCAATGCCTACGAGGTGACCCTCGTCTTCACCGCCGGGCGCTATGACATCGACCGCACGCGCATCTACATGCCCTTCGCCGAGGCGCAGCGCTATTTCAACCGCGAGGGCGTGGCCGACGAGATCGAGGTGATGCTCGAGGACCCCGAGCAGGTGGACCGCCTGACCGGCCCGCTGCTGGCGGCGGCGGGCCCGCAGGCCTATGTCTGGACCTGGCGCGACAGTTCCGGCAGCTTCCTGCGCGCGCTGGATGTCGAGGACAACGTGATGTTCATCATCCTGTCGATCCTGGTGCTGATCGCGGCGATGAACATCACCTCGGGCCTGATCATGCTGGTCAAGAACAAGGGCCGCGATATCGGCATCCTGCGCACGATGGGGTTGACCGAAGGCTCGGTGCTGCGGGTGTTCTTCCTCTGCGGCGCCTTCACCGGGCTGATCGGCACGGCGATGGGGGTGATCCTCGGCTGCCTGTTCGCGATCTGGATCGACCCGATCTTTTCCTTCGTCAACTATGTCGCCGGCGGCGGGGTCTGGGATCCCGCGATCCGCGGCATCTACACCCTGCCGGCCAAGCTGCAACTGGCCGATGTGCTGAAGGCGGCGGGGCTGTCGCTGGCGCTGTCCTTCGTGGTGACGATCCTGCCCGCCCGCCGGGCGGCGCGGATGAACCCGGTGGAGGCGCTGCGCTATGAATGACCCGGTTCTCGGTCTGGCGGGGCTCGAGAAGGTCTATAACCGCGGCAAGCCCTCGGAGGTCGCGGTGCTGCGCGGGGTGGATCTGACGGTCGCGCGCGGCGAGATGGTGGCGCTGGTCGCGCCCTCGGGCGCCGGGAAATCGACGCTGCTGCATATCGCGGGGCTGCTGGACACGCCCGATGCGGGCAGCGTGGCGATCGAGGGCGAGGCGATGGCCGGGCTTGGCGACCGCCGCCGCACCGAGATTCGCCGCCGCAAGATCGGCTTCGTCTACCAGTTCCATCACCTCTTGCCCGAGTTCAGCGCCGCCGAGAACGTCGTGCTGCCGCAGCTTGCGAACGGGATCGGCCGCGGCGCGGCAGAGGCGCGCGCGCGCGAGCTTCTGGACCGCGTCGGCGTGCTGCCCCGCGCCGCCCACCGGCCCGCCGCGCTGTCGGGCGGCGAGCAGCAGCGCGTCGCCTTCTGCCGCGCGCTGGCGAACGGCCCGGCGCTGCTTCTGGCGGACGAGCCGACCGGCAACCTCGACCCCGCCACCTCCGACAGGGTGTTCGGCGCGCTGATCGAGCTTGTGCGCGGCACCGGGATGGCGGCGTTGATCGCGACGCACAACCTTGACCTCGCGGCGCGGATGGATCGGGTGGTGCGGCTGGCGGCGGGGCGCGTTGTCACCTGAGAGGGATCAACATCATCTGACACGGATCAAGGCGCGCGCGCGCCGGGCGGTGCAGGCTGGGGCGCAAACCCGCCCGCCCGGAGGATCCGCGATGCGCCCGCTGCTTGCCGCTGCCCTTGCCACCGCCCTGATGCCGCTGCCGCTGAGGGCGGGCCCCGTCGAGGATGGCCGCGCCGTCTGGCTCGACGCCTGCGCCAGTTGCCACGGGCCCGCCGCGCGGGGCGACGGTCCGATGGCCGAGATACTGGCGATGCCGGTGCCGGACCTGACCGGGCTGACTGCGGCGAATGGCGGCAGCTTTCCCTGGCTGCGGGTGGTGCATCTGGTCGATGGCCGCAGCGGGCTGCGCGGGCATGGCGGGCCGATGCCGATCTTCGGCGCGCTGATGCGGGGCGATGCGGTCGCCGCCGACGCGCCGGACGGCACCCCCGTGATCACCAGCGCAAGGGTGCTGGCGGTGGTGGCATGGCTGGAGAGCGTGCAGGAGCGGTGAACGGGGTTGTGAAAATGCGACGATGCACGGCGTAAATCTGGCGTGACCGGCACCTGCCTTGCCCATATCCAACATTCCGCCGGCCGACCGGCAGGCAGCACCGGGCCGCGCCGCCGTTACGCGCCTTGCCGGGGGGCAGCGAAACCGGGAGAGGCGTCAGGGCCTTGCCCCGGCTCCTCCCACCGCGCGATCTCTTGCGCCACCAGATGCTGCAGATGCCACAGGTTCCTGTCGCGCAGCCCGTATTCGTCCAGCTTGGCCACCGTGCTGTAGAGGTATTCCGCCCCCGAGCCGCCATGCCCGCAGGCATGGGCCAGCCGCCAGGCGACCGTCTCGGGCGGCAGACCGGACACGACCATCCGCCCCTTGGGCCCGGCCCAGAAGGCCAGCGCCTCCAGCACCTCGCCTTCGGAGCGGACCTTGATCCAGCGGACATTCCCGGCGAAGTCATGCACCAGCAACTCGCGCTTGAGCAGCGCCGTCAGGCCGTCGGTCAGCCGGTCCGGCGCCACCTCCATCAACAGCCCGGTCGTCGATCCGCCCCGTTCCAGCGCCAACATCAGCCCCGGAACCTCGGGCGAGCCGCGCCAGCTTGTCAACTCGAGGCAGAAGCTGCGATGCCAGCCATGCGCCACGCCCTTGCGGATGCGCCCGACCGGGAAGCCGGGGTTCCAGATCAGCGAGCCATAGGCGAACACCCAGACCGGCCCCTGCCGCCCCTGCAGCAGCCGCGCGGAGATCCGGGCGCAATCATCATCGGTCAGCAGGGTAAAACTCGGGTCCGGCCCCGGATCGGGCACCTCGCGCCGCGTCCGGCGCACCTGTTCCGGGGTCAGCGTCATCGGCCGGGTGATCGGATGGAACACCCGCCGCGCAGGGCCGCGCTGCGGCCGGGTCGTGTCAGGCATGGGATGCACCGGACTTGGGGATGGCTGCTTTCAAAGTTCGGATCGCGGCAGGGTCAATTCAAGGCGGAAAGCTCTGCAGGGGCGATGCAGCGCGGCGTGATGCCGATGGCCAGGACCGGGCAGCCCGCGTTTCGCCCCGCGTCGAGCCGGTAGAGAAGCTTGCCCATCCAGGTCGTGGAGGCGCCGAACTTCCTGAACACCATCTCGGTTCCGTCCTTGCCGTCCTTGGTCAGCACCGGCCCGAGACTGCGAAAGAATGCCCCGTCCAGACTGCTGCCGCGGGTCAGGATCACGCCAAGGTCGATGGCCCCGGCCTGATGGAAGGCCGAGAAGGCGTAAAGGTCGCGGTCGTAGGTCTGATCCTTGCTGTTCCATTCCACGTCAAGCGCCACCCGGCCCTTGAGATAGTCGATGCGATGGCCGTCGAGATAGCCCTCTCGCCAGTATTCCTTCAGGATGACTTCACGCTTTTTCGCATCATGCAGCCGCACCCGCAGATCCGCCGAAATCCGCGCCTCCACCCAATCGTCCGGCAACAGCTCATCGACATATTGCGCGATCGGCCCCCGGCTTCCGCCGGGCTTGCGGATCATCTGCCGGGTGATGGTGAACCTCTCCAGGGCGTCCCGAAGCTCGGCGAAATGGCCGGGGAAGGCCTGCGCAAGCAGCCCGGCCGCGTTGCGGTAGCTGTAGATCTCGAACTTCGTGCAGAGCGCGCTGCCGAAGGCGGCCTGAACGCTTCGGGCAGGATCGGCATGGCGACCTTCAGAGACCGGCGTCTCTGCATCGTCCCTGTCGCCCTCTGCCACGGCGACTACTCGGCCGCCACGGCGGAGTTGAACTTGTAGGTGGTCCAGGTGGGCCGATAGTCGTCATCCGCCTGATTGCCCCAGACCGTCCAGTCCTTGCGCACGCCGCGCCCGAACAGCTCGAGATACGGCCCGCGCGAGCAGGATTCGATGATGTCGTATTGCTCGTCGGGCTTGCGGGAATGCTCGCGCTTGCGGGTGCCGAACAGGTTCACCTGGGTTCGCCCGGCATCGAGCGTGCGGGCATTCTTGCCGCGCGTGCCGAACAGCAGGATCTCCGTCACGTTGCGGAAGTAGAAGCCGACCCCGCGACCGTCGGACCCGCCATCCTTGCGGATCTTGTGCCAGATCAGGTTCGACTTGTAGTCGAAGCCCCAGGCAGACAGCACGCGCAATCCCTCGGGGAGAAGCGCGTTGGGCACCCACAGATAGCAATGTGCCGTCGCCTCCAGATGCTCGTTCACCGGCAGCGCGCAGATGTCGTCCAGCGTCATGGTCGGATAGCGGGCCAGACGCCGGTGTTCGGGGGCCACCTTGCCGGTGCGATTGGTGAACCGCCACGGGGGATCGGCCATGACCGTCGCGAACTTCCTGCCAGCGAGGTAGTTTGCAAGATCCTCGTTCGCTGCGTTCATTGCATCCTCCTGATGCTACCCATACTGCACGGTGAGCGCGGAAACCTCAACATCTCGTTGCGCCTGCAGCGATTCCACGAGCCCGCATTCTTCTGCATGTACTGGAGGCGAGGCTCCGGCAGCTTCCGCGCGACGTTACCGCGCGGGGGACGGATGGGCAATGGAGTCGGGCTCCGCTGCGCGGCAGACGCCCGCGCGTTTGCTGTTCCGAAAGGTTCGCCTGCGATGCTGGGCCTGGCCGGGCGGCGTGCCGCCCGCTCGCCCGCCGCCCGCGTCCGAACCCTGGAGCCGCCATGTCCTGTTCCTTCTACCTCTTCGACGCTGCCACATGGACCGAGACCGCCCCCGGCACGTTCTTCGACAAGTCGTTCGGGTCCGAACGGCTGATCAGCGATACGCATGGCCAGGCGGGCAGCACCCTCACCTTCAACGGCTATGACGGCGCGCAGATGGTCACCATCTCGGGCACGTCGCTGAGCGACAGCCCGTCGAGCGGCCATGTGACATCACCCGTCACGATCAACGGGCACAGCTATTCCACCGGCTCTGGCCCGGTGGAGATGGATCTGGGCTTCGTGCTGCGCGACCCCGCGACCGACACCTACTATTTCGTCGGCTATGTGACGGTGGGGAACGTGCCGGTGGGCAGCGTCGTCTCGCAGGGCTGGAACCCTGCCGAGCCGGATGTCTGGCAGGATCAGGGCCCAAGCCAGGGCAGCCAACTGGTGCTGACCGAGGTGACGGCATCGAACCCGCCGGGAAACCCCTTCGTCAACAACACCTCGCTTGGCCCGCGGTTTTCCAGCAGCGATTTTCGACCCTTCTCCAACGATGTTGCGCTGAGCGCGAGCACCTCGGGTATCATCGATGCCCCGTCCGAGGTCATCTGCTTCTGTGCCGGCACCCTGATCCTGACGGCGACGGGCGAGCGGGCGGTGGAAACGCTGGCGGTGGGCGATCTGGTCGCGACGCGCGATCACGGGTTGCAGCCGCTGCGCTGGCTCGGCTCGGTCGCCATCGGGGCCGGGGCGCTGAAGCGGCGGCCGGGCCTGGTGCCGCTGCGGATCGCGGCGGGGGCGCTTGGCCCCGGCAGGCCGCATAGCGCGCTCATGGTCTCGCCCCAGCACCGCATCCTGCTGCGCTCGCGCATCGTCGCGAAGGTGACGGGCGCGCCGGAGGCGCTTGCCGCCGCCCGGCACCTGATCCACCCCGGGGGGATCGAGCCTGCGCCGCAGCCGGAGGGCGTGACCTATCTGCACCTGCTGTTCGACCGGCATGAAATCGTGCTCGCCAATGGCGCCGAGGCGGAATCGCTGTTCCTTGGCCCCGAGGCGCAAAAGGCGCGCGGCGGGGCCCCGCTGCCTGCGCTGCCGGCGGACCTGCGCCAGGATGCCGAACCCGCGCGGATGCTGCTGGCCGGCAGAGCCGCGCGCAAGATCACCCTGCGCCACCTGAAGAACGGCGTGCCGCTGAACGCGGGCGACGCCCCGCCCGCCCGGCGCCCTGCCGCGCCGGGTCTGCGCGTCCGCGCCCGCCCGCCCGCCCGCGCAGCCGCAGCCAGCCGCCAGGCGCCGCCGGCGCGGGTTTCGCGGATCGGGCCGATCCCCGAGAAGCCGGGGAGCGGAAGCGACAGCCGCGCCTTTCCCTCCGCGCCGAACCAGAGGCTCTAGACCGGCACCGACCTGCGCACGCTCAGCCCCGCCCCGCCCCCGCCCGCCCCCGCCCGGCGTGACGGTGAAGGCGAACGCCCCGAGCACAGGCACGCGCGGGCCGGGCCCCAGCCAGCCCGGCGCGCCGACGGAAATGACCCGGATCACGAGGATGTTCATGGCATTGCGGCTTTCCGCGCGTCTAAAGCTGGCGGACAAATAAGGCTGTCGGACAAAAATGAACTCGGGTCTGTCGCAAGACGGGCGGCCATCAGGAGACGGGCGGCATCAGGATCGCGGAACCTGTCCGGCTCCGCCATCAGCGGACAGGCTCCGCAAGGCATGAACCGCCCGGTGCCCCGCGCCTTGATCTTGCGCAGGCTGCCCGGCTGTGGCCCAAAGGCAACCGGGATGCCGCACCGAAGGGGCAAGGGAGAAAGGCAGCCATGCAGCGATACGAATACAGGGTGATCATCGCACCGAATCGCGGCGAAAAGGTTCGCGGGTTGAAGACAACCGGCGAGCGCTTTGCCCATGCGATGACCGAATTGATGAACGACATGGCCCGCGACGGCTGGGAATATGTGCGCGCCGATACCCTGCCCTGCGAGGAGCGGTCGGGCCTGACCAGCCGCACCACCACCTACCAGAACCTGCTGACCTTCCGCCGCCTCGCCGCCGAAACCGCCGCCGTGGACATGCCCAAGGCACTGGCCGCACCCGAAGCGGCACCCGGGCCCGCGCCCGAGCCGGCCCCAGCGCCGCCTGCCCCCCCTGCCCCCGCGCAAGGCTCGCCGCTTCCCGCATCGTTCAGACTGGCCGGTTTCGGCCGTCGCTCCGCGGCCGAAGCGGCCAGGCCGGGCCCCGAGCCTGCGCAGCCGCTGCGGACCGATGCCCCCGTGGGAGAGGCGCCGAGGCTCGCCTCTGCCGCCGAACCGGGCAAGGCGCCGCCGCTTGGCCCGGCGGCGGACTGACCGCTCAGCCCTCCGCCTCGATGGCAAGCGCATGGATGCGGCCGATCAGCGCGGGCCCCAGCGCCTCATGCACCGCCCGGTGCCGCGCCAGCCGCGACATCGGCCCCAGTTCCGCCGCGCGAATCCTTACCCGGAAATGCGTCTCTCCGCCCTCGCGAAAGCCGGCATGGCCGCGGTGGCCCTCGCTTTCATCCACCACCACCAGCGTCTGCGGCGCGAACCGCGCCTGCAACCGCTCCGTCATCTCGTCCACAATCGCCATTCACGCCCCGCTTTCGCGCTTTTTTGCACCTGCATCGTCGCCGCCCCTTCAAAGCGGCGGGAAAAACCCTAAACTCGCCCTCCCGAGTCGGAAAGGCTGCACCGCAGGGTACCCATGACCAGGAACGACCCCTTCAACTTCGATCTGCGCGTGTCCTCGGACAAGAAGCGCCGCACCAAGGGCAAGCGCGGCATGTCCGGGGCTTTCGAGTCATCGACCCGCGCCTGCGACCATCCGGGCTGCCAGGAGCAGGGGCAGTACCGTGCGCCGAAGTCGCCCGACCATCTGGACGAGTTCTTCTGGTTCTGCCGCGACCATGTGCGTGAGTACAATCTGAAGTGGAACTTCTTCCAGGGCACCACCGACGAGGAGTTCCAGAAGTTCCTCGACAAGGACCGGCTCTGGGGCCGCGAGACCAAACCCTTCGGCCAACGCGGCGAGGAAGACCGCGCATGGCAGCGGCTGGGCGTCGATGACCCGATGCAGATTCTCGGCAGCAACGCGACGCAGAACCCCGGCCGCGGCGGCGGATCGGGCGCGACGCGCAAGCTGCCGCCGACCGAGCGCAAGGCCATCGAGATCCTCGACGCCCGCGACAGCTGGTCGAAGCCCGAGATCCGCAAGCAGTACAAGAGCCTCGTGAAGGACCTGCACCCCGACATGAACGGCGGCGACCGCAGCGACGAGGACCGCCTGCAAGAGGTCGTCTGGGCCTGGGACCAGATCAAGGACAGCCGCAACTTCCGCGACTGACCCGCAGGCGCGGTGCGATGCCAGCCGGCCCGCGTCCCTCGCCCTTGCACGCCCCGGCGATATGTTCCATCAATCCGGGGATCACCTGCGCCCCCCAGGCGTGCGGGAAGGCCATGCGCCAGGGGCGTGCGGACAAGGCAGCGCCGGTCGGCGCGGATATCGGGCACGCCCGCGCGGGCGCTGCGGCTATGAGGGCGGACGGAATGCTGGACAAGAACGCGAAACCCACCGAAGAGATCTCGGTCCGCGAGGTCTTCGGGATCGACACCGAGATGAAGGTGCGCGGCTTCGCCGACCGCACCGAGCGGGTGCCGGATATCGACCCGACCTACAAGTTCGACCCCGATACCACGCTCGCGATCCTTGCCGGTTTCGCCTATAATCGCCGGGTGATGATCCAGGGCTATCACGGCACCGGCAAGTCCACCCATATCGAGCAGGTGGCGGCGCGGCTGAACTGGCCCTGCGTGCGCGTGAACCTCGACAGCCATGTGAGCCGCATCGACCTGATCGGCAAGGACGCGATCAAGCTGGTGGACGGCAAGCAGGTGACGGTGTTTCAGGAAGGCATCCTGCCCTGGGCGCTGCGCAACCCCGCCGCCATCGTCTTCGACGAATACGACGCCGGGCGCGCGGATGTGATGTTCGTGATCCAGCGCGTGCTGGAAACCGACGGCAAGCTGACGCTGCTGGACCAGAACGAGATCATCACCCCGCACCCGTGCTTCCGCCTGTTTGCCACCGCCAACACCGTCGGGCTTGGCGATACCACCGGCCTCTACCACGGCACCCAACAGATCAACCAGGGCCAGATGGACCGCTGGAGCCTTGTCGCCACGCTCAATTACCTCAGCCACGATGCCGAAACCGCGATCGTGCTGTCGAAGAACCCCACCTACAACACCGAAAAGGGCCGGCGCGAGATCAGCCAGATGGTCACCGTCGCCGACCTGACGCGCACCGCCTTCATGAACGGCGATCTCTCCACCGTGATGTCGCCGCGCACCGTGATCGCCTGGGCGCAGAACGCGCAGATCTTCCGCAGTATCGGCTATGCCTTCCGGCTGACCTTCCTCAACAAGTGCGACGAGCTGGAACGCCAGACCGTCGCCGAATTCTACCAGCGCTGCTTTGCCGAGGAACTGCCGGAATCGGCGGTCAGCCAGAGCATCCGCTGATCGCGACCCCAGGATGAAGGCCGGGTGGCTCTCATCCGTTTTGCAGATGCGTTGGAGGCGCCGAGATGAAACCTTCCGACAACCCGGCAGACCCGTTCAAGAAGGCGCTCGCCGAGGCGACGCGCACCATGGCCGACGACCGCGAGATGACCGTCAGCTATTCGGTCGATCCGCCCGGCATGACCGCCGAGACCATGCGCCTGCCGCAGGTCAGCCGCCGGATGACCAGTGACGAGGTGCTGCTGGCGCGCGGCACGGCCGATGCCTTCGCGCTGCGCCACCGCCACCACGACACCGGCGTCGCCGCCCGCTATGCGCCGCAGGGCCAGATGGCGCGCGACCTCTACGAGGCGATGGAGAACGCGCGCTGCGAGGCGGTGGGCGCGCGCGACATGCCCGGCACGCTGGGCAATATCGACGCGAAGATCGCGCATGAGGCGGACCGCAAGGGCTATGGCCAGATCCGCGCCGCCGCCGATGCCCCGCTGGCGCAGGCCGCCGGCTATCTCGTGCGGCATCTGGCGACGGGCCGCGACCTGCCCGCCGCCGCCGCCAATGTCATGGAGCTGTGGCGCCCCTTCATCGAGCAGCAGGCCGCCGGCACGCTCGGCGGGCTGTCCGGCAGCCTCTCCGATCAGGCCGCCTTTGCCCGGCTCGCGCGCCAGATCATTTCCGACCTCGGCTATGGCGACCAGCTTGGCGACGATCCCGATGCCCAGCAGGAGGACGAGGCCGACCAGCCCGGCGAGGATCAGGAACCCGAAACCGGTGACAGCCAGCAACCCGACGCGGAAGACAGCGAAGACAGCGACGCCAGCCCCGAGCGCAGCCAGGACCAGCAGCAGGATGCGACCCAGGCGCAGGTCAGCATGGATGACCTTGCCGACCTGGAGGATGGCGAAGAGGCGGAACTGCCCGAGGGCGACGCCGCGATGGAGCCACCGCCCCCTGCCCCGCACTCTGCCGCCGACCCGAACTATGCGGTCTATACGACCGAGTTCGACGAGCAGATCCGCGCCGAGGATCTGGCCGAACCGGCCGAGCTGGAACGGCTGCGCGCCTATCTCGACCAGCAGCTTGAACCCCTCAAGGGCGCGGTCGGCCGGCTTGCGAACAAGCTGCAACGCCGGCTTCAGGCGCAGCAGAGCCGCAGCTGGGAGTTCGATCTGGAGGAAGGCGTGCTGGATGCCGGCCGGCTTGCGCGCGTGGTGGCGAACCCCACGACGCCGCTGTCCTTCAAGATCGAGAAGGATACCGAGTTCCGCGATACCGTGGTGACGCTGCTGCTGGACAATTCCGGCTCCATGCGCGGGCGGCCGATCTCCATCGCCGCGATCTGCGCCGACGTGCTGGCCCGCACGCTGGAGCGGTGCCAGGTGAAGGTGGAGATTCTCGGCTTCACCACCCGCGCCTGGAAGGGCGGGCAAAGCCGCGAACGCTGGCTGGCGAATGGCCGCCGGCAGCAGCCGGGCCGCCTGAACGATTTGCGCCATATCATCTACAAATCCGCCGATGCGCCGTGGCGGCGGACCCGCTCGAACCTCGGCCTGATGATGAAGGAGGGCCTGCTCAAGGAAAACATCGACGGCGAGGCGCTGGAATGGGCGCATCGCCGGATGGTCGCGCGCCCCGAAGTGCGCAAGATCCTGATGGTGATCTCCGACGGCGCTCCGGTGGACGATTCCACCCTGTCGGTCAACCCGGCGAACTACCTCGAAAAGCATCTGCGCGACGTGATCGCGATGGTCGAGAAGCGCCGCGCGGTGGAACTGATCGCCATCGGCATCGGCCATGACGTGACCCGCTATTATCAGCGCGCCGTGACGATCACCGATGTCGACCAGCTTGCCGGCGCGATGACCGAGCAACTGGCGAGCCTTTTCGACAGCGATCCCCGCGCCCGAGCCCGGGTGATGGGGATCAACCGCTATGTCGGCCGGCGCCGATAGCCGGCCCGCGATCACGGGAACGGTTGCGCCCCGGCCCCCCGCAGAGGCGCGGCCGGGCCGGAGCACCCGCCGGAGCACCACCTGCGGCAGCGGCGCGCAACCGGGTCATCGGGGGATCATCGGGCCGCGATGGTCGCCCCCGTCCAGGCCGGCGGATCCGAGGCGGGGAAGGACTCGAGCGAGGCCAGCACCACTGGATCGGTCTCGTCCGTTTCCCCTGTGGCGGTCACGCCCGCAACCTGCCCGTCGGGGTGCCTCCTCGGGCGGAGGACGACGGCGCCCGCTGCCCGGCGCTGCCCCTCCTCGAGGAGGACATAGCTCCAGTCCTGCCGTTCGGCGAAGTCCACCGCGCTTTCGCGATCGGCAAAGCGCAGCCGGATCGGGCGGTAGGGATCGCGCGTTGCGGTCCAGCCCATCAGCGGCTCGATCTCGGCCGGCTGCGCAGGCTCGAATTCCACGATCCAGTCCCGCGGCCGCGGCCCCGACTGCATGGGGCTCCGCGCGCGGCGATAGATGATCGCCGCCGGCACCTCGGGCGAGCGCAGTCCGGTGCCCGGAATGGTCGGCGGGAACGGCGGGCGGTTATGTCCACGTCTGTCGAACATGATGACCTCCTTTCTTCCAGCTCTTCCCTTGTGCAGTCAGGGTTCCCACGGGCCGCGCCGCTCAGGCCGCGCCCGAGGTTGCGCCGCGCTTCGCGTCCTCATGCGCCTTGCGAAGCCTCAGGCCCAGCAGGATCAGGACGACGCCGAAGATCGCGGCATAGATGGCCAGCAGCCAGCCGAGCGCAAGCAGGCTCTGCGCGGGATAGGCGAACAGGACCCACAGGACGAGGATCCCCATCAGAACCGAAACGATGCCGCCAAGCGCCAGCCAGACCTCGCCCCGGATCTCCTTGCGCAGGCGGATCGCCGCCACGATTTCGGCGATCCCGGAGAAGAACGCCCAGAAGGCGATGCTGGACCACAGGAAGGCCGTGAGCACGAATGTCGCCACGAACGGCGTGACCAGGACCACGATCCCGGTCAGGATGCCGAGCACGCCGCTGAAGGCGAGCCAGCCCCAGCGTTGCTCGCGGCGCATGAGCCGCACGGCCGCGACGAGCCCGAAGACACCGTCGACGAAGGCGAAGGCGCCGAAGACCAGCGTCAGGCCGAGCACCGCCTCTGCCGGCATCAGCCAGGCGAGAACCGCGATGACGAGCGCGAGGACGCCGCGCAGAACGAAGGTCCACCAGTTTTTCGTGAGGCCGCAGAGGATATCCTGCATGGATGTCTGCGGGGTCATGCCGGTCATGGTCATCTCGATCCCTCTTGTGCTGGCTGGCGCCCGGCCTCGTGCGGGGCGTCGCGGGTGCGGCCGTCTTCGGCCGGCGTCATCGCCGCCGCGATCCGCTCGCGGTCTTGCAGCGGTTGCGGGATTTGCGCCATGCGCGCCGATCCGGCCGCAAGCGCGGCATCGGCGCTGTCCGAGGCATGGCCGGCCTCGACCAGCCGCTGACGCAGGAAGGCGCGCGCGGCCTCGGCGATGCGCGCCACCTCCGCCGCCGACAGATCGAGAGCCGCGGCCGCCTGCTCCGCTGTCTCGTCCTGCATGTGCAGCCGCAGGAAGGTCTTGCGCCAGAGCGCGGGCAGATCGGCCAGCGCCCGATGCAGCGCCAGCGCCGCCTCGCGCCGCGCCATCCAGTCCTCGGCCTGCTCGCCCTCGTCATCGGCCACCAGATCCTCCAGCAGCAGCATCTCGTCGGGCTGGTAGAACTCGTACAACTCCTGATCCGCTTCGGTCGGCTCGCGCGCCGGCTCGTCGGGCGCCTCGTCCAGCGGGGCAATCCCTTCGGGAAGGGCGCGGCGGGCGGCGCGTGCCTCGCTCTCGATCGTCTGATAGGCCAGCCGTGTCAGCCAGCCGCCGATCGAGAATTCCGTGGGGCGCTGCTCGAAGCGGTCGAGCCCGGCGAGGATGGTGGCATCGACGAGGCCCCGAACGCTGAGGCTTCCGACGGGAACGGCGCCGCTCGCCTCGAGATAGGTCAGTTCGCGCCGCACCGTGTTGTAGACCTGATCGAGATGATCCTCGATCAGCTCGAAATAGAGCGCGCGCCGCTCCGCCTCGGCCCGGTCCCGTGCGGGCGGCAGGGGCCGGCCGATCCGCGCACGCCGCGCCGGGCGTTTCCATTCCGGCCTGCGTTGCAGAAGCGCCAGGTGCCGGTCGAGCCGGCGGCCGAGCGCGGCGAAGGCCTTGCGCAGCACCGGCTCGGTCTCGAACCCGTCGGCCCGCGCGGCGATCACGCCCGAGGGTAGTTCGAGCCGCAGATCCGCCTGGAGGCGCTTCTTGCCTCGTGTCTGCGACACCGATGCCTCGAGATGCACGAGATCGGGACGGAACCGGGCAAGCCGCTGCTCCAGCAGCGCCGCCTCGTGCGCGATCACCTCGGGGCCCCGGTGCCGGCCGTGGGGATCAAGATTGCGAAACGCGGTGGTTACATTCATCTGGCGTCCCTCATGGGCAGTCTCCGTGTCATGGGGATGCGAGGCCATGCGCCCCGCATCCCCCTGTCTTGTCGCGGCGCGGGCCTTGCCTAGCCCTCCGTGGAGGCATCCGCCTCGGCGCGATCATCCGGCGACTTCGCCGCGCCGCCGCCCGCAGGGGCCTTGTCGGGCGCGCCCGCCACCTCCTGCGCCCCCGCCTGTTGCGCCCCCGCCTGCTGCGCCCCCGCCTGCTGCGCCCCCTGTGCCTCGGTCGCCTCCAGCTTCTCGAAGGTGATCTTCTGCTTCTCGGCCGACCAGGCTACCCGCACCCGGTCGCCATCCTCGACCGAGCCGCCCAGCATCGCGCGGGCCAGTTCGGTTTCCAGCTCCGAGCGGACCAGCCGGCGCAACTCGCGAGCGCCGAATTCCGGCTGGTAGCCCACGGCGGCGAAATGCTCGGTGACCGAGTCGTCGTAGTGCAGCTCCACGCCCTGCGTCAGCGCGGTGCGCGCCACGCGGGTGAGTTGCAGGCCGACGATCTGGCGGATCTCGGCCCGGTTCAGCGAGTGGAAGACGATGATCTCGTCGATCCGGTTGAGGAATTCGGGCCGGAAGTGACCGCGCAGCACCTCCATCAGCTCGGCATGCTGTTTCGCCTCGTCGAACTCCTTGGTGCCGCGCTTCATCAGGTTGCGCTGGATGATGTCCGAGCCGAGGTTCGAGGTCGCGATGATGATCGTGTGGGTAAAGTCCACGACCCGGCCCTTGCCATCGGTCAGCCGCCCGTCATCGAAGACCTGCAGCAGGATGTTGTAGACATCGCTGTGCGCCTTCTCGATCTCGTCGAGCAGCACCACCGAATAGGGCCGGCGGCGGACGCGCTCGGTCAGTTGCCCGCCCTCGTCATAGCCCACATAGCCGGGCGGCGCGCCCACCAGCCGCGCGACGGTGTGCCGCTCGCCATATTCCGACATGTCGATGCGGACCATCGCGCCCTCGTCGCCATAGACGGTTTCGGCCAGCGCCTTGGCAAGTTCGGTCTTGCCGACGCCGGTGGGGCCAAGGAACAGGAAGGTCGCCGTGGGCGCCGAGCCCTCGCGCAGGCCCGCTCTCGCCAGGCGCACCGCGTCGGCCACCGACCGGATCGCGTCGTTCTGGCCGATGACGCGCTCGTGCAGGCGGTCCTCCAGCTTCAGCAGCTTCTCGCGCTCCTCGCTGGTCAGTTCCGTCACCGGGATGCCGGTCAGCTTGGAGACGATCTGCGCCACATGATCGGCGCGCACCTCGGCCGTGGCCGAGGCGCGGTCGCGCTTCCAGATCTCCAGAAGCTGGTCGAGCTCGGTCTGTTTCCCTTCCAGTTCCTTCTTCAGTTCGGCGGCGCGGTCGAACTGCTTGCGGGCGGCGGCATAATCCTGCTCGCGCTGGATCTGCTTCACCTCCGCCTCCAGCTCCTGCACGTCGATGGGCCGGGCCGTGGCCGAGATCTTGACGCGCGCGGCGGCCTGGTCGATCAGGTCGATGGCCTTGTCGGGCATGAAGCGCCCCGAGATGTAGCGGTCCGACAGCTCGGCGGCGGCGACGATGGCCTCGTCGGAGATCGTCACCTTGTGGTGGCTTTCCAGGGTGTCGCGCAGGCCCCGCAGGATCATGATGGTCTGGGCGACGCTCGGCTCGTTCACATAGACCGGCTGGAAGCGCCGCTCCAGCGCCGCGTCCTTCTCGATATGCTTCTGGTATTCGTTGAGCGTGGTCGCGCCCACAAGGTTCAGATCGCCCCGCGCCAGCGCCGGCTTGAAGGTGTTGGCGACATCGAGCCCGCCCTCGCCGCCGCCCTGCCCGGCGCCGACGATGGTGTGCAGCTCGTCGATGAAGACGATCAGCTCGTCCTTCCGCTCGGTGATCTCCTTGAGGATTTTCTGCACGCGCTCCTCGAACTCGCCGCGATACTTGGACCCTGCCACCATCGAGTTGATGTTCAGCTCCACCAGCCGCTTGTCGCGCAATGCCTCCGGCACCTCGCCCGCGACGATGCGCTGCGCCAGCCCCTCGATGATCGCGGTCTTGCCGACGCCCGGCTCGCCGATCAGCACCGGGTTGTTCTTCTTGCGCCGCGCCAGCACCTCGATCGTGGTCTCGATCTCGCGGGCGCGCCCGATCACCGGATCGAGCTTGCCTTCACGCGCGAGCTTGGTCAGGTCGCGCGAGAACTGGTCCAGATCGGGAGTGTTGGAGGGGGTCTCCACCCGGCCCTCTTCGGCGCCGCGGCCCACCACCTTCGTCACCTGCTGGCGCAGCGCCTGCGGCGTCAGCCCGTATTTGCGCAAGATGTCGGCGGCGAGCCCCTCGCCCTCCTCGGCAAGGCCGATCAGCAGATGTTCGGGGCCGACATAGGAATGGCCAAGTTCGTTGGAGGCGATGAAGGCCCGGTTCAGCGCATCCTTCAGGCGCGGGCTGACGCCGATCTCGGCGCCGGCCGCGGCCTCGCCGCGCGGAGCCTCCTTGTCGATCTGGCGGCGCAGGTCGTCCACGTCGATCTTGAACTGCTCGAGCAGCGTCCTGACCACGTCGCTCTGGGTCAGGGCCAGCAGCAGATGTTCGGTATCGACCTCGGGCCGGCCGAATTCGCCCGCCTTCTGCGCGGCCTCCTGCAGCAGCCTGTTGCCATGTTCGCTCAACCGTTCGGCGATGCCCGCGCTGCCGCCGCCGCGCCGGCTGCCGCGGTTGATGGGGACGCGCTGGCCGCCGTCCCGGCTGCCAGTATCCCCGCCAGTATCGCCGAAGCTCCGGTCCATGCCGGCGAAGGGCGTATCGCCGAAGAACTCGTCAAAGAGCGACCCGCCGCCGAAGAGCGATTCGAGGGGTGACGCGGGCCGCCGCTGCTGACGCGCGAGCTTGCGGTAGTCCTCGTCGCAAAGCTCCATCACCTGCCGCTCGCCATTGACCGAGACCTGCGCCCGGAACGAAGCCGGGCGGCTTTTGCAGATGTCACAGATTCCGTTTGCCATTTCTGTCACCTCCTGGCGTGTTGTTCCGGCCGCAAAAAACGACCGTCGCATGGGGCGGTTTCCCTGCCCCGCAGTTCCGGCACGGGATCACCCTTCCCGTGCCGGGGGAGCCGGATCAGCCGGCCTTCACCTCGATCCGCTTCACCCTGGCCCTGGCCTCTTCCGTCTTGGGCAGCGTGACCGTCAGCACGCCGCGCCGGAACTCGGCCTCGGCCTTTTCAGGGTCCACCCCCGGCGGCACCGGGATCATCCGGTGGAAGCTGCGCCGCGACTGCGAGGTGAAGCCGTCCCTGGCGGTCTTGTCCTCGCGCTCGCCGCGGATCGTCAGGATGTCGTCGGTGACATCCACCGCAATGTCCTTTTCGTCGAGCCCCGGCAGATCGACCGAGACCAGCACGGCCTCGTCGGTCTCGGAGATGTCGGTGCGCGGGCCGCCCGCGGTCAGGCTGCCGAAGGGGGTGTCGAAGCGTGTCCAGAAATCCTCGAACACGCGGTTGAGATCGTGCTGCAGCGACATCATCGGATTGTCCTCCGTGTCGCGGCGGGCGGGCATCCGGTCACGGGTCCGGTTCCAGCCCCAGGGAATGAGATCGCTGAATGCCATGTTCGTTCCTCCTTTCGCTGCTCTGCCGGCCTCGGCCGCCTCAGGCGGCCTTGACCTTGATCTGTTTCGGCCTGGCCGCCTCGGCCTGCTTCAGCGTCAGCGTCAGCACGCCATCGCGGTGGCTGGCCTCGATGCTGCCCGGGTCGATCGAGTCGGGCAGGCTGAAGGCCCGCTCGAAAGTGCCGGGCGCGTATTCGGCATAGATGCGCCGGTAGCCCTCGGGGGCGGGCGCGTCGATCACCCCCCGCACCGTCAGCGCGCGGTTCTCGACCGAGACATCTATGCTGTCGGGCGCCACCCCCGGCATGTCGATGACCAGCGTCACGTCGCCATTCTTCTCGAAGATGTCGGTGGACGGGCGATAGACGGGGCCGCGCATCTCGCCCTCGTCACGCGCTGCGGTGCGGGCAACATCGCCGCCGGAGGTTTGCAGTTCCTGTGCCATGTCATTGCTCCTTTTTCCGGTCCTCATCCCGCCTTGACCGAGACCTTGCGTGGCCGTTCGGCATCCGGGCGCCGCATCTCGATCTCGAGCACGCCGTTGCGCGCGCGCGCCTCGACGTTGTCGGGATCGACCCTGAGCGGCAGGCGGATGCTGCGCGAAAACTCGCCCCAGGGGCGCTCGCGCCGGTGCCAGGCCGCATCATCGTCCCCGGTGGGGGCTGTGCGCTTGCCGGCGATGATCAGGGTGTTCTCGCGCACCGTCAGGTCGATGTCATCGCTGGCGACACCCGGCAGCTCGGCGGTGACCGTCACGCTGTCATCGCCCAGCCAGATGTTCACCGGCGGCCAGGGCCGGTCACTGACGGCGCGCGTTGCCCCCTCGAACATGCGGTTCATCTGCGATTGCAACTGCCGCAGTTCCGCGAAGGGATCCCGCTGCGCTCCGGGAAATCCGATATTCAGCATTGTCTCCTCCTGGTTTTCCATCCCCAATGAACCCGCTCGTCCGCAGAAGCTGCGGACGCTCGACGTATACGGAACTGTCGCGGAAGAAGGGGAAGGATCGGAGACGATCCTGCACGAAGACGCATGGCGACCACGCGATCCAAACCCAGGGCCACAGACTGCACCCTTGGGCCGATGTCGGGGCGATGCCTGCCGTCTGCGCAGGCATCGGTATCGCCACCATCTTCGGGACCCTCTTTGCGGCATCCCGCGGCAATTAGCTGGGAAGGCTGCATTTTGTTGTCAATGGGTGGGCGCCACTTTATTGTGCAGGCTGCATTCGCGAAGGCCAGCCTGCAACCGTGAAAGGAAAGACGGAAATGGACAGACGGGCGCAGATACACATCTGGTATATCTTCCTCGCGATCTTCGGCGTCGTGCTGCTGCGCGACCTGTGGCTCGCAAGCCAGACCATCGAGGCGATCCCCTACAGCCAGTTCGAGACCTATCTCGAGCAAGGTCAGATCAATGAGGTGGTGATCGGCAGCACCACGATCCACGGCACGTTCAAGTCGCCGCAGGACGGCAAGACCGGCTTCGTCACCACCGCCGTTCCTCCGGACATGGCGGCGCGGCTCGAGGACTACGATGTCACCTACACCGGCGCCGTCGAGAACACCTGGTTCTCGACGCTGCTGTCCTGGGTGCTGCCGGCGCTGATCTTCGTCGGCATCTGGGTCCTCTTCATCCGCAGGTTCGCGGACAAGCAGGGGATGGGCGGTTTCATGTCCATCGGCAAGAGCAAGGCCAGGATCTATGTCGAGAGCGATACCAAGGTCAGCTTCGACGATGTCGCCGGGGTGGACGAGGCCAAGCAGGAACTGCAGGAGATCGTCGAGTTCCTGAAGAACCCCGAGGCTCATGGCAGGCTCGGCGCGCACATGCCCAAGGGCGTGCTGCTGGTCGGCCCGCCGGGGACCGGCAAGACGCTGCTGGCCCGCGCCGTGGCGGGCGAGGCGGGCGTGCCGTTCTATTCCATTTCCGGCTCGGAATTCGTCGAGATGTTCGTGGGCGTCGGCGCCGCGCGGGTGCGCGACCTCTTCGAGCAGGCGCGAAAGGCGGCGCCCGCGATCATCTTCGTGGACGAGCTGGACGCGCTCGGCCGCTCGCGCGCCGCCTCGGGACAGTTCGGCGGGCATGACGAGCGCGAGCAGACGCTGAACCAGTTGCTGACCGAGCTTGACGGCTTCGACCCCTCGGAGGGCGTGGTGCTGCTCGCGGCCACCAACCGCCCCGAGATCCTCGATCCCGCGCTGCTGCGTGCGGGGCGCTTCGACCGGCAGGTGCTGGTGGACCGCCCCGACCGGGCCGGCCGGGTGCAGATCCTCAAGGTCCACATGAAGAAGATCAAGCTGGCTCCGGGCGTCGATCCCGACCAGGTTGCGGCGCTGACGACGGGCTTTTCCGGCGCCGATCTGGCCAATCTGGTCAACGAGGCGGCGCTGATGGCGACGCGGCGCAAGGCGGACACGGTGGCGATGCAGGACTTCACCCAGGCGGTCGAGCGCATCGTCGCGGGGCTGGAAAAGCGCAACCGCCGCCTGAATGCGCGCGAACGCGAGATCGTGGCACATCACGAGATGGGTCATGCCATCGTCGGCATGGCGCTTTCGGGGGTTGACGAGGTGCACAAGGTCTCGATCATCCCGCGCGGCGTCGGCGCGCTCGGCTACACCATCCAGCGGCCGACCGAAGACCGCTACCTGATGACCCGCGAGGAACTGGAGAACAAGATCGCGGTGCTTCTGGGCGGGCGCGCGGCGGAAAGGATCATCTATGGCCATCTCTCGACCGGCGCCGCCGACGATCTGGCCCGCGCGACGGACATCGCGCGCTCGATGGTGGCGCGCTACGGCATGGATCCGGATCTGGGCCATGTCAGCTATGACAGCGAGCGCCCCACCTTCCTCGGCGCTCCCGAACAGGGCTCGTGGCTGAACCGCCGCTACAGCGATGCCACCGCCGAGCGTCTGGACCATGCCGTGAAGGAGGTGCTTGACAGGGTGTTCGATCGCACGGTCGCGCTGCTGGAGGGCAACCGCGCGCTGCTGGAACGCAGCGCCGCCGACCTGCTGGAGCGCGAGACGCTGGAGGATGCCGACCTCAAGCGCATCAAGGCCGAGGTCGTCCGCCCCGCCGAGGCCGCCTGACCACGCGCCGCAACGCCCGCGCCCGGGCGGGGTGCGCGCGGTCATGTCTGGAACACATAGGTTCCGGGCGCGGGCATGATCGGCGCAAGGCCCCGGTCCGGGGCGCCGGTCGCGGGGGGCGGCACGAACTCCTCGTTCTGCGCCTCGAGCCAGTCCTTCCAGGCCAGCCACCAGGAGCCCCCTCGCGCCTCTGCCCGGCGCAGCCACTCGTCCGGGCCGGCGTAGGAGGCCCCCGCTGGACGGTGCGAGAGGAAGAACGTGCTGCGCGGATCGCCGGGCACGTTGACGATGCCGCTGTTGTGCCCGCCGCTGGTCAGCACGAAGGTCAGGTCGCAATCGGTGAAGAGTTGCGTCTTGTAGACCGACCGCCAGGGCGCGATGTGGTCCACCTCGGTGGCGACGACGAACATCGGGGCCGCGATGTCCTTCAGCGCGATCACCCGGCCCCCGACCGCGAAGCGGCCGGCCGTCAGGCGGTTCTCCAGGAACAGTCCCCGCAGATACTCCCCGTGCATCCTCGCGGGCATCCGCGTCGTGTCGGCCGCCCAGACGCCCATGTCGGTGGGCAGGTCGTCCTGGCCGAGGAAGTATCGCCGCACCGCCCGCGACCAGATCAGATCCTCGGCGCGGATCGTGGAGAAGGTCCGCGCCATCTGCGAGCGGTCCAGATAGCCCTGGTCCCACATCATGTCTTCCAGAAAGGCCACCTGGCTTTCATCGACGAACAGCAGCAGTTCCCCGGCCTCGGCAAAATCCACCTGCGCGGCCATCAGCGTGATGCTGGCCAGCCGGTCGTCGCCGTCGCGCGCCATCGTCGCGGCCGCGATGGCCAGCATGGTGCCGCCAAGGCAGTACCCGACGGAATGCACCTTGCGGTCCGGCACGATCCGGCCCACGGCGTCCAGCGCCGCCATCACCCCTTTGGTGCGGTAATCCTCCAGCGACAGGTCGGCCTGTTCGGCGGTCGGGTTGCACCACGAGATCATGAAGACGGTGAAGCCCTGACCGACCAGATACTTGACCATCGAGTTGTGGGGCGAGAGGTCGAGGATGTAGTATTTCATGATCCAGGCCGGCACGATCAGGATCGGCTCGGCACGCACCTGCCCGGTCTGCGGGGCATACTGGATCAGCTCGAACAACTCGTTGCGAAAGACCACCGTGCCCGGCGTGCGGGCCAGCACCTCGCCGAGGCGGAATTCCTCGGGCACCGGATCATGGGCCTGGGTCAGGGTCTTCACCATGTCCTGCACGACATGCGCGGCGCCTTCGGTCAGGTTGCCCCCGCCCGTCGCGAGGGTTGCGGCGATGATCTCGGGGTTCAGCGCCGGAAAGTTCGAGGGCGAGACGGTATCCAGCGTCTGCCGCGCGATGAACCTCGCGCGGTCCGCATCCTCGGGTCGCAGCCCGCGCAGATGGTCGGTCGCGTGGTCCCACCAGTCCTGCACCGCAAGGAACCCCTGCTGCCACATGCGGAACGGCAGCTTCTGCCAGTCCGGATGGCCGAAGCGGTGGTCATAGGGCTTCGGAGTGAAGGGAGGGGTGTCCGGGCCGATCCCGGCAGCGTGCGCCATCAGCTTGAGGGCGCTCTGCTGCGCGCGCTCGACCAGTTCCAGTTGCCGCCCGGGCGATTCGCCCATGTGGTAGGCCCAGTCGGTCCATGCCTCGACGAAGGCATGCATCGAGACACCGCCGCTCAACCGCGCCATGACCGCCCGCACACTGCGGTCGAGGGTCTGGTGGTCAAGGGTCTGGTGGGGCTGTTTCGTCGGCTCTGACGCGGCATGGACGGCCCCGGTCGAGGCCACGGGGCCGGGTGTCCGAGGCGCGGGAGGGTTCGGGCTTCCGGGTTTCACGAGCTTCGCTGGCATCTTGCGCCTTTCGGGACAGGGTCAGGGCACGGCAGGTCGCGACTCAAGCGCCCTCTCGCGTTTTCGGGGGGAGCCCGGCCACGATACACGATCATTGATGACTGCCGAAAACCGATCTGGCCTTGATCCAGAGCAAACCGGGATGTTGCCGCCGCGTCAAGCGATGCCGCCGGGCGGTCGAGCGATGCCGTCGGCCTGTGAGGCCAAGGCTCTCGCAATGGCTGCATCACCGGCCGCGCGCATTTCTCGTCAGCCGCTTTCGCCAGCCGCTTTTGCCAGCCGCTTTCGCCGTCATCGGGTGCGACGAAATCCTTTGACGGAGGCATTGGCCCTGGTTGGTTTGCTCATGAAACGCTCCGGCGCCAGATGCGGGCTCTCGACAGGTTGTCGCCCGGCCCCTCCGAAGCGGAGCGGGCTGGAGCAACCCCGCCCCTACCCCCGCCCGCGCACCTTCTGCATCAGCGGCATCAGCTCGGCCATCTCGGGCCCGTGCGCCTGCCCGGTCAGCGCCTTGCGCAGCGGCATGAACAGCGCCTTGCCCTTGCGGCCCGTCGCCCGCTTCACCGCGTCGGTCCAGACCGACCATGTGCCCGCATCGAAGGGCAGCGGCGGCAGCAGCGCCATTGCCTGCGCCACGAATTCGGCATCCTCCGGCGCCACCACCGGCTCGGCGCCGTTCAGCACCAGATCGGCCCAGGGCGCCAGATCCTCCAGCACGGTGATGTTGTGCGAGGCGACGGCCCAGAACCGTTCCGCCAGATCCGCCGGAATGCCAAGCGCCGCGATCCGGTCGGCCACCGCCGCGAAGGGCAGCGCCTGATTGCGGGCGCGGGTCAGCGGGAACAGGTCCTCGGCGTCGAACTTCGTGGGCGCCGCGCCGAAGCTGCCCAGATCGAAGCCCTCGGCCAGCTCGTCAAGGCTCATCCGCAATTCCACCGGCCGGCTCGACCCCAGCCGCGCCATCAGGCTCAGCAGCGCCTCGGGCGCCACGCCCCGCGCGCGCAGCTCGCGCAGGGACAGCGTTCCCAGCCGCTTCGACAGCTCCTCGCCGCCGGGGCCGGTCAGCAGGCTGTGATGGGCAAAGCCGGGCGGGGTGCCGCCCAGCGCCTCGATGATCTGGATCTGCGTTGCGGTATTGGTCACATGGTCGGCGCCGCGCACGACATGGGTCACGCCCATGTCCACGTCATCGACCGAGGAGGCGAAGGTGTAAAGCACCTGCCCGTCGGCGCGGATCAGCACCGGATCCGACACCGAACCCGCGTCGATCGAGATCGGCCCGAGGATGCCGTCCTGCCATTCGATCCGGGTCTGGTTCAGCTCGAACCGCCAGTAGCCATCGCGCCCCTCGGCGCGCAGGCGCGCCTTGTCCGCCTCGGTCAGCTTCAGCGCGGCGCGGTCATAGACCGGCGGCCTGCCCATGTTCAGCTGCTTCTTGCGCTTCAGGTCCAGTTCCGTCGGGCTCTCGAAGCATTCATAGAACCGCCCCGCCGCGCGCAGGCTCGCGGCTGCCTCGGCATAACGCTCCAGCCGGTCCGACTGCCGTTCCACCCGGTCCCAGTGCAGGCCCAGCCAGGCAAGGTCTTCCTTGATCGCCTCGGCAAATTCGGGCCGCGACCGCTCGCGGTCGGTATCGTCGAGCCGCAGGATGAACTGCCCGCCCGCCTTGCGCGCGATCAGATAGTTGAACAGCGCCGTGCGCAGGTTGCCGACATGGATGTAGCCGGTGGGCGAGGGGGCGAAGCGGGTGGTGACGCGGGCGGCGGTCTTTTCGGGCGTGGCGGTGGTCGCGGGCGTGGCGGGCATTTTCGGAAACTCCTGTTGGCCCGCTCTTTCATATCGCCCCCGTCTTGTCCATATCGGGGGCGGGCATGGCGCCCGGGAGAGGCGGGACATGGACGAGTGGAAGGCGCGCAGCGCGCCGGGGATCGAGGTGATCGAGGCGCTGGCGCAGGCGGCCGTCGCGGCGCTGCCGGCGCAATTCGCGGGGCCGGCCGGCGCGGTGGCGATACGGGTCGAGGATTTCCCGCCCGACGAGTTCATGGAAGAGCTTGATCTCAACGACCCGTTCGAGTTGTCGGGGCTTTACGAGGGCATCCCGCTGACCGAAAAATCGGTGATGGACCAGCCGATGCGCCCCGATACCGTCTGGCTGTTCCGCCGCCCGATCCTCGACGAGTGGTGCGAGCGGGCCGAGGTCAGCCTTGGCGATCTGGTCGCGCATGTCACGGTGCATGAGCTTGCGCATCACTTCGGCTGGTCCGATGAAGAGATCGCCGCCATCGACCGCTGGTGGGAGTAGCGCCCCCGCGCTGGCCCTCGCGCGGCGGCGCCCTATCCTTCCCCCGCGTGCAACCGCGACAGCCACACCGAGGGAGACCCGCCGATGATCGAACCCGTCCGTCCCACCCGCCGCCAGATGCTTGCAGGCGCCGCGCTTCTGGCCGCGCCCGCGCTGCTGACCCTGCCGCCACGCCGGGCGATGGCCGCCGCGCCGATGCAGGAGGGCGCCGGCATGGCGCCCTTCCACCGCTTCATGCTGGGCGGGTATGAAGTCACGACGCTGCTGGCCGGCACGCGCCCGATGGAAGACCCGCATGGCACCTTCGGCCTCAACGCCAGCGACGAGGACTTTGCCGCCGCCGCCGAGGCGGCCTTCGTGCCGGTGGACATCTCGCAGAACTTCTTCACGCCGACGCTGGTCAATACCGGCGAAGAGTTGGTGCTGTTCGACACCGGCCTTGCGCCCGAGGGCATCACCGCCGCGCTTGAGGCTGCGGGCTACAGCGCCGATCAGGTGGATGTGGTGGTGCTGACCCATATGCATGGCGATCATATCGGCGGGCTTTCCGGCGAGGCCGGCCCCACCTTCGCCAATGCGCGCCATGTCACGGGGCAGGTGGAGTTCGACCATTGGGCGGGCGCCGGCAACGAGGGGTTCGAGGCCAAGGTGCGCCCGCTGGCCGGGCAGTTCACCTTCCTCGGCGATGGCGATGCCGCCGCGCCGGGCGTCACCGCGATGCTGGCGCCGGGCCACACCCTCGGCCACATGGCGTTCCGGGTGGAAAGCGGGGACAGCACGCTGATCCTGATCGCCGACACCGCGAACCATTTCGCGTTTTCCATCCCGCATCCCGACTGGGAGGTGCGCTTCGACATGGACAAGGCGCAGGCGGCGGCGACGCGGCGCAAGGTGCTGGGGATGATCGCGGCAGAGCGGCTGCCCTTTATCGGCTATCACATGCCCTTCCCCGCGCTTGGCTATCTGGCAACCGCAGGCGAGGGCTTCCGCTTCGTGCCGGCCAGCTACCAGCAGATGCTGCCCGGCTTTGGCTGAGCCGCGAAACCGGCGGCCCCGCGCAGGCAGGGCCGCCGCACTCGCTACCGGCCCGCACTCGCTACCGGACCGGCGGGCGCGCCCGGCAATGCGGCACGGGTGGCCCGCCCGCCTGAGCCTAGCCGCAAATGCCTGACAGCGCGTTACCACGATCGCGGGCATTGCCGTTGCGCGCAAAGCCTTGCATTGTCGGTGCGTTCCCCAACGCGCGGACCTGACCTTGCCCCCTGCCCTGCCCGATATCCCGACCGAGATCCTGACCGTCACGCTGAACCCCTCGCTCGACCTTGCCACATCGGCGGCCGAGGTGCGGCCGGGCCCGAAGCTGCGCTGCGAGGCGCCGACCGTCGACCCGGGCGGCGGCGGCATCAATGTCGCCCGCGCGATCCGCATCCTCGGCGGCAGTGCCACCGCCTTCGTCGCGGCCGCCGGGCCGACCGGGCAGCGCCTGCTGAGCCTGCTCGGGGCGGAACGGGTTCCGCTTGCCGCCTTCGAGGGGCCGGGCGAGACGCGGGAATCGCTCGCCGTCACCGACAGGTCCACCGGCGGTCAGTACCGGCTGGTGCTGCCCGGCCCGGTCTGGAGCCGCGCCCGCGCCGCCGCCGCGCTGCGGGCGATCGTGGCCGCCGCCGCGCCCGGCGGCTTCGTCATCCTCAGCGGCAGCCAGCCGCCTGGCCTGCCCGACGATTTCGCCGCGCAGCTTTCGCGCCGGCTGGCGCGGCGGCGCGCGCGGCTGATCCTCGACACCTCGGGCCCGGCGCTGCGGCGCATGGCGAGCCCGCACGAGGCGCCGCTCTTCGCGCTGCGGATGGATACCGAGGAGGCCGAGGATCTGGCGGGCCGCCCCCTGCCCACCCGCAAGGACAGCGCGGATTTCGCGCAGGGCCTTGTCCGCAGCGGCGTCTCGGGCATGGTGATCGTGGCGCGCGGCGGCGACGGCAGCACGCTGGCGACGGACGCGCTGCGCCTGCACGCCTCGGGCGTCGCGGTGCCGGTGGTCAGCAGCGTCGGCGCCGGCGACAGCTTTCTGGGCGCCTTCACGCTTGCGCTTGCCCGCGGCGAGGATGCCGGGGCGGCGCTGCGCAAGGGATCGGCCGCGGCGGCCTCGGCGGTGATGACCGACGCGACGCGGCTATGCACCCGAGCCGATGCGGCGCGGCTGCTGAGCCGGGTCGAACTGACCGAGGTCTAGCCTGCCAGCCTCTTGGTGAACTCCACCAGCCGCGTGGCCTGATGCACGACGGCGGCCTTGCCGGCCGCGTCGAACTCGCCCGCCTTGGCCGAATAGCCATAGGGGTTGCCGCCCGCATCATGGATCGCCTGCGCGGTATAGCCCGGCGGCACGAGGATCGCGCCCCAGTGCATGAAGGTGGTGTAGAGGCTGAGCAGCGTGGCTTCCTGCCCGCCATGGGTATTGCCCGCGCTGGTGGTCGCGGTCACCGGCTTGTCGGCCAGCTTGCCCTGGGACCAGAGCCCGCCCAGCGTGTCGATGAAGGCGCGCATCTGGCTGGCGACCACGCCATAGCGGGTGGGGGCAGAGAAGAAGTAGCCCCCGGCCCATTCCATGTCCTCGTGGCTGACCTCGGGGATGCCCGACATCTTCTCAAGCTGCGCCTTCCACGGCGCCTGCCCCTCGACCACCTCGGGGGGGGCGGTCTCGGGCACGCGGCGCAGGCGCACCTCGGCGCCTGCCGCCTCGGCGGCCTCGGCGGCGGCGGTGGCGACGGCATGGTTGGTGCCATAGGTGCTGTAGAAGATGACGGCGATCTTGGGCGTGCTCATGGGGATGCTCCTGCAAGGGGTCCGGGGTCTTGCTGCCAGGCCGCAACGCCCCCCGGGTCGGTGGGGTTCCGGCTCAGCGCAGGATGCCCCGGCCGCGCGAGGCAAGCAAGCCGCGCATCCGGGCAACGAAGATTTCGGGCGACAGGTCCGTCCCGGCGGTGGCGCGCGCCCCGGCGGACAGGCGCCGCACGAGGGCGCGGTCGTCCAGCAGCCGCTGCATCACGGCCGGCAGATCGCCGGGGTCGGACATGTCCACCCGCAGCCCGTCCTGCCCCTCGGTCAGCACACCCGCGCTGCCCGCGTCGGTCGAGATCACCGGCACCGTGCCATAGGCCATCGCCTCGAGCGGTGACGTGCCCAGCGGCTCCTGCACCGAGGGCAGGACGCAGACATCATGCGCGGCATAAATCTGCGGCATCCGGCGGAAGGGCACATCGGACAGAAGGGTGATCCAGTCATGGCTTGCCGCCTCCCGCTCCAGCCACGCAAGCTGCGCGGGATCCGCGTGGGACGCCTTCAGCGTGCGGCTGCCGACGAGGGTCAGATGCACCCGGCCCGCCTGTCCGGCAGCGCGAAGCGCCTCGATCAGCCGCGGCTGGTTCTTGCGCGGCTGCGCCAGCTTGGCCACGCACAGCACGCGCAGCACCGCAGTTTCGGGCGGGCGCGGAAGGGCCGAGGGGTCTGCCCGCACCGGCCAGGGCAGGTAGATGGCGCAGCGGTCCTGCGGCGCCGCCCGGTCCAGCCCGCGCACGGGGGTCACGCGCCAGCGCGGCCTGCCCAGCACCACCAGCCGCAGATGGTCCTTGACGCTGCGCAGCTGCGTGAGCGGCTTCAGGTCATAGCCGATGACCCTGATCCCGCGCCTGCGCGCCAGCCCGTAGATCGCCCGGGACAGATCTCCGCTGTTGCGCACAAGCATCAGGTCCGGGCGGGCGCGATCGAGCGCCTGTGCCAGTTCCTGCCGGTCGGGCACCCCGGCAAAGACCTGCGGCACCACGAAGTCATGCGTTTCCGGCCGCCCGGGATGGGGCGTGAACACCGAAACGCGCATCCCCGCCTCGACCAGCGCGCGCGTCGCGGCATGGACATTGGTGTGGAAGTCCGGCAGCACGAACAGGACGCTCGGGGCCGGCCCCCCGGCCCGCGCCGTCACCCGCCATCCCTCCAGCGGTTGACGATGGGATAGCGCCGGTCGAGCCAGAAGGCCCGTGTCGTCAGCCGCGTGCCGGGGGCGGACTGGAAGCGCTTCCATTCCGCGCCGTAGAGCAGCCCCTCGACCCGCTTGACCGTGGCGCGGTCGAAGCCCATCGCCTCGATCTCCGGCACCGACCGTTCCCCCTCGACCAGCGCCTCGAGGATCGCGTCGAGCACCGGATAGGGCGGCAAGCTGTCCTCGTCCTTCTGGTTCTCGCGCAGCTCGGCGCTTGGCGGCTTGTCGATGATGGCGGGCGGGATCACCTCGCCCGCCGGGCCCAGCATCCACGGGCGATGGTGGGCGTTGCGCCAGCGGCAGGTCTCGAAGACGCGGGTCTTGTAGAGATCCTTGATCGGGTTGTAGCCGCCCGCCATGTCGCCGTAGATCGTGGCATAGCCCACCGCCATTTCCGACTTGTTGCCGGTGGTCAGCAGCATCTCGCCGCCCTTGTTCGACAGCGCCATCAGCAGAAGGCCGCGCAGGCGGGACTGGATGTTCTCCTCGGCGATGCCCGGCCGGGTGCCGGCGAAGAACGGCGCCAGCGCCGCGCCCACCGCGTCCTGCGGGCCGGTGATCGGCAGCGTGTCGAGCCTGATGCCCAGCCGCCGCGCCACATCCGCCGCATCGCCCAGCGAGGCCTGCGAGGTGAAGCGCGAGGGCAGCATCACCCCCCGCACATTGCCCGGCCCGATCGCATCGGCGGCGATGGTGGCGACCAGCGCGCTGTCGATCCCGCCCGACAGCCCCAGCAGCACCCGGCCGATGCCCGACTTGCCAAGATAGTCGCGCAGCGCCAGCACCATGGCGTGATAGTCCTGCTCCCACGCGTCGGGCTGCGGCGCGCGCGGCCCCGCCAGCGCCCGCCAGCCGCCATCGGCGCGCTGGAACACCGCCTCGGCCAGCGCCTCCTCGAAGGGCGGCAGCATCAGCGCCACCTCGCCGCCGGGGTTCAACACGAAGCTCGCGCCGTCGAACACCTGATCGTCCTGCCCGCCGACCATGTTGAGATAGACCAGCGGCAGCCCCGTCTCCAGCCCGCGCGCGACCATGTGGTTCATGCGCAGGTCGAGCTTGTGGCGCCGGTAGGGCGAGCCGTTGGGGACCAGCAGCACCTCGGCGCCGCTCTCGGCCAGCGTCTCGGTCACGTCGTCATACCAGGCATCCTCGCAGACGGGCGAGCCGATGCGCAGCGGGCCGATCCGGTAGGGGCCGCAGACGAGGCCATGCGCGAACAGCCGCTCCTCGTCGAACACGTCTTCATTGGGCAGGTGATGTTTCAGCGTCCGCGCCACGACCTTGCCGCCCGCGAGGATCCAGTAGGCGTTGTAAAGGCCGCTGTCGTCGCGCCAGGGCGCGCCGATCGCCAGCGCCGGGCCATCGGCGCAGTCCGCCGCCAGCGCCTCGACCGCGCGCATAGCATGGGCGCTGAAGGCAGGCTTCATCACCAGGTCCTGCGTCTGGTAGCCGGTCACGAACATCTCGGGCAGCGCGACCATGTCCACCCCCGCATCGCGCCCCGCCTGCCAGGCGGCCCTTGCCTTCGCGGCATTGGCGTCGATCGCGCCCACGGTCGCGTTCAACTGTGCGAGTGTCAGGCGGAATCTCTCGGCCATGCGGGGAAAACTCCTGTAGGCTGACCCTCGGGCCATCGTTCTGCATCCGCGAATGTCTTAGCAGAACGGGGCGCGCAGGAAAGCCCGTGCGGCGCATGTGCGACCTGCGCGGGACGGCGCGCATCGCCCGGGCCCCGCGCGGCGCAACTGCTTGTCAGCGGGCGGGGCGCCCACTAGGGTCCTGGCGGCACCCGCGCCCGCCAGCCGGCCCCGCCGCCTGTGGCCCACTCCCGGCCCGGCAGCACGCGGCGCGGGGAACGGTCTGACGGACGCAGGAGACGGGCAGGACATGACGGCGAAGGCAGGTGCGACAGCAGCGCGCAGGACAGCGGCAGCACTTGCAGCCGCGCTGCTGCTGGGCGCGGGCGTGGCTTCCGCGCAGGCGGTGGCCACCAAGCAGTACGAGGACGGCGGCATCTATGAGGGCACCTTCAAGGACGGCCGCCAGCACGGTCGCGGCACCTACCGGCTGCCCAGCGGCTATGAATATACCGGCGACTGGGTCGAGGGCGAAATCCTCGGCGAGGGCATCGCCCGCTTCCCCAACGGCTCGGTCTATGAGGGCCGGTTCGTCGCCGGCAAGCCGCATGGCAGGGGCAAGATTATCTATCCCGATGGCAGCACCTACGAGGGCGAATGGGTGATGGGCGAGATCGAGGGGCAGGGCACCGCGCGTTATCCGAACGGCATCAGCTATACCGGCGGCTTCACCCGCGCCCTGCGCCACGGCACCGGCACGATGGAAAGCCCGGACGGCTATCGCTACGAGGGCGGCTGGGTGATGGGCGTCAAGGAGGGCAAGGGCAGGATCACCTATCCCGACGGCGCGGTCTACGAGGGCGACCTGATGCGCGGGCAGCGCGCGGGGCAAGGCGTGCTGCGCATGGCCGACGGGCTGGTCTATGAGGGCGGCTGGCGCGAGGGGCAGATCAACGGCACCGGCAGGCTGAGCAGGGCCAATGGCGACGTGTATGAAGGCCAGTTCGTGAACGGCCAGCGGCAGGGCCGGGGCCGCGTCACCTACGCCAATGGCGATGTCTACGAGGGCGGCTTCCTTGCCGACGAGCGCCATGGCAAGGGCGTGTTCCGCGGCGCGGGCGGCTATGCCTATGACGGCGACTGGCAGGAGGGCCGGATCGAGGGCAGGGGCCGCGCCACCTATCCCGACGGCTCGGTCTATGAGGGCGGCTTCAAGGCCGGCCAGCAGGACGGCACCGGCAAGATCACCTATCCCGACGGCTCGACCTATGAGGGAGAATGGACGGCCGGCGAGATCGGGGGAACCGGCGTCGCGCGCTATGCCAACGGGCTTGTCTACGAGGGCGAGTTCCTGGCCGGCAAACCCCACGGGCAGGGGCGGATGACCTATCCCGACGGCTATGTCTATGACGGCGAGTGGCGCGGCGGCCAGCGCCACGGGCAGGGCACCGCCACCTATGCGGACGGCACGGTCTATGAGGGCAGTTTCGTCGCCGGCCAGCGCGAAGGCGAGGGCCGCATCACCATGCCCGACGGATTCACCTATTCCGGCGGCTGGACGGCGGGCGAGATCGACGGCCGCGGCACCGCGACCTATGCCAATGGCGATGTCTACGAGGGCGCCTTCGTCAAGGGCAAGCGCCAGGGCGAGGGCACCATGCGCTACGCCACCGGCGAGACCGCCAGCGGCCGCTGGGACAACGGCGCGCTGGCGGAGGAGGCACCGGCGCCCCTTTCCGCAGCGGAACCTTCGCCCGCCGAGGCACCCGCCGACTGACCGCCGGCAAGCGCGAGGTCGCGCCCCCGTTGACGATCCGCCCCGCCCATCTTGCGGCAGGGCGCCTCCGGCAGCGCCTGCATCCGGCGCGCGAGGACCGCGGCTCTGCATCCGCCTGCGCGCGGGCCTAGATGTCCAGCGTGGTGTCGTGCTCCCAGGCGGTGAACTGCGCCATGTAGCTGTTCCACTCGGCATGTTTCAGCTTCAGATAGGCCGCCGAGACCTCGCTCCCGAGCGCCGCCTGCAAGTCCTCGTCGCTCTCATAGGCGCGCAGCGCGTCCAGAAGGTTCATCGGCAGCTTCGGCGCATCGGTGACGGTATGCCCCTCGCGGTACATGTCGATATCGTGATGCGGCCCCGGATCGGCCTTGCTGCGCATGCCGCCCAGCCCCGCCGCAAGGATGATCGCCTGCAGCAGGTAGGGGTTCACCGCGCCGTCGGGCAGGCGCAGCTCGAACCGGCCCGGCCCCGGCACGCGCACCATGTGGGTGCGGTTGTTGCCGGTCCAGGTGATCGTATTGGGCGCCCATGTCGCGCCGGAGATGGTGCCCGGGGCGTTGATCCGCTTGTAGCTGTTCACCGTCGGATTGGTGATCGCCGCCAGCGCCGAGGCGTGTTTCATGATCCCGCCCAGAAAGCTCCGCCCCGCTGCGGACGAAGGGCATCGCCTCGTCGGCAAAGGCATTCGCCGCGCCCGCCATGTCCCAGACCGAGACATGGACGTGGCAGCCGTTGCCCGTCAGTTCCTTGAACGGCTTGGGCATGAAGGTGGCGCGCAGCCCGTGCCTTTCGGCGACCGACTTCACCATGAGCTTGAAGAAGCTGTGCCGGTCGGCGGTGACCAGCGCGTCGTCGTATTCCCAGTTCATCTCGAACTGGCCGTTCGCGTCCTCATGGTCGTTCTGATAGGGCTTCCAGCCGAGATCGAGCATGTAGCCGCAGATTTCCGCGATCACGTCATAGCGGCGCATCAGCGACTGCTGGTCGTAGCAGGGCTTCTCCGCGGTATCCATGCCGTCGGAGATCTCGTTGCCCTCCGGCGAGATCAGGAAGAATTCGGGCTCGACCCCGGTCTTGACGCGCAGGCCCATCCCGGCGGCCTCGGCCAGCAGCCTCTTGAGCACGTTGCGCGGCGCCTGCGCGACCGGCTCGCCCTCCATGTAAAGGTCGGCGGCGACCCAGGCGACCTCGGGCTTCCAGGGCAGTTGCGTGACAGAGGCGGCATCGGGCATTGCAAAGAGGTCGGGATGCGCGGGCGTCAGGTCCAGCCATGTGGCAAAGCCGGCAAAGCCCGCGCCGCCGGCCTGCATGTCGCCGATGGCCGGCGTCGGCACCAGCTTGGCCCGCTGCGCTCCGAAGAGGTCGGTATAGGAGATCATGAAATACCTGACGCCGCGTTCCGCGGCCCATGTGGCCAGATCGGTTGTCATCGCTGTTCCCTGTCGTCTTCTTGTTTGTGCAAAGACCAGCGGCCGCGCCTGTAGGGGGGGCGCGGCCGCTGGCGTCAAGGTCCGGTCTTGCCGGGGATCCAGCCGGTCCCCGCCAGCGGCACCCCGGCCATTGCCGAGGCCTCGATGGTCAGCGCCACCAGATCCTCGGGTTCAAGGTTGTGGACATGGCTTTTCCCGCAGGCGCGCGCGATAGTCTGCGTCTCCAGCGCCATCACCTTGAGGTAGTTGGCCAGCCGCCGCCCCGCCAGCACCGGATCGAGCCGGCTTGCAAGCTCTGGATCCTGGGTGGTGATGCCGGCGGGGTCGCGCCCCTCGTGCCAGTCGTCATAACAGCCGGCGGTGCTGCCCAGCGCCTGATACTCCGCCTCCCATTTCGGGTCGTTGTCGCCCAGCGCCACCAGCGCGGCGGTGCCGATCGAGACCGCATCCGCGCCCAGCGCCAGCGCCTTGGCCACATCGGCGCCGCTGCGGATGCCGCCCGACACGATCAGCTGCACCTTGCGGTGCATCCCCAGATCCTGCAGCGCCTGCACGGCGGGGCGGATGCAGGCCAGCGTCGGCAGGCCGACATGCTCGATGAACACCTCCTGCGTGGCCGCGGTGCCGCCCTGCATCCCGTCCAGCACCACCACATCGGCCCCGGCCTTCACCGCCAGCGCCGTGTCGTAATAGGGCCGCGAACCGCCGAGCTTGATGTAGATCGGCTTTTCCCAGCCGGTGATCTCGCGCAACTCGAGGATCTTGATCTCGAGGTCGTCGGGCCCGGTCCAGTCCGGGTGCCGCGAGGCCGAGCGCTGGTCTATCCCCTTCGGCAGGGTCCGCATCTGCGCCACCCGGTCCGAGATTTTCTGGCCCAGCAGCATCCCGCCGCCGCCCGGCTTGGCGCCCTGCCCGATCACGATCTCGATCGCGTCCGCCCGGCGCATGTCGCGCGGGTTCATCCCGTAGCGGCTGGGAAGATACTGATAGACCAGCACCTGCGAATGGCCGCGCTCTTCCTCGGTCATGCCGCCATCGCCGGTGGTGGTCGAGGTGCCGGCCAGAGTTGCCCCGCGTCCCAGCGCCTCTTTCGCCGGGCCGGACAGCGCACCGAAGGACATTCCCGCAATGGTGATCGGGATCTTCAGCGTGATCGGCTTGCTGGCAAAGCGGGTGCCCAGCACGACCTCGGTGCTGCACTTCTCGCGGTAGCCCTCCAGCGGGTAGCGGCTCATCGAGGCGCCAAGGAACAGCAGGTCGTCGAAATGCGGCACCTTGCGCTTGGTGCCGCCGCCGCGGATGTCATAGATGCCGGTGGCCGCCGCACGGCGGATCTCCGACAGGGTGTAGTCGTCGAAGGTCGCCGACTTGCGCGGGGGCGTCGGGTGGGTCTTGTGGCTCATCTGTCAGGCTTCCCACTCAATAGGCGTCGGCATTGTCGATGTCGAAATTGTAGAGCCTGCGGGCCGAGCCATAGCGGGTGAACTCCTGCGGCTTCACGTCGGTGATGCCGGCCTCGGCCAGCAGGCCCGCCAGCACCGCCAGATGTTCGGGCCGCATCTCCTTCGCGATGCAGTCGGCGCCAAGGCTCTTCACCGCGCCGCGCACGAACAGCCGCGCCTCGTAGAGCGAGTCCCCCAGCGCCTCGCCCGCGTCGCCCAGCACCACGAGCGTGCCGGACTGCGCCATGAAGGCCGACATGTGGCCGATATTGCCGTGCACCACGATGTTGATGCCCTTCATGGAAATCCCGCAGCGCGAGGCGGCGTTGCCCTCGATCACCAGCAGCCCGCCGCGCCCGGTGGCGCCCGCATACTGGCTGGCATCGCCCTTGATCACGACGGTGCCGCTCATCATGTTCTCGGCCACGCCCGGCCCGGCCGAGCCATGGACGGTGATGCGGGCCTGCTCGTTCATGCCGCCGCAGTAATAGCCGACCGATCCCTTCACATCGACGCTGACCGGCGCCGCGATGCCCACCGCGACGGCATGGGCACCCCGGGGGTTCAGCACCTCGAACGCGGTATCGTTGTGGCCGGGGGCGGCGGCGTCGTGCAGCGCCTGATTGAGCGCGCGCAGCGGCGTGGTGGCAAGGTCGATGACCGGCATTCTCAATGCTCCCAGAAATAGACGGTGGCGGGCTCTGGCTCCCAGACGCGGGCGGTGTCGATGCCGGGCAGGCCGGACAGCGCGCGGTATTCGCTGCCGAAGGCGACGTAGCGGCCCGTTTCGGCCATCACCGCAGGCTTGCAGGCGATGGGGTCGCGCAGCACGCCGAAGCCCGACCTGGTGCCGACGACGAAGGTGTAGAACCCGTCCAGATCCTCCAGCGCGCCCTCCAGCGCCTGCCCGAGGTTCTTGCCCCCGGCCATTTCGGCGGTCAGGTAGGCGGCCGCGACCTCGGTGTCGTTCTCGGTCTCGAAGCTCATGCCCTTCCGGCGCAGCATCCGGCGCAGGCCGTTGTGGTTGGACAGCGAGCCGTTGTGCACGAGGCACTGGTCCGCGCCGGTGGAAAACGGGTGCGCGCCCATCGTGGTGACGGCGCTTTCGGTGGCCATGCGGGTGTGGCCGATGCCGTGGCTGCCCGCCATTGCCGGAATGTCGAAGCGCGCGATCACGTCGCCGGGCAGGCCGACCTCCTTGAAGATCTCTACCGCCTCGCCGGTGCCCGTCACCTTGATGCCGCCCATTGCCGCCAGCGCCGCGCGCACCGGCGCGAGCCTGGCCGCATCGAGCGTGATCACCGCATGGGTGCTTTTCACCGCGACGCTGGCGCTGCCGTCCGAGGCCTCGGCCAGCGCCGCCTCCAGCCCCGGAAACACCCGCTCCGGCTCTGCCGACTGCACGGTGATCTTGGCACGCCCTGCGACCGGCGCACCATAGATGGCGATCCCGGCGCTGTCCGGCCCGCGCTCGGTCATCGTGACGAGCATCTCCGACAGCAGCGCCCCAAGCTGCGGCTCGAGAGCCTTGTCCTTCAGAAACAGCCCGACAATCCCGCACATCGCTTGACCCTCCTTCGCATGGCGAGTCCAGCCGTAACATGCCGCCGCCGCAGCATCAATCGGCACGAATAATTATTTCTCTGCAGGCAAGTCTAGCGCCGGCCCGTCGCCTGCGGATAGCTGATGATCGACAGATAGCGCGCCGGCAGGCGGACCAGTTCCTCGGGCCCGTGCGGGGCGTCCGCGTCGAAGAACAGGCTGTCCCCCGGCTGCATGTGAAAGCGCTTGTCGGCGTGGCGATAGACCACCTCGCCCTCCAGCATGTAGAGGAACTCCATCCCCTCGTGCTGGAAGGTCGGAAAGATGTCGGCATCGGTGGACAGCGTGATCAGGTAAGGCTCCACCACCACGCCCGAGGAGTTGTTGTCGATATGCCCCAGAAGGTTGTACTGGTGCCCGGCGCGCGTGCCGCGGCGTTCCAGCTCCACCCCCTCGCCGGCCTTCACGAACATCGCGTTGCGCGGTTCCTCGAAGCGGCGGAAGAAGGCGGTCATCGGCACACCCAGCCCCCTCGACAGCGCCTGCAGGGTGCTGAGCGAAGGCGAGATGTTCCCGTTCTCGATCTTCGACAGCATCCCCAGCGACAGGCCGGTGGCGCTGGCAAGGTCGGTCACCGTGATCCCCAGCTTCTTGCGGAAGCTGCGCACCTCATGGCCGATCGCCAGCTCCAGCCGGTTCTCGCGCGGCTCGCGCAGCGCGTGCGGGTCCTGGTTCAGCAGCACCTTGCGCTCGGGGTCGATGTCCACGGCCTTGCATCCCTTGCTGCGCGCCGCTGCGGCGCCCGTTGCACCATGAGTAAAGGAAATGCCCTTCCGGGGAAAGCTGCGCGCGCGGGCACCGGCTGCGGCCGGTCGGGGAACGGCCGGCCAGACGCGGTCAGCGCAGTGCGCGCGGCAGTTGGTGCCCTGCGTCCCAGCCCGGGGCCGAGGCATCGCAGAGCCAGACCTCCGGCTCGGGATGCTGCACGGGGCAAAACCCCGAGGCGCGCAGCATCGCCTCTGCCCCTGCCCGGTTCGGCACGAACCAGTTGGACGGGTCGCCAGCATAGGCATGCTCGATGAAATACATCAGCGGGAAGCCCTGCTGCCGGAACTGCTCGCGGTCGTCGAAGGGCCGATCGGGCGCGACCTCGGCCACGTTCCCGGCTCCGCGCAGCATGGTCTGGAACAGCATCTGCCCGCCCGCTGCGACGCCGTGGTGGCGGATCAGGTCCAGCGCCAGCAGCGGGTGGCGCAGATGGTAGAACACCCCCATGAACAGCACGAGGTCGAACCGCTCGCCCAGATCGGCAAGGTCATAGACCGACATCTGCCGGAACTCGATCGCCGCCGCCCCCGTCACTTCGGCGGCCAGGCGCGCCTGCGCGAGGTAATGCGGGTCGGCATCGAGCGCGAGCACCCGCGCCGCCCCGCGCCGCGCCATCTCCAGCGCGTAGAACCCGGCGTTGCAGCCGATATCGAGCACCGAGCGGCCGGTCAGATCCTCGGGCACCGCGTCGCGGAAACCCGCCCATTTGAAGGCGGGATAGTCGCCAAGGAAATGGTCGGGCGCCGTCTCGATGCCGTTCAGGCGCAGGTTGTGGAACCACGGCCCAAGCTCTGCGATGCGCCGTGCCAGCGCGTTCCGTGCCAGCGCGTCCACGGTCATCGGGCCGCTGTCGCGCGGGGATGGGCGCCGGCGCGCCAGTCGGGGAGGCCGAGCAGGCCCGCGAACCACTCCACGGTGCCCGGCAGCCCCTCGGACAGCGGCACGCGCGGCGACCAGCCCAGATGCGCCCGCGCGGCCGAGATGTCGGGGCGGCGGCGGCGCGGGTCGTCCTGCGGCAAGGGCAGGTGCACGATCCGCGAGCGGCCCGGCACCAGCGCCTGCACCTGCGCGGCAAGCTCCGCAATGGTGAATTCGGCCGGGTTGCCAAGGTTGATCGCCTGCTCCGGCGCCTCCTCTGCCTCCATCAGCGCCAGCAGCCCCGCCACCAGGTCCGAGACATGGCAGAAGGAGCGCGTCTGCGCGCCGGTGCCGTAGATCGTCATCGGCTGCCCGGTCAGCGCCTGCACCACGAGGTTCGACACGATGCGCCCGTCATCGGGGTTCATCCGCGGCCCGTAGGTGTTAAAGATCCGCGCGATGCGCACATCGGCGCGCCCCATCCGGCGCGTGTCATGGCACAGCGCCTCGGCGGCGCGCTTGCCCTCGTCATAGCAGGCGCGGGGGCCGGTGCAGTTGACATGGCCCACATAGTCCTCGCGCTGCGGGTGCTGCTCGGGATCGCCATAGACCTCGGAGGTGGAGGCCTGAAGGAACCGCGCGCCGTTCCGGGCCGCCAGCCGGATCAGCTGCTCGGTGCCGACCACGTTGGTCATCATCGTGTGCACCGGGTCCGCCTGATAGAGCGGCGGCGAGGCGGCGCAGGCGAGGTTGTAGACACGGTCGAGCCGCTCCGGCACGCCGATCGGCTGGCTGACATCGGCACGGATGACCCGGAAGGCGGCGTGACGCGACAGCGCCGCCACGTTGCGCCGCGCCCCGGTCTGGAAGTTGTCGAGGCAGATGACCCGGTGGCCCCGCCTCAGCAGCGCCTCCGACAGATGGAAGCCGATGAAGCCGGCGCCGCCTGCGACCAGAACCGTCATGGGATCACGGGTCATCCGTCAGTCTCCTTTGCATTCCATTTCAGCCGCTTGCGGCCACGCGCCCGCCATCTGCGCCCGCCATCTGCGCCCGCAGCGCGCGGGCCAGTTCCACCGCCCGCGCCCGCCCGGTGTGGCGCTGCAGCACCAGCCCGCGCGCGGCGGCGGCAATGGCGCTGCGCCGCGCCTCCGGCAGGTCCGTCAGCGCCGAAATCACGTCTTCGGTGCTGTCCGCGATCAGCACCGCCCTGCCCTCGGGCAGCACCTCGTCCAGCCCCTGCCAGCGGTCGCTGATCAGCGGCGTGCCGCAGGCGCCCGCCTCGAACAGGCGCACGCTTGGCGACCAGCCCATCGCCCGCATCGCGGCGCGGGTGATGTTCAGGGTGAAACGCTGCTGCCCGTAGAAGGCGGCGTGCCCGGCGGGCGGCAGATGCTCGATCCGCTCGACATTGCCGGGCCAGTCCACATCCTCGGGGAAGCGCGATCCGGCGACGACGAAGCGCAGGTCCGGCAGCCGCCGCGCCGGTTCCAGCAGCAGCGCCTCCAGCCCCGGCTGGCGGTCGGGGGAATAGGTGCCAAGATAGCCGAGATCCCATTTCGGCCAGCCCGGCCGCTCGGGCGGGGCATAGAGCGCGGGATCCACCGAACAGTAGAGCGCCTCGGCCCGCCGGGCGCCGCGCACGTCCTCCAGATGCCGCAGCACCTCGCCGCCCGAGAACGAGAAGTAGATGTCGAAAACCGGCACCTGCCGCGGCGCCAGATACTGATGCTCGCCCGCGTCCAGCAGGCCCATCGTCACCGGCGTGTCGATGTCATAAAAGCACAGCATCCGCGGGCCGAGCGCCGCCAGCGCGTCGATCACCGCCGCGCCCTCCGGCACATAGGATCCCACGATCACCGCATCGGCGGCGCGCAGCCGGGCGCCGTGGTCCCGCAGCAGGCCCGGAATGTCGTCATACAGCGCGAAGTCGCAAAATCCGGGCTCGGGCAGGTCGCGATGCGCGGCATACCAGGGCATGTCGCGTTCGAGGAACAGCACCCGGTGCCCCTCGGCCGCCAGCCCGCCGATCAGCGCGCGGAAGGTCGTCGCATGGCCGTTGCCCCAGCTCGAGGACAGCGACAGCCCGAGGATCACGATCTCCAGCGGCCGGGTCATGCGCGCGCCCCCGCGCGGCGGGCGGGCGCCCGCGCAGCGGCCCGCCCCGCGAACAGGGCATCCACCTGCGCGGCGCGGCGCTGAAAGGTATGCTCCGCCAGCACCCGCGCCCGCGCCCGCGCGCCGATGGCGGCAAGGTTGTCCGCCCGCATCCCGTCCACGCAGGCGGCCACGTCCTGCGCGTCGCGCGCAACGAGGATCTCCTCGCCGGGGGTCAGGAACATCTCGATCCCCTCCCAGGCATCGGTGAGCACACAGGCGCCCGCCCCGGCCGCCTCGAACACGCGGGTTGCGGGGGAAAAGCCGGTGCTTGCCATGCTGTCGCGCGCGATGTTCAGCACCAGCCGGGCCGAGCAGTTCAGGGCGTTGTGATCCGCTGTCGGCACATGGCCGGGGGCCGCCACGTTCGGCGGCAGCGCCGCCCCCGGCCAGCCCGACCCGCCCAGCAGGAAGCGCCGCGCGGGCAGCATCCGCGCCGGCTCCAGCAAGAAGCGGTCCACCCGCGCCTCGCGGTCGGGCAGGCGGTTGCCAAGGAACACGAGGTCGCAGGCGTATTTGCGCAGCGGCGCGACCGGATGATGCGTCTCGGGGTCCACCGCGTTGTAGACCGGCAAGCAATCCGCCGCGCCAAGCGCGCGGTAGGCGCGCGCCACCGGATCGCCGCCGCCATAGGTCAGCACCAGATCGAGCCCCGGCAGCGCCCGGCGCAGCGGATGGTCGGGCGCCGCCTGCACCTCGGCCAGCGTCGCCGGCGCATCCACATCCCAGAAGATGCGCAGCGCGCCGGGCCGCGCCGCCGCCATCACCTCGGCCAGCAGCAGATCGTCCTCATGGCCGACGCCGCTGGCCTTGACGACGATATCCGCCCGCGCCGCCTCTGCCGCCACCTGCTTCAGCGCGGGCACGGTCGCGTCATAGACCACGACGCGGCACCAGTCGGGCGGGTCGATATCGCGGTTCGCCTGCCGGTCGAAGGCATCGGGTTCGTAGAAGGTGATGTCGTATCCCCGCGCCGCCAGCGCGCGCAGCAGCCCCCGGTAATAGGTCGCGGCGCCGTTCCAGTAGGCCGACAGCAGGCTGGAGCCATAGAAGGCGATCGTCGGGCGGGTCATCTTTCGGCTCCTTCGCGTGCGGGCTCTGCGGCGGCGGTGGCGGGTGCGAGGCGCGCGATGATCGCCAGCAGCTCATCGCAGCGGTGGCGGCAGGTGTGGCGGGCGCGGATGCTGGCGAGGCCGTCGCGGGCAAGCTGCTCGGCCAGCCCCTCCTCGTGCAGCACCCGGCGCAGCTGGCGCTCCATCTCCGCGCCGTCGCGGGCGCAAAGGAAATCGGTGCCGGGGCGGAACAGCCCCTCCGCATCCTCCCAGGGGGCCGAGATCAGCGGGATGCCGCAGGCCAGCGCCTCGAACACGCGGATGGTGGGGATGCCGGGCAGGCTTTCCACATAGGGCCGGCGCGGCACATGCACGGTGACGCGGTGGCGGGCAAAGGCGGCCGGCGCGCGGGCGTTGGCGATGCGCCCGCCATAGGCGATGCCCGCCGCGCGCAGCCTCTCGAGCGCGGCACCCGGATAGCGCACGCCGCGCACCGTCGCTTGCAGGTTCAGCCGCTCCACCGGGCCGATGAGGAATTCCTCCAGCTCTGCCGCGCGCTCGCCATCGCCCCAGTTGCCGATCCAGATCAGGTCGCCCTCGGGCGCAGTGCCGGGGTGGGGGTGGAACAGCGTGTCATCCGCCGCCTCGTGCCAGGTGAAGACCTGCCGCCCCCAGCCCGCGCGCAGATATCGCTCGCGCAGCGCCTCGCCGAAGGCCAGCACCGCGTCATAGCCATCGAGGTCCAGCGCGGCGATGTCCTCACCGGCGCTGACCGCGCGGTGATGGGTGTCGTGGAACATGAGGAGGAAGCGCCCGCCCGCCGCCCGCGCCCGCCCGATGCGCGCCACCAGCGCGGGGTCGGTCCATTCGTGCACGATCACCACATCGGCGCTTGCGAGCGCGGAGTCATGGTCGAACTTGGCCCCGTAAGTCCTTGCGCGCAGATCGGGAAAATCGGCCTCGAACTCCAGCACGGCCGCAGGCCCGGCATCGGCCAGAAGGTTGGCCCGGCTCCAGCCATCTGCCGGTTCCAGCGCCAGCGTGCCATGCCCGCGCCGGGTCAGATCGCGCATCACGCCGCGCAGGAAATGGGCGTTGCCGTGGTTCCAGTCGGACACGAGCGAATGGGTGTAGAACAGGAAGTTCATGGGTCAGCGCGCTCCGTTCGCCAGAAGGGGTGGGGCCGCGGGGGCCAGCAGGCCGCTGTAGAGCGTCAGCATCGCGCGCAGCTGCGGCCCCGGCGCATGGCGGGCGGCGCGGGTCTGCGCCGCGGCCCCCAGCCGGCGGCGTTCGTCGGGATCGGCCTGCAAGCGGCGCAGCACCTCGGCCAGCGCCTGGGCATCGCGCGGCGGAAAGAACAGCGCTGCCCCATCCCAGAGCTCGCGGAAGGTCGGGATGTCGGCCAGCACCAGCGGCACGGCGGCGCGGGCCGCCTCCACCACCGCCAGACCGAAGGGCTCGTAGAGCGATGGCGCCACGAAAATCCCCGCCCGGCCGATCAGCTCCTGCGTCATGGGGTGCGAGAGCGGGCCGCGATGCTGCGCGTGGGCGATCGGCAGCACCGCCCCGTTCGGCCCTTCTGCCGCGCCGACCATCAGCAGCGGCCAGTCCAGCATCGGCGCCGCCGCATCCAGCACCGCGCCGTTCTTGCCCTCGTCCCACCAGCGGCCGATGGCCAGCACGAAGGGCGCGTCCGCCGTCTGCCGCTCGGGGGCGCGGCTCGCATTGTGCACCACCCGCACGCGCGACACGCGCGAGGTGCCATAGGCGCGGGCGATCTGCGCGGCGAGGGCCTGCGAGGGCGCGAGCACGCAATCGCTGTTCGCCATGCCCTGCACATTCAGGCCAAGGTGCCAGGCATACTGCGCCGGAACGCCGCCGCCGCGCACCGCCGCGAACCATGTCGGCAGGCAGGAATGCACGACCGAGACCACCGGCACGGGCACCTTCAGCGCCGCCGCCTGCGAGGGCAGGTTGAGGTGGATCAGATCCGCCCGCTGCCGCCGCGCCGCATCGGCAATCGCCCCGGGCACCTGCGCCAGCGCCGCGGGGTCCGGGGCCAGCCAGTCGGGCGGGCAATCCGACCAGTCGAGCGGGCCGAGCGCTTCGGCCTCGGCCCGCGCCTCGCCCCCCGGCTCGGGGCCGAAGCCGAGGAAGGCGCAGCGGATGCCGTGCTGCCCGAGGCCCGCCGCAAGGTCGAGCGCATAGCGCCACACCCCGCCGACCGCATCGAGCGTCATCAGGATCGTCGGCCCCCCGGCGCGGCGCGGCGGCGCGGCGTGCGGCATCATGCCAGCCTCCGCAGCGCGGGGCGCTCTGGCGCCGCGACGCCAAGGCCCCGGTTCGCGCGCAGCCAGCCGGCCAGATGCCACAGCCCGTCCTGCCAGCCCGTCTCGGCCCGCCAGCCGGTGGCCTGCTGCAATCGTCCGGTGTCGGCGACGAAATACAACTGGTCGCCCTGCCGCCAGGGCTCGAAGCCGGTGCGCGCGGGGGCGCCGGTGATGACGGCGATCTCGTCCAGCACCTGCCGCAGGCTGACGGCATTGCCCGGCCCGCCGCCGAGGTTGAAGGCCCGCCCCGCCACCTCGCCGATCCGCGCCAGCAGCGCCCGGTAGGCGCGCACGGCGTCCGATACATGCAGCACGTCGCGCACCTGCCGGCCATCGCCGTAAAGCGTGATCGGCTGCCCCTTCAGCGCGCGGATCAGGAAATGCGCGACCCAGCCCTGATCCTCGGTTCCGAACTGGTGGGGGCCGTAGATGCAGCTCATCCGCAGCACCGCCGCCGGGATGCCGTAGCTCTTGGCGTAGTCGAGCACATACTGGTCCGCGACGCCCTTGGAGCAGCCATAGGGCGTGCAGAAGGACAATGGCCGATCCTCGGACACGCCGCGGCGGCGCAGCACCGGGTCGGCGGGGTGGTAGCCCTCCGGCCCCTGCTCCAGCGCCAGATCCTCCAGCGCGCCATAGACCTTGTTGGTGCTGGCGAACAGCAGCGGCACCTCGCGCCCGGTGGCGCGGATGCCTTCCAGCAGGTTCAGCGTGCCGCGGGCGTTCACCTCGAAATCGCTGACCGGATCGGTCAGGCTGGTGGTGACGGCGGTCTGCGCCGCCAGATGCACCACCGCAGCGGCGTCGCGCAGCGCCTCGGCCAGCGGGCGCTCGTCGCGGATGTCCAGCGGCATTGGGTGCAGGCGCGCGCCGTGCTCGGCCGTCAGCCAGGCAAGGTTTTCCTCGACCCCGGGGCGCGAGAGGTTGTCGATGACCATCACCTCCTGCCCGTCGCGCAGCAGCGCATGGGCGAGGTTTGTGCCGATGAAGCCGCTGCCGCCGGTGATCGCCACCGGCCGGGCGCCGCCGGCCAGATGCGGTGCGGCAAGCCGGGTGATTTCCGCCACGCGCGGCACGCCGCCGGCGGTCAGCAGCCGCGCCAGCAGCTTGGGCTGACCGGTCCGGTCCACCGCGCCCATGTGGTAGTGGCGCGGGTCGAACCACAGCCCTTCTTGCACCGCGACATCCTCGGCCAGATCGCGCCAGCCATACCAGTACATCCGGTCGGCCGGGGCGTTCAGCGCGTTCAGGAACCGCCGCGCCTGTTCCATCTGGTCGTTGCGCCAGGTGGAATAGCCGGTTTCGGTGATCCAGATCTGCGCGGCGGGGTTGTGCCTGTCCAGCACCTCGCGCATCTCGCCAAGGTGCATGTCCCAGCCGCGCCAGCTGCCCTCCTCGCTGTCCCAGGTGCCGGGGAAGCCGTGGAACCCCACCGCCGCCACCTCGGCCAGCACACCGCGCGTGCCCATCAGGTGCAGCCACCACGGATCGAACGGACAGGGGCCGCCAAGCACCGCCTTCCAGCCGCGCTGGCGCACCCAGTAGGCCGCGCCGCCGACCATCTCGCAGAACAGGCTGAAATCGCGATCTTCGCGCCAGTTCCAGTCCAGAAGGTTGTTGGGCTCGTTCCACAGCTCGACATGGCCGAAATGCCGGCCGTGGCGGGTCAGGACATGGTCGATGAAATCGGCGTAGGATTTCAGATCCCGCGGCGCGCCGGAGCTGCGCCCGTCACGCGACAGCGAGGGCGGCGTGTAGTGCACGCAAGGCAGAAGCTCGATCGCCTGCCCCAGCCTGGGCAGCAGCCAGTCGAACCAGTCCTCGCCGCCGGGCGCGAGGTACTCCGCCCATGACAGATGCGTGCGCAGATGGCTGGCCCCGGCCGCGCCAAGCTCTGCCAGCACCTGCTCCACCCGCTCGTGCTCGCCCGGGCGGAACCATTCGACGACACCGAACTGCTGCGCGGCGCCGGTCATGTCACCAGCCCCCGCGCCTCGAGATGGCGGCGCATGTCGGCGCCGCGATCCTCGGCGACGGTGCCGCGCACCCAGTCCACGAACGGCCCCAGCGAGTCCTCCAGCCGGTGCCGCGGCTCGAAGCCCAGCAGCTTGCGGGCGCGGCCGATATCGGCGAAACAGTTGCGGATATCGCCCGCGCGGAACTTGCCGAGGATCTCGGGTGTCAGCTCCGGCACACCCATCTCTTCGGCCAGCAGCGTCGCCACTTCGGTGACGCTGTAGGCATGTCCCGAGCCGATGTTCAGCACCTCGCCCGCTGCCTCGGGCTTCTCGAAGGCCAGCCGGAAGGCGCGGGCCACGTCGCGCACATGCACGAAATCGCGCTTCTGCCGGCCATCCTCGAAGATCGTCGGCCGCTGCCCGTTGGCGAGGCGCGAGGCGAAATTGGCCAGAACGCCGGTATAGGGGTTCGACAGCGCCTGCCCCGCGCCAAAGACGTTGAACAGCCGCAGCGCCACCGCCTCGGTGCCATAGGCCTCGGCATGGATCATCACCGCGCGTTCCTGAACGTATTTGGTGAGCGCGTAGATCGAGGCGAGATCGGGCTGCTTGCCCTCATCGGTCGGCAGCGCGGTCAGCGGGGCGCCGCCGGCGTCCACCGGATCCCATCGGCCGGCGCGGATGTCGGCGGGGCGGCGGCGGACCTCGGCGACCAGCGAGCCATCGGGGCGGGCATAGCGGCCCTCGCCATAGACGCTCATCGAGGAGGCGACGACGACGCGGCGCACCGGATGGTCGATCAGCGCCTCCAGCAGCACGGCGGTGCCAAGGTCGTTGGCGCCGACATAGCGGACGATCTCATACATCGACTGGCCGACGCCGACCTCTGCCGCAAGGTGGATCACCCCGTCCATGCCTGGCAGCAGGCTGCGCAGCAACTCGGCGTCGCGCACATCGCCCTCCACCAGCCTGGCGCCCCCGGGCGGCAGCGGGCGCTCCGCGCCATGCACCTGTTCGATCATCGCGTCGAGGACCAGAACGTCATGGCCATGGTCAACCAGCTCTTCCGTGACATGCCGCCCGATGAAACCCTGCCCGCCAGTGATGAGGATGCGTGCCATTGCCGGTCCTTGCGTTGTTGTCGCCATCAAGGCAGCAACAGGAACATCAACCGATTGTTCCGGACTATTTTGCTGCTGCGGGGAAGGTTTGCGCATCGGCTTCTGCGCGGAGACTTCCCCCGCCCAAGGGGCAGCACCTCGGCGCGCCCGATTTCACGCATATCTGTTTTCTGCGCCGAGAAGGCCGATCGGGTCTCGGAAACCGGAACGAACCCTGTGATGGTTCCAGCCGAGAGCAGAGGGTTGGTTGCCGCCGATGGCCGGGTTGCCGGCACCCGCGGCATAAAACAGAGGAGCGCCCCTTAAATGATACGGCACCCGTTCGGCGAATTGTCGCTGGGCCAGACCGGCGTCTCGATCGGACGCACCATGACGGAAAGCGACGTGGTCAATTTCTGCATGCTCACCGGCAACTGGCTGGAACTCCATGCGAATGTCGAGCATGCGAAAAGCTCGCTCTATGGCCAGCGGCTCGTGCAGGGCAGTCTCGTGTTCTCGGTCGTCAACGCGATGATCCCCTTCGACAGTTCCGTGCTCGCCGCCTTCTATGGCTGCACGGATCTGCGTTTTCTGCGCCCGACCTTCATCGGCGATACCCTCTGGGCCCGGACGGAAATCGTCGATCTGAAGGATCACGATGAAAAACACGGCGTCGTGACCAGCAAGCTGGAGGCCATCAACCAGCGCGACGAGACGGCGATGCGCTGCCTGTTCAGCCTGCTGATCCGCAAGTCCCGGCTCGACCACCCCGGAGAGCCGCCCCGGATCCGGGCCGCGCATGGCGAGAACCAAGGAGAGAGCGCATGAACTTTCTGACACCCGAACAGGAGATGTGGCGCGCGACCGTCGAACGTTTCATCGACGAGGAGATCGGCCGCGACTATATCCGCAAATGCGACCGCGACCGCGCATATCCCTATGAAGCCTACGAAAAGGTGGCCAAGCAGGGCTGGCTCGGCATCCTGTTCTCCGAGGAAAACGGCGGGCTGGGCGGTGACATCGTCGATTACGCGCTGATGTGCGAGGGGCTGGCGAAATACGGCTTCGACTTTTCCACCGGCCTGATGGTGGCCACCTTCACCGCGATGAATGTCGAGAAGTTCGGCACGCCCGAGCAGAAGGAGCGCTATATCCGGCCGTTCCTCGACGGCGACATCCGCTTCTCGATCTCGATCTCCGAACCGGGCTCCGGCTCGGACGCGGCCTCGGCCAAGACCCGCGCGCGGCGCGACGGCGATGGCTGGGTGGTCAAGGGGCAGAAGCTCTGGTGTTCGGGCGCGGCGGCCGACAACGCGATCCTCGCCATGCTGACGCGGACCGACCCGGACGCGCCCAAGCACAAGGGGCTTTCGGTCTTCCTGATCCCCAACGATACCCCGGGCCTGGACATCCGCAAGCTGCCCACCATGGCGCGGCGCGCGACCGGCACCACCGAGATTTTCGTGGACGATGTGAAACTGCCCGCCGATGCGCTGCTCGGCACCGAGAACGAGGGCTGGAAGATCATCACCGATCACCTCGAGCTTGAGCGTGTCGCCGTGGCCGCGGCCTATGTCGGCAACGCCCAGACCGCGGTGGACGATGCCCTGCGCTACGCGCATGACCGCATTCAGTTCGACCGGCCGATCTTCGACTTTCAGGTGATCCGCCACATGCTCGCCGACATGCAGACCCAGGTCGATGCCGCGCGGCTGCTGGTCTATCGCGCCGCCAACATGGCCGCGGCCAAGATGCCCTGCACCCGCGAAGTGTCGATGGCAAAGCTGTATGCCTCCGAGACGCTGCAGACGGTCACGCGCAACGGGATGCAGATCCTCGGCGGCCACTCGATGCTGCCCGAGGCGGACATGGAACGCTATTTCCGCGAAGGGATGCAAAGCACCATCGGCGGCGGAACCTCGCAGATCCAGCGCACGCTCATCGCCAAGACCATGCGCCCGAACTGAGCCTCCGGGCCCCGTGCCGGCGCGGTGCGCGTGCGCGTGCGCGGGTGCGTGCGCGGTCGGCACGGCCGGGCGGTGCGAGGCTGGCGGTGCGAGGCTGGCGGTGCGAGGCTGGCGGTGCGAGGCAAGGCGGTGCGAGGCAAGGCGCGGGCGGGCCGGTCCGCGCTGCGCGAGACAGGGGGCGCCGCGGCCGCTGGCGCCCCCTCAGTAGCCCCGCGCCCGGTCCACCACATGCAGCAGCGGTTGCCCCGCCTCGGCGCGGCGGATGTTCTCGGCGATCACCAGGCAGGCCGTCTCGGGATGCGTCTCGGCGGCGATATGCGGCGTGACCGTCACCTTCGGATGCGCCCAGAAGGGATGATCCGCCGGCAGCGGCTCCACCCGGAACACATCGAGCGTGGCATGGGCCAGATGGCCGCTGTCCAACGCCGCCAGCAGCGCCCCGTCGTCGATCAGCGCGCCCCGCGCGGGGTTGATCACCATCGCCCCCGCCGGCATCCTGGCGATGGCGCCGGCGTCCAGCAGGTTCTCCGTCGCTGCGGTGAAGGGCAGCAGCAGCACGAGGATCTGCGCCTCGGCCAGCGCCCGGTCCAGCCCCTCTGCCCCCGACAGGCACAGGATGCCGGGCACCGACCTCGGCGACCGGCTCCAGCCGGTGACGCGAAAGTTCAGACAGGCCAGCATCCGCGCGCAGGCGCAGCCAAGCTCGCCCAGCCCCAGCACCGTCACGCCCCGCGACCGCGCCAGCCCCGGCGCCGTGTGATGCAGCCATTCGCCGCTGTGGTTGGCGATGTGCCGGTCCATCCCCAGGTGATGGCGCAGCACGTGGCCGGTCACATATTCCACCATGCTCTCGGTCATCGCCGGATCGACCATCTTGCACAGCGGCCGGGTCAGCGTGGGGTTGCCCACCAGCTTATCCACCCCGGCCCAGAGGTTCAGCACCGCCTTCATGCCGGTATAGGGGGCGAAATCCTCCACCACCCCGCCATTCGCGACGATCATGTAATCGACCGAGGCCGGGTCTTCGGGCGCCGCCGCGGACAGCGCCGCATCCAGCCCCGCGGCGGCCAGCGCCTCGGTCAGCGGCGCGCGGTAGCGCGGCCAGAGCTTCGGGTCCGCGGCGAAAAACACGCTGATCGGCATTCCGGTCGCTACCTCGGCTTGTGGATATGGGCGCTTTGCACCAGCCCGAAGGCAACCAGCAGCACCATCATCGCCGACCCGCCATAGGAGACGAGCGGCAGCGGCACCCCCACCACCGGCACCAGCCCCATCACCATCGACATGTTCACCGCGAAGAACAGGAAGAAGGTGCCGGCGATGCCGATGGTCAGCAGCGCCGAGAAACGGTCCTTGTTGTTGATCGCGGTGGCGATGCAGAACGCGATGATCAGCAGGTAGAGCAGCAGCAGCGAGAAGGCCCCGACAAAGCCGAACTCCTCGGCCAGGGTGGTGAAGATGAAGTCGGTGTGCTTTTCGGGCAGGAAGTTCAGCCGCGACTGCGTGCCCTGCATGAAGCCCTTGCCCGCCCATCCGCCGGAGCCGAGCGCGATCTTGGCCTGGCTGATGTGATAGCCCGCGCCGAGCGGGTCTGCCGAGGGGTCCAGAAACGTGTCGATCCGCCGGAACTGATAGTCGCGCAGCAATTGCCAGCTCGTCCCGCGCGAGGCGAGCACCACCGACACCGCCCCCACCCCGGCGCCGATCACCACCGCGAAATAGATCCAGCTGACCCCCGCCGCGAACATCACGATGGCGCCGCCAAAGCTCACCTGGATCGCGGTGCCGAGGTCCGGCTGGGTCAGCACCAGCCCCACCGGCAACAGGATCAGCACGGCCGGCATCAGCACCCACAGCGGGCGCGAGACCTTCTTCACGTCGAGCCAGTCGTAATAGGCGGCCAGCAGCATCACGATGGCGATCTTCATCAGCTCGGACGGTTGCAGCATCATGAAGCCGAGGTTGATCCAGCGCTGCGCGCCCATCCCGACATGGCCGAAGAACTCCACCACCAGCAGCAGCGCCAGCGAGATCAGGTAGGCCAGCGCCGCCATGTTCCGCCAGAACCAGATCGGCACGAAGGCGACGACGAACATCAGCACGAGGCCCACGCCGAAGCGCTTCATCTGCGGTTCCGCCCAACGCTCGAGGTTGCCGCCCGCGACCGAGTACAGCATCACGAACCCCGCCGCGGCCACCGCCGTCAGCAGCAGCACCAGCGGCCAGTTGACATACAGCACCTTGCGCAGGCCGGTCGGCACCGTCTTGACGTTGTATTCAAGATAGCTCATCGCGTCAGGCCCGTGTCGGAGTGGCGGGGGCGGGGTCCGGCGCGATCAACGGCATCGACCGGCGCTGTTCCTCGATCTTGTCGCGCTGGCTCTCGGGATAGGCGGCCAGCGGCGGCAGCCCGCCCGACAGCGCCTGCAACAGGATGTCGCGCGCGACAGGCCCCGCGACCGACGATCCCGCCGCGCCATGTTCCACCACCACGCTGACCGCGACGCGCGGGGNNCTCGTAGGGGCCGAAGCTGACGAACAGCGCATGGTCGCGCCGCTCCCATGGCAACTGGTCGTTCGACACGACCCCCGCCGCACGTTCGGCGGCGGTGATGTTGCGCACCTGGCTGGTGCCGGACTTGCCGGCCATGGTCATCGCGTCATCGACCACCCGCACGCCGTAGCCGGTGCCGCCGCGCGTGTTGACGACCGCGTGCATTCCGCGCCGCACATGGCGCAGCTGCGCCTCGTCGATGCCAAGCGGCTCGCCGCCCAGGATCGGCTGCTCCACCCCGTCGATCGAGCGCACCAGCCGCGGCGTGACCGCGCGCCCCGTCGCCACCCGCGCCGTCATCACCGCAAGCTGCAGCGGCGAGGTCAGCACGAAGCCCTGTCCGATCCCGGCGTTGAACGTGTCGCCCACCTGCCAGCCGTTGCCGCGGTTTTCCAGCTTCCAGGCCTTTGTCGGCATCAGCCCCTCGGCCACGGCCGACATCGGCAGGTCATGCCGGGTGCCAAGCCCCAGCTTGCGGCCCATCTCGGTGATCTTCTCGATCCCGACGCGCTGCGCGAGTTCATAGTAATACACGTCGCACGAATGCTGCAGGCTCTCGACCAGCGCGACATTGCCATGCCCGCCGCGCTTCCAGCAGTGGAAGCGGCGGTTGCCAAGCTCGGTGAAGCCGCGGCAATAGACGGTCTCGTCCGGGCGGATCACCCCGGCCTCCAGCGCGGCCAGCGCCACCACCAGCTTGAAGGTGGACCCCGGCGGATAGGTGCCCTGCACCGCCTTGTTGGCCATCGGCCGGTGGTCATGCTCCAGCAGCGCGCGGTATTCCGGCCCGCTGATCCCGCGCACGAACATGTTCGGGTCATAGCTGGGCGAGGAGGCGATGCCGAGGATATCGCCGGTCTCCACGTCGATCGCCACCGCCGCCGCGCTTTCGCTCCCCAGCCGCGCGGTCATGTAGTTCTGCAATCCCGCATCGCAGGTCAGTTGCACCCGCGCGCCCTGCTGGCCCTCGCGCCGGTCCAGCTCGCGCATCACCCGGCCGACGGCGTTCACCTCGATGCGCTTGGTGCCGGCGCTGCCGCGCAGCAGGTCCTCCATCTTCTCCTCCAGCCCGATCTTGCCGATCTGGAACTTCGGGATCTGCAGCAGCGGATCGGGGTTTTCCATTCGCGCAAGGTCGTAATCGCTGGCCGGGCCGACATAGCCCACCACATGCGTGAAATCGCCCTTCAGCGGGTAGAAGCGCGACAGGCCCACCTCCGGCGTCACGCCGGGCAGGGCAGGCGCGTTGACCGCGACGCGGCTGAAATCCTCCCAGGCCAGCCGGTCGGCCACGGTGATCGGCACGAAGGCGGAGTGCTTCCTCGCCTCGGCCAGCGTGCGCTCGATATCCTCGGGGGACAGCGGGATCAGCCGCGCCAGCCGGTGCAGCACCTCTTGCATGTCGCCCGCATCCTCGCGGGTGATGACGACGCGGTAGTTCTGCTCGTTCCCGGCCAGAAGCGTGCCGTTGCGATCGTGGATCAGGCCGCGCGCCGGCGGGATCAGCCGGATGTTGATGCGGTTCTCCTCGGCCAGCAGGCGGAAGTTCTCGGCCTCGTCCACCTGCATCTCATGCATGCGCAGGCCCAGGATCGCGACCACCGCCGTCTGCGCCGTGCCGAGCAGCAGCGCCCGGCGGGTGATCTTGCGGCTGCTTTCCGCCGTGTCCTTGGGTGAACGCCTCATGCCCGGCTCCCTGCTGCGTCGATATCGCTGGCGCGGCGCAGGCCCGGCGCCAGATGCGAGGCGGCCACCACCAGCGGGTAGGCCGCCGCCGTCGCCAGCAGTTGCAGCAGCGTCGGGCCCAGCCCCGTCTGCGGCACCATCACCAGCGCCAGCACCAGCCGGTTGGCCAGAAGCATGATCGCCATCACCGCCGCCACGGTCGCCCATTCCGCCAGGAACGGCAGGCCGCGCATGGCCCCGGCCCGGTCGCGCAGGAACTCGGACCCCAGCAGCACGATCAGTGCCCAGAGCCCCGGCGGGCGCATCGCCAGCATGTCCTCCAGCACGAAGACCGCGACGATGATCAGCGCGGGCACGAAATCGGGCCGGCGCAGCACCCAGGCCAGCGTGATGCACAGCATCAGGTCCGGCCCCGGTACACGCGCCGGCTGCGTCGACAGCGGCAGCAGCCGCACGAACAGCAGCAGCGCCGCCAGCGCCAGATAGAGCCCGCGATAGGCCCAGAGCCGGGTGGTGGCCGGGTCGATCATCCGCCCGCCCCCGGATCGGCCGCGGCCAGCGGTTCGGCGCCCGGGCTGGCGGGCAGAACGGGCGGTTCCTCGGGCGGGATCAGCACCCCGGCATCGGTGATGCGCTCGGCGGGATGGCTGCGCAGCACCCGCAGGAAATCCAGCCGCTCGTAATCCGCCGCCATCCGCACCCGCAGCCGCCGGTCCGCGCCCTGCGCCACCTGCCCGACCAGCAGCCCGGCCGGGAACACCCCGCCATCGCCGGAACTGACCACCCGGTCGCCGGGGCGCACCTGTTCGGGGCTTTCCAGAAACTCCAGCGGCGGCGCCGGGGAATTGTCCCCCGCCAGCAGCGCCCGCTGGCCCGAGGGCTGCACCGTCACCGGAATGCGGCTGGTGCTGTCGGTCAGCAGGATCACCCGGCTGGTGGTGTTGCCCACGCCGGAGATGCGCCCCACGAGGCCAAGCCCGTCCATCGTCGCCCAGCCATCGACGATGCCGTCGCGGCTGCCGACGTTCAGCAGCACGGACTGGCGGAAGGGCGAGCCCGAATCGGCCAGCACCACGCCCGAAACCGAGGTGAGCTGCGGATCGAGCCGCACCTGATTCTGCGCCAGCAGCTTGGCGTTCTGCTGTTCCAGCTGCACCGCGGCCTCTTTCCAGGCCTTCATCTGCTGCAACTCGCGCTTCAGTTCGGTGTTCTGCTCGTAGATCCGCGCATAGGACCGGAAGCCCTCGACCATGCCCACCGCCTTGGTCACCGGCAGCATCGCCCAGTCCATGTTGGGCACGACCTTGTCCACCAGCGCGGCGCGAAAGCGTTCCACCCGCGGGCTGTCGATCCGCCACAGCAGGAAGGTCGCCGCAAGCACCAGCACCAGCACCGCGATCAGGATGCGACGAACCGGCCCGGCAAAGTCGATGTCGGCGTTGCGGTCTCTGGCCACGGAGGTTCCCCAGGTCGGTCTTGTCAGGTGCCGGCGCGGCCCTGTGCGGGGGCCTGCCTCAGCTGTCGTAATCTATCACATGCCGAAGCTGCTTTTCGTATTCCAGCGCCTTGCCGGTACCAAGCGCCACACAATTGAGTGACTGGTCGGCGATGGAGATCGACAGCCCCGTCTGCTCGCGCAGCGCGAGGTCAAGGTCGCCCAGCAGCGCGCCGCCGCCGGTCAGCATCACGCCGCGATCCACGATGTCGGCGGCGAGATCCGGCGGCGTTGCCTCCAGCGCGATCATCACCGCCTCGCAGATCGACTGCACCGGCTCGGCCAGCGCCTCGGCGACCTGCGCCTGATTGATCTCGATCTCCTTCGGCACGCCGTTCAGAAGGTCGCGCCCGCGGATCATCATGCTGGCGCCGCGCCCGTCATCGGGCATCCGCGCCGTGCCGATCGAGGTCTTGATCCGTTCGGCCGTCGCCTCGCCGACCAGCAGGTTCTGGTTGCGGCGCAGATAGCTGATGATCGCCTCGTCCATCCGGTCGCCGCCGACGCGGACGGACCGGGCATAGACGATGTCCCCGAGGCTCAGCACCGCGACTTCCGTCGTGCCGCCGCCGATATCCACCACCATGCTGCCCGTCGGGTCGGTGATCGGCATCCCGGCGCCGATGGCCGCCGCGATCGGCTCCGCGATCAGCCCCGCGCGCCGCGCCCCCGCCGACAGCACCGACTGGCGGATCGCCCGCTTTTCCACCGGCGTCGCGCCATGCGGCACGCAGACGATGACCTTGGGCTTGGTGAAGGTGGTGCGCTTGTGAACCTTGCGGATGAAATGCTTGATCATCTCTTCGGCGACGTCGAAATCGGCGATCACGCCGTCGCGCATCGGGCGGATCGCCTCGATGCTGCCCGGCGTGCGGCCCAGCATCAGCTTGGCATCCTCGCCCACGGCAAGCACCTGCTTCTTGCCGTCCTTCACGTGGTAGGCCACCACCGAGGGCTCGTTGAGGATGATCCCCCGCCCCTTGACATAGACCAGAGTATTCGCGGTCCCAAGATCAATTGCCATGTCCGACGAGAACAAGCCCCCAAACCATCCCATGTGTGTTTCCTGCTGCCAGCCCCGCCGGCCCGCGACTCGCGTTCCGCACGCAGACCGAGGCCCCTTATAGGCAGGCACGGCGCAAGGCGAAAGGCCCCGCGCCGCGCGCATCGGCGGCAAATCGCCCTCCGCGTGCCTTACGAGGCCGAGCGGTAGCTGACCGTCTTCACATCGGCATCGGGCGCGGATTTCTCGCGCCGCAGCCGCAGCCGGTTCAGCGCGCCGACATAGGCCTTCACGCTGGCAAGGATGGTGTCGGTATCGGCGGCCGTGCCGGTGACGATGCGGCCGTTCTCCTCCATCCGCACGCTCACGGTGGCCTGCGCGTCGGTGCCCTCGGTGACCGCATGCACCTGGTAAAGCTGCAGCCGCGCCTCGTGCGGGAACAGCGCGCGCACCGCCCTGAAGGCGGCATCGACCGGGCCGTCGCCGGTGGTCGCGGCGGATTTCTCCTCGTCCCCGACCAGCATCCGCAGCTCTGCCGTCTGCGGGCCTTCGGTGCCGCAGACCACGCGCAGGAACTTCACCTGCAGATAATCGCTGTCGGTATTGGCGGCGCTGTCGGCCATCAGCGCGATCAGGTCGTCATCGTAGATTTCCTTCTTGCGGTCGGCCAGCGCCTTGAACCGCACGAACACGTCGTTCAGCTGGTTCTCGCCCACGTCATGCCCCAGGTCGGACAGCTTGGAGCGCAGCGCCGCCCGGCCCGAATGCTTGCCCATCGCGATGTTGGTCTCGGTGATGCCGATATCGGCGGGGCGCATGATCTCGAAGGTCTCGACGTTCTTCAGCACCCCGTCCTGGTGGATGCCGCTTTCGTGCAGGAAGGCGTTCTTGCCGACCACCGCCTTGTTGAACTGCACCGCGAAGCCCGACACCTGGCTGACCCGGCGCGACAGGTTCATGATCTTCGTGGTGTCGATGCCGGTGCGGTAGGGCATGATGTCATTGCGCACCTTCAGCGCCATCACCACCTCTTCCAGCGCGGTGTTGCCGGCACGCTCCCCCAGCCCGTTGATCGTGCACTCGATCTGCCGCGCACCCGCCTCGACCGCGGCGAGGCTGTTCGCCGTGGCCATGCCCAGATCGTTGTGGCAGTGGGTCGCGAAGATCACGCTGTCCGCGCCCGGCACCCGCTCCAGCAGCATCCGGATCAGCGCGGCGCTTTCGCGCGGGGCGGTATAGCCGACGGTGTCGGGGATGTTGATGGTGCTGGCCCCGGCCTTGATCGCGGTTTCCACCACGCGGCACAGGTAGTCATGCTCGGTCCGCGTGGCATCCATCGGCGACCATTGCACGTTGTCGCACAGGTTGCGCGCCCGCGTCACCGACTCATGGATGCGCGTCACCATGTCGTCCTGGCTCAGCTTGGTGATGTCGCGGTGCAGCGGCGAGACGCCGATGAAGGTATGGATGCGCGGCTGGCGGGCATGGCGGATCGCCTCCCAGCAGCGGTCGATATCGGTGTCATTGGCGCGCGCCAGCCCGCAGATCACCGCGTTCTTCGCGGCCCTCGCGATCTCGCTGACGGCGGCGAAATCGCCCTCCGAGGCGATGGGGAACCCCGCCTCGATGATATCGACGCCCATCTCGTCCAGCAGGGCCGCGATCTCCAGCTTCTCGGCATGGCTCATGGTCGCGCCGGGGGATTGCTCGCCATCGCGCAGGGTGGTGTCGAAGATCAGAACGCGCTCGGGTGCGGCTGCGCTGCCGCTCTGGGCGGGGGATTTGGTCGGTTCGGTCATCGGGAAAACTCTCTTGAATCGGTGTGCTTCTGTCTGGGGCCGGCGCTTGTCACCTCCGAGCGGTCGCGCCGAAAGGCACGCTCAGAGGCGGCTAAGAAGAAGCAGACCCAGGGGAAGCAGGGCGCGGGCGCGCAGCGGGCGGATTGCGCCCCTGCCCGATGCCTTGCCCGATGCGATATGCGGTTCCCGTGTCATGGCAGCGACTATAGCCGGATTCGGGGAAAGGAAAAGAGGGTTTGTCGCGCGCGCTCCCTCTAGCCGAAGTCCCGCAGGTCGGTCACCGACGCCGCGCCGAAGCGCGGCCCGGTCAGGTGGTCCACCAGCCGGCGCGCGCACTCCCCGGGGCTGGCCAGCGCGCCGGTTTCCTTCATCCCCACGAACTGGGCGCGCATCGTGAAGCGCGCTTCGGGGGTTGCGCGGATGGTCGCCTGCATGTCGGTGTCGATCACGCCCGGCGCGAGGCTTTCGATGCGCAGGCCCGGGCGCCTGTCCTCGGCCACCGTTCGGGCGTGGTGGTCGAGCGCGGCCTTGGTCGCGCAATAGACGCTCCAGCCCGGATAGGCGTTGCGCGCCGCCCCGCTGGAGACGTGGAGCACCCGCCGCTCCGCCGCCCCCGAGGTCGCCGCCACCAAGGCATCCGCCAGCATCATCGGCGCCGCCACGTTCAGCGCGACCGCGCGGGCGATGGCGGCGGGGTCGAGCGTGCCGGCCGGGCCGATCGGCTCCACCATGCCGGCATTGTTGACCAGCAGCACAGTCCCGGCCCCGCGCGTGAAGTCCCGCAAGCCCGGCCCCGCCAGCCAGCCGGCCAGCGCCGCCGGATCGCCAAGGTCCAGCGCAACCTCGGTCAGCGCGCCGGGATGCGCGGCGGCAAGCGCTGGGTTGCCCTTGCGCGCAAGCCCGAGCACGCGCGCGCCGCGCCCCAGAAGCTCGGCGGCGATGGCCGCGCCAAGGCCGCGGGAATGGCCGGTGACGATTGCGCGGGTCTGGTCTGGCATCGGCTGGTCCTCCACCTTGCCCGCCCAGACGGCCAGCAAACGCCGCGAGGGTCAACCCCCGCCCGGCGCGAAAACGCTGGCAGCGGCGCGCCAGGCTCCCGGCCGGCGCGCCGTCAGACGCACGCGGCCCCTGCCCGCCCCGTCCCGACGCTGCCGAAGCTTCGGGCAGGCACGGGTTCGCCGGTCGCGGCAACGCGGCGGATCGCCACGAAATACGCCAGTTCGGGCCGCGCCAATCTTGACTTCATTTTTTACCAAGCGGTTAATCGTGCCCGTGCCGCCTCGACGCCCCCAAGGGTGCGGGGACGCGCAGGTCCAACAGAGGATGCATCCATGTTCCACAAGACCAAGTGGCTCGCGGCCGCGGTAGCGGGCTTCACCGCCATCGCCGCGCCGGCGGCCCGGGCGGAGACGCCCGCCGACACGCTGATCATGGCCTGGTCGATCGACGACATCATCTCGCTCGACCCTGCCGAACTGTTCGAGTTCACCGCCGGAGAGATCGCGGGGAACAGCTATGAAACGCTGATCGGCTATGACCCGATGAACGTTGCCGACATCAGGGGCAAGATCGCCGAAAGCTGGGAAGTGTCCGGGGACGGCAAGACACTGACCTTCAAGATCAAGGAAGGCCGCACCTTTGCCAGCGGCAACCCGATCACCGCCGCCGATGCCGTGTTCTCGCTGACCCGCGCGGTCAAGCTGGACAAGTCGCCGGCCTTCATCCTCACGCAGTTCGGCTTCACCGCCGACAATGTGGACCAGAAGATCCGCCAGACCGGCGAATACACCTTCGAGTTCGAGATGGACAGGGCCTATGCGCCGACGCTGGTGCTGTATTGCCTGACCGCCAACGTCGCCTCTGTCGTCGACCAGAAGCTGGTGATGGAACACGCGACGGAGGGCGATTTCGGCTATGGCTGGCTGAAGACCGGCTATGCCGGCTCGGGCGCCTTCACCATCCGCGAATGGCGTGCCAACGAGGTTGTGGTGATGGAGCGCAACCCGAACTATTCGGGCGATGCGCCTGCGATGGCCCGCGTGATCTATCGCCATATCCCCGAAACGGCCACCCAGCGGATCCTGCTGGAACAGGGCGATATCGACATCGCCCGCGACCTTGGCCCCGACGAGATCACCGCGATGTCGGAGAACCCCGATCTGGTGGTCGAGGATGGCGTCAAGGGCTCGATCTACTATCTGGGGCTCAACCAGAAGAACGAGTTCCTGTCGAAGCCGCAGGTGGCCCAGGCGATGAAATGGCTGGTGGATTACCAGACCATCGCCGACACGCTGATGAAGGGCCGGGTCATCGTCCACCAGGCGTTCCTGCCCAGGGGCTTCCTTGGCGCCTATGAGGAAACCCCCTACAGCCTGAACGTCGAGAAGGCCAGGGCGCTGCTGGCCGAGGCCGGGCTGCCCGACGGCTTCACCGTCACGATGGACACCCGCAACACGCCCGAGATCACCAGCCTTGCCGAGGCGATCCAGGGCACGATGGCGCAGGCCGGGATCAGGATCGAGCTGATCCCCGGCGATGGCGGCCAGACCCTGACCAAGTACCGCGCCCGGACCCACGACATCTATATCGGCCAGTGGGGCCCGGACTATCAGGATCCGCATACCAATGCCGACACCTTCGCGCGCAACCCCGACAACTCGGACGATGCGGCCTCGAAGACGCTGGCCTGGCGCAACGCCTGGGAGATCCCCGAGATGACCGCGATGGCCGATGCGGCAATGCTGGAGGCGGATGCGGACAAGCGGGCCGAGATGTATGTCGAGCTGCAAAAGCGGCATCAGGCAGAGTCCCCCTTCGTGATCATGTTCCAGGAGATCGAGGTCATGGCGCGCCGCGAGAACGTGAACGGCTTCGTCATCGGGCCGTCGTTCAGCGACAACTCCTATGCCGGGGTCACCAAGGGCTGATGGCGATCGCGACCACGACCGGAGGGCGCAGCCGCGCCCTCCCCCTTGCATGGAAGGCCGTCAAGCTGATCGCCTCGGTGGCGCTGACCTTCCTCGGCCTTCTGTTCGTGACCTTCCTGATCGGGCGCGTGGTGCCTGTCGATCCGGTGCTGTCGGTGGTGGGCGACCGCGCCAGCCAGAGCGTCTATGACCGGGTCTATGTCGAGCTGGGGCTGGACAAGCCGCTGATCCAGCAGTTCTGGATCTATCTTCAGAAGGTCTTCACCGGCGATTTCGGCGAAAGCTTCATGACCAAGCGGCCGATCATCGACGACATCATCCGCGTGTTCCCCGCAACGCTGGAACTGGCGACGCTTGGCGTGATCCTCGGCACCCTGCTCGGCGTGCCGCTGGGGGTGCTGGCCGCGGTGCGGCAGGGCCGGCTCGCCGATCAGGTGGTGCGCGTCGTGGGCCTTGTCGGCTATTCCGCGCCGATCTTCTGGCTGGGGCTGCTGGGACTGCTGGTGTTCTACGCCAGGCTGGGCTGGGTCGCAGGGCCGGGGCGCATCGACATCAGCTATGAATACGACATCGCCCCCGGCACCGGCCTTCTGCTGCTGGACAGCGCGATGCAGGGCAGATGGGCCGCCTTCGGCAACATCTTTTCGCACATCATCCTCCCCGCCTCGCTGCTTGGCTATTTCTCGATGGCCTATATCAGCCGGATGACCCGCAGCTTCATGCTGAACGAACTGGCGCAGGAATATGTCGTCGCCGCCCGCGTGAAGGGCGTGCCGGAATGGCGGATCATCTGGGTCCATGCGCTGCGCAATGCCGCCGTGCCGCTGGTGACGGTGATCGCCCTGTCCTATGCCGGGCTGCTGGAGGGGTCGGTGCTGACCGAGACGGTCTTTGCATGGCCGGGGCTGGGGCAGTATCTGACCAACAGCCTGCAAAGCGCCGACATGAACGCCGTGCTGGGCGGGACGCTGGTGATCGGCGCGGTCTTCGTCGGGCTGAACCTGCTGTCGGACCTGCTCTACACCCTGCTCGACCCCCGCGTGAGGCGCCGCGCATGACCGCCGCCACCTCCCGCCGCGAATGGCTGCTGTCGGAACAGCCCGCCTCGCGCCGCCAGGCCAGGCTGGGCCAGGGCTACCGCACCTGGCTGGCGCTGCGCGCCAATCCGCTGGCGATGATCGGGCTGGGCATCGTGGTGGCGCTGGTCGTCGTCGCGCTGCTGGCAAACGCGATCGCGCCCTACGACCCGATCGTCGGCGGCGACCTGCGCACGGAACGGCTGCTGCCGCCCTCTGGCGCGCATCCGATGGGCACCGACGAACAGGCGCGCGACATCTTCTCGCGCCTCGTCCACGGCTCGCGCATCACGCTGATGGTGGTGGCGCTGGTCGCGGTGATCGCGACGCCCATCGGCCTGCTGGTCGGCACCACGGCGGGCTATTTCGGCGGCTGGGTCGATAGCGTGCTGATGCGGCTGACCGACATCTTCCTGGCCTTCCCCCGGCTGATCCTGGCGCTGGCCTTCGTCGCGGCGCTCGGGCCGGGGATCGAGAATGCGATCATCGCCATCGCCATCACCTCATGGCCGCCCTATGCAAGGCTCGCGCGGGCCGAGACGCTGACCATCCGCGACAGCGATTTCATCAACGCGATCCGCCTGCAGGGCGCCCGTCCGGCGCGGATCATCTGGGGGCATGTGGTGCCGCTGTGCCTGTCATCGGTCATCATCCGGGTGACGCTGGACATGGCGGGCATCATCCTCACCGCCGCCGGGCTTGGCTTCCTCGGGCTTGGCGCGCAGCCGCCGCAGCCCGAATGGGGCGCGATGATCGCCGGGGGCCGGAGGTTCATCATCGACCAGTGGTGGGTCGTCACGATGCCCGGCCTTGCCATCTTCGTGGTCTCGCTGGGGTTCAACTTCCTTGGCGACGGCCTGCGCGACGTGCTCGACCCGAAAGCCCGCAAATGAGCGCCCTTCTGACCGTCGAGGATCTGCGCGTCGCCTTCCCGGCCCGGCAGGGCCCGTCCGAGGTGGTGCGCGGCGTCAGCTTCACCCTTGGCCGCGAGCGCCTCGGCATCGTGGGCGAAAGCGGATCCGGCAAGTCGCAGACCGGCCGGGCCCTTCTGGGCCTGACCCCGCCGCCCGGCACCGCCACCGCGAAGCGGCTGGAGTTCGACGGGATCGACCTGCGCAGCGCGACGCCCCGGCACTGGCGCTCGCTGCGCGGCGGGCGCATGTCGATGGTGATGCAGGACCCCAAGTTCAGCCTGAACCCGGTGATGACCATCGGCCGGCAGATCATGGAGGCGCTCGCCTTCCACGGCCGGTCGAGCCGCGCCGAGAAGAAGGCCCGCGCGCTGGCGATGCTGGAGGCGGTGCAGATCCGCGACCCCGAACGGGTGTTCCGCGCCTATCCGCACGAGCTTTCGGGCGGGATGGGCCAGCGGGCGATGATCGCGATGATGCTGGTGACAGAGCCCGACCTGCTGATCGCCGACGAACCCACCAGCGCGCTCGACGTGACGGTGCAGATCGAGGTGCTGCGCATCCTCGATGCGCTGGTGTCGGACCGGGGCATGGGCCTGATCTTCATCAGCCACGATCTGCGCCTTGTCGCCAGCTTCTGCGACCGGGTGCTGGTGATGTATGCCGGCCGCGTGGTCGAGGAACTGAAGGCGTCCGAGCTTGACCGGGCGCGGCATCCCTATACGCAAGGATTGATGAACTGCCTGCCCAGGATCGACAGCGACACGCGCCCGCTGCCCACGATGACCCGCGACGCGAGCTGGGCGCCATGAGCGCGGCGCTGGACATCCGGGGACTGCACGTCACCTTCGGGCATGGCGCCGACGCGGTGCAGGCGGTGCGCGGCCTCACGCTGAAGGTGGCCGAGGGCGAAAGCTACGGCATCGTCGGCGAAAGCGGGTCGGGCAAATCGACCGTGCTGCGCGCGATCTGCGGGCTGGCGCCGACAAGCGGAGGCAGCATCCTGCTTGGCGGGGCACAGCTCACCGCGCCGCGCCGGGCCGATTTCTACCGCCGGGTGCAGATGGTCTTCCAGGATCCCTACGCCTCGCTGCATCCGCGCCACACCGTCGACCGGGTGCTGTCGGAGCCGCTGGCGATCCACGGCTTCACCGACCGCGAAACCCGTGTGGACCGGGCGCTGACCGAGGTGGGGCTTGGCGCCTCGTTCCGCTTCCGCTATCCGCACCAGCTTTCGGGCGGGCAGCGCCAGCGCGTCGCCGTCGCGCGCGCGCTGATCCTCGAGCCGCGGGTGCTGCTGCTGGACGAGCCGACAAGCGCCCTCGA
>DIVD01000026.1:100242-120221 GCA_002423245.1 Rhodobacteraceae bacterium UBA6141
ATGTGCGACCGGCTGATGGTGATGCAGCACGGCCGGGCCGTCGAGGAACTGACCCGCGATGCCCTGCGTGCCCGTGCCGCCACAGCGCCCTACACCCGCCAGTTGCTCATCGCCTCGCAAGGCTACACGAAGGCCGCATCATGACCCTGACCCCCGTATTCGACGGCCATAACGACTTCCTGCTGCGGCTGTTGCGCGATCCCGGCAACCGCGAGACGATCTGGCTGACCGGCGAGGGCAAGGGGCAGCTAGACCTGCCCCGGATGCGGGCGGGCGGCTTTGCCGGCGGCTTCTTCGCCATCTACATCCCCTCGCCCAGGGCCCATGACGCGCCCGATTTCAACGCGGCGATGGACAACCCGCCCTATGATCTGCCGCTGCCCGAACTGATCGGCGATGCGGCGGCGCTGCCGGTGGCGATGGCGATGGCCGGGCATCTGATGTGGATGGAGCGGACGGGAACGCTGACGATCTGCCGCAGCACCGCCGACATCCGCGCGGCGATGGCTGCGGGCCGCATCGCCGCCATCCTGCACATGGAGGGCGCCGAGCCGATCGGCGCCGATCTGGACGCGCTGCATGTCTGGCACGCGGCGGGGCTGCGCAGCCTCGGCCTGGTCTGGTCGCGCCCTACCGTCTTTGGCCATGGCGTGCCGTTCCGCTTTCCGGGCAGCCCCGATACCGGGCCGGGCCTGACCGAGGCCGGCAGGCGGCTGGTCGGGGAGTGCAACGCGCTGAGGATCATGCTCGACCTCAGCCACCTGAACGAGAAGGGCTTCGACGATGTGGCGGCGCTGTCGGATGCGCCGCTGGTCGCCACCCATTCCAACGCCCATGCGATCACCCCCTCGAGCCGCAACCTGACCGACCGGCAGTTGCGGATGATTGCCGAGACGAAGGGCATGGTCGGGCTGAACTACGCCACCACCTTCCTGCGCGAGGACGGCAGGCAGGATCCCGCCATCGGCTGGGGCCCGGTGCTGCGCCACATGGATCACCTTCTGTCGCTGCTGGGGGAGGATCACCTCGGCCTCGGCTCGGATTTCGACGGCGCCACGATCCCGCAGGGCATCGGCGATGTCGCCGGGCTGCCGCGGCTGCTGGACGCGTTCCGCGCGCATGGCTATGGCGAGCCCCTGATCGAGAAGCTGGCCTGGAAGAACTGGCTCGCGGTGCTGGACCGGACCTGGGGCTAGACCCGCACGATGCGTTGCGCGCCGCTGCCCGATCAGATCGCCCCCGCAGCCCAGGGGCGGTGCATCATGCCGCGACCATGGCCGCCCGCGCGGGGCCCGAAAGACATAGACGCGCGCGGTGCCCGAAAAAGCGGGTCCAGACGCAAACGGCCCCGCCGCAAGGCAGGGCCGCAGGGCATTCCATTACGCGGGCGGATCAGGCGGCGGCCTGGGCCTTCGCGATGTCCTTCTTGATCTTCAGCGCCTTGGCGGACAGATCGTCATCCTTCGCCTTGGCAAGGAACGCATCCAGTCCGCCGCGATGGTCCACCGACCGCAGGCCGGCAGCAGAGATGCGCAGCTTGAAGGACTGGCCCAGAACGTCAGAGATCAGGGTGATTTCGTTGAGGTTGGGCAGGAAGCGCCGGCGCGTCTTGTTGTTCGCGTGGCTCACGTTGTTGCCCGTCATCGGGCCCTTCCCGGTCAGTTCGCAGACGCGCGACATCGTTTCATCCTTCGTTTCCGGGCCGTTGCCATTGCGGCAGGGCGGCCCGATCATGCCATCAAGGGGCGCCGCAGGAGGGTGCCCCGAATTCCGTCCGCGCCAATTACGGGCAAAGCCGGCGCGCGTCAAGCGATTCATCGCGCCTTGCCTCATCCCGCCTTGCCTCATCCCGCCTTGCCTCATCCCGCCCTGCCGCGCGAGGGGGGGCCGCTAGCACTGCGCCTCCAGCGCCGCCAGAACCTCTGCCGCGGCGCGGGATGGCGCGGCGGTGCCGGCCTCCACCGCCTCGCCAAGCGCCGCCATGCGGGCGCGCAGGCCGGCATCCCGCTCCAGCCGCGCCAGCAGTCCCTGCCGCACCTCGTCCTCGAACCAGCGGCGGGCCTGCTCGGCGCGGGCCCGCGCGAAATGGCCATGCGCGCGGCGCCAGTCGGCCAGCGCGCGCATCTCGGCCCAGGCCGTTTCCAGCCCCGCCTCCTCCAGCGCCGAAACCGGCAGCGCCTTGGGGAAGCCCTCGGGGTCTTGCGGGCGCTTGCGCAGCAGCCGCAGCGCGCCCGCGTAATCCGCCACGGTGCGCAGCGCGGCGGGCTTCAGATCGCCATCGGCCTTGTTCACCAGGATCAGGTCCGCCATCTCCATGATGCCGCGCTTGACGCCCTGCAGCTCGTCCCCGCCGCCCGGCGCCAGCAGCAGCACGAACAGGTCCGCCATCCCCGCGACCAGCGTTTCCGACTGGCCGACGCCCACCGTCTCGATCAGCACCACGTCGAAGCCCGCCGCCTCGCACAGCGCCACCGCCTCGCGCGAGCGGCGGGCGACACCGCCAAGCTGCGCCTGGCTGGGCGAGGGGCGGATGAAGGCGCGCGGCTCGCGCGCGAGCCGGTCCATGCGCGTCTTGTCGCCGAGGATCGAGCCGCCGGAGCGGGCCGAGGAGGGATCGACCGCCAGCACCGCCACGCGCAGGCCCTGCCCCGTCAGCATCATCCCGAACGCCTCGATGAAGGTGGACTTGCCCACTCCCGGCGTGCCCGACAGCCCGATGCGCAGCGCCTGCCGCCCCGAGCCGGCCAGCGCGTCCAGCAACTCGCCCGCCGCGGCACGGTGATCGGCGCGGCGGCTTTCCACCAGCGTGATCGCGCGGGCCAGCGCCCGGCGCTCCCCCGCCTGAACGCCGCGCGCGAGTTCTGCTATGTCCATCCCCGTCATCGGGCCCCCCTTTGCCGGCTGCCATCATGCAATTGTCACGTCGCGATGCAACCACCGAGCCCATGTCGTGATTGTCAGCAAAGTTGACCGGGCCGGGGATGTCTTGCCGCCCCGGGCCGGGATATGTCCAGAGCTTCGGCCCCGCAACAGCGAGATTCCCAGATGGCCCCGATCCTCATGGCCCCGATCAGTCGCCTGCGCCGCCTCTTGCCGCCGCGGGCCGCCGCCCTCCTCCTGGCAGTGGCGCTTGCCGCCCCGCCCGCTGCCGCCGACCAGACCGACAGCGCGGTGTTCGACCTGAGCCTGCGCGGCATCCGGGCGGGAACGCTGGCCATTTCCGGTGCGATCCAGGAGGGCAGCTACGCCGCCGCGGGCAAGCTGCAAAGCAGCGGCATCGTCGCGATGGTCCGCAAGATCAGCTATGACGCCAAGGTGACGGGCCGCGTGAAGAACGGCCGCTATGTCCCCGTTACCTATGAAGAAGACGCCGATACCGGCCGCCGGCAGTCGCAATCCGTGATGGCCTATCAGGACGGCGTTCCGCAGGTGAAGGTCTACAACCCGCCGCGCAAGACGCGCGGGCGGGACATCGACCCCGCAACGCAGGGCGGCACCGTCGATCCGCTGACCGCCGCCTATGCGACGCTGCGCGACGTGCCCGAGGCCGAGGCCTGCCAGGTGAACCTCACCATCTTCGACGGCAAGCGCCGCAGCCAGGTGCGGCTGTCGGGCCCGGCGGTGGAGGGGGGGCGCGTCACCTGCGCGGGCGAATACCGGCGGCTGGAGGGGTTTTCCGAGGAGGACATGGCCGAAAAGGCCAGCTTCCCCTTCCGCCTGATCTACGAGCCGGCGCGCGACGGCGTGCTGCGGGTGGGCGAGGTGCGGATGGACACGATCTATGGCAAAGGCGCGCTGAAACGGCGATAAGGCCGGTGTGATTGACCGCCTGCCGATAGACGAGGCGCTTCCCGCGCTGATCGCGGCGCTCCGCTCGGAGGGCCGCTGCGTGCTTGTGGCCCCGCCCGGTGCCGGCAAGACCAGCCGCGTGCCGCTGGCGATGCTGGAGGCGGGGCTGACCGGCGGGCGCATCGTGATGCTGGAGCCGCGCCGCCTGGCCGCCCGCGCCGCGGCCGAGCGGATGGCGGCGAGCCTCGGGGAGCCTGTCGGCCAGACCGTCGGCTACCGGATGCGCGGCGAGGCGAAGGTCTCGAAGGCCACCCGTATCGAGGTGGTGACCGAGGGCATCCTGACAAGGATGATCCAGTCGGAGGCCGACATGCCCGGCATCGGCGCGCTGATCTTCGACGAGTTCCACGAGCGCAGCCTGAATGCCGATCTCGGCCTTGCGCTGGCCTGGGAGGTGCGCGGGGCGCTGCGCGAGGATCTGCTGCTGGTGGTGATGTCGGCGACGCTCGATGCCGGGCCGGTGGCGGCGCTGCTGGACGGCGCGCCGCTGGTCCGCGCGGAGGGGCGCGCCTTCCCGGTGGAAACGCGCTGGCTGCCGCGCCCGCTCGACCGCTCGCTGCGCCTCGAGGCGGCGGCGGCGGCGCTGGTGGCCGAGGCGGCGGCGGAAACCGCGGGCGGCATCCTGGTGTTCCTGCCCGGCGAGGGCGAGATCCGGCGGGTGGAGGGGCTGCTGCGCGGGCGTCTGCCGGCGGAGTGCTCGGTGCATCCGCTGTTCGGCGCGATGGAGTTTTCGGCGCAGCGCGCGGCGATCGCCCCCGCCGCTTCGGGGCGCAAGGTGGTGCTGGCGACCGCCATCGCCGAAACCTCGCTGACCATCGAGGATGTGCGGGTGGTGGTCGATGCCGGGCGGGCGCGGCGGGCGCGGTTCGATCCGGGCAGCGGCATGTCGCGGCTGGTCACCGAACGGGTGACGCGGGCCGAGGCCGAGCAACGCCGCGGCCGCGCGGGGCGTGTGGCGCCCGGCATCTGCTACCGGATGTGGTCGCGCGCCGAGGAGGGCGCGCTTGCCGCCTTCCCCCCGCCCGAGATCGAGACGGCGGATCTTGCCGGGCTTGCGCTCGAACTGGCGCTGTGGGGGGCGGAGCCGGGGGCGCTGGCCTTCCTGACGCCGCCGCCCGCCCCCGCGCTGGCCGAGGCGCAGGCGCTGCTGGCGGGGCTGGGGGCGCTGGAGCCGGGCAGCACCGGCTGGCGGATCACGCCGCATGGCCGGGCGCTGGCGGCGCTGCCGACGCATCCGCGGCTGGCGCACATGCTTGCCGTCGCGGGGCCCGAGGCGGCCACGCTGGCCGCGCTGCTGGCCGAGCGCGACCCGCTGCAGGGCGCGCCGGTGGACCTGATGCCGAGGCTGGCCGCGGTGCACGATCCGAAGCGTTTCGAGGCGGATCACGTCTGGCCGGTGCATCGCGGCACGGTGGAGCGGATCCGGGCCGAGGCGAAGCGGCTGGCGCGGCTGGCGCCCGCGACTCCGGGCCGCTTCACCCCGGCAGAGATGGCGGCGCTCGCCTATCCCGATCGCATCGGCCTGCGCCGCAAGGGCGCGGCGCCGCGCTATCTGCTGTCCGGCGGCAAGGGCGCCATCCTGCGCGAGACGGACCCGCTGGCGCAGGCGCGGCTGATCGTGGCCACGGGGCTTGACGGCGACGCGCGCGAGGCGGGCGTCCGGCAGGCGGTGGAGATCGGCGAGCCCGCGCTGCGCCGCCTGTTCGCGGACCGGATCGCCTGGCATGACCATTGCGAATGGTCGCGGCGCGAGGGCCGGGTGCTGGCCCGGCGGCAGGAACGGCTGGGCGCGCTGGTGCTGGACGAGCGCCCCTGGCCCGATGCCCCGCCGGAGGCGCTCGCCCGCGCGGCGCTGGACGGGCTGCGGCTGATCGGCCTGCCCTGGCACCCCCGCGCCGCCCGGCTGCGGGCGCGGGTGGACCTGCTGCGGGCCGAGGGCGCGGACCTGCCCGCGATGACCGACGCGGCCCTGCTGGACAGTGCCGAAGCCTGGCTGCTGCCCTATCTGCAGGGCCGGCGCAGCGAGAGCGAGCTGCGCAGCCTCGATCTGACCGAGGCGCTGAAGGCACGGCTGGGCCGGGAGGGGCAGCCCCTGGTGGACCGCCTCGCGCCCGAGCATTTCGAAACCCCGCTCGGCCGCCATGTGCCCATCGACTATGCCGGCGAGGCGCCGGGGATCGAGATCCGCCTGCAGGAGATGTTCGGGGTCCGGGTGCATCCGACCGTCGGCCCCAGACGCCGCCCGCTGCGCATCACCCTGCTCTCGCCGGGCGCGAAACCGGTGCAGGTGACGATGGACCTGCCCGGCTTCTGGGCCAACAGCTATGCCGAGGTGCGCAAGGACATGCGCGGGCGCTACCCGCGCCACCCCTGGCCCGAGGATCCGACCGTGGCGGAGCCGACGCTGCGGGCAAAGCCGCGCGGCACCTGACGCCCGCCTGCGCCAGCGGTGCGAGCCGGCCGGCGGATGACATGAGCCGGAGGGCCGCAGACCGGCAGCGCCGCCAGCGCAGGCGCTGCCTCACTGGTGATGCCCACCGGACCGCCTCGATCCTGTGCCACGGGATGGCGGCGGGCGCGCGGCTCAGATCATCGGGATGCCGCCGGTCACCGCGACCGTGGCCCCCGAGGTGTAGCTCGAGATCGGGTCGGCGAGCATCACATAGGCCGAGGCCAGCTCCGCCGGTTGCGCCGGGCGTCCCATCGGCTTGTCCTCGCCGAAATGGGCCACCGCGTCCTCGGGCAGGGTCGCGGGGATCAGCGGGGTCCAGACCGGGCCGGGCGCGACGCAATTCACCCGGATCCCGCGCGGGGCCAGCATCTGCGCCAGCCCGGAGGTGAAATTCTGGATCGCGCCCTTGGTGGCCGCATAGGCCAGCAGGCCGGGATTGGGCTTGTCCGAGTTGATCGAGGCGGTGTTGATGATCGCGCCGTTCTTCCCGAGCACCGGCACGGCCGCCTTGCACAGGTAGAACATCGAATGGATGTTGGTGCGGAAGGTCGTCTCCCATTCCTCGTCGGAAATGTCCTCGATCTCGTCATGGTGCATCTGGTGGGCGGCGTTGTTGACGAGGATGTCGAGCCGCCCGAAGGCCTCGCGCGTGTCGCGCACCAGCGCGCGGCAGTGATCGGCATCCTTGATATCGCCCGGCATCACATAGGCGCGGCGCCCGGCCTGCTCGACCAGGGCGCGGGTCTCTTCGGCCTCGTCATGCTCATCGAGATAGGAAATCATCACATCGGCCCCTTCGCGCGCATAGGCCAGCGCCACCGCGCGCCCGATGCCGCTGTCGGCGCCGGTCACCAGTGCCGCCATGTCCTTGAGCCGGCCCGAGCCGGTATAGCTTTGCTCGCCGTGATCGGGGCGCGGTTCCATCCGTCGGGTCGAGCCGGGCACGGATTGCGGCTGCTTGGGGAAGGGAGGCTTGGGGTAGTTCATCGCGGGGCTCCTCTTGCAGGTGGCTCAAGACGTAGCAACGGGGCGATGAACCCGATGTTCCAGCCCGGCCCCCCGGCCTCGGCCGCGTCGCCGCCGCCCGGCCCGCGCCAGCGGGAGCGGCGCCGGCGCGGCAGGGAGGCGCGACCTGCGGCCTTCGTGCCGCGGGAGGAGACCGCCTTTGCCGGTGATTCGGGACCCCGGTGATCGACGCGCCCCGCAGGCCGGCACGCCCGGAGGTTGCCCGGCCAGGGGCCGAGTCTCGCCCCAACTGCCGTCAAGCCACGAAAAAGTGAACTGGTCGGTTTGCTTCACTTTCCTCGGCAATCTTGAGCGCAGGCCGCAAGTTGCCGCGCATTGCGGGCTTCTGCGGCGGCCGAACGCCCGAAACCACTGGAACTCGGCCCCTCGCAGACCGATATACCCGACAGGACGTCAGCGGCTGCCCGAGCAGCGCAGCCGCGGCGCAGAAAAGAACGACATGGAGACAGTCATGACATTTTCCAGATATTCCGCCCCGCTTCTCGCCACCCTCGGGATGGCCGCCGGGTTCCCCGCCCTGGCCGGCGGCCTGACCGAGCCGGTCTATGAGCCCGCGCCGGTGGTGACCCCCGTCGTTGCCCCTTCCGACTGGACCGGCTTCTACACTGGCGTTTTCCTCGGCTATGCCGATGACGACGCGGATGTCGACGACGAGGGCGGCATCGCGCTCGACGACCAGCCCAACCCCTCGGGCGGGCTTGGCGGCATCACCGGCGGCTACAACTTCCAGTCCGGCCAATGGGTCTATGGCATCGAGGCCGACATCGCCGCGACCGACCTGAACGACACCGGCAGCCTCGACGCTGCGGACAGCGAGTTCGAGATCGACATCAACTCGATGGCGACCCTGCGCGGCCGCATCGGCTATGACATGGGCCGCTGGATGCCCTATGCGACGGCGGGCGCCGCCGCGGCGGATGTCGATTACACGTTCGACACCCCCGCCGGGTCGATCGACGATGACGGCACCATGACCGGCTACACCGTCGGCTTTGGCGCCGAATACGCGATCAATGACCGCTGGTCGGCCAAGGGCGAGTACCTCTACACCAGCATCGAAGGAGAGTTCGAGGGTGACGGCGTCGTCGACGACACCGATGTGGACCATGAGATCCACGCGGTGCGCGCCGGCCTGAACTACCGCTTCTGATCCGGCACCCAAAGGCTTTGTTTATGGCAGGCGGCACCGCAAGGGCCGCCTGCTTTTTGCACGACACCTTCGCCGCTGTCAGCAGTCGAGATCCATCCGCGCCTCGCCAGTGTCGCCCGGCAGACCCGTCACCACGCTGCCGGGGATGACGCGGCATCCCGTGCTGCGCTCTGCCGCCGCCACCATCAGCGCGGGAACAGCGGCGCGGGCCGGGCGCGAGAGATAGCCAAGCCGGATCACCTCGGCCCGGTCCTTCTTCTGGAACACCGCAAAGTCGATGCCGGAAAGGGTGATGTCATGCCGGGCGGCGCCGAAGAATTGCGGCGCGGGGGAGGCGCAGGCGGCAAGCAGCGGGCACAGGAGCAAAAGCGGTCGCATGGGCAGAGCATGGCGCGTCACGGTTAACCAAATCCTAACGCGCCACCACCAGCCATGATGCGACAGCATCCGGCGTTTGCGCGGAACCTGCGGCCCTTCAGCGCGTTGCCCGTCAGACAATGACCTACAGGAGACTGGAATGACCCGCCTTGCCCTTGCCTTTCTGGCGCTTGCCAGCCTCGCCGCCTGCGAAACGATGCAGGGCGCGGGCCGCGATATCGAGAATACCGGCGAGGCCCTTCAGTCCGAAGCGGCCNNCTCCGGCCCGTCTCCGGCCCCGGTCTCCGGCCCCGGCAGAAAGCTGCTTACACGCGTCGGGCGATCCCCAGGGGTCGCCCGCAGCCGTGCCGTCGGAGGAGACCGCCTGCGACAGAGGTGACGGTCAGGTGCGCCGCGGGGGCCAGTCGGGATCCTTGCGCTTGATGTAGCGGGCATTCCACAGCCCGCCGGGAACTCCGATCACGACACCGACGATGGCGCCGATGGCAAAGGGTTGCCAGCCGATCCAGCCGAGACTCAGGGCCACGATGACCACCGCGCCGGCGACGCAGGCGACCCAGAGCACGACCAGCCAGGTGCGCAGGGGGGGAAGCATGGGTGTTCTCCTCGAATGAAGGTGGTGGTGCAGGGTTCACGCGCTTTGCATGGGAACGCGCGCACCGGCGCCACGGTTCCGGCGGCGCAAGACCGCAGGCCGCATCCCGCGCCTTTCCTTCCGCGCAAAACCCGCTAGCCTTGCGCCATGCTGCGCATCACCGACACCATCACCCTTGCCGACTGGGAGTTGTCGGAGTCCTTCACCCGCGCGCAGGGGCCGGGGGGGCAGAACGTCAACAAGGTGGAGACGGCGGTGGAACTGCGCTTCGAGGCAGCGCGCAGCCCGCACCTGGCCGCCCCTGTCAAGGCCCGGCTGAAGCGCCTGGCGGGCCGCCGCTGGACAAGCGAGGGCGCGCTGGTCATTCGCGCCGAAGAGACCCGCAGTCAGGCGCGCAACCGGGAACTGGCGCGCGAGCGGCTGGTTGAACTGATCCGGCAGGCGCTGGTCGCGCCGAGGCGCCGGATTGCGACGAAGCCCACCCTGGGCAGCCAGCGCCGGCGCCTGACCGCAAAGGCGGTGCGCGGCGAGGTGAAGTCGCTGAGGGGGAAGATAGATGACATCGACTGATCTGATGGCACGGCGCGCGCGCCTGCTGGGGCCGAACGTCCCGACCTTCTATGACGATCCCGTGCATGTGGTGCGGGGGGAAGGCGTGTGGCTGTGGGATGCGGCCGGGCGGCGCTATCTCGACTGCTACAACAACGTGCCGCATGTGGGCCATTGCCACCCCAGGGTGGTGGAGGCGATTGCCCGGCAGGCGGGGATGCTGAACACCCATACCCGCTATCTGCACGAGGGCATCCTCGAGTATGGCGAGCGGCTGGTGGCGACGCTGGGCCATGATCTTGCGCAACTGATCATGGTCTGCACCGGCTCCGAGGCCAATGACATCGCGCTGCGGATGGCCCAGGCGGCAACGGGGCACACGGGCGTGATCGCGACCGACAACACCTATCACGGCAACACCGCCGCGGTCAGCCAACTGTCCACCCGCCGCCCGCCGATCGGCGGTTATCCCGGCCATGTGCGGCGGGTGCCGGCGCCGGACGGGCTCTTGCCGCTGGGGGGCAGCAAGGAGGCGCAGCCGGTGGCCTTTGCCGCCCATGTCGCGCGCGCCATCGACGAGTTGCAGGCGGCAGGCCACGGCTTCGCCGCCCTGATGCTGTGTCCGGTCTTTGCCAACGAGGGGATGCCGGGCGTCGGCCCCGGTTTCCTTGGCCCCACGGTCGAGGTGGTGCGCCGCGCGGGCGGGCTGATCCTGTGCGACGAGGTGCAGCCCGGCTTTGGCCGCACCGGCAGCCATTTCTGGGGCCATGACTGGCTGGGCTTCGCGCCCGACGTGGTGACGATGGGCAAGCCGATGGGCAATGGCCACCCGGTCGCGGCGGTGGTGACGCGGCCCGAGGTGATGGCCGCCTTCCGCAATGCCTTCGGCTATTTCAACACCTTCGGCGGCAATCCGGTCAGCTGCGCGGCGGCGCTAGCGGTGCTGGAGGTGATCGAGGAGGAAGGGCTGGTGCGGAACGCGCATCAGGTGGGGGCCTATACGCTCGGCCTGATGAAGGCGCTGCGGCACCCGCTGATCCACGAGGTGCGCGGCCTTGGCCTGTTCTTCGCGGTGGAGTTCGCGCAGGGCGGCCGCCCCGCGCAGGAGTTCTGCGGGCAGGTGGTGGAGCGGATGCGCGAGCGGGGCGTGCTGCTTGGCCGCGTCGGGCGCCAGCAGCATATCCTGAAGCTGCGCCCGCCGATGCCCTTCAGCCGCGAGAATGCGGACCTTGCCATCGGCACGCTGGCCGAGGTTCTGGAGGAAATGCCGATCGCCGTGACCGGCGGGGCGGCCGCATGACCTTCGACTTCGGCGCAGACAGGCCGCGGCGGCGGCCGAACCTCACGCCGATGATCGACGTGGTGTTCCTGCTGCTGGTGTTCTTCATGCTCGCCTCGCGCTTTGGAACGGACAGGGCCCTGCCGCTGACGGTGGCGGGCCAGGGGACGGGCTATTCCGGCCCACCCCGGCTGGTGGACATCTCGCCCGAGGCCGTGGCGCTGAACGGTCGCGCCATCGCGCCCGGGGCGCTGGCCGGAGAGCTCGCGGCGCTGACCGGGGAGCCGGGGGATGCGATCGTGCTGCGCGCGCGGGGCGGGGCAACATTGCAGCGGGTGATCGCGGTGATGGACGGGCTGAAGGCCGCCGGGTTCACCCGTCTGGTGCTGGTGGAGTAGCCGATGGATTTCTCGGACCCGCCTCGCAAGGCGCCGGCGGAAAACCTGCTGCCGATGATCAACGTGGTGTTCCTGCTGCTGATCTTCTTCCTGATTTCGGCGCAGCTGACCGCGCCCGAACCCTTTCCCGTGACCCCGCCCGAGGCAGAGGCGGCAGCGGAGGCAGAGGCGGCGGGCGATTTCACCCTGTATCTGGATGCGGGGGGCGAGGTCGGCTACCGCGACGCCACCGGGCTGGATGCGGCGCTCGCGGCGCTGGCCGCTGCCCGCGCGCGCCATTGCGCGGCCAGGGATTGCGAGGCGGCGCCGCCCACGCTGGCGCTGCGCGCCGATGGCGCCGTGCCCGCCGCGCGGCTCGCGGGCCTGCTGCCCGCGCTCGGCCAGCTTGGCTTTGCGCGCGTCGATCTGGTGACGGTCCTGCCATGAGGGGCGCGCTCGAGGCCGTCGCCGCGCTGTGCGCCGCGCTGGCCCTGCACCTTTCCGCCTTCGCCTTGCGCCCGCCCGAAGGCGCCACCGCCTCTGGCGCGGGCGGCGAGGCGCTGGTCTCGCTGGAGGCGTCCAGCGGGACCATCGCCGAAATGGTGGCGGAGTGGGAGCGCCCGCCGGAGCTGCTGACCGAGCCGCCGCAGATGCGGCAGCCCGAACCCCCGCCGCAGATGCGGCAGCCCGACCCCCCGCCGCAGATCACCGCGCCGGACCTGGCCGAGGCGCCGTTTTCGGCGCCGCAGATGCCGATGCCGCTGCACCGGGCGCCGCAGATGCCGGACATGAGCGTGGCAGAACTTCCCCCGCCCCCGCCCCCGCCGCCAGAACCTGTGCCCGAGACCCGGCCCGAGCCGCGCCCCGCATCGCAGCCCTCACCCGCATCGCAGCCCTCACCCGCCGGGCAGCCCCGGCGGCAGGCGGCGCCCGCGGCCGCCAGCGCCCCGGCTCAGCACGCCGCGGGCAGCGGCGGCGGTGCGAGCGCGGGTGCCTCGGGCAGCGCCGAAAGCGCGACCCTCTCGCAGGCCCGCCGCAACGAACTCGTCGCAAGCTGGGGCGCCACGATCCGCGCCCGGATCGAACGGCACAAGTCCTATCCGCGCGCGGCGCGCGGGGCCGTCGGCACGGCGACGATCCGGCTGACCGTTGCGGGCAATGGCAGGATCGTGGCGCTGTCGCTGGCGGGTTCGTCCGGCAACGCGGCGCTGGATGCCGCGGCGCTGCGCGCGGTGCAGGCGGCGGGACCCTTCCCGAAGGCGCCGGCAGATCTCGGCGGCCCGGCCTATACCCTGACCATACCGGAGCTGTCGATGCGGTTCGCGCGCTGAGCCGGCGCCGCGCGCATCTGGGTGATGGCGGCGGGGAGCGTCGCGCAGACGGAACCGCTGCCGCCCGGTTCTGGCGGCGACGGGGGCGCTGCCCCCGCACCCCCGGGATATTTGCGCCAGCAAGAAGCAGGGCGGATCATCCGGCTTTCCGGCGCGCGCGCGGCATGATAGGCCAACGGGCATGCGCGCCCTTCTTCGCCATCGCCTTTCGGGGCTGGTCCTCATGCTGCTGCTGGTCGCCGGCGCGGCGGGCGGGCGGGCGCATCTTGCGCCGCTGACCCCGGACCATGTGGCGCGGCAGGCCCATGCGCAGTTCTGGGGCGAGGCGCAGCCGGCGCTCTGCGCCGATGCGGGCGGAAGCGCGCCTGCGCAGCCCGGCCATTGCGATGCCTGCCGGCTGGTCGGCGCCGCGCTGCTGCCGGACCCGGCGCTGCCGCTGCTGCTGCGCGGCCGCTCGCTGCCGCAGGCGCCTGCGTGGCCGGTGCCGCTGCGCATGGCCTTTGCCACCAGCCCGGCCAACAGCGCCCGCGCGCCGCCGCGCGGCTGAGCCCGCAACCCCGCGCTACACCCGCTGGCCACCGGCCAGACCAGAGCCATTTTGCAGGAACAGTCACACCCATGAAACGAGCCATATTGTTCGCCGCCGCCCTGCTGGCCGGCGCGCCTGCCTTTGCCCACGACGTCACCGCGGGCGATCTGCAGATCATCCACCCCGCGATCCCGGCCCCCGCCCCTGCCGCGAAATCCGCCGCCGGCTACCTCGCGATCCGCAACGAGGGCGCAGAGCCGGACCGGCTGCTGGCGGTCGAGGGCGACTTTGCCGAGCGGATCATGCTGCACATCACCGAGGTTTCCGCGGATGGCGTCGCGCGGATGACGCATCTTGACGGGATCGACATTCCGGCGGGCGAGACCGTGCTGCTGGAACGCGGCGGGATGCATGTGATGCTGATGGGGCTGACCGGCCCGCTGCCCGAGGGAGCGCATGTGCCCGCCACGCTGGTCTTCGAGCGCGCCGGGCGAGTGGAGGTGGAATTTGCCGTCGATCCGCCGGGCGCGGCTGCCGCCGGGGATCACGCGGGCCATTGACGGCGCGGGCCTGCCGCCCGGCGGTCAGGCCCCTGCCCCCTCCAGCGGGGACAGCAGGCGCGACACGGTGCCCCCCGCCGCATCCGCCGCCATCGTCAGTTCGGCGCCGATCTGCAGGGCGAATTGCAGGGCGATCTGCATGCGGACCCGGTTCGACCGCGTTCGCCAGGAACTCGGTCGCGATCAGCCCCAGCGGGATCGACTGATCCGCGCCGATCACCACCGGGCGTGTTTCCACCTTGCACGCGATCCGCCCCACCGCATCCTCCAGCGCTTGGCCGCCGGATCGGCGACCCCGCGCTGCCGCCGTTTCGGAAGCGAGGCGACGGCGGAGAGGTTGTTCGACACCCGGTGCTGCAATTCGTGGAACATCAGCTTGCGCGCGTTCGGCCAGTTCGGCGCTGCACGCGCGTTCGGAACCGCCCTTGCAAAAAGGCTTTGCCAGGCCCGCGTTCCGGATTTGTCCACGGCGGTCAGAGGCGGAGAGCGCCGGCACGGTGCGGGGCGCTGGAAACTCTGCCCGCGCCGCGTCAGGATGCGGGCGTGCGAAGCAGCGGAGGCGATCATCATGCAGAACGGCGACAGGGTCTGGGATCTGGTCGAGGCGCACCGCGCCGACTATGCGGCGCTGGCCGACCGGGTTTTCGACACGCCCGAGATCGCCTATGCCGAGCGGGCCTCGGCGGCCGCGCATCTGCAGGCGCTGGAGGCGGAGGGCGCGCGGATCGGACGCGATCTGGCCGGCATCCCGACGGCGCTGTCGGGCGAATGGGGGCAAGGCGGGCCGGTCATCGCGTTCCTTGGCGAATATGACGCGCTTCCCGGGCTCGGGCAGGAGCCGGGGGTGGCAGAGCCGCGCCCGGTCGGCGCCGCCGGGCATGGCTGCGGGCACAACCTTCTGGGCGCCGCCGCGATGCTGGCGGCGGTGGCGCTGCGCGACTGGCTGGCGGAGACCGGCACGCCGGGCCGCGTGCGCTATTACGGCTGCCCGGCAGAGGAGGGGGGCGCCGCGAAAACCTTCATGGTGCGCGCCGGGCTCTTTGCCGATGTCGATGCCGCGATCGGCTGGCACCCCTCCGACATCACCGGCGTGAACGCGGCGGTGTCGCTGGCCAATACCCGCATGGATTTCACCTTCACCGGCCGCGCCTCGCACGCCGCCTCGGCGCCCGAGCTTGGCCGCTCGGCGCTGGATGCGGTGGAGCTGATGAACGTCGCCGTCAACTACCTGCGCGAGCATATGCCCGATGACGCGCGGGTGCATTACGCCTATCTCGATGCCGGGGGCGAGGCGCCGAACGTGGTGCAGGCGAGGGCCACCGTGCGCCAGCTGATCCGCACCCGGCGCCTGCGCGACCTGCGCGCCCTGGCGGAAAGGGTGCGCAAGATCGCCGAGGGCGCGGCGCTGATGACCGGGACGCAGGTTTCGGCCAGGGTCGTCTCGGCGGTGTCGGAGCTTCTGGGCAACTCGGTGATGGAGCGGATCATGGAGGCACAGATCGAGCGGCTGGGCGCGCCCGATTTCGATGCGACCGACCGTCCGCTTGCCGAGGCGATCCGCGCGACGCTGACGCCCGAGCATGTCGCCGACAGCTTCCGCCGCGCCGGGCGCCCGGTGGACCCGGAGCTTGCGCTGTGCGATTTCATCGTGCCGAGGACGGCTGCGCCCGCCGCGCCGCAACTGTCCACCGATGTGGGCGATGTCAGCTGGGCGGTGCCGACGGTGCAGGCCTGGGTTGCGACCTGCGCCATCGGAACGCCGCTGCACAGCTGGCAGCTGACCGCGCAGGGCAAGGCCCCCGCCGCGCACAAGGGCATGGTCCATGCCGCCAAGATCATGGCCGCGACCGGGCGCGCGCTGTTCGCGGCGCCCGAGCTTCTGGCGGCGGCGAAGGCGGAACATGCGCGGCATCTGGCGGCGGATCCCTATGTCTGCCCGATGCCCGACGAGGTGCTGCCGCCGATCCCGGCGCGCTAGCGAGGCTCAGTCCCCGGCAGTCCGCGCCGCAGCCAGCCGCGCCTGCCGCTCGCGCTCGCGGAACCGGGCGCGGTCGGCCTCGGTATGCTCGCCCGCGCAGCGGTGGCAGGCGACGCCCGGTTCGTAGTCCGGGTGCAGCTTGTCCTCGGCCGTCAGGGGCCGGCGGCAGCCGTGGCACAGGTCATGCTCGCCCGGCACCAGCCCGTGCCCGACGCTGACGCGCCTGTCGAAGACGAAGCACGCGCCCTGCCAGAGGCTTTCCGCCTCTGGCACCTTCTCCAGATATTTCAGGATGCCGCCCTTCAGGTGGAACACCTCGGCCACGCCCCGCGCCAGCAGGTAGCTGGTGGACTTCTCGCAGCGGATGCCGCCCGTGCAGAACATCGCCACCCGCTTGTTGTGGAAGCGGTGGGCATTCGCCTCCCACCAGTCGGGGAACGCGCGGAAGCTGCGCGTGCCCGGATCGACGGCGCCGGCGAATGTGCCGATGGCGACCTCGTAATCGTTGCGGGTGTCGATCACCGCTACATCGGGCGCCGAGATCAGCGCGTTCCAGTCGGCCGGATCCACGTGGCGGCCGGTCGCGGCGGTGGGGTCCACATCCGGCTGGCCCATCGTCACGATCTCGCGCTTGAGCCGCACCTTGAGGCGGGCGAAGGGCATCTCGGGGGCCGGGCTTTCCTTCCACTCCAGTGCCGTGCAGCCAGGCAGCGTGCGCAGATGCGCCAGCACCGCGTCGATCCCGCCGCGCGTGCCGGCGATGGTGCCGTTGATCCCCTCGGGCGCCAGCAGCAGCGTGCCCTTCACCCCCGCCGCCTCGCAACAGGCCAGCAGCGGCCCGCGCAGGCGCGCAGGGTCGGGCAGGCGGGTGAACTGGTAGAGCGCGGCAACGGTGAGCATGGCGCGCTGATATGCGATCGGGCGGGGAGCGTGCAAGGGCGGGAAGGGGCGGCGGTGTCGCAACGGGCGGCCCCCGCCATTGACGGCGCGGAACCCCGCCCCTACCAAGGACGAAATGGCCGGAGGACCAGATGCGCGCAGCCGCCCCCGCAGTCGATGCCGCCCTGATCGTCATCGACGTTCAGAACGATTTCTGCCCCGGCGGCGCGCTGGCGGTGGCGGAAGGCGATGCGGTTGTCCCCGCCATCAACGCGATGATGGCGGATTTCGCCGCCGTGGTGCTGACGCAGGACTGGCACCCGGCGGACCATGCCAGCTTTGCCGCCAGCCATCCCGGCGCCGCGCCCTTTTCTGTGACCGAGATGCCCTATGGCCCGCAGGTGCTGTGGCCGGCCCATTGCGTGCAGGGCAGCCCCGGCGCCGAGTTTCACCCCGCGCTGGACACCGACGCCGCCGACCTGATCCTGCGCAAGGGCTTCCGTCCCGCCATCGACAGCTATTCGGCCTTCTTCGAGAATGACCGCACCACCCCCACCGGGCTCGAGGCCTACCTGCGCAGCCGGGGCGCGGCGCGGCTGGTGCTGGCCGGGCTCGCCACCGATTTCTGCGTCGCCTGGTCCGCGCTGGATGCCGCGCGGCTCGGCTTTGCCGTCACCGTCCGGCTGCCGGCCTGCCGCGCGATCGACATGGACGGCTCGCTGGCCGCGGCGCTGGACCAGATGCGCGCCGCCGGCGTGGCGCTGGAGGGCTGACCGATGGACATCGCCGCCCGCGTCCATGCGCATCAGTGGAAGATCGACCCGATCGTCCGGTCGCTGATCGACACCGACTTCTACAAGCTGCTGATGTGCCAGTCGATCTTTCGCAACACTCCGGATGCCAATGTCACCTTCAGCCTGATCAACCGCACCAGATCCATCCGCCTCGCCGATCTGGTGGACGAGGGCGAACTGCGCGAGCAACTGGACCATGTCCGCGGCCTTTCGCTGACGCGGGGCGAGTCCACCTACCTGCGCGGCAACACCTTCTATGGCAAGCGGCAGATGTTCCGCCCCGATTTCATGGAATGGTTCGAGGCGCTGCGCCTGCCGCCCTACCACCTCGAAAAGCGCGACGGACAGTACGAGCTGACCTTTGAAGGCAAATGGCCCGAGGTGATGCTGTGGGAGATCCCGGCGCTCGCGGTGCTGATGGAACTGCGCTCGCGCGCGGTGATGAATGGCATGGGCCGGTTCGAGCTTCAGGTGCTCTATGCCCGCGCCATGACGAAGCTGTGGAGCAAGATCGAGCGCCTGCGCGCCATCGACGACCTGCGCGTCGGCGATTTCGGCACCCGCCGCCGCCACAGCTTCCTGTGGCAGGACTGGTGCGTGCAGGCGATGATCGAGGGGCTGGGGCCGAAGTTCACCGGCACCTCCAACTGCCTGATCGCCATGCGCCGCGACATCGAGGCGATCGGCACCAACGCGCATGAATTGCCGATGGTGCGGGCGGCGCTGGCCGATACCGAGCAGGATCTGCTTCAGGCGCCCTACCGCGTGCTGGCCGACTGGCACGAGGAACACGAGGGCAACCTGCGCATCATCCTGCCCGACACCTACGGCACCGAGGGCTTCTTGCGCCGGGCACCCGACTGGCTGGCGAGCTGGACCGGCATGCGCATCGACAGCGGCGATCCGGCGCGCGGGGCGGAAATGGCAATCGCCTGGTGGAAATCGCACGGCGAGGACCCGCGGCGCAAGCTGCTGATCTTCTCGGACGGGCTCGATGTCGAGAAGATGGAGGAGTTGCAGGCGCAGTTCGCCGGCCGCGTCCGCATCAGTTTCGGCTGGGGCACGCTGATGACCAACGATTTCCGCGGGCTGGTGCCGGGCGATGCGCTGGCGCCGTTCAGCCTGGTGTGCAAGGCGGTCAGCGTCAACGGGCGGCCCACCGTCAAGCTGTCGGACAACCCCAACAAGGCGATGGGTCCGGCCGATGAGGTCGCGCGCTACAAGCGGGTTTTCGGCGTGGGCGAACAGGCCGCGATGGAGGTGGTGGTCTGATTGGCCGGCGGCACGGTCGCCGCCATGCCCGCCAACCCCTGCAGTGCAAACGGTGACTTCGCCCCGAGAGGACGTGCACGACCTGCTTCGCGGAACCCCCGGGACATGGCCGGAACGAGCGTTACCGAACTGCCGAAATTGAACCGCCCCGGGTTTCCGAGAGGGTAAAACTCTCAGAGGATGACCCCTATGGAATCGAAGAAGAAGCCCTCCCCGACCTGCACGGCCGAGTTCCGCGAGCGCGGCGTCCGGCTGTATCGCGAACACCGGCCGGATTACACGGGCGACAAGGCCGCCTGGCGGGCGATCGCCTCGAAGCCTGGCTGTTCCCATGACACCCTTCGTGCCTGGTGCCTGCAGGCGGCGCGCGATTCCGCTGAGCGCGCAGGTCTGACCACGGACGAGCGGGCGCGGCTCAAGCATCCGGAGCGCGGGAACCGGGAACTGCGCAGGGCAAACGAGATCCTGAAGAAGGCGTCGGCTTGTTTTGCCCAGGCGGAGCTCGACCGCCCGTTCCGCAAATGATCGCCTTCATCGAAGAGCATCACGAGGTCTTCGGGGTCGAGCCGATCTGCCGTGTTCTGCAGATCGCCCCGGCAACCTTCCATCGCCATGCCGCCATCGCGCACAATCCCGGGCTTGCCTCGGATCGCGCCAGGCAAGACGCTGTGGACATCGGGAAGATCAAGGCGGCCCATGGCAAGAGCCGGGGGCGCTACGGTGCCCGCAAGGTCTGGCATCAGCTTCGGCGTGACGGGCACGACATCGCGCGTCGCACCGTGGAGCGGCTCATGCGTCTTCATTGTGCGAGGCCAGAAGAAGACAACCATTCCCGACCCAGCGCAGCCTTGCCCTGATGACAAGGTCAACCGGCAGTTCGTGGCGGCCATGCCCAACCAGCTCTGGGTGTCGGATTTCACCCATGTGTCGACATGGGCAGGGATGGTCCATGTCGCCATTCAGCGGGAAAACGGTCCCCCG
>DIVD01000054.1:0-41036 GCA_002423245.1 Rhodobacteraceae bacterium UBA6141
CCGCCATCGGTGAACTGCAGCCGCGCCAGCCGCGCGTAAAGGCCGCCCTCGGCCACCAGCGCGTCATGCGTGCCCTGCGCGACGATGCGCCCGGCCTCGAACACCACGATCCGGTCGGCCTTCTTCACCGTCGCCAGCCGGTGCGCCACGATCAGCGTCGTGCGCCCCTCGGCCAGCCGTTCCACCGCCGCCTGCACCGCCCGCTCGCTTTCCGCGTCAAGCGCGCTCGTCGCCTCGTCCAGCAGCAGCACCCGCGCATCGCGCAAGATGGCGCGCGCGATGGCGATGCGCTGCTTCTGCCCGCCCGAGAGCATCACCCCGCGCTCGCCGACATAGGTGTCATAGCCCTCGGGCAGCGCCGACAGGAAGTCATGCGCCACCGCGGCCCGCGCGGCGGCCTCCACCTCGGCATCGGTGGCGTCGGGGCGGCCGAAGCGGATATTCTCGCGCGCACTGGCGGCGAAGATCACCGGATCCTGCGGCACCAGCGCAAGCACCTGCCGGAAATCGGCGCGGTCCATGGCGCGCAGGTCGATCCCGTCCAGCGTCACCCGCCCGGCCTGCGGATCATAAAAGCGCAGGATCAACTGGATCACCGTAGTCTTGCCCGCGCCCGAGGGGCCGACCAGCGCCACCGTCTCCCCCGGATGCACCAGCAGGTCCACGCCCTCCAGCGCCGAGGTGCCGGGGCGCGACGGATACTGAAAGCGCACGCCCTCGAAGGCGATCTCGCCCCGCGCCGGGCGGGGCAGTGGCACCGGCTGCGCGGGCCCCCGCACGCTGTCTTCCGCCGCCAGCAGTTCGGACAGCCGTTCCGCCGCGCCGGCAGCCCGCTGCAACTCCCCCCAGATCTCGGACAGCGCGCCGACCGACCCCGCGACCATCACCGCATAGATCACGAACTGCACCAGCTCGCCCACGCTCATCTGGCCCTCGCGCACATCGCGCGCGCCGATCCACAGCACGCCGATCACCCCCGCGAAGACCAGAAAGATCACGATCATCGTCATCACCGCGCGGGCGCCGATCCGCGCCCTCGCCGATTCAAACGCCTTTTCGGTGACGCGGGCGAAATCGCGGCGGCTCGCATCCTCATGCGTGAAGGCCTGCACCGTCTGCACCGACAGCAGCACCTCGGAGGCCGAGCCCGCGGAGGCGGCGATCCAGTCCTGGTTCTCGCGGCTCAGCACCCGCAGGCGGCGGCCAAGCACCACGATCGGCACGATCACCGCCGGCACGATCAGCAGCACAAGGCCGGTCAGCTTGGCCGAGGTCAGCATCAACAGCGCCAGCCCGCCGATCAGGATCAGGATGTTGCGCAGCGCGACCGAGACGGAGGAGCCGATCACCGACAGGATCAATGTCGTGTCGGTGGTAAGCCGGCTGATGATCTCGCCGGTCATAACCCGCTCGAAGAAGGCGGGGCTCATCCCCACCACGCGGTCGAACACCGCGCGGCGGATGTCGGCCACCACCCTCTCGCCCAGCCGGGTCACAAGATAATACCGCGCCCCGGTCCCAAGCGCGAGCAGCCCGGCGATGACCAGCGCGGCAAGGAAGTACTGGTCCAGAAGCTCGGCGCCCTTGTTGAACCCGTCCACCACCCGGCGCACCGCGATCGGCAGCACCAGACTGACCGACGCCGTGACCGTCAGCGCCAGCAGCGCCCCCAGCACCATGCCCGGATAGGGCCGCAGGAATGGCGCCAGCGCCCGAAGTGCGCCGATGCGTTTCGTTCCCGGCCGATCCTCGGCGGCCATCTGCGGTCGTCTGGCCATGCTGTCTCCCTCGCGCTGCCCGCGGTTTAGGCGCTGCGGACCCGGCGGGCAAGTCGCGCGTCCCCCGCCGGGGCAATGCGCCGCGCCCATCGCCGGCGCGCGCCCTGCCCCCGATACATGCAAAAGGCCGCACCCTTCGGCGCGGCCCGGGATGCTTCCGGCGGGATGCTTCCGGCGCCTCGGTCAGGCGCGTTCGGAATATTCCATGAACTCGGTATGCACGACGATATCCTCGTCCGGCCCCACGAAGGGCGGCACCATGATGCGCACGCCATTGTCGAGGATCGCCGGCTTGTAGCTGTTCGCCGCGGTCTGGCCCTTCACCACCGGCTCGGTCTCGACCACCTTGCAGATCACCTTCTGCGGCAGTTGCACCGACAGCGCCTCCTCGCCGTAATATTCGACCGACGCAGTCATCCCGTCCTGCAGGAACGGCCGGCGGTCGCCCAGAAGGTCCGCCGGAAGCTCGGTCTGCTCGAAGGTCTCGCTGTCCATGAAGACCAGCATCCCGTCGGATTCATACAGGAATTGCTGGTCCTTGGTTTCCAGCCGCACCTGCTCGACCTTGTCCTCGGACCGGAAGCGTTCGTTCAGCTTGCGCCCGTCGCGCAGGTTCTTCAGCTCCACCTGCGCAAAGGCGCCGCCCTTGCCCGGCTTCACATGGCTGACCTTGACCGCCGCCCAGAGGCCGCCGTCATGCTCCAGCGTGATGCCGGGGCGGATCTCGTTGCCGTTGATCTTGGGCATGGAACTTAAACCCCTGTGGACAGGTTGATGGCGTGTCGCCGGCACCTATATCTGCGAAGCTGTCTTGTGGCAAGCGACCGGAAAAGAGCGGCGCAGAACCCCGAGCCATGCAACACGTGCATGACTGCAATGCCAAATCGGGCGCCCCGAATCGCTCGGGATTAGACATATTCGGCCGCACGCCAACAGACGCAAGAGCAATAAAAAAGGACGACAAAAAATGCGCGATTTCGTTGACGGCACCGCATTCAACTACGAGCAAGGCCAGAGGGCGCGCAAACTTTTCGCCGCCGTAGTCCTCGCCGCCCTCGACGATGCGATTGCCGATGACAAGAAATACGGCAACGGGCCGGAACAGATCGCCCGCTGGGCGCGGTCCCGTGACGGGCGCGAAGTGCTGTCCTGCGCCGGGATCGACCCGAACGAGCGGGTGGTCAAGGGTCTGATGGAGTTCGTGTCGAAGGGTGTCCGCACCTCTGTTGCGCTGTCGCGCGAAGAGAGCGAGCGCCGGCACGCGATGGAAGAGGCGGAAGCAGCCTGATCCGCGCTTTCACCTGCTGACGGAAGGCCACAAGACGCGCTCCCAAGGGCGCGTCTTGTCTTTCAAGGCCCTGGAACACGCCGCAAGGGCAACACCCCGGGAACACGCGGCCCGGTCTGCCCGGTGCCTGTTTTGTGCGGACCCGCGGCCTCAAGGCCGTGGCGGTCGCCTGATGATACAAGTTGCGCCGTCAGCGCGGTTGCACCGGCCGGGTTTGCGCCGCGGCTGTCGAAGCGCGTTCACCCGCCTACCCGAGGTCGCGGGCGGCGAGGGCGCGCTCGATCTCGCGCCGCACCAGCTTGCGCACATTGCGGCCGATTCGCTTGCCAAGGCTGCCCCGCAGTTCCTGCATGATGATCTCGGATACCAGCGCGCGCAGGGCGGCCTCGTCGAGGATGGCGTCCTCGCCCTCGCCGAACATGTCGTCGTCATCCTCCTCTGCCTCGAGGATGTCGCTGGCATCGGGCTCACCGATCGCCCAGGCACCGCTGGCGGCAGAGCTTTGCGCAACCGCGCCCCCGCCGTGGCCGCCCGCCAGATGCAGGCGCCCCGGCCCGGTGCCGGAGGACGGGCCGCCGCGCAACTCGGGCACGGGGGCAGCGGCAGCTTCCTCGGGTGATGCAGGCTCCTCCGCATCCTCAGCATCCGGCGCCCAGAACCGGCCCGGCTGATCGGCCTCGGTCGCGAGCGCGCCTCCCGGCACAGCCTCCGGTGCTTCGGGCGCAAGATCGAGCCCCTCCGCGCGCTCCCCTTCAGCGGTCAGGTCTTCGCCCTCCGCCGCCGTGCCAGCCTCTTCGTCAGACGCATCCCCCGGCGCGGCCCATTCCAAGGTCTCGGAATACTGGCTCCACGGCGGCTCGGGCCGCGCTTCACCGGACTCCGATACCAGCCGGATCGCGCGATCCGCCGCGGCAGGCTCGTCAGCCGTACCGGCCTGGTCCGACCAAGACATCGCGTCAGCAGGCCCCCCGGCCTCTGAGTCCGCGTCCGGTTCGGCCTCCTCCGCATCGGGCTCCGCTGCGGCCTCCGGCATCTCGCCGCCACAGGACTCCCAGTCATCGCCAGAGCCGGAGCCAGAGATCGCCGCCTCCAGTTCCGCAATGGTGTCTTCGAGGCTGGCGCGCAGGCTGGCCGAGTCTGGCTGCGCCACGCGCAGCGCCGGGGTCAGGACCAGCGGATCGGGCGAAGACTCCTCTGCGGCTGCCCGGTCTGCACCGCCTCGCCCTGTTTCGGCGGCGCCCGAATCCATCTGCTGATCCGGGAACGATGATTCGCGATGGTCGTCGGCCGTGGCGGAGCCCTCACGCTCCGCTGACGCCGGCGGAGGGGCGGCCACGTCGGGCATAGGGCGCGCCGGCGCTGCAACGCTGGCGGGGCCGGCGCCCTGCGGTACATTGAGATCCTCGGACACGAGCCTGCGGATGGAGGACAGCACGTCCTCGATTTCGATCTTGGTCATCGGGTCAGACATGGCGCCCCCTCCTGCGACAAGCAAAGGGTAGCCGCAGCCGGGGCGCAAGACAACCTCGGCAGCCACCGGCCGCTGAACGCGACGCGCCGACTACTGCTTGCCGATGGCACGCAGCACGCGGTCAAGGTTCTGGCCCCGCGTACTGGTGAGCGGGGCGTTCTTGACAGCCTCATAATACGCGGCGGGGTCATAGATCGGGATCCCGAGGTTCAGGTGTTGCGCGGTCAACAGACCCATAGAAGCCAAAAGTGAATAGATCGATACCTGCAGATTGGCCTCGGCATCGATCCGCAATGCCTGGGCATCCAGCAGATCCTGTTCGGCGTCCAGCACATCAAGGGTGGTCCGCGCGCCAAGATTCGCCTCTTCGCGCACACCGTTATAGGCAGAGGTCGCGGCGACGATCTGCTCGTCCGTCGCGCCGATCTGGGCACGCGCGACGGCAATGGCCGACCATGCCTCGCCCACCGACTGCGCGATGGTGACGCCCGCCTGCAGCAGCGCCGCGCGCGAGGCGTCGCGGCCGGCGATCGCCTGACGGTGCAGCGACGACAATGCGCCGCCCGAATAGATCGGCTGCGACAGGTTGACGAAGGCCGACATCTCATCGTCCCCGGTATCCGTTCGACCGGCGCGAACCGTAGCATCGACGCTGGGGCCACGCTGGGCGCCGGCCAGACTGACCTGCAGTTCCGAAATCGTCACCTGCCGCTGCGCCTCGCGGATCAGGGGATGGGTGCGCAGGGCGATCGCCTTCGCCTCCTCCAGTGTGGCGGGCAAGGCCGGAGGGCGCGGCGCAGGCGCCAGATTCGCCGGATAGTGGCCCGTGGCCGCCTTGTAGGCCTCGCGCGCCACGGTCAGACTGCCGGAGGCCGCAGCCGCGCTGGCCCGGGCGGAGGCGAGCTGCGCCTCGGCCAGCGCCACGTCGGTGCGGGTCACTTCCCCCACATCGAAGCGGTCTTGTGCAGCGCGCAACTCTTCTCCGATCACGCGCACCGAGTTCTCGTTGATCGCCACCCGTTCGATCGCGGAGCGCACGTCGAAATAGGCGCTGACCGCATCCAGCAGCACGCCCTGCTCGACCTGCACAAGCGACTCGCGCGCCGCAAGCACGGACTCCTGGGCGATGAGCACCGCGAGCCGCGAGCGGCCGCTGTCGAACAGCGTCAGCGAGGCGCTGATCCCGATCGAGGCGGAATGGGCGGCGGACAGAACCGTGCGGGCATAGCCCGAATCTGCGACGAAGGCGAAGACCGGCCGCAGCGCCGCGATGGCACCGGCCACATCCTCATCGGTCGCGCGCAGAACCGCGCGGTTCTGTTCCAGAAGGTTGGACTCGCGATAGGCAGACACCAGCGCGTCGGCAAGCGTCTCGGCCCGTGCCGGAGCCGTCATCGCCGCCAGAGCCAGCCCCGCCGCAACAATCGCTGCGCGCCATCCTGTCCGTCCTGCCTGATATGCCATTGCTGCCGTCCTGTCCTGCCCGTTCCCGGATTGCCCTGTCGCGAGGCATCGCGCTTTGCGTCTTGCGCCCCGCGTCTGATACGCACCGGAACCGGAATTCCTGCGCGTCAGATGGAAGAAGCGGCCTCAAAGGATGAAGCCGCGGCCTTTTTCGAACCCCGGAAGGACCGGAGCCGATGCGTTGAAGGCAAAGCGCCATGTCACCACGCCGTCCGTCTTGTGACCGACCCGTGCGACACCGAGGGCACCTTCCATGAAGATGCAGCCGATGCGCCCGCCCTCCTTCAGCTGTGCCAGGATGCCCTCGGGCACCGTTTCGGCGCCACCCTCGATGGTGATCACGTCATAGGGGCCGTGCTTGGCGGCACCCGCCGCCAGCGGGCCCTGGATCACCGCGGCATTGTCCACGCCCGCGTCCGACAGCGCCGCCTGCGCCTCGGCCGCAAGGCGCTCGTCCTCCTCGACCGCAACCACAGCCTCTGCCAGACGGGCGATCACCGCGGCCGAATAGCCAAGCCCGCAGCCGATGTCCAGCACCAGTTCCCCGGGCTGGATATCCAGCGCGTCCAGCAGCTTTGCCAGCGTCCGCGCCTCGAGCATCACGCGGCGCGGGCCGATCTCGAGGTTCTCGCCGACATAGGCGGCCTCGCGCAGGGGGGCGGGCACGAAACTTTCACGCGGGATGGCCAGCATCGCCTCGATGATCGGGAACTTGGTCACATCGTTCGTCCGGACCTGCGTGTCGACCATCATCGTGCGGCGCTGTGCGTAGTCGGCCATGAGTGAACTCTTCGGTCTGAATTTCCCTGGTCCGTCTTGCCACAGAACCGCAAGCTCGGCAACGGCGCATGGCGCGCCGGCTGTCCGCGGGCGAAAAGGCGTGGCGCCGCTGGCACATGACAGGCCGGGACAGGCCGGGCGCGCGACCGGCTTGCACTGCCCGCGGCCTTGGTATAAATCCGGAACACCTCCGGCGGCGGGTTGGCGGAGAGGTTACGCACCGGATTGCAAATCCGTGAAGACCGGTTCGATTCCGGTACCCGCCTCCAAGGTTTTCAATGGTTTACACGGTTTTCACCCTGAACGGCCTCTCCAGCTTGCAATCGGTTTCCACGGCCCGCGTTGGCGGCGGTTGCCGAGGTTGGTGAAGGCGGCGGAGGTTGGAAGTTGCATCCCCGGCCGCGACTGCCCGGCGATGATATCTGCGGACGGTCGGTCGCCGATGATCCTCCAGTTGCCCCGGCCCATCCTGTCCGATCCGTTCAGTCATCCGAATGGCGCCATTGCGGCCCGCCCGGCGTCACAGGCGCGTGACCGAGCGGCTTCGCTGGATGACAGATCGGATTTTTGGTCGGGCGTCGCTCTTTTGGTCGGGCGTCGCTCCCGGGCAGCGCACATCCGACGGGCCGCTGCCTGGCGATCGGCGTGCTTGGCAACCGCGCCTCTCGCGCGCTAGGCTGCGGACAGCAAAGCGATGGAGCCCGATGCCGCATCCCTATTCAGACCTGCCGCCCGAGGCGTTCTGGCGCAGCGGCGTTGCCGAGGTGGACCCCGGCGCGCTGACCGGGCTTTATGTGCCGAAGGTGAAGATCGGCCCGCAAACCCGCATCGCGACAGCAGGAAGCTGCTTTGCCCAGCATATCGGCCGGGCCCTGCGCGGGGCCGGCGTGGCTGTGCTCGATGCAGAACCCGCGCCGCTGGCACTGCCCGAGGCGGCGGCGCGCGAATTCGGCTACGGGCTGTTCTCGGGCCGCTACGGCAACATCTACACCGTTCGCCAGTTGGTGCAGCTTTTGCAGGACGTGCAGACGGGCGAGGTATCCGAGGCGTTCGTCTGGGAAAAGGGCGGGCGTTTCTACGATGCGCTGCGCCCCGGCGTCGAACCCCTGGGGATGGACAGCCCCGAAGAGGTGCTGTTCCTGCGCCGCGCCCATCTGGCGGCGCTGCGCAGGATGCTGGCCGAGGCGGAGGTGTTCGTCTTCACCCTTGGCCTGACGGAGGCGTGGATCGACGCGCCCACCGGCCGGGTGTTCCAGACCTGCCCCGGCGTGATCGCGGGCCGGTTCGATCCCGCACGCCACGTGTTCCACAACTTCACCCTGGCAGAGATGCGGGCCGATCTGGAACAGGCGCGCGCCCTGCTGCGCAGCTTTCGCAAGCGGATGCGGATGATCGTGACCGTCTCGCCCGTGCCGCTGACGGCGACGGCCAGCGGCGGGCATGTGTTGCCCGCGACGGTGAACAGCAAGGCGCTGCTGCGGGTTGCGGCGGGCGAGTTCGCCGCCGCGCACCGGGGCGTCGATTACTTCCCCTCCTACGAGATGATCACCAACCCCGCCGCGCGCGGCCGCTTCTTCGAGGCGAACCAGCGGTCGGTCACGGCACAGGGCGTGCAGATGGTGATGTCGGCCTTCCTCGCCGCGCAGGGGCTGGCCGGAACGGCGGCGCCCGGCCCGGTTGCGCCACAAGGCGGCGCGGCCGCCGCCGAGGATGGCGAGGACACCGCCGAGGATGGGGTGATCTGCGAGGAAATGCTGCTGGACGCGTTCGGCAGGTGACCGGGGGCGCGGCACAGCCGGGGCCGCGCAGGGCGCTGGTGCTCGGCAACTCGCATATCGCGGCGGTGAAAGGCGCGCATGAACGGGAGGCCGCGCTCTGGCCCGGTCGCTGGTCCGGTCTGGCGCCGGAGTTTGCCGGCGGGCATGGCGACGCGCTGGCGATGCTGGAGGTGCGGGAGGGCAGGCTGCTCGCGCGGACCGAGGCGGCAAGGCAGAACCTGCAGAGGCTGAACCGGCGCGCCGAATGGGCGCTGGCGGAGTATGACGCCTTCATCGTGGTGGGCTGTCAGCTTGGCATCTACCGCGCGCTGATGCCCTATCGCAGCGCGCGCTTCCTGGGTCTGCCCTCGATGGCGGAGAGGGCGGCGGAGAGGGCGGCGGAGAGGGCGGCGGCGCGGGTGCCGGTCTCGCGGGTGCCGGTCTCGCGGGTGCCGGTCTCGCGGGCGATGTTCGATCTGGCGGTGCGCGAGGGGGTGCGGCAGACGCTTGGCGGCGCGCTGGCATTGCGGCTTGTGGCGGGATTGCGGGCCGCGGGGCTGGGCGCGCAGGTGATCGTCGCGGAACAACCGCGCCCCTCCTTCGATTGCCGCCGCGAACGGCGCAGGTTCGCGGGCCTGCTGCAGGCGCATCGCCTTGGCGATGGCGCCGTGCTGACAGAGGTGTTCGAGGCCGCCGCCGCCGCGGCGCTGCCCGGCATCACCTTTCTGGCGCAGCCGGTGCAGACGCGCCACGGCGGGATGTTCACCCGGCCTCGCTTTTCGGCGGGGTCGGTGCGGCTGACCGCCAGCCGCCGCATCACCCATCCCGAGGACGACTTCATCCACGCCAACGCCGATTATGGCGCGCTGGTGCTGGACCAGGTCGCCGCCGCTCTGGCGTGATGGCTCAGGCGCCGCGCGGCATCGGGGTTTCGCCGCGGTTGTAGGGCGCCCAGTCCCCGATCTCGGGGTAATGCGTCTTGCGCCATGCCCGCACCCGAGGGTTCATCCGCCGGCGCCACAGCGGCGGGATCATCGCCATCGTGGTCATCGCCGGATAGCCGAGGGGAAGCTGCGGCGCCTGCTCGGCCGGATAGGTCTGCAGCAGCGGAAAGCGGCGGTCGGGCTTGTAATGGTGGTCGGAATGGCGCTGCAGGTTGATCAGCAGCCAGTTCGACGCGGTGTGCGCGGCATTCCAGCTGTGCCGCGGCAGGACATGTTCATAGCGGCCATTCCCCAGATGCTTGCGGGTCAGGCCGTAATGTTCGACATAATTGGTCAGCTCCAGTTGCCAGACGGCGACGAAAGCCTGGAACAGGAACAGCCCGAGGCCGGCCCATCCGCCAAGCAGCGCCGCCAGCGCCAGCATCGCCAGTTGCAGCGCGCCATAGCGCCAGAACGGGTTGCGCGGGTGCAGCGGCCCCTTGCCCGCGCGGGCCAGCATCTGCGCCTCGGCCCGCCAGGCAGAGCCGGGACATTCGCGCAGCACGCGCAGGAAGAAGCGGTGGAAGCCCTCGTTGTAGCGCGCCGTCACCGCATCGCGGGGCGTGCCGACATGGCGGTGATGCACCAGCAGATGTTCGGTGCGGAAATGGCTGTAGAGCACCGTGGCCAGCAGCAGATCGCCCAGCCAACGCTCCAGCCGGTTTTTCTGGTGCAGCAACTCGTGGCTGTAGACGATGCCGACGGTGCCCGAGATGACGCCGACGCCGAAGAACAGCACCAGGATTTCCAGCGTGCCAAGATGGCTGGTATGCGTGACCCACCAGATCAGGCCGAAGATGGTGACGAACTGGATCGGGAACCAGATCACCGTAATGGCGCGATACCACAACAGGTCGGTGTCCGGCGTGGCGGGGTCGGGGTTTTCCTCGTTCAGGCCCAGCAGCGCGTCCAGCAACGTGACCAGCATCCAGCCATAGACCGGCAGCAAGGCGGTGGTCCATCCGCCGACCGTCGCCCCCAGCACCGCCAGCGGGATCATCCCCAGCGACAGCCAGAACGGCAGCGCGCCGCGCAGCGCGCGCATGGGGGCGGCCGATGGGGAAGCGTCGCTCATGGCACTCTCCTGCGCCAGGCCGGTTGGCCTTGGGCTGGCCAAGGATAGCGCGGTGCCGGGCTGTCCGCAAATGCCGTGCGCGGCTGCAACAGCCTCAGCCCTGCAGGTGCGGTGCAGCCGCGTCCCAGACCTTTTGCATCAGCGTCGGCAGGTCGCCGGGGCGGAAGGCGGCACGCGGGGTGAAATCGCCGCGGGCGGGCGCGGCTGTCTGCGGGACCGTGGCCACAAGCACCGCCAGATCCAGATGGAAATGGGTGAAGGTATGCCGCACGGCAGAGGGCGCGGGGCGCCAGTCTGCATCCAGCGGCAGGGCGGGGGCCGGATCGACGCACCAGTCGCTGCCGGGAAAGCCCAGCATCCCGCCCAGCAGGCCTCTGGCGGGCCGCGTCTCCAGCAGCACCGCGCCATCCGCGCGCACCGCCACATACGCGATACCCCGGCGGGTGGGCTTGGCGGGTTTCAGGCTTTTGCGGGGCAGGCTCTCGGCGATGCCTGCCGCCCGGGCGGCGCAGGGTGCGCGCAGCGGGCAGAGGCCGCAGGCGGGCTTGCGCGGGGTGCAGACCGTGGCGCCCAGATCCATCATCGCCTGGGCGAAATCGCCGGGCCGCTGCTGCGGCGTCAGCCCCGCCGCCAGCGCCACCAGCGCGGGTTTGGCCGCAGGCAAGGGCGCCTGCACCGCGTGCAGCCGCGCCACCACCCGCTCCACATTGCCGTCGACGACCACCGCGGGCGCGTCGAAGGCAATCGCCGCGATGGCGGCGGCGGTATAGGGGCCGATGCCGGGCAGGCTGCGCAGGCCCGCCTCGGTGCCGGGAAACTGACCGCCGTGGTCCGCCACCACCGCGCGCGCGCATTTCAGCAGATTGCGGGCGCGGGCGTAATAGCCAAGCCCCGCCCATTCGGCCATCACCTCGGCATCCTCGGCGGCGGCAAGGTCCGCGACGCTCGGCCAGCGTTCGGTGAAGCGGCGGAAATAGCCGCGCACGGCGGCCACCGTGGTCTGTTGCAGCATCACCTCGGACAGCCAGGTGCGGTAGGGATCGGGCCGCTGCCCTGCCGCGCGCGCGGCAGGGCCGATCCGCCAGGGCATCACCCTCGCGTGGTGGTCATACCACTCCAGCAGCAGCGCCGCCGCTGCCGGGTCACGCGGTCCGTCACGCATTCTTTATGGCCCTTCCACCGCCCCGGATGCAATTGGCTGGCATCGGGCGCCCGCCTGCCTAGAATAGGCGGCAACCGGGGGAAAGCCAGCGATGCCGACAGATCAGCCTGACAAGGACGCGCGAGGCCCGCGGCAGGGCGCGAACCGGTCGCGCCGGATGCGCGGCTTCGAATCCGCCTCGGGCCTCTTGCGCGAGAAGATCCGCCTGGCGGGCGAGGCGCGGGGCTTTGCCGTCGCGCGGCTGCTGACCCATTGGGCCGAGGTGGTGGGCGACGAGGTTGCCGCCATCGCCCGCCCGGTGAAGATCGGCTATGGCCGCGGCGGTTTCGGCGCGACGCTTACGCTGCTGACCACCGGCGCCGCCGCCCCGATCCTGCAGATGCAACTGCCGAAGATCCGCGAGCGGGTGAACGCCTGCTACGGCTACAACGCGATCTCGCGCGTCACGATCACCCAGACCGCGCCGACCGGCTTTGCCGAGGGGCAGGCGGCCTTTGCCCCCGCCCCGCCCGCGCCGCGCGAGCCCGCACCCGAGATTCGCGCCCGCGCCGCCGAGACGGCGGAGGGGATTTCCGACCCCTCGCTCCGCGCCGCTCTTGAAGCGCTGGGGCAGAATGTCCTATCCCGGCCGCAAGGCCAAGGCCACAGACAGAAAGGCTGATCCATCATGCAACGCCGCACCTTCACCCTCGCCGCACTCTCGGCGGCGCTTGTGGCCGGCGGGTCGTTCCTGACCTTCCGCAAGCCGGGCCGGACCAGCGCCCCGCTGCCGGGCGCCGCGCTGGCGCAAGAGACGGGCGCCGCCCCGGTGATCCGCCCCGATTTCGTGCTGGGGCAGGCCGATGCGCCGGTGGAGTTGATCGAATACGCCTCCTTCACCTGCCCCCATTGCGCCAACTTCCACAAGACGGTGTTCCCGCAGCTGAAGGCCAACTACATCGACACCGGCAAGGTGAAGTTCATCCACCGCGAGGTCTATTTCGACAAGTTCGGGCTCTGGGCCGGGATGGTCGCGCAATGCGCGGGCGAGATGCGCTATTACGGGGTGGCGGGGATGATCTATGACACGCAGGACGAATGGATCGGCAATGGCGACGAGGCCGCCATCGCCGACAACCTGCGCAGGATCGGCGCAAGGGCCGGGCTGTCCAGGGAGCAGCTGGACGCCTGCATGAACGATGGCGCGATGGCGCAGTCGATGGTCGCGACCTACCAGAAACATGCCGAAGAGGATGAGGTGCAGGCCACGCCGACGCTGATCATCGACGGCGAGAAACACTCGAACATGAGCTATGACGAGCTTGCGGCGATCCTTGACGCGAAGCTCGGGCAATAAGTCGTGCACCCGCTGCAAGGGCTGAAGGTCGTCGAACTGGCGCGGATCCTCGCCGGCCCCTGGGCGGGGCAGGTGCTGGCCGATCTGGGCGCCGAGGTCATCAAGGTCGAGGCGCCCGAGGGCGACGACACCCGCCGCTGGGGCCCGCCGTTCATCGAGCGGGGGGCGGACCGCAGCGCCGCCTATTTCCATTCGGCCAACCGGGGCAAGCAGTCGGTGACCGCCGATTTCCGCGACCCCGGCGATGTGGACATGGTGCGCAGGCTGGTCGCCGAGGCGGACATCCTGATCGAGAACTTCAAGGTCGGCGGCCTGCGCAAGTACGGGCTGGATTACGACAGTCTGCGCGAGGCGAACCCGCGGCTGATCTACTGCTCGATCACCGGCTTCGGGCAGGACGGGCCCTACGCGCACCGCGCCGGATACGACTACATCATCCAGGGCATGTCGGGGCTGATGAGCGTGACGGGCGAGCCGGACGGCCCGCCGCAGAAGGTGGGCGTCGCGGTGGTGGACGTGTTCACCGGCATCTATGCCTCTACCGCGATCCTTGCGGCGGTGGTGCAGCGGCAGCTGACGGGTCAGGGCCAGCATGTCGACATGGCGCTGTTCGACGTGGCAACGGCGGTGATGGCCAATCAGGCGATGAACTACCTTTCCACCGGCACCTCGCCGCAGCGGCTGGGGAATGCGCATCCGAACCTCGTGCCCTATGCGGTGTTCGAGTGCAGCGACGGCTGGATCATCATCGCCACCGGCAATGACGGGCAATACCGGCGGCTCTGCACGCTCTTGGGCTTGCCGGATCTGGCCGGGGCGGCGGAGTATCTGACCAACGCGGACCGCGTCGCCAACCGCGCGGCGCTGACCGGGGCGCTGACGGCGGCGACGCGGCTGTGGGCCAGGCGGGAGCTTCTGGCCGCCTGCGAGGAGGCGGGGGTGCCCGCCGGCCCGATCAACGAGATGGCAGAGGTCTTCGCCGACCCGCAGATCATCGCCCGCGGGATGCAGATCGCGCCCGATGGGGTGCCGGGGGTCAGAAGCCCGATCAGGTTCTCGGACGCCGACCTGGCGCTGGACCGCGCCTCGCCGAAGCTGGGCGAGCATGACGCGGCGGTGCGGGCGCGGCTCGGGGGCTGACTACAGGCCAAGCCGGGCCAGCGCGGCATCCAGCGGCGCCCAGTCGTCCAGCTCCAGCCGCACCGGCAGGGTCAGCACCTTGCGGCGAAAGGCGGCGGGCATCCTTGCGGCATCCTTCTCGGTCGTGACCAGTTGCGCGCCGCGCATCCGCGCCTCGGTCTCCAGCCGGTTCAGCAGCGCGGGGGTGTAGGGCTGGTGATCCTCCAGCGCCTCGGTGCGCACCAGATCGGCGCCAAGGCCGCGCAGGGCGGCGAAGAACTTCTCGGGATGGCCGATGCCGGCAAAGGCAAGGGCGCGCAGGCCCTGCCAGTCCATCCCGGTCTGCAGCGGCGCCAGATGGCCGGTCAGATGCGGCAGGTGTATCCGGCTGCCCCAGGCCGCGCGGAACGCCTGCTGCGCCGGGGCGGGGCCGATCGACAGCAGCAGGTCGGCGCGGGCAAGGCCGACCGGCACCGGCTCGCGCAGCGGGCCGGCGGGCAGGCAGCGGCCATTGCCGAAGCCCTTCGCGGCATCGACCACGACCAGCGCCAGATCCTGCACCAGCGCCGGGTTCTGGAAGCCGTCATCCAGCAGCACCGCCTGCGCGCCCGCAGCCATGGCCGCACGCGCCCCCGCCGCGCGGTCCTTCGCCACCCAGGTGGGCGCGAAGGACGAAATCAGCAGCGGCTCGTCGCCCACCTCGGCGGCGCTGTGCCTGCGCTCATCGACCCGCAGCGGGCCGGGCAGGCTGCCGCCATGGCCACGGCTGACGACATGCGCCGCCACCCCGCGCGCGGCCAGCCGCATCGCCAGCGCGATCACCGTCGGCGTCTTGCCGGTGCCCCCGACGTTGAGGTTGCCCACGCAGATCACCGGCACCCCGAGCTTCACCCGATCGCCCTTCGCCAGCCGCCGCGCGGTGGCGCAGGCGTAGAGCCTGCCCAGCGGCGCGAGCGCCCGCGCCTGCCAGCCGGGCGCGTCGGCGGGGGTGAACCAGAACCGGGGCGCGCCCATCAGGCGGCCGCCCCGGCGCGGGCATCGAGCGCGGCAAGAATGGCGCGCATCACCTGTTCGGTCGCGCCCGCGCCGACCGACGAGACCTGCCAGGCATTATGCGCCAGCATCGCCGCCCGGTCCGCCGCGATCAGATCCACCAGCGCGTCGGCCAGTTCCGCCTCGTCGCCGACCCGCCGCGCCGCCCGCGCCGCCGCCAGCCGGGCATAGGCGGCCTCTTGCGGCACCTCATGCGGGCCGTAGAGGATGGCAGAGCCAAGCGCCGCCGGCTCGAACGGGCTGCGCCCGCAGGTGCCCGGATGCAGGGTGCCGCCCATGAAGGTGACGGGCGCGAGCCGGTACCACAGCCCGATCTCGCCCTCGGTATCGGCGATCAGCACCTGCACCTGCTCCTCGGGTTCCTGCTCGGCCGAGCGCAGCGCAACCTCCCAGCCCTCTGCCGCCAGCCGAGCGGCAAGCGCCGGGCCCCGCGCAGGATCGGCGGGCGCGAGGATCAGCAGCATCCGGTGCGCGTGCTGGCTGGCGCGGGCATGGGCGGCCAGCACCGCCTGTTCATCCTCGGGCGCGCAGGCAGAGGCGAACCAGACCGGGCGGGTGCGCAGCAGGGCGGCGAGGGATTCGCGTTCCGTCTCGTTGCAGGGCAGCGGCTCGGTCGTTTCCTCGAGCGGACCCGTCACCTCCACCTTGAGCCGCCGACCGGCCAGCAGCCGCAGCCGGCGCGCGCTGTCGCCATCCTGCGCCAGCACCGCGGTGAAGCGCGACAGCAGCGCCGCCGTCAGCCCCGAGCGCCAGCGCCGCGCCTTCCAGCCGGCCAGCGTCATCTGTGCATCGGCCAGGATCAGCGGCACGCCGCGGGCATGCGCCTCGTGGATCAGCACCGGCGGCAGGTCTGGCCCGGTCAGCACCGCCACATCGGGGCAGAGCCGGTCCAGAAAGCCGCGCATCGCCGGCAGGGTTTCGGGCGGGGCCGGCAGCAGCACGGTGCCGGCGGGAAAGCCGGCCGGAAGCTCTTGCCCCGGCGGCAGGGTCAGCACGAAGCGCAGCGCGCGGCGGGCGCGGCGCATCTGCTGCGCAAGCTGCACGAGCCCCTGGGCGCGGGTGCCCGGCCCCGGATGCAGCCAGACCAGCTGCCCGGTTCCCTCGGGCAGCGGCGGCCAGTCCGGCTCCGCCGGGGTTGCCCCGCCCCGCGCCGCAAACAGGGCAAGCCACAGCGCAAGGGATCTTGCCATCGGGCTGCCTTACGCGCCCAGTTCCTCGGTCGGACTGGCTGCGGCTTCCTCGTCGCGCAGCCGGTGCAGGTGGGCGATGAAATACCGGGTCTGCGCATCGTCCACGGTGCGCTGCGCCTCGGCCTTCCAGGCCTTGTAGGCGCTGGCGTAGTCCGGGAAGATGCCGACGATGTGGATCTTGCTGACATCCTTGAACGTGGTCGATCCGGTCGAAACCAGTTCGCCGCCGAAGACGAGGTGAAGGCGCTGCGCCATGAAAGGGCTCCTCTGCCGGGTTTGCGGCAACCTACAAGAGCGCGGCAGGCGCCTCAAGCGGTCAGACGGGGACGGCGGGGCGGGGGCGGTCAGACGGGGCCGGCCGGGCGGGGGCGGCCGGGCGGGGGCGGTCAGGCGGGCAATTCGGCCAGCCGCGCCATCACCGGCCCGTGCAGGGCGGGGGCGGCGGCAACGAGGCCCCGGGCGCGGGCGCCGGGGCTGTTGTAGCGGACCGGCCTGCCGGCGCGGTCGGTCACCACGGCGCCCGCCTGCCGCGCGATCAGGTCGCCCGCCGCCAGATCCCATTCCCAGATCGGGCGGAAGGACAGCGCCGCGTCGTGCTGCCCCGCGGCCACAAGGCAGAGCCGCCAGGCCAGCGCGGTGCGGAACGAGCGGCGGAAGCCCGGCGCGATGCCGCCGCGCCAGTGAACCGGGTCCAGCGCCTGATGCGGGGCCAGCAGCCGCGCCCCCTCGGGATGCGCCGCGCCCGAGGCGGCCAGCGGCGCGCCGTTCAGCGTGGCGGGGCCGCCTGCCGTGGCGGCATAGGTCTCGGCGCGTGCGGGAAGGTGGATCACCGCGGCCGTGACCTCGCCCTTCCGCGCGACGGCCAGCGCGACGGCAAAGCCGTCCTCGCCGGCGATGAAGGCGCGGGTGCCGTCGATCGGATCGACGATGAACACGCTCTCCGCCGCCAGCCGCGCGGCGGGGTCGTCCTCGGTTTCCTCCGACAGCCAGCCATAGCCGGGGCGCGCGGCCAGAAGCTCGCGGCGCAGCATCCGGTCCACGGCGATGTCGGCCACCGTCACCGGCCCGGCCCCGCCGGGCTTCTCCCAGGCCTCGGGTGCCTGCCGCCAGTGGCGCAGGGCGATGGCCCCCGCCTCCTCCGCCGCGGCGGCCAGCAGCGCGAGGTCGGGGGCCGGATCACGCTCCGGCAAGGGTCAGCCCCTCGACCAGCAGGCTGGGCACCACATGGCTCAGATGCGCGCGCGCGTCATTGGCGGGGGTGATGCGCATCAGCATCTCGCGCAGGTTGCCGGCGATGGTGCATTCGTTGACCGGGTAGGCGATCTGGCCGCTCTCGACCCAGAAGCCCGAGGCGCCGCGCGAGTAGTCCCCGGTGGTCGGGTTGATCGAGGCGCCGATCAGCTGCGTCACGACCAGCCCGGTGCCCATGTCGCGGATCAGCGCCTCGCGGCTGGCGCGCCCCTGCGTCAGCGCGATGTTGGAATGGCCGGGCGAGGGCGGGGCGGAGGTGCCGCGGCTGGCATTGCCGGTGCTGGGCATCCCCAGCTTGCGCCCGGTGGCAAGGTCCAGCGTCCAGCCGGTCAGCACGCCATCGGCCACGATGTCGCGCGGGCGCGTCGGCAGGCCCTCGGCGTCGAAGGGGCGGCTGCCGGAGATGCGCACCCGGTGCGGGTCTTCGCGCAGCGTCAGCCCGGCGGGCAGCACCTGCGTGCCAAGCGCGGCCCGCAGCCAGGAACTGCCGCGCGCGATGGCGGAGCCGTTGATCGCGGCCAGCAGATGCCCGATCAGCGAGCTAGCGATGCGCTCCTCGAACAGCACCGGGAAGGCGCCGGTCGGCGGCTTGCGCGAGCCGTGGCGGGCGGCGGCGCGCTGCCCCGCCAGGGTGCCGATCTCGGCTGCGGCGGGCAGGTCGGCCTGCCAGATGCGGCTTTCGGCGGCCCAGTCGCGTTCCATGCCCAGCCCCTCGCCGGAAATCGCGACGGCAGAGATATGGCGCGAGGTGCGGGAGTAGCCGCCGGAAAAGCCGTTGCTGGCGGCGATGTGGATGGCGCGGCGGGAGTAGGCGGCCGAGGCGCCCTGCGCCTTGCTGACCCCCGGCACCGCCAGCGCCGCGGCCTCTGCCTGCAGCGCGTCCCGTTCCAGATCGGCGGCGGAGGGTTCGGCGGACGGGTCCGCCAGTTCCAGCGCCGCGATGTCCCAGGATCTGGCCAGTTGCGAGGGATCGGCCAGCCCGGCATGGGGATCGTCCGGCGCCTCGCGCGCCATCGCGACGGCGCGCTCGGCCATCTCGGCCATCGTGCGCGGCGAGATGTCGGAGGCCGAGACGCAGGCCTGCCGCCCGCCGATCAGCACCCGGAGGCCGATCTCGACGCCCTCGGACCGCTCGGCCTGTTCCAGCCTGCCCTCGCGCACGTCGATCGAGAGCGCGGTGCCGTCCACCGCCATCGCGTCGGCGGCCTCGGCCCCGGCCTTCGCGGCGGCCTCCAGCAGCGCCTGCGTCAGGTTTTCGAGACGGTCGGACATGGTGGGCTCCCTCTGTGTCCCCGCAGGAGTTGCGCGTTTGGGCCGGCGGCGCAAGAGCGGGAGGTGGAAAAGCGGGGGGCCGGCCCCCCGCGCCCCCCGGGATATTTCCGCCAGCAAGAAGGGCAGGTCAGGTGATCACATCCGGGCCGCTGCGCCCGCTGCGCCTGCGGATGCCGGCGACATCTTCGGCGGCGGCGATCACCGGGGCGAGCGCCTGCTGCACGTCTTCGGCCTGTTTCGCGGGGTCAGGCTCGTGGCGTTCGAGGTAGAGCCGCAGCGTCGCGCCTTCGGTGCCGGTGCCCGAGAGCCGCAGCACGAGGCGGGCGCCGTCGGTGAAGCGGATGCGGATGCCCTGCCGGGCGGAGGTGGAGCCGTCGATCGGGTCGGTATAGGCGAAGTCGTCGGCGCTGGCGACGGTCATCCCGGCAAGGCGGCTGCCCGGCAGGCCCGGCAGCGCGGCGCGCAGCTCGGCGACCAGCGCATCGGCGACGGCCTTGTCCACCGCCTCGTAGTCGTGGCGGCTGTAGTAGGTGCGTCCGAAGCGGGCCCAGTGCTCGGCCAGCAGCACCGAGACCGGCTTGCCGGTGGCCGCGAGGATGTTCAGCCACAGCAGCACGGCCCAGAGCCCGTCCTTTTCGCGCACATGGTCCGATCCGGTGCCGAAGCTTTCCTCGCCGCAGATCGTGACGCGGCCGGCGTCGAGCAGGTTGCCGAAGAACTTCCAGCCGGTCGGCGTTTCGAAGGCGGGGATGCCGAGCGCCTCTGCCACGCGGTCGGCGGCGCCCGAGGTCGGCATCGAGCGGGCGATGCCCTTCAGCCCGCCTGCATAGCCGGGCGCGAGGCTGGCATGTTCGGCCAGCAGCGCGAGGCTGTCGGAGGGCGAGACATAGCAGCCCGCGCCGAGGATCATGTTGCGGTCGCCGTCGCCATCCGAGGCGGCGCCGAAATCGGGGGCCCCCTCGCCCATCATCTCGTCCATCAGCGCCCTGGCCCAGGTCGGGTTCGGATCGGGATGGCCGCCGCCGAAGTCGGGCAGCGGCACGGCATTGACCACGGTTCCGGGCGCGGCGCCGAGGCGGCGTTCGAGAATCTCGGTGGCATAGGGGCCGGTGACCGCGTGCATCGCGTCAAAGCGCATCCGGAAGCCGCCGGCGAACATCGCGCGGATCGCGGCGAAGTCGAACAGGGTTTCCATCAGTGCGGCGTAGTCGGCGACCGGGTCCAGCACCTCGACGACCATCTCGCCAAGCGGGGTCTCGCCCGACGTGTTCAGGTCGATGTCCTGCCCTTCGAGGATGCGGAACGCGCCGGGCGCGCTGGCTTTGGCGAAGATCGCCTCGGTCACCGCCTCGGGCGCGGGGCCGCCATTGGGCATGTTGAACTTGATCCCGAAATCCTCGTCGATGCCGCCGGGGTTATGACTGGCCGACAGGATGATCCCGCCATCGGTGCCGCGCAGCCGGATCAGGTGCGAGGCGGCGGGGGTGGAGAGGATCCCGCCCCGGCCGACGATGACGCGGGCCGCGCCATTCGCTGCCGCCATCCGCACGATCACCTGCACGGCGCGGTCGTTGAAATAGCGCCCGTCGCCGCCGACCACGTAGCTGCGCCCCGCCGCGCCGCCGGTCGCGTCGAAGATCGCCTGCACGAAGGTTTCCAGATAGAGCGGCGCGAGGAATACCCGCGTCTTCTTGCGCAGGCCCGAGGTGCCGGGCTTCTGGTCGGCAAAGCCGGGGGTGGGGTGTTGGGCGATCTGCATGGCGGCGAGGGCTCCGGTCGGGATGGGTCTGGCGAAAGCGGGGTCAGCAGGGGCACTGGGCAAAGACGGCAACCGACTGCGGCGCGATCTGCACCGCCTGGCCCACGACCGGCGTGTCGCCCTGCTCGGGGTGCGCGGTATCCAGAATCTGGATCCAGGCCTTGCCCGGCATTCCCTCGGGCAGGTGCACCTCGGCCCGGCCATCGGCGTTGAAGACGGCAAAGATCACGTCATCGGTCATCGAATAGCCGGGGGTGAAGCTCGAGGCGCGCATCTCCACGCAAAGCGTGCGCCAGTGCGGGTCGTGCCAGTCCTCGGGCGTCGGCGTCTCGCCGCCCGGCTTGCGCCAGTAGAGGTCGGGAATGCCGTCCTTGCCGCGGGGCAGCGCGTGCAGGAACAGGCGCTGGCGCAGCACCGGATGGTCGCGCCGCAGCCTTGTCAGCCGCGCGACGAAGGCCGCCAGCGCCTTGTCGGGCCGGTCCCAGTTGACCCAGCCGATGGGATTGTCCTGCGCATAGGCGTTGTTGTTGCCGCCCTGGCTGTTGCCGGCCTCGTCCCCGGCCAGCATCATCGGCGTGCCCTGGCTGAGGAACAGCGTCGCCAGCAGGTTGCGCTTGCGCCGGTCGCGCGCGGCGCGGATCTTCGGGTCCTCGGTCGGCCCTTCTACCCCCAGATTGTCGGAGAAGTTCGGCTCGTGCCCGTCGCGGTTTTCCTCGCCGTTCGCCCAGTTGTGCTTGGCGTTGTAGGACACGAGGTCGTGCAGCGTGAACCCGTCATGCGAGGTGATGAAGTTGACCGAGGATGTGGCCCCGCGCCCGTCATGGTCGAAGAATTCCGCCGAGCCGACCAGCCGGCTGGCAAGATCCGCCGTCGCCCGTGCCTCTCCTTTCCAGAAGCGGCGCACACCGTCGCGGTAGCGGTCGTTCAGTTCCATGAACGGATGCGGGAAGGCGCCAAGCTGATAGCCGCCGGGGCCGAGGTCCCAGGGCTCTGCCACCAGCTTCAGGCGGTTCAGCACCGGGTCTTGCCGGATCGCCGACAGGAAGCCGCGCGAGGGATCGAAGCCCGCCGGCCCGCGCCCCAGCGTCGCGGCAAGATCGAAGCGGAAGCCGTCCACATGCATCGCCTCGGCCCAGTAGCGCAGGCTGTCCATCACCAGCCGCAGCACGGCGGGATGTTCGAGGTTCAGCGTGTTGCCGGTGCCCGTCACGTCGTCATAAAAGCGCCGGTTGTCCGCCAGCCGGTAATAGGCGCGGTTGTCCAGCCCGCGAAAGCAGACGGTGGGGCCAAGCTGGTTGCCCTCGCCGGTGTGGTTGTAGACCACGTCGAGGATCACCTCGATTCCCGCCGAATGGAAGCGGCGCACCATGGTCTGAAACTCCCACAGCTCGCCCTGCCGCAGGAACCGGGGGTCGGGCGCAAAGAAGCCGACGGTCTGATAGCCCCAGTAGTTCGTCAGACCCCTTTCCAGCAAGAAGCGCTCGTCCAGATGCGCCATCACCGGCATCAACTGCACCGTGGTCACGCCCAGCGCGTTGAGGTGCTCGAGGATCGGCGCCGAGCACAGGCCGAGGAAGCTGCCGCGCCGCCTGCGGTCCACATCCGGATGCTGCGCGGTCAGGCCCTTCACATGCGCCTCGTAATGCACCGAGACAGACCGGCGGTGGCGCGGGGGGCGGTCGTCGCCCCAGGTAAAGCCGGGGTCGGTGACGATGCATTTGGGCACCGCGAAGGCGCTGTCGCGGCTGTCGAAGGACAGATCGGCGCGGGTGGATTTCGCCATGTATCCCAGCAGCGCGTCCGAGTTGCGAAACCCGCCGGAAAGACGCCGGGCATAAGGGTCGAGCAGCAGCTTGTTGGGGTTGAACCGCAGCCCTTCATCGGGGGCATAACGGCCATGGGCGCGAAAGCCGTATTGCGTGCCCGGCGTCAGCCCGGCGACATAGACGTGCCAGACATCGCCGTCCCGCTCGCGCAGGGGGATGCGCGCCAGTTCCTTGCGGCCATCGTCGGAGAAGATGCACAGCTCGATCAGCGTCGCATCGGCCGAGAACACGGCGAAGTTTATGCCCTCGCCATCCCAGGTCGCGCCCATCGGGTCGGGGCGCCCCGCCGACAGCCCGTGATGGGGCAGCTTGGCGGGGATCACGGGTGCCTGTGGCGGGCGGGTGGCCTGCGGCTGGATGTTCAACGGGCGATGTCCTCGTAAAGCCGGGCATAGGCGGCGGCGGACCGGCGCCAACCCATATCCTGCTTCATACCCGCACGCTGGATCGCGCGAAAGACCCCCGGTTCGGCATGGAGGTCGCAAAGCTGGTCCAGTGCCTGCGAAAGACCCAAGGCATCCACCCGCGTGAAGACAATGCCTGTTGCGCAGCCGGAATCGAGCGCGGCCCTGTTGGCGTGGATCACCGTGTCGGCCAGCCCGCCCACGGCAGAGACCACCGGCACAGCGCCATAGCGCAGCCCGTACATCTGCGTCAGACCGCAGGGCTCGAAGCGCGAGGGCACCAGCACCGCGTCCCCGCCCGCGAACATCCGGTGCGGCAGCGCCTCGTCATACCCGGTGCGCAGCGCCACCCGCCCCGGATAGCGCGCCGCGACCCCGGACAGCGCCGCGGCGATGTCGGCATCCCCCGCCCCCAGCAACGCCAGACCGCCGCCGCGCGCCACGAACCCGTCCAGCACGTCGGGCAAGAGGTCAAGACCCTTTTGCCAGCTCATCCGGCTGACCACCACCGCCAGCGGGCCCGGAACGTCGGTCAGCCCGAAATCGCCCCTCAGCCGTTCGCGGTTCGCGGCCTTGGCCTTCAGCGTCCTGGCGGTGAACGGAAGGATGCCGGGGTCGGTGGCCGGGTTCCACACCGCCTCGTCTATGCCGTTCAGGATGCCCTGCACCGCCGGACCGCGCACGGCGATCACGCCTTGCAGGCCCATGCCGAACTCTGGCCGCAGCAACTCGCGCGCGTAGGTCGGCGAGACGGTCGTCACCCGGTCCGCCAGCAATATGCCCGCCTTCAGCGCCGAGATCTGGCCGTAATATTCCAGCGTGCCATCGTTGAACGCGCCCTCCGGCAGGCGCAGCGCGCCGATGCGCTCGCGGCCGGTCACGCCCTGGAAGGCGATGTTGTGGATGGTCAGCACCGAAGGCACCGGCACATCGCCATAGGTCAGGTAGGCCGGCACCAGCGCGCCTTGCCAGTCATGCGCATGGACCACCTCGGGCCGCCAGCCGTCAGCGAGGCCGTCGCGCGCGATCTCGGCGGCGGCCCAGCACAGCGCGGCAAAGCGCTCGGGGTTGTCGGGGTGGTCGTAGCCATTGGTGCCAAGGTAGGGCCCGCCGCGCCGGTCATAAAGGTGCGGCGCCTCCAGCAGCAGCAGGTCGAGCCCGGCATGGCGCACCGCCATCACCCGCGCGGGGCCCCCGAACAGGTTGTCCGTCTGCCAGACTGCGCTGCGCCCGGCCGTCGCGCCGATCCCGGCATAGGCGGGCATCAGCACCCGCATCTGCCAGCCAAGCGGTGCAAGGGCTCCGGGCAGCGCGCCGGCCACATCGGCCAGCCCCCCGGTCTTGATCAGCGGCACGCATTCCGAAGCGACAGACAGCACCCGCCGCACCGCCGAACTGGTCATCTGTCACGCCCTTTCGCCCAGAGGGTCCCGGCGGGCGCCCATGCCTGCCGGCCTCGCCAAACTCGCGCCCTGCCCGTCATGTTCCCAAGGCTGCCGCGCGGGCATTCAGCATCGGCTGGGTGATCAGCACCACCCCGCCCTCGCTGACCCGGAACCATTTCGCGTCTTCCACCGGATCCTCGCCCACCACCAGCCCGGCGGGCACGTCCACCCCCCGGTCCAGCACGACGCTGCACAGCCTTGCATGACGGTTGACCTGCGCGTAGGGCAGCGCCACCACCCGGTCCAGCGAGGAATAGCTGTGGGTGCGCACCCCGGTGAACAGCAGCGATTCGCGCACCTCGGTGCCCGAGATGATGCAGGCGCCCGACACCATGGAGGAGATGGCCGACCCGCGCCGGCCATCCTCGTCATGGATGAACTTCGCCGGCGGCACGATCTCGCCATAGGTCCAGATCGGCCAGCTTGTATCGTAGATGTCAAGCTCGGGGATGAAATCGGTCAGGTCGATATTGGCCTGATGGAAGGCGTCGATCGTGCCCACGTCGCGCCAGTAGGGCTTGGGGTTCTCGCCGGTGCAGACCGCGCTGTCATCGAAGAAATGCGCCATCGCGCGGCCATTCTTCACGATGTCGGGGATCAGGTCGGCGCCGAAATCGTGGGTGGAATTCGCGTCCTCCGCATCCCGGATCAGCAACTCGCGCAGGAAGGGCCAGCTGAAGACGTAGATCCCCATCGAGGCGAGCGCGTGATCGGGATCGCCCGGCATCCCGGGCGGATCCTTCGGCTTTTCCAGAAATTCCACAACCCGGCGGCTTGCGTCGATATGCATCACCCCGAAGGCGGTGGCATCCCTGCGCGGGACGGTCAGGCAGCCGATGGTCACGTCCGCGCCGCTGTCCACATGCTCGCGCAGCATCACCTCGTAATCCATCTTGTAGACATGATCGCCCGCCAGCACGACGATGTAATCCACGGCGTAGCTGTCCACGATGTCGATGTTCTGCGTCACCGCGTCGGCGGTGCCCATGTACCACTTGTTTTCGGCGACGCGCTGGCTGGCGGGAAGGATGTCGAGATACTCGTTGCGCTCGGCGCGAAAGAAGGTCCAGCCGCGTTGCAGGTGGCGGATCAGGCTGTGCGCCTTGTACTGCGTGGCGACCGCCAACTTGCGGATGCCCGAGTTGTAGGCATTCGACAGGGCAAAATCGATGATCCGCGTCTTGCCGCCGAAATACACCGCCGGCTTGGCGCGCAGGTCGGTCAGTTCCTTCAGCCGGCTGCCGCGCCCGCCGGCCAGCACGAAGGCCATCGCGCGGCGGCTCAGTCTGTCACCTTGTCCGGGCCTCATCCGATTCCTCCTCCAGCCAGCCGCGCATCACCCCTGCGGGACATGACGACCGACCGCGGCGGCAGCGTCAAGCGCGCGGATGACGGGCCGCGGCAATCGCCTCGGCTTCGGCCCGGCCGATCGGTTCCATCGCGCACCGCTTCCGCCCGGGGTCGGCGCCGCCTAGATGGCGGGCGAAATGGACCAGATATCTGACATGTAGCCCTTGATCGTCCGATCGGAAGAAAAGAATCCCATCCTCGCGGTATTCAGCGCAGCCATGCGGTGCCAATGGGCAGGATCGGTAAAGGCGTGATCCACCCTGCGCTGCGCCTCGAAATAGGCCTCGAAGTCGGCGGTCACGAGGTAGTGGTCATGGTGCCACAACATGTCGGTCAGCGCATGGTAGCGGCCGGGATCGCCGGGGCTGAACGTCCCCTCGGCCAGCATCATCAGCACATCGCGCAACCGCTGACTTTCGCCGATGGCGGCCTTTTCATGCCCGATCCGCGCGCGCCGGGCCACGACCTCGGCTGCGGTCAGCCCGAACAGGAAGAAGTTCTCGGCCCCCACATGCTCGCGAATCTCCACGTTCGCGCCGTCGAGCGTTCCCACGGTCAGCGCGCCATTCAGGCTGAACTTCATGTTGCCGGTGCCCGAGGCCTCTGTCCCGGCGGTAGAGATCTGTTCCGACAGATCCGCGGCCGGCACCAGCCGTTCGGCCATGCTGACATTGTAGTTGGCCGGATAGACGACCTGCAGCCAGTCGCGGGTGAGTGGATCGGCATTCACCTTGGCCGCGACATCGTTGATCAGCCGGATGATCAGCTTGGCGGTGGCATAGCCCGGTGCGGACTTGCCGCCGAAGATCTTCACCCGCGGCACGATGGCGCTGGCCGGATCCTCGCGGATCTGGTGCCACAGGGCCACCGTTTCCAGAATGTTCAGAAGCTGCCGCTTGTATTCGTGGATGCGCTTCACCTGCACGTCGAACAGCGCATCGGGGTTGACCTTGATGCCCGAGGTCGCGGCGATCCAGTCCGCCAGCCGCGCCTTGTTCTCGCGCTTGGCGGCGGCGAAGCGGCCGAGGAAGCCCGCGTCATCCACATGCGGCTCCAGCCCCGACAGCCGATCCAGATCGGCCTGCCAGCCCTCGCCCACCGTCTCGGTGACCAGCCGGGCCAGCGGCCGGTTCGCCAGCGCAAGCCAGCGGCGGGGGGTGATGCCGTTGGTCTCGTTGACGATGCGGTCGGGGTGCAGCGCGTTCAGGTCATGGAACACGGTCTTGCGCATCAGATCGGTATGCAGCGCCGAGACCCCGTTCACCCGGTGCGAGGTGACGAAGGCCAGCGTGCCCATCTGCACCTCGTCATGCGCGAGGATCGACAGGCCCGCGGGCCGGGCGGGGTTCTTGCGGCGGTGCCAGTCGTCGATCCGCTCGATGATCTGCATGTGCCGCGGCAGCACCGATTCCATCGTCCAGGTGGACCAGCGTTCCAGCGCTTCGGGCAAGAGGGTGTGGTTGGTGTAGCCCAGCACCTGCAACGCCACATCGCAGGCCTCGTCGAAGGCGATGCCGTCGTCATCCACCATCACCCGGATCAGCTCTGGCCCCGCGATCGCCGGATGCGTGTCGTTCATCTGGATCGCCACATGGTTCGGCAGCTTGCGCAGGTCGTCATGCTGGCCGCGAAAGCGCCGCAGGATATCGGAGATCGAGGCAGCGGTGAGGAAATATTCCTGCTTCAGGCGCAGCTCCTTGCCCGCCTGCGTGCCATCGTTCGGGTAAAGCACGCGGCTCAGGGTGCGGGCCAGCGCTTCCGGCTCGGCCGCGGCAGCGTAATCGCCCGCGTTGAACCGCGCGAGGTCGAACAGCGTCGTCGGCCGCGCCGCCCACAGCCGCAGCGTGTTGGCCCAGCGTCCCTGCCAGCCGGCCACCGGCATGTCATTCGCCTCGGCCAGCACCGTCTCGCCGGGATGCCAGATCGCGCGGCCGCCCCGGGTTTCGACATGGCCGCGAAAGCCCACCGTCGCCACCGCCTCGGGCCGCTCGAACAGCCATGGGTCGCGGCGGATCAGCCAGTCCTCGGGCGTTTCCACCTGCTGGCCGCCCTCGAACCGCTGGCGGAAGATGCCATGTTCATAGCGGATGCCATAGCCATAGGCGGGGCAACCCAGCGTGGACATCGAATCAAGGAAGCATGCCGCCAGCCGCCCCAGCCCGCCATTGCCAAGCGCGGCGTCGGGTTCATCCTCGACGAGGGTGCGCAAATCGGGGCCGACGCCGTTCAGCGCCTCGCCGACCATGTCATGCAGGCCAAGGTTGATCGCTGCATCTTCCAGCATCCGGCCGATGAGGAATTCCATCGACAGGTAATAGACGCGCTTGCGGTCCTCGCCATAGGTGCGGCGGGTGGCGGTGAACCACGGCTCCACGATCAGGTCGCGCAGCGTGTGGCTGACCGCCATCCGCCAGTCATAGACAGAGGCGTGGCCGGGATCCTTGCCAAGGCTGATGCGCAGATGCCCGAGGATCGCCGCGCGCAGCGACGCAACGCTCGTGCCGGTCATCCCCGCGACGGGGATCAGCAAATCGTTCATGTGTGGCACCCTGATCCTGTTCTCGCGCGACCACAAATCCCACAGCGCCGCGCAAGATGCCAGAACCCGGCCCCCGAAATCCCGTGATCGTGGCCGCGCCGCCCGCATTCGTGCCCAAAAGCGCCCGCCCGGTCATCCGTTCGCGCGAAAACGCGGCATCCCGGCCACGCGGGGGCGATTTTTATCCCCGCTGCGGCTTGCAGCGGCGGGCGCGGCCGTTACCCATGGAGGAAACCGGACAAGGGAGCCTGGGATGCACGAGTGGTGGCGCGGCGCGGTGATCTATCAGATCTATCCCCGGTCCTTTCAGGACGACAATGGCGACGGCGTCGGCGACCTTCCCGGCATCACGCGGCGGCTGGATCATGTCGCCCGCCTTGGCGCCGATGCGATCTGGCTGTCGCCGATCTTCCCCTCGCCGATGGCGGACATGGGCTATGACGTGTCCGACTATACCGGGATCGACCCGCTGTTCGGCACGCTGGACGATTTCGACGCGCTGGTCGCCCGCGCCCATGACCTCGGGCTGAGGGTCATCATCGACCAGGTGATCTCGCATTCCTCGGACCAGCACCCGTGGTTCATCGAAAGCCGCAAGTCCCGCAAGGGGCCGAAGGCCGACTGGTATGTCTGGGCGGATCCGAAACCCGATGGCAGCCCGCCGAACAACTGGCTTTCGGTCTTTGGCGGGCCGGCCTGGGCCTGGGATGCGCGGCGGCGGCAATATTACCTGCACAACTTCCTTGACAGCCAGCCGGACCTGAACCTGCACAACCAGAAGGTGCAGAAGGCACTGCTGGACGCGATGCGCTTCTGGCTGGACCGGGGGGTGGACGGCTTCCGCCTCGATACCGTGAACTTCTACTTCCACGACGACCGGCTGCGCGACAACCCGCCCATGCCCGCCGGCCCGCTGCCACCGGTCAACCCCTATGACATGCAAGATCATGTCTATTCCAAGACCCGCCCGGAAAACCTCGCCTTCCTGAAGAAGATGCGCGCGCTGACCGACCGGTATCCCGACCGGATGCTGCTGGGCGAGGTCGGCGCCTCGCTACGCGCGGTCGAGATCATGGGCGAATACACCCGAGGCAGCGACCGGCTGCACATGGCCTATTCGTTCGAGCTTCTGGGCCCCGACTTCACACCATCGCATTTCCGCGCCGTGATCGAGGGCTTCTTCAAGGGCGCCCCCGATGGCTGGCCCTGCTGGAGCTTTTCCAACCATGACGTGAACCGCCACGTCACCCGCTGGGCGAAGCATGACGCGGGGGGCGACGCGCTCGCCCGGCAGGCCGCCGCGCTGCTTTTGTCGCTTCAGGGCGGGATCTGCCTCTATCAGGGCGAGGAGCTTGGCCAGACCGAGACCGACATCGTGTGGGAGGAACTGACCGATCCCGTCGGCTTGCGCTTCTGGCCCGACAACAAGGGCCGCGACGGCTGCCGCACCCCGATGGTGTGGGAGCGGGACGCCCACGCCGCCGGCTTTTCCGCCGCCGAACCCTGGCTGCCGGTGAAGGCCCCGCAACGCGTCCGCGCCGTCGATACTCAGGCGGGGGTGGAGGGGTCGGTGCTGGAAACCTGCCGCCGGCTCATCGCCTTCCGCAAGGCCAGCCCGGCGCTGCTGCACGGCGGGACTCGCTTTCTCGACCTGCCCGCGCCGCTGCTGGGCTTCGTTCGGGGCGAGGGCGAGGGGGCGGTGAACTGCCTGTTCAACCTCTCGCCCAGGGCGGTGAAGCTGCCGAAGGAGATCGGAGACACCGCGCTGGGGCCGCGTCAGGGGCTGGAGACGGCGGGGAAGATCGAGGCGAACGGGTGGGGGTTCTGGGGGTGAGGGGGGTGCGGCATCAACCGCAGCGCGCCATGACGCTGCCATGCACCCCCTCGCCACGCGACAGCGTCTCGTCGGCGGACGCAACCGCCATGCTGCCGTTGGACCGGGGGCGCAGCCTGACGGAAGCCCTCCATGATCGGTCGGTCACGTTCTGCCTCGGCTATTGGCGGATACCGGAAAACTGCAAACGGCCGGTAGAGCATTACAGCAGGCTTTTCGCCGCGACCTGCGACCAGCTTGCCCATGGCAATCTTCTGCTCTTGCATGGCGAGGATGATGTCGCGGACATCTTCCGTGCGATCTGCGCGGACAAGGCCATCCCGATCCGCACCCGGAGACTGGCCATCGAGGCTCTGCCGGCCTGGCCGGTTTCCGAACGGCTGCTGGCGGCCTGTGCACGGATGGACCTGAGATCCGCCCCGCGCCCCAAGCGGTTTCGCGGCGAGAAGGGCACCGTGCATTACTGGCGGGACTATATCGACGGCGGCGACAGCAGCTATCGCAAGCTGATCTCGATCTGGATGAGCAAGATCGCTCTCACGCAGCGGCTCGCGGTCGGCGAAAATCCCTTCGGAACCGAATTGTTCGCCTGGGTCGATGCCTCGATCGCGCGGTTCGCGGGACAGCGGCGGAACTGGGACTTCTCGCAGCTTCGCCTGAGCCGGCATTGCATATCCCATTACGGCAGCGGAATGAACTGCCACGGGCGAAGGCTGCCGCTCAATGCCTCGTTGCTTGCGGGCGGGGCGGCCGCGTGGTCAGAACTGGACGCGCTGTTCGCGCGGGAATTGTCGCTCTGCCTGTCCGAGGCTTATGCACATGACGAGGAGACGCTGCTGGCGCGGATCGTGTCGAGCCACCCGCAACTGTTCCACTGCATCAGCGAACCCCTCCCACCGAAGGACGGAACTGGCGGGCTCCTGCACCGACTCGCAAAGATTCTGAGGTGACGCGGGCACTGCCTCTTTCGAGCAGAGTTTACAAGAGGTGGACAACCGAAGAATTCCCTTCGGCTCTGGAATCTGCCTCGAAAGCGTGCCGAGGAGGTAAATCCCGCAGGTGCCTCGCAACCCCGGGACGCGCCCCTTCCTCCCTCACCTCAACCGCTGCCCGTTCGCGTAGAGCCCGCCATCCTCGCGCACCTCGATGGTGGAGTTCAGCTCGTCCTCCCCCGGGCCGGCATTGGCGAACAGGCTCGCCATCATGCGAAGGCCCGTCGCCTGTTCCTCCGGAATCACGCCCATCGCGATCAGCTTGTCCAGCAGCCCGTTGCCGCCCGTCAGCTTCAGCTTCACCTGGCCCAGCGGTTTCGGGAAGCCGTCGAAGGTGACCATGTCGCTGTTGTCAAAGGTAAAACCGCCCTTGCCCGTCAGTTCCGCGCCGCCGAAGGTCAGTTGCAGCTCGTTCAGGTCCAGCGCGTGCAGTTCGGCCGGCGCCGCCGCTGCTTGCTCGGCCAGGGCCGGGTCGAGGACGTCCACCAGCAGCTTCGCCATGCCGCCGATATCGAGGATCAGCGTCGCCGGGTCGCGCGGCAGTTGCGCCATCGGGTCCAGCATCGCCCAGACCTCGTCATTCACCGCAACGTCCACCAGCCGCGTCTCCAGGGCGAAGGGCGCGGGCTCGTCGGCTTTGCTCAGCGGCATCATCAGGTTGAACGCCGTTTCCGCCAGCGAGACATCCACCGGGAACGGCATCTGCCCCCCGCTCAGCGCCAGTTGCGCCGGCCCCCCCGCCGCGCCATAGCGCAGCCCGCCCGCCGTCATCGCCAGGTCGAACCGGCCCTCCCTTGCGGCCGCCACGGCGTTCATCGTCTCGCCCTCTTGCTGCACGTCCATGCTGGCGCTGGCCGCGCCATAGGTAAAGGCGCCCTCGATGGCCAGACCGGCCCGCAGCGCCGCGGCCATGTCCGCCATGTCGACGCCCTCCGGGCCCTTCATGGTGCCGCTGCCCGCCAGATCGGCCAGACTGCCGTCGATGGTGAAGGTGCCGCCGCCCTCCGGGTCGGTCGCGGCGATCCTGAAGGTCACGCTCGGCGCCTCGAACTGCTGGCTGGCATCGGTCTCGCCCGACAGCGAGATCACCGATCTGCCGCTGACATCGGTGGCCGCCGCCTCCATCGTCATCTCGACCGGCTCGCCATCCACCAGCATCCGGGTCAAGGCAACGCCCAGCGTCGGCGCCGTCAACTCATAGGTCATCCTGTCCGCGTCGCCGGTGACCATCAGCACCCCATCCGACTGCGTGAACAGCATCGACATCTCGGACACCTCGCCATCGGTGTCGGAGGTGAGGTCCAGCGGAAACTCGGGCGACAGGGTCACGCGAACGGCGCCGCCTTCCTCGGTCATCACGACCTCGGGGATGGTCAGGCTGCCGCTGGCATCGGGCGTGGTCGTGGCCCCGGTCACGTCGCGCAGGATCAGCCTGTTGCCCGAGGCCTCCTCGGACCCGGCGCTGAGCGTGTGGCCCAGGCGCCCGTAGTAGTCCTGCCAGCTTTGCCAGACCTCGGCCGCCGTCACGTCTGCCTGCGCCGCGCTGCTGCACAGCAGGCCTGCCAGCAGCGTGCCGCAGCCCAGAGTTGTCCACTGTTTCATGATGACCCTTGCCGTCTGAAAAACGCCCAAGCCAAACATCCTGTCCCCGGACTGCGAGGTCAAGCGTTTCCCAAACGGGGGTCTTCTGCTAATGCACAGGGGTTCAGCGCATTGGCGGGAGAGGGACGATGATTGCACTGGAACGTGACGGCGGCGTGTGGACCGCAACGATCGACCGGCCCGACAAGGCAAATTCCGTCACCGGCGCCATGCTGGCAGAGCTGGAGCGCATCGCCGAGGCCGCCGCGGCCGAAGGCGCCCGCGTGCTGGTGCTGACCGGCACCGGCACGGTCTTTTCCGCCGGCGCGGATATCCACGAGGTCCGCGCCGGCCTTGCCACCGATCCGGTGTGGGAGCGGCTCTCCGGCCGAATCGCCAGCCTGCCCTGCCTGACCATCGCCGCGCTGAACGGCACGCTTGCCGGCGGCGCGACCGGGATGGCGCTGGCTTGCGATTTGCGCATCGCGGCCGAGGGGGCGAGGTTCTTCTACCCGGTGATGCGGCTTGGCTTCCTGCCGCAACCCTCCGACCCCGTGCGCCTTGCCGCGCTTGTCGGTCCCGCCCGCGCCAAGATGATCCTGATGGCGGGCCAGAAGATCGACGCGGCCGAGGCGCTGGCCTGGGGCCTGATCGACCGCGTCGTTCCCGCCGCCGAGCTGATGGCGGCCGTCGCGGCCCTGACCGCCGATGCCCGCGCCGCCACGCCCGGGCATGTCGCCGCCATCAAGGCGATGGTTCCCTAGTCCTTGCGGCGGCGCCCCGGCGGCCCCGGCACCTTCGACAGAAATTCCGGCGGCCGCTTCGCCACCCATTCGGCGAACTTCTGCAACCGCGGATGCGCGCGCAGCGCCTCGGGCGTGGCGTAGCTCCGCGCCAACTCGCTCTCTTTCAGCGTGGCGTGGATCTCCTTGTGGCAGATGTCGTGCAGCAGCACCGTCGGCCCGTTGCGACCTCCCTTCAGCCTGGGGATCAGATGGTGCAGGCTCTGCGGCACGTCGGGCGGGATCGGCCGCAGGCACAGCGCGCAGACCGGATCGGGCAGGTCCGGCCCCGCGCCCCCGTCCTCATCGCGTGTCTTGCGTGCCATGGCTCCCCCCCCTTGCCGCCCGCGGGCTTCGGTGCCACAGGAAGGGCAGCGGCACGGGCTTGGCAAGGGGAAAGCAATGACCGACGCGCTGGTGATCGGGGCGGGCCCGGCCGGGCTGATGGCGGCAGAGGCGCTGGCCGCCGCCGGCCGCCGCGTTCTCGTGGCCGAGGCGAAGCCCTCGCCGGCGCGCAAGCTGCTGATGGCCGGCAAGTCCGGGCTGAACATCACGCATGACGACCCCGCCGCCCGGTTCGCCGCGCATTACAGCGCGGGCTGGCTCGCGCCGATCCTGGCGGGCTTTGGCCCGGCCGGGGTGATGGACTGGTGCCGCGGGCTTGGGCAGGAGGTGTTCACCGGCTCCTCGGGCCGGGTGTTCCCCGAGGCGATGAAGGCCTCGCCGTTGCTGCGCGCCTGGCTGCGGCGGCTGGAGGCGGGCGGCGCGGTGCTGCGCACCCGCTGGCGCTGGACCGGCTGGCAGGACGGGGCGCTGGCCTTCGACACGCCGCAGGGTCCGCATCTCGAACGTCCCGCCGTCACCGTGCTGGCGCTTGGCGGCGCAAGCTGGCCGCGGCTTGGCTCGGATGCCGCATGGGTGCCGTGGCTGCAGGCGCGGGGGGTGCCGGTCGCGCCGTTCCGCCCGGCCAACATGGGCTTTGGCGTGGACTGGTCGGACAGGATGGCCCCGCTGTTCGGCCGCCCGGTGAAGGATGTCGCGCTGCTGGCGGGCGAGCGGCGCGAGCGTGGCGAGTTCGTCCTTTCGGCGCGCGGCATCGAGGGCGGCGGCGTCTATGCCGTCTCCGCACTGGTGCGCGACGGCGCGCCGCTGGCGCTCGACCTCGCCCCCGCCCGCAGCCTTGCCGAAGTCGCCGGCCGGCTGGCACGGCCGCGCGGCAAGGACAGCACCGCCAACTGGCTGCGCAAGGCGCTGCGGCTGGACCCGGTCAAGATCGCGCTGCTGCACGAATGGGGCCGCCCGCTGCCCGCCGATCCGGCCCGGCTCGCCCGGCTGGTCAAGGCGCTGCCGGTGCGCCACACCGGCCCCCGCCCGATAGCCGAGGCGATCTCCTCGGCCGGCGGCATCCCGCGCGAGGCGCTGACGGACGGGCTGGAACTGACCGCGCTGCCGGGCGTCTTCGCCTGTGGCGAGATGCTGGACTGGGAGGCGCCGACGGGAGGCTACCTGCTCACCGCCTGCCTTGCCACGGGGCTGCACGCGGGCCGCGCCGCCGCGGCGCGGGGCTGACGGGCGGGGCTGACGGGCGCGGCGCCAAGGGGCACGGGGTTTGCCGAAGTGCTCAGCCCCCGCCGCTCAGGCCCTGGCTGTCGCCAGATCGGCCATCGCGCCCGCCGCGATCTCGAAGGACCGCTTGCGCCGCTCATGGTCATGGATCTGCCCGGTCAGGATCACCTCGTCGGGCCGGTGCCGCGCGATCAGCGCCGCCAGCTGGCTGCGCACCGTTGCCGGCCCGCCCACGGCAGTGACCGACAGCGCCTCCTGCACCGCCGGAAGCACATGCCGCGGCAGCAGCGCCTCCACATTCGCCACCGGGCGCGGCAAGGGCCCCGGTTTGCCGGTGCGCAGATTGGCGAAGGCCTGCAGCATCGAGGAACGCAGGAAAGCCCCCTCTGCATCATCTTCGCCCCCGAAGACATTGATCGCCATCATGAAATACGGCTTCTCAAGGTGCTCTGACGGGCGGAACGTGCGGCGGTACACATCCGCCGCCTGCTCTAGCGCCGCGGGAGCGAAATGGCTGGCAAAGGCGTAGGGCAGCCCCAGATAGGCCGCAAGCTGCGCGCCGTAGAGCGAGGATCCCAGCATCCAGACCGGCACCTTCGTCCCGGCCCCCGGCACCGCCACGATGCGCGCGCCCGGCTTTGGGTCGGCCAGATATTCCATCAGTTCGACGACATCGGCGGGAAACTGGTCCTCCTGCGACATGCCCCGCCGCAGCGCCTGCATCGTCGCGCCATCCGTCCCCGGCGCGCGCCCCAGCCCCAGGTCGATCCGCCCCGGGAAAAGCTCTGCCAGCGTCCCGAACGCTTCTGCCACCTGCAGCGGCGCGTGGTTCGGCAGCATGATCCCGCCGGATCCGACGCGGATCTTCCGTGTCGCGCCAGCCACATGGCAGATCAGAACCGCCGTCGCCGCGCTGGCGATGCCGGTCATGTTGTGATGTTCGGCGAGCCAGAACCGCCGGTAGCCAAGCGCCTCGGCATGGATGGCAAGGTCGCGCGTGTTGGCCAGCGCCTGCGCCACCGTGGCGCCCTCGGGCACCGGCGCGAGATCCAGCATGGAATAGGGAACTTGGGTCATGGGAGGACTCCTTTTCCCTTCGATGTAGGGCGCCGTGGCGCGGAAGAAACCCCGTCAGCCGCGCAGGCCGGTCGCTTCCAGCAGGCCCCGGCGTTTTGCCTCGTAGTAGTAGCCGCGCGCGTACCAACCCACCGCCGCGTCATGGTCGCCATCCGACACCAGCCAGGCGCCGCGCAGGTATTTCACCGCGTATTTCAGGTTGGTCTCGGCATCCAGAAGCTCGGACGGGGCGCCGCGAAATCCCATGGTCGACGCGGTCTGCGGCGCGATCTGCATCAGCCCGTAATAGGGCCCGTTGCGCGCACCGGGATTGTAGCTGCTTTCCCGCTGCACCACCCGGTGCACCAGCGCGGGGGGCACGCCGTATTCGCGGGCATAGCGGTCCACCAGCGCGATCATCTCGGGCGTGGCGCCGGACAGCGATGGCGAGGAGGGAAAGCGCGACACCTGCGGCCCGTTGCTGCCGCAGGCGGCCAGCCCGAATGCCAGTGCCACCGAAAGACCGGCAAGCGCCATGCGGCGATGGATCCCTGTCATGTCCCTGTTCCCTGTCCCGCTGGCCCTTTGCGGGCCGTTCGGCCGGACGATAGCAGAGCAGGGTTCCCTCGCGGAAGCGGCGGGGCCGATGCTGCCGCGCCATCGGCGGAGTGGCGCCTATCGGCGCGGGGCGTTCATCATCGCCAGCCGGATCAGCGCCCGTTCCATCACCGCCATCGCCGGCGCGCGGCTGGTCGAGCGCAGCCTCAGGTCGGTTTCCACGATGGTGGACAGCGCCTGTTCCAGCCGCTCCATCCCCCAGGCCTGCGCCTGCCGCAGCATCCGGTCGCGGCGCGGGCCGAAGACCGGCGGGCGCATCCGCGCCAGACCCGCCGCCGGCCCGCCGGGATCGGCGCTCGCCGCGTGCAGCGCGCGGAAGTGGCGCAGAGTGGCAATGCACAGCGTCACCGGGGTCACCCCCTGCCCCTCCAGCCGGCGCATCATCGGGCCCAGTTCATCCGTGCGGCTTTCGGCGACGATGGCCAGCAGGTCATCGACATCGGCCTCTATGGTGGCGGGGGCGCAGGCGGCGACATCGGCGGACGTCAGCGGCGCGGCGTCGCCGTATTTGTAGAGCGCGATCTTCTCGACCGTCTGGCGAAAGTCGCCGGGGTCCAGATCCCGCGCCAGCGCCAGCAGGTCGGTCATCGCCTCGCGGTCGATCTCTCCAAGCCCCGACCTGCGCAGGGTTTGCTCGATCTCCTCGCGGCCGGGCGGGTCGTCATAGATGCCGATGGCGTAGGCGTTGGCGTGGTCCTCGAAGATCCGGCGCAGCGCCGACCTGGCGGTCAGGTTGCCCGCCGTCACCACGATGGCGGCGTCGCCGGGCCGCCAGTCGGCCATCGCGGCCTGCACCGCCGGGGCCAGCCCGTCGCCGGCATCCTCGAGGAACGCCACCCGCGGGCCGGGGAAGAAGCCCTGCGCCTTCACCGCGTCCAGCAGCGCGGCGGGGTCGCGGCGCAGCTCGCCCGCCGGGATCCGCGCCAGCCGCATCTCTGCCTCGCCTTCGGGGCCGACCAGCGCGGCGATCACCTCTTGCCGGCGCAGCGCCACCCGCATTGCGTCGGCGCCGAAGATCAGCAGCCCCGCCCGCGCCGGATCGGGCCGCGCGAAATAGCGCACGGCCGCCGTGCCGGTCAGCTTCACCGGACGCTCCAGCCCGCCGAGGAGGCGATGAGTTCGCTGACGATCTGGTCCGCAAGCAGCCGCATCAGCCGGGCATAGGCGTCTTCCTCGGCCGCGACCGTGGCGACGGTAGAGCCGGAGGCGGAGTAGGAAACGAATGTCGTCACCTCGCCCTGCGCCAGCGGTGTGCCCGAAACCGCATCGCTGAGCGTATAGGTGACGGTGCCATCGATGTTGTAGCGGGTCGTGGTGTTGTCGGGGGTGATCCCCAGCCCGCGGCTTTGCGTGGTGATGCCGTAGCTCAGGCGGAACGCCACGTTCTGCGGGCGGCCCAGCCGTTCTTCCAGCCGTTCCACCAGATCGAAGGCGTTCTTGTTGGTCGGATCCTCGATCCGCACCCGGTTCAGCAGGGCGCGGGCCGGCCCGCCGCTGCCATAGACCGGCGCGAAGCCGCAGGCGGCCAGCAGGGCGGGGGCCAGCAGCCCAAGCAAGGCACGCCGGCCCGTGGTCTGGTCAGATGACGACATTGACGATGCGCCCCGGAACGACGATCAGCTTCTTCACCGGCTTGCCGGCAAGGAACCTGACCACATCCTCGTCTGCCAGCACCAGCTTTTCAACCTCTGCCGCGTCCATGTCGCGCGGCACGGTGATTTCGGCGCGCCGCTTGCCGTTGATCTGGATCGGCAGCGTCACGCGCTCATCCACCAGCATCGCCGGATCGGCCTCGGGCCAGCGGGCCTGCGCCACCAGCCCCTCGCCGCCCAGCATCGACCAGATCTCCTCGGCCAGATGCGGCACCATCGGCGAGAGAAGCTGCGCCATCACCCCCATCGCCTCGCGCCTGGCGGCGGCGCCGGCCTGCGATTTCGAGAGGGTATTGGCAAAGGCATAGAGTTTCGCGACAGAGGTATTGAAGGCGAAGCCCTCGATCCCCGCCGTCACATCGGCGATCGTGCGGTGGGTGGCGCGGATCAGCGCGGCATCCTCGGCGGCATTGTCGGGCGCGGCCGAAGCGGCAATCTCGTCCGCCAACCGCCAGACCCGGCCCAGGAAGCGGAAGGCGGCATCGGCGCCAGAGGCCGTCCATTCCACATCGCGTTCCGGCGGGCTGTCGGACATCACGAACCAGCGGGCGGTATCGGCGCCGAAAGCCTTGATGATGTTGACCGGATCGACGACGTTCTTCTTGGATTTCGACATCTTGGCCGAGGGGATGATCTCCACCGCCTCGCCCGTTGCCTTGATGATCCCGCCCTCCACTTCCTCCGGCAGGTGATAGACCGGGCGCCCCGCCGCGTCGCGGGTCATGTAAATCTCGTGCGTGACCATGCCTTGCGTGAAGAGGGCGTCGAAGGGCTCGATCGCCTTGGCCGGCAGATGGCCCGTCACATGCATGGCCCGCGCGAAGAAGCGCGAATACAGCAGATGCAGGATCGCGTGCTCGATGCCGCCGATATACTGATCGACGTTCATCCAGTAATCCACCTCCTCGGGGACGGTCGGCGTTTTCGCGTGCGGCGCGGTGAAGCGGGCGTAATACCAGCTCGAATCGACGAAGGTATCCATCGTGTCCGTCTCGCGCCGGGCCTCGGCGCCGCAGGCTGGGCAGGTGGCGCGGGTCCAGGTCGGGTGCCGGTCCAGCGGGTTGCCCGGCCTGTCGAAGCTGACATCGTCGGGCAGGCGGATCGGCAGGTTCTCCCTCTTCTCGGGCACCACGCCGCAGGCGGCGCAATGCACCACCGGGATCGGGCAGCCCCAGTAGCGCTGCCGCGACAGGCCCCAGTCGCGCAGCCGGTAGTTGGTGACGCCCCGGCCGACGCCGTTCGCCTCGCAGAACGCGATGGCGGCGTTGACGGCGGCCTCGCCGGTCTGCACGCGCTCGCCGGCGAAGCCGCGGACATACTCCACCCTCTCGGATTTCGGCGGCACGAAGGCTTCGGCCAGCGGCGCGGCCCCATCCTCATCCCTATCCCCATCCCCATGCGCCGCCCCTTCGGGCAGGAAGACCGGCTCGATCGGCAGGCCGTATTTCGTGGCGAATTCGAAATCGCGCTGGTCATGCGCCGGGCAGCCGAAGATCGCGCCGGTGCCATAGTCCATCAGCACGAAATTGGCGATATAGACCGGCAGCTCCCATGCGGTATCGAACGGGTGCCGCACCCGGATGCCGGTATCGAGCCCGCGCTTCTCGGCCTTCTCCAGCGCCTCCTCGCTGGTGCCCACGCGCCGGCAGTCGGCCACGAACGCGGCCACCTCCGGGTCGTGCCGCTCCAGATGCCGCGCCAGCGGGTGATCCGGGCTGATCGCGGCAAAGCTTGCGCCCAGCAGCGTGTCGGGTCGCGTCGTGTACACCTCAAGCCGGTCGAACCCCTCGGGCGCGCCCAGGGTCGAGAAGGCGAATTGCAGCCCGCGCGACTTGCCGATCCAGTTGGCCTGCATCAGGCGCACCTTCTCGGGCCAGTGCTCCAGCCGGTCCAGCGCCTCCAGCAACTCGCCCGCATAATCCGAGATGCGGAAGAACCACTGCGTCAGCTCCCGGCGCTCCACCAGCGCGCCGGACCGCCAGCCGCGCCCGTCGATCACCTGCTCGTTCGCCAGCACCGTCATGTCGGCCGGATCCCAGTTCACCTGCGCCGACTTGCGATAGACCAGCCCCTTGTCCAGCATGTCGAGGAACATCGCCTGCTGCTGGCCGTAATACTCCGGATCGCAGGTCGCGAACTCGCGGCTCCAGTCGATCGACAGGCCCAGCGGCTTCATCTGCGCGCGCATGTCGGCGATGTTGCCATAGGTCCAGTCCTTCGGATGCCCCCCCCGCTCGATCGCGGCATTCTCCGCCGGCATCCCGAAGGCATCCCAGCCCATCGGGTGCAGCACCGAAAAGCCGCAGCTTGCCTTGTAGCGCGCGATCACGTCGCCCATCGTGTAGTTGCGCACATGGCCCATGTGGATGCGCCCCGAGGGATAGGGGAACATCTCCAGCACGTAATACTTGGGCCGCGCCGGATCGCGCCGCGCGGTGAAGACCCCGGCCTCTTCCCAGGCGCGCTGCCATTTCGGTTCGGTCACGGCGGGGTCGTAGCGCGGCATCGTGCGGCTTTCCTTCAATGCGGGCAATGCGGGTGCCGGGCCAAGCAAAAGCCGGGCGCGGCGGCCCGGCGTTTATACCCTGCGGCGCGGCGGAATCCAGATGCCTCCGGGCCGCCGGCGGTCAGAGCTTGCTGTCGCGGATCCGCA
>DIVD01000054.1:41073-42045 GCA_002423245.1 Rhodobacteraceae bacterium UBA6141
TCCTGCACATAGACCGTGGCGCGGTAGGCGCGCCCGCCGCCCGGAGGCGTGCCGTAGCCGGTGACGATCACGCCCGAGAACGGATCGACCGACTGCACCGGCAGGAAGTTCAGCACCTCGAGGCTGGCCTGCCACAGATACTTGTTCACCCCGACGGTGGTGTTGGGGTTGGCCTGGTTGCGGAACAGGTCGAACAGCGACGAGCGGGTGGAGCGGATCTCGTCCTCGGTGTCGTAGTCTTCCAGCCCCTGCTGCGCCGCGCGCTGCTGTTCGCTGGACTGGCGCGTGCCGAACATGTTGCCCGCGCCGCAGGCGGAAAGCGCGGCAAGAAGGGCAGTGGTCAAGCCGGCGCGCAGAATGCGTTGGACGAGCATGTTATGGAAGGCCCCCGTTCATCTTTCCCCGTTGTCTAGCCGATGCCCCCGAAGGCGACAAGGTTTTTCCCCGCATGGCGCGAAGCCCCCACGCGGCAGGCGGATCGGGCGCGGCGGCCGGGATCGGGTGGCCGCCCGCCGGGCAACCTGTGGCAAGACTGCACCATGAATGTCGCCTTTCTTCGGGGCCTGCCCGTTTCCGTTGCAATGTGGCGGGCCGCGGGCGAAACAGGGCCATACCACCTCGGATTCCCCTGAGATGGGCACACCTTTTGAGACAACGAGGGAAAACGATGAAAAAGCTTCTTCTTGCATCCACCGCTCTGATCGGCTTCGCGGGCGCCGCCGCCGCCGAGGTCGTGGTCGAAGGCTACGTGGAAATGGGCGTCACCGGCGGTGACCTGAAAGAAACCCAGTTCCACAACAGCTACAGACTGCTGTTCGTGATGTCGGGCGAGACCGACACCGGCCTGTCCTTCGGCGCCACCTACAGCCGCGAAGCCGACAACACGTCGGAAGAGAACCAGGACACGACCCCCGACAACGGCACCGTGTTCATCTCGGGCGCCTTCGGCAAGCTGACCCTCGGTGATACCGA